>ONCZ01000093.1 GCA_900316445.1 uncultured Prevotellaceae bacterium | reverse complement strand
GGGAACAAACAGAGCAGGAACAGAAACACTAACGGCTTTTGTAGTGATTTAAAATTCCACATAATTAAATTAATTAGTAAGATAATTGTTATATAAAAAATGATTAGCCAATTTAATTGCACTTTACATTTTGGAGCGTCAAACATGCTGCTCACGCAGCTATTCTTCCGCCATTTCTTATCGGATGCAAAGATATTATAAATTTTATTTATCTACTTTATATTTTGTAACGCATAATTTTCCAAAATGTATCAAAAGGTGAAAATGTTACATTTTATAAAGTGTCTGTTACGTTTGATAAACTTTTCTTTTTAGGCATTGTTACGTTTGATAACGGTTTTTAAACAAAAATTGTGCAATTATTACACGCCACGATGCTTATCAAACTTGTGAAGGATGAAGTTAAAAGCCTCAAGTCCGACAAGCACAAGAAACGTGGCAGCAGCGGCAAGAACATACAAACCGCCACCACAGGCAAGACCGATAGCAGCAGTCACCCATAAACCAGCTGCAGTCGTCAAACCACGTACTGCATTTTCATTTTTCTGGAAGATGATAGTACCCGCTCCGATGAAACCGATACCAGAAACCACCTGGGCAGCAACACGCGATACATCCCAACGGTGCTCCGGTGTGTACATCGCACCATCAAAGCCGTAGGCTGACACAATCATAAACAGGGCAGAACCGAGGGCAACAAGGAAATGAGTGCGGAAACCTGCCTCCTTAGCCCTATACTCACGTTCCAGCCCAATAGCACCACCCAAGAGGGCTGCCACAAAAATGCGGAGTATAAACTCCCAAGTCATACTATCCATCATATTACATTATTTTCTTGAAACAACGGTGACGACGGTGGATGACAGAATCGAGATACTGCCAATGTGAGAGCACACCATCATTGGATTCCATCATTGGACCAGTCTCAGCATACGAGAAGCCATAAGCCTGATATTGACGGATAAGATCATCGAAGATAAGCCCGTTAGCGCCCTTGGCACGATATTCGGGCAACACACCGATTAACAAAAGATCGACTGTATCAGTCTTGTGCCACTTCAAAATCTTCAGCAGATGCCACCAGCCAAAGGGGAATAGCCGTCCGTCGCGAGTCTTCTGCAAGGCAAGCGAGAACGAAGGGAAGGTGATGCCGAAACCTACAAGTTTGTCGTTCTCATTGCCATCGACGATACCTACGACGAGGTTCAAATCTGCGATCTTGATGTAGTCACCCACAAGTTTGTCAATCTGACGGTCAGAGAGTTGGCAGAAGCCATAGAGATTCTTATAGGTGGTATTGAGCAGTTCGAAGACTTCGCGGGCCTTGCCCTCCTTCATCAGCTCATGGCGGGTAAACTTATGGGCACGGAGGTTATAGCGACGACGCACCATCTCCGTGATCTTAGAAAACTTTTCGGGCACTACTTCAGGAACCTTCGCCCTACACTCCACCCAATCGTTGGCTTTTTCGAAACCTCCCAGGCGCTCAATGTGTTGGGGATAATAGGGGTAGTTGTAGTTGATATACATAGTTGCGAGCTGGTCGAAACCCTCGACGAGCATACCTTCACGATCGGTATCGATGAAACCCATGGGACCAACCATCTCCTTCATGCCCCGCTCACGTCCCCAGTCCTCAACAGCCTTCAGCAAGGCAGCAGACACTTCGGCATCATCGATGAAGTCGAACCATCCGAAGCGTACCTGACTGGTATCCCAGCGTTCATTGGCGTGACGATTGATGATAGCAGCAACACGACCCACAACCTTCCCGTCTTTATAAGCCAGGAAGTAGTCGGCCTCACAATAATCAAACGAAGGATTCTTCTGGCTGTTGAGTGTGTCCATCTCGTCGAAATAGAGAAATGGCACAGCGCAATCGTTGCCGCGATAGAGATCGTAGTAGAATTGCACGAACGCACTGAGTTCCTTTTTCGTGGTTACTTTTTTAATCTCAACCATTATTTTCCGAAATACTAACCGCTGCAAAGGTACAAAGTTTTGTGGAGTTTAAGGAGTGATAGGCGTTAAAAGGAGTTAAATAGCCGTCTGCAATGCCATCAGAGAGCTTCAATATAGTCATAAAGGCGTTTGTAAAAGGGGTGTCTGGTCATCGTAGAGGCATCTCCGAGGATGATCAATTTCATTCGGGCACGGGTGATGGCAACATTCATACGCCGCAGGTCGCGGAGGAAGCCTATCTGTCCTTCGTCGTTGGCTCGAACTAAGGATATAAGGATGATATCACGCTCCTGTCCCTGGAAGCCGTCGACGGTATTGACGCTGATGAGACTGCGGTAAGGCTTGAAGAACTCCTTCTTTTTAAACAACCGCCGCAGATACTGCACCTGAGCACGATATGGCGAGATGACACCCACATCGAGGCGCTCGTCAAGGATGCGCTGCTTGCCGATCTTCTGAAAATACTGCTCGAGAACCAGCAGCGTCAGTTCTGCCTCTGCCTTATTGATACGGCCGAAGCTCTCACCCACAAATTGCTCTTTGAAGGAAATGTCCGAGTAATCAGAGTTTTCTGAGTTTTCTGAAAATTCAGATGTGTCAATCCACGTCATCGGGATGTCGAGATCAAGAATGCTACGGTATTTCACTTCGGGGGCTGACTCCACCTGATTGCCATAGAACCAATCTGACGAGAAACGCATAATCTCCTCGTTCATACGGTATTGCATTTTCAGCAGGGTGACGGTTTCAGGATGGTTGTCAACGATGCGCTCCATCAGCGTCTTACCCAGTCCTGCCTTCATCGCAGCAAAACTCTTCACCGTGGGTGGCAACTGACAGTGGTCGCCAGCGAGGATGACACGCGACACCCGACGGATAGGAATCCAACAGGCAGCTTCAAGCGCCTGCGCCGCCTCATCTATAAATAAGGTGCCGAACTTCTGGCCTTCGAGCAAACGGTTGGCAGAGCCCACAAGCGTAGAGGCGATGACACGGGCCTCACCAAAGAGCTGGGCGTTGATACGGATCTCAAGTTCAATGGCGCGCTCCTTCAGGCGTTCGAGTTTTTGATGGTATTTGTCGTCGCCCCGTTTGCGATGGGCACGGAGATCACGGATAGCCTTGCGGATGGCCCAAAGCAACTCGTAGTCGGGATGAGCCTCGAAGCGCCGTTCATAGGTAAAGGAGAGCATTTTGTCATTGACACGCGTCGGATTGCCGATACGCAGGACATTGATACCCCGATCCACAAGTTTCTCGGAGATCCAGTCAACAGCCATATTGCTTTGTGCACAGACCAGCACCTGGTTCTCACGCCGCAGTGTCTCATAAATGGCCTCGACAAGAGTGGTGGTCTTGCCTGTGCCTGGAGGACCGTGGACGATGGCCACATCCTTCGCCTGCAACACCTTATTGACAGCCTCCTCCTGGGTACGGTTCAGATAAGTGAAGTGCATCGGCGCGAAGCTGAAGGTCTCTGCCGGCTGATGCGAATAAAACAGATCCCTCAGATAGCCAAGCCGTCCCTTTGCCCGCATCACACGGTCGAGGGCCTCAAACATCATCTTATAGCTCGTCTCGTCGAAAAACAACTGGATGCCAACGTTCTCTGCCCCCTGCACATCGATAAGTTGGCCATTGTCAGGCACAGCGACTACCATACGGTCGCCATCGACATAGCTGACGGTGCCTGTGAAGTTGAAGTAGCGGATGGTATCTCTGGATTTTCCGGACATTCCGGATGTCCCGGAATCTACGCGGAAGAAACAGACTGGTCGCCCGAACTCGAAGTTATGCTCTATCTCGTCATCACCCTGACGGAACACCTCTACCACCAACTGATTGAGCGAGTTATAGTAGCTCTTGCCCATCTTCAGGGGGTACCAGGCATCACCACGCTTCACCTTCCGCATCAGTCCCATCTCCTCGGTCTGTTTACGGAAGGCATCCTTCTCGGCAGCATACTCCATCTGGAGCAGCAGCCGCTGTTGCTGGAGTGCCTGTATTGCTGTAGCCATGCTGCAAAGGTAACAATAATTAGGCACGAATTACACGAATTACACGAAAATTAAAGATTAGCGGTATAAAATTCGTGAAATTCGCGCAATTCGTGCCAAAAAAACATTATCTTTGCAGCGACAAATGACTGAACGATGAAAAAGATTCTATTGATATCACTGGCAACTGTTACCCTGACGGCTTGCAGGCAGGAGGTCCAAGAGGATAAATATGATATTACCTCGAAGTTCAACGTCACATATAATATATATGAAAACTTCGAGACCAACGATGATGGCAGCATCACCTACTATGCTTCCGCCTGGGGCGGGTTGGTGGGTGTCATGAAGGAGCACAACCTGCCCGTTGACTGGACGCCCTATGAGTCGATCACCTTTCAGTTCGCAGAGCCGACAAAAGTGGAGACGCAGGTTCAGATTTCCGAGGAGGTGAAGACATGGGGACGTGAAGGCATTTCCTCCTTGACCTGTTTCTTCGACGGCCTCGACGTCAGGAATGTCAGCGAGGTTCTTTTTCAGGCTACCGACTCCACCACTATCACCATCAAAAACGTCCGTCTGACACCCATTGCCAGCAACTGGGATTCCCGTACCATCTGGGAGGATGAATGTCACTTCGGCAACTGGGAGAACGGCATCTACCTCCCGCCGGAACACTTCACGAACCTTTCGGAAGGCGACAAACTGGAATTTATCTTCACCACTGACAGAACTGATTTCGGCCGTACTTACTGGCAGTTCAAGACCATCTACGCTACTACCGAGATGACGCTGGAGGGCAACTATAACGAACTGAACAAATGGGGCTGTGCCGCCGTGGGCAGGGATGCGACCTCCTACAGGATCGCACTTACCGCCAACGATATCGCCAAACTGAAAGAGCTGGGACTATACGTCAACGGCTACTATGTCATCGTTACCAAGGTCAACCTTCTGCGGAAGTTGTACCAGCACGAAGAAGAGACGACCACCGAAGAAACCCAATGAAAGGAGAAACATGAAACAGATACTGTTAATCAACGACGTCGTAGGTTATAGCAAGGTCGGTATGGTGGCCATGCTGCCTATTCTGTCGTATCTGGGCATCCCAACATACAGCCTGCCAACGGCACTCGTGTCGAACACCCTCGACTACGGGAAGTTCAACATTCAGGACACGACGGACTATATCCGAGGGACACTGCCCGTATGGAAAGAACTCGGTTTCTCGTTCGATGCCGTCTGTACAGGCTTGATGTTCAGCGACGAACAGGCACGACTGGTGGCGGGCTACTGCAAGGAACAGGGAGCGCTGGGCACCACAGTCTTCGTGGATCCCATCCTCGGAGACGGTGGAAGACTCTATAACGGTATGACCGAGCGCCAAGTAGAACTGATGCGTGAGATGGTCAGCGTAGCCCATCTTACCTTCCCCAACTATACGGAGGCCTGCTATCTCACCAATACCCCCATCCACATGGAGGGCATCACGTGGAAGGATACGAAGACGCTGCTCGACAAACTGCGCCAGATAGGCTGTAAGTCGGTGATTATCACAAGCTGTAAGATTGACGGCCAGAATGCCGTAGCAGGCTATAACCATTACGACAACAGTTACTTCCATTTGGAGTATCACGAGATACCCGGGCTGTTCCACGGCACGGGCGACATCTTCTCTGCCGTACTTATCGGCCATCTGCTCAATGGCGAGACGCTCAAGAGTTCCACCCGCACGGCGATGGACACCGTGTTCCGTATGATCGACCGCTATAAGGACACACCCGACAAGAACAAGGGTATCCCTGTGGAGCAATGCCTCGACATCCTCAACGCCAACGCTGACCACTGACGACATGCCATCGCCCCTGCATCCCCTCACCACCGACATCACACCTCCGGAGCGGTTCACCTACCCTTTCTGCTACGAGCCTCATCCGTTGTGCATCCTTGCGGCAGAAGAGGTGAAGCGGGAAATCGAACGTATCAACCCATCCGAAGGCAAGATGTTTGGCGTTCTCGTCGTAGAGGGAGGCTTCCTCGCAGCCTACTCAGGACTGCTGGAGGGACGCAACGACTGGCCTTACTTCGTGCCACCCGTCTTCGATGCCCAACAGCCAGATGGCTATTTCAAAACCAAGGAACGGGAAATATCGGAGTTGTTTCGGGGGAACGGGGGGACGGAGGTACGGGGGTACGAGGATACTCCTGAGGCAGATGGTAATCTCGCACCTTCGCACCCCCGTACCCCCGTACCCCCGAATTATAAACAGATGTCCCAGGACCTTCAGCTCTGGCTCTTCCGACAATATCAGTTCTTGAATGCCCGAGGTGAGAAGAAAGACCTTGTGGAGATATGGCAAGACTACCACTGTTCGCCCCGCATCCGAAAGAAATATCCCCTGCCACCAGGTGGTACGGGCGACTGTTGTGCACCAAAACTCCTGCAATATGCCTATCAGAACGGACTGAAGCCCCTTTGCATGGCCGAGTTCTGGTGGGGGCCTTCACCTAAAAGTGAAATCCGCCACCACGGACAGTTCTATCCCGCCTGCCGTGGGAAGTGCAAGCCCGTACTGACTTGGATGCTACAGGGACTTGACGTCGATCCCAGTCCTGATGCAGAGGGATTCCCACACTTAGGGGTGGAAATCGTCTATGAGGACGAGGCCCTCGCCGTACTCAACAAGCCCTCTGGCATGCTGAGCATCCCTGGACGCACGGAAGACTACTCCATCGCCACCTGGGCACAAGAACGCTGGCCTGGATCACAGCCCGTACACCGCTTAGACATGTGGACATCGGGCATCATCATTGTGGCAAAGACCAACGAGGCTTATCACGCCTTGCAGAAGCAGTTTACGGACCACACCGTCAAGAAGAAATACCTCGCCGTCGTAGAAGGAACGCCCAAGGAAGAACATGGCATCATCGACCTGCCCCTGCTCTGCGATCCCATGAACCGTCCTCGTCAGGTTGTCGACTTCGAACGCGGCAAGCGAGCCATCACAGAATATCGCGTGATACCCACCCCCAACCCCTCCCCAAGGGAGGGGAGCTTAAATACTCCTGCTGTTGAGAACATCGACATGCAATGTAACCAAACTCCCCTCCCTTGGGGAGGGGCTGGGGGTGGGTCGCTCCTCGCTCTTTGGCCTCACACCGGACGTACGCACCAACTCAGGATGCACTGTGCCCATCCCGACGGTCTTGGCTGTCCTATCATGGGCGACGAACTCTATGGCACAAAGGCAGACCGTCTCTATCTCCAGGCGCAGGCCATCAGTTTCATTCATCCTACTACCGGCAAGAAGATGCATTTCGAACTGCCTGCTGCATTCGATTTAGAACATCTCAATCCGTGTAATCCGTAAAATCCGTTGTTTAGAAAATTCGTTTAATTCGTGAAATTCGTGGTCAAAAATATATCATTGTTTTAAAATTAGTTCAATTATGGTTAAGCACATTATTCTCTGGACTCTGAATCCAGAACTCTCCGAGGAGGAGAAGAAGGCCGTCAAGGCAGGTATTAAAGAAGGTTTGGAAGGTCTCATGGGCAAGGTGCCCGGACTCCTCGACGTCAAGGTTCACATCGACGGTCGTCTGGCATCCTCGAATGCCGACGTGATGCTCGACAGCACCCTCGAATCGAAAGAAGCCCTCAAAGGCTATGCCGTCCATCCCGATCACGTAGCCGTCGCCAACGGCAAGGTCCGTCCCTACACCGTCCAGCGTTCCTGCCTCGACTTTGAACTCTAGGATTTAACGAGGATGAACGTACCTTCAGAAAGTTTCAAAGGTTCGTTCCGAGATTCATCTCCGTGGAAACTAACATTTTCCTCGGAGATTTCTCATCTTTATAGCCGTTTAAAACGGTCGTTGACTGTAGTCAACGTATTCGGTGACTTAAGTCAACGAGCCTTTCGACTCCAGTCAACGAATCATTTGACACTATGTCAACGACCGATTTGATTATAAAAAAGAGGTGGAAGAATGAACGAGGGCACTGAAAAAGTCCCACCTGCCCCTTTTTAACACTTGAATTCTGCACATAGTCTGTATAATATTTGGCTATGTGCGGATTTTTTTGTACCTT
>ONCZ01000092.1 GCA_900316445.1 uncultured Prevotellaceae bacterium | reverse complement strand
CGCGATGTCTTTTTTATCGGCTACCGCTATGAGCAGTCCATAGAATATTGGGAGCGCATACTCTGTGCGCAGCCACCCCTTCCCTTCCAGGGGAGGGGCTGGGGAGAGGTGTAGAAAACTATGGCGAACCCCGAAGGGGCAAAGGCTTGAGAGCCATACCAAAACCCTGACAAAGGACGGCGTACGCCGCCGGAGTCAGTTACATCCTTCCCATATAGGGGAAGGCTTGGTTAGGGTGGATGCTTCTTTTAGTTCTTTTCTTCGCGCCGAAGAAAAGGACATTTCCTTTTGGTTCTTTTCGAAAAGAACATCCCCGCAGGGGATACCCTGCAAATAAACATTACTTTGGCACGGTTTTTGCTAAGCCAATGGTAAAATTCTAAATATTTGATTTATGCAAAAAGGTAACATTGGGGTTACAACCGAGAACATCTTCCCCGTCATCAAAAAGTTTCTCTATTCTGACCATGAGATTTTCCTCCGTGAGATGGTGTCCAACGCCGTCGATGCCACACAGAAGATGAAGACGCTCCAAGAGAAGGGCGACTTCAAGGGTGAACTGGGTGACCTAACCGTCCGCATCAGTTTCGACAAGGACAAGGGTACCATCACCATCAGTGACCACGGTATCGGTATGACCGAGGAGGAGATCGACAAGTATATCAACCAGATTGCCTTCTCAGGCGTCTCGGACTTCTTAGAGAAGTACAAGGACAACGCCAACAACATCATCGGCCACTTCGGACTCGGCTTTTACTCTTCGTTTATGGTATCGAAGAAGGTGGAGATCGTCACGAAGTCGTGGCAGGAGGGTGCGAAGGCCGTGAAGTGGAGCTGCGACGGCAGTCCTGCCTACGAGATTGACGATGCAGACCGTGCTGAGCGCGGATCGGACATCATCCTCTATATCGACGACGACTGCAAGGAGTTCCTCGACAAGTATAAGCTCGAGGGCCTGCTGCAGAAATACTGTAAGTTCATGGCCGTACCCGTCGCCTTCGGCAAGAAGACCGAGTGGAAGGACGGCAAGCAGGTGGACACCGAGGAGGATAATATTATTAATAATGTGGAGCCGCTGTGGACGAAGACGCCCAGCACGCTGAAGGACGAGGACTATAAGTCGTTCTACCGCACGCTCTACCCCATGAGCGATGAGCCGCTGTTCTGGATACACCTGAACGTGGACTATCCCTTCAACCTGACGGGTATCCTCTACTTCCCGAAGATCAAGTCGAACATCGAGCTGCAGCGTAACAAGATCCAGCTGTATTGCAACCAGGTGTTCGTGACGGATCAGGTGGAGGGCATCGTGCCGGAGTTCCTGACACTGCTGCACGGTGTGATCGACTCTCCGGATATCCCCCTGAACGTCTCCCGCAGCTATCTGCAGAGCGACCGTGAGGTGAAGAAGATCTCCACATACATCACGAAGAAGGTGGCAGACCGTCTGAAAGCCATCTTCGCAGAGAACCGCAAGGAGTATGAGGAGAAGTGGGACGACCTGAAGCTGTTCATCAACTACGGCATCCTCTCTGAGGAGAACTTCTACGACCGTGCGAAGGAGTTTGCCCTGATGAAGGACACGGAGGGCAAGTATTTCACCTTCGACGAGTATAAGACACTCATCGAGGCGAACCAGAAGGACAAGAACGACCAGCTGGTATATCTCTATGCCACAGACAAGGAGGAGCAGTACTCTTATATCAAGGCTGCCCAGGACAAGGGCTACAGCGTGCTGCTGCTCGACGGTCAGCTCGACGTGCCCACCATCCAGACGCTGGAGCAGAAGTTTGAGAAGAGTCACTTCACACGTGTGGACTCCGACATCATCGACCGCCTGATCGTGAAGGAGGATGCGAAGAAGAGTCAGTTGAGCGAGGAGCAGTCTGACAATCTGTCAGCCGTCTTCCGCACGCAGATGCCAAAGATCGACAAGGCAGAGTTTATGGTGCAGGTGGATGCCCTCGGCGAGGAGGCCCGTCCGGTGATCATCACGCAGAACGAGTATATGCGCCGTATGAAGGATATGAGCAAGTTCCAGCCCGGTATGGGATTCTACGGACAGATGCCCGACTCATATAACATCGTGCTGAACTCCGACCATCCGCTGGTGAAGAAGGTGCTCGACGACAGCGAGGCTGCCACCGCCGAGGCCCTGAAGCCCATCGTGTCGGAACTGAAAGGTCAGGAGGCCCGTCTGGCTGCCATCCGTCAGGCTCAGGACAAGAAGAAGTACGACGAGTTGACGCAGGAGGACAAGGACCAGAAGGCCGAGGCTGAGAAGGCCGTGCAGGAGCAGAAGGACAAGAAACAGGCTGTCATCGCCGACTATGCGAAGGACAACTCGATCGTCCACCAGCTCATCGACCTGGCACTGCTTCAGAACGGTATGCTGAAGGGCGAGGCACTCGACAAGTTCCTCAAGCGCAGCGTGGACCTGATTAAGTAAGAGAGAATCAGATATTAGGCACGGATTACACGGCTTTTATCAAAGACACGGCTTTTTCTGCGATAGAGAAAGCCGTGTCCTTATTATTAATAAGGCCGTGTTAATCCGTGCCTAAATCTATTTACTACCTATATAGAGGAATAGCATTCCCAGGAGTACCAGAGCGAGGTCGAAGGCTTTGGCTTTGAGGTTCTTTTCGCGGAAGAACAGGGCGCCAAAGAGGAAACTCACGATGACACTGCCACGACGGATCATCGACACGATGGAGATCATCGCATCGGGCAATGAGAGGGAATAGAAATACATAAAGTCAGCGGTGGAGAGGAAGATACTCACGCCGAGGATAGACCACGACCAATGGAACGGTGTCGTCTGCTCATGCTTCGGCCACCACAGCAGCCACAACATCAGAGCCATCATCCCACACTGGTAGATATTGTACCACGACTGCACCATCATACGGTCGAGTCCCACACCCCCACTCTCTACGGGTGCCATAAGGTATTTGTCGTAAAGACCACTGACAGCCCCTAACATAGCAGCACCCACAATCATATAGATCCAGTGGTCGTGCTTGAAGTCGATGCCTTCTTTCTTGCCACTGCGGCTGAGCATCAGGAAAGAGGCCACAGCCAACAGCACACCAATCCACTGCCATACGTTCAGCCGTTCGCCAAAGAACAACAGAGCGCCCACAAGCACCATCACAGGACGGGTGGCGTTGATAGGACCGACGATGGTCAGCGGTAGGTGCTTCATGCCGAAATAGCCGAGGATCCAGCTCGACAGGACGATGAGGGCTTTGAGAACAATGTATTTGTGCATTTCCCAACCACCGGAAGCCGTCTGGAAGATGGTGCCCTGCAAAGTGTCCGTCGTCGCGCTGAGTACGATGAAGGGCAGGAAGATCAGGGATGAGAATAAAGTGTTGAGGAACAGGACGGGAATGACGGCATTCGCCTTGAGCGCCTGTTTCTTAAAAGAATCGTAGCAGCCTAACATCGCTGCCGACATAAATGCGAGAATTAACCACATCGTGGGATTTACGATTTACAGATTTACAATTTAATACCGCACATCTTCTAAGAAGAGGGCATTGGCGGGCATAGACTCTCCAGCTTCTGTGCGTCGCTTGCCTTCGATGACCTTGCGGAAGTCGTCGAGTGAGAGACGTCCACGGCCTACATCAATAAGGGTTCCCACGACGGCGCGCACCATATTCCGCAGGAAACGGTTGGCGGTAATCTCGAAATACCAAGAAGAAGGTGAGGTCTGATGCCACTGGGCGGTGGTGATATGACAGAGGGTGGTCTTCACGTCGGCGTGTGCCTTGCAGAAGGCGCCAAAGTCCTCATAGGTCATCAGGATGGCGGCGGCCTCATTCATCAGCTGAAAGTCGAGAGGATAGTGCAGTTCACAGGAGTAAGCCCTGAGGAACGGATCCTTCACAGTATGTATATAATAATGGTACGTGCGCGAGGTTGCAGAGAAACGGGCATGAAGATCGTCGCTCACCTGACGCACCTCCTGAATGGCAATGTCCTGCGGTAAGAGCCGATTCAACTTGTAGGCGAAATCAGCAGCATCCATCGGCAGGGACTCCACATCGAAGTGAGCCACCATCATCCGGGCATGCACGCCTGCATCCGTCCTGCCGGCACCCGTCACCTGAATGTCCTGACGGAGGATGGTGGACAATGCCCACTGCAACTTCTCCTGCACAGAAGGACCGTTGGGTTGTACCTGCCAACCGTGATAGCGCGTGCCGTCGTAGCTCAGGGTGATGAAGAATCTCATTCGTTGTATGCCTTTTCACCAATGGTCTCCTGCGAGCCGATGGTCATCTGACGGAGATCATAATAGGAACCATTGTAGATGTTGAAGTCCACATTGCCCTTGATGCCAGGCAGACGGCCTGCATCCGTATGCTGCCAGAACTTCCACTTACCCTTGTATTGGAGGGAATCGACATAATAGTGGGCAATCCAGTAGGGATACTGGTCGAAGATGGAGTCGTTGAGATAACGTGTCTTGAACTTGAAATAGGTATAGAGTATGGGCTTCACGCCATAGTGCTTCTCCACCATATCCAGCCATTGCAGCACGGAAGTCTTGAACTCCTCATCGGTCTGTTCCTGCGGTTTATGCTCCACGTCGAGCACGGGAGGCAGGTCACCATTCTCCAGTTTGACGGTGTTGATAAAATGCCAAGCCTGTTGTTCTGCAGGGGAATGGACGCTGTAGAAATGATAGACGCCACGGGTGAAACCGTTCTCCCTGGCCTGATAGAAATTGTCACGGAAATTCTCATCTATCAGCGTACCTCCTTCCGTCGCCTTGATCATTACGAAACGAATGGGACACTTGTTAATGGAGCCATTGTCTTTCAATTCGCCCCAGTCGATACGACCCTGGTGATGAGAGATGTCTATGCCGTGGATTTCATAGCCCTCGGGATAGTTGACGGTGCCATAGAGTGCTCGCCAACGGAAGCCGAAGGGTCCCACAAAGAAATAATAGAAGAACCAGATGTAACCCAAGACGATGGCACCGCCACCAATCCACCATCCCCAGGAAGGAACCTTCTGAAGAAGGCGAATCACGACACCAGGGCGTTTCCGATGCCCTGGGCCGTGATAGGTCTTTGTGGTTCCGACACCTTTTCGTCGGATTACACGTTTCTTCGACATTTATTTGGCTTGTTCCAGTGCGAGAGTCTTGGTGGGACGATCGCAAACCTCAGAGGGTCCCCAGTACTGGATAGGACCGGGATAGATGTAAGCGGTCTTGCGGGCCCACTCCTCACGATGAGCGGCAAACTCCTTGAACGGAGCACCATCAAGTTCGACGAGCGCCTTGCGGATCACAGGCTTCATCTCACCGGCACGACGCTCCATGTTCATCATCATCGTGATGGGCACACCACCGGCAATCCACTGGTCTGCGGGAGCTGTAGTATTCTTCACGATGGCCATGTAACCAGTCTTGCCGTTGGCAATCAGCTGGGCAGCAGAGGTACCAAGGGCGTAGCAATAGTCGGCATCGAAGTTTGAAGGTGCAGCGCAGCGTCCCTCATAACCGAAGAAGTGGTGCAGCGTGGCGAACTTACCCACGAACTTACCTTCCTTCTTCATCCTCTCCAGTTTCTGGGCAACCATCGTCGAAAGCAGCTTCTCTGTCTCGATGAGTGACACCTGCACATTGCCGTGAGGATCGCGGTCGAGAGCAAGCTGACGGGCAACACCCGTAGGCAGGGAGTGTGAGCCTTCACAAAGTCGATAGACTCATGACGGTCCAGATTCTTGGCTTCCGGCATAGCGAGCACATCGTTCAGCTGGGCGATGAGCTTCTTGATGGCAGGAATGAACTCGATGACACCCTCGGGGATAATTACCGTGCCGTAGTTGTTACCATCGGCAGCACGGGCAGCCACAGCTTCAGCAATGTAGTTCACGATATCATCAAGGCTCATCTCCTTGGCTTCGATCTCCTCAGAGATAAGACAGATGTTCGGCTGAGTCTGCAGGGCACACTCCAGGGCAATGTGGTTACCAATCAGTTCTGAGTAGGTCTTACAAGCGGTATCGAAACCGAAAGAGGTCTCAATCTGTGAGTTCTTCAGGTCACCATCGATAGTCTTCGGACAACCAATCACCTGCACACCATACTTCTTGGCGGCATAGTACTCTGCCAGCACACAGGCATTGGTGTTAGAGTCGTCACCACCGATGATCACGATGGCCTTAATGTCGAGCTTGCGGATGATCTCCAGGCCCTTCTCAAATTGATCCACCTTCTCCAGCTTCGTACGTCCAGAACCGATCATGTCGAAACCACCAGTATTACGATACTCGTCGATGATCTCCGGCGTCAGCTCCATATAGTTATGGTCCACGAGACCACCAGGGCCGAGGATGAAACCGTAGAGACGGTTCTCGGGATTGAGCTTCTTGATCTGGTCGAACAGACCCGTAATCACGTTATGACCGCCAGGAGCCTGACCACCGCTGAGGATGATACCCACGTTCATCTTTGAAGTGTTGGCCTCGGTAGCGGGCTCAAACTGCACGATGGGCATACCATAGGTGTTGGGGAACAACTTCTTGATTTCTTCCTGGTCACCGACACTCTGTGTGGGCTGACCCTCCTTGATTTTCACTGCACCCTGAAGCGCCTTGGGCAGCTTCGGCTGATAGGCAGCTCTTGCGATCTGCAATGCACTTTTTTCCATAATTGCTAATTGTTTATTTTGAAATGAATAATCCTTTTCGACGTGCAAAATTAGTTTATTTTTGTTAGAAATACAAAAGAAAACAGGCTAAAATCGACTTTTTAATATTTTTTGTGTCGTAAAGGCTTTGTATCTCGAAAAAAATGCTTATCTTTGCTTAGTCAATTTAGCAAATAACACTATTTTAAGGAGGAAATGAACATGGCAAACAAGAGAAAATTAAAGAAGAGGATCAACCTGATTTGTGAGGCTCTATTCGCAGAATGTGTGGCAGTGTCGCTCTACGGACCGTCACCCAACAAAGAGAATCTGAATGCGCACGCATTCTCGATTGTGAAGTTGCAGGATAACGCCATCCGTCGCGTGTCACACCCTGAACCCGGTGTCCAGGCCAAGAAGTATTTTAAGGATCTGAGAGAGCAGTTCAGTGCACAGGTCAGTGACATTCTCGATCAGATAAACGCTTAGATATTCATGTGGAAATCAATTTGTAACTGGCTGTTATACAAACGAATGGGATGGACTATTGAAGTAACAGAAGACCATCCCGACAAGTTCATCATCTGTCTCGCCCCACACACCAGCAACTGGGATTTCATCCTCGGACTGCTGTATAGTAGGGCGAGAGGCATGCAGTGTAACTTTATGATGAAGAAGGAGTGGTTCTTCTGGCCCCTCGGTCCCATCTTCCGCCGTTTGGGCGGCATCCCCGTGTTTCGTCAGAAGAAGACGAGCATGACGGATGCGATGGCCGAGGCAGCGAAGGCCGCCAAGACCTTCCACCTCTGCATCACGCCCGAGGGCACACGCTCGAAGACGGCAGACTGGAAGAAAGGCTTCTATTTCATCGCCCTGAAGGCTGGACTTCCCATTCTGCTCTATGGTGTCGACTACGAGCAGAAACGCATCGTCTGCACCAAGACCGTCATCCCCTCAGGCGACCTGGATCGTGATATGAGGGATATCAAAGTGTATTATAAGGACTTCAAAGGGAAGAAGCCCGAGAACTTTACCATTGGAGAACTCGTATGAAAAGAATTTGTTTTTTGACCCTTGCTGCCTTACTGATACTCCCTGTTAACGCCCAGGACATCAAGAAGTCACTCGACAACTATTTCCGAGCATATCGTCCCTACGGCCAGCTTGTACGTACAGCCTCACGACTGCAGAGCATCAACGTCAATGATACCACAAAGACCATCGAGGTCTGTGCCGACTCCCACTTCGGAGAGCAACTTTTCACACCAAAATCTGCAGACGACATCTACGACGCTATTAAGAAGATTATCTCCCCTGCTTACAAACACTACAGTCTCGTGGTGAAAACAGGTGGCTGGGACATCCGACAGCTGGTGCCTACCCGTCTGCAGAAAGACCAGGATCCCAACCGTCTCTGGGGCGACATCGACTATACAGGTCGTCCGTGGGTGAGCAACGCCTCCCTACCCTATAAGGTCACACGCGGCCTGCAGAACCGCCATCTCTCCGTCTGGGCGAGTCACGGACGGTACTACAGTCTGAAGGACCATATGTGGCGCTGGCAGCGGCCTGCCCTCTTCGGCACCCGTGAGGATCTCTTCACGCAGACCATCGTCACCCCCTACCTCATCCCTATGCTGGAGAAAGCTGGAGCCATCGTGTTCACCCCTCGCGAAAGGGACTGGCAGGACCATGAGGCCGTCATCGACAACGACACGAAGAAGGCTGCTGACGGTTCACGCTATAAGGAGACCAAGGGCATCTTCGACTGGTATCCCACCAACATCCCGGGTTTTGCTTTCCATGAAGGCGGCTACGAGGAACGGGAGAATCCCTTCACGGCAGGTACGGCCCGTCAGACGAGCACCGTCAACGATACCCACCTGAAGAGCACCATCACCTGGTATCCCACCATCCCTGAGCCTGGCCGGTATGCCGTCTATGTGAGTTACCAGACTGTAGAGCGCAGCATCGATGATGCCCACTACACGGTATGGCATCAGGGCATCCCCACGGAGTTCCGCGTGAACCAGCAGATGGGCGGCGGCACGTGGGTGTATCTCGGCACGTTCCAGTTTGACGAAGGCAACAACGAACGTAACTGCGTGGTCATCGACAACCTCAGCGACCGCGACGGCATCGTCACAGCCGACGGTGTGCGCTTCGGCGGTGGTATGGGAAACATTGCCCGTGAGGGAGAAGTCAGCCTCCTGCCGCGCTGCTTCGAGGGTTCACGCTACTTCGCGCAATGGGCAGGCATGCCCTACTCCGTCTACAGCACGAAAGACGGACAGGACGACTACGGCGACGACATCAACGCCCGTTCCTGCATGACCAACGAACTCGCTGGCGGTTCCTGTTACATGCCTGACACCACAGGCCGTAACGTACCCATCGAGCTCTCACTGGCCGTACATAGCGACGCAGGCTACACCACCGACGGCAAGACACACACGGGAACCCTTGCCGTCTGCACCACTTTTATGAACGACAGCATCCTCAGCACAGGCCGCAGCCGTCTGGCCTCACGCGACCTCGCCGACGAACTGCTCACCATTATCCCCAACGAGATGCAAGCCATCTACCACGAGTGGCAGCGGCGCGAACTCTTCGACCGCAACTATTCCGAGAGCCGTGTGCCGAAGGTGCCCAGTGCCATCATCGAGACGATGTCGCACCAGAACTTCGCCGACATGCGTTTCGGACAGGATCCCAACTTCCGCTTCAACTTCGCACGCAGCATCTATAAGACACTTCTGCGTTACGTCAGTCGTATGCACCATGTGCCCTACGTCGTTTCACCCCTTACCCCTGACCATGTGTATGTCGTCCTCACCAGCAAGGGCGAGGCTGAGGTCCACTGGACAGCTGTTGAGGATCCCCTCGAACCCAGCGCCAAGCCTTCAGGATACATCGTCTATACCGCCACAGGCAGAGGAGGTTTCGACAATGGGCAATATATCAAAGGCCGTGGTCATAGCAGTGTGAAGATCCCCATCGCTCCAGGCCGTCAATACTCCTTCCGGGTGGCTGCCGTCAATGAGGGTGGCGAGAGCTTCCCCAGCGAGGTGGTATCGTGCTATTACGCCCCTGAGGCTACGAAGACGGTGCTTATCGTCAACGGCTTCCATCGTCTCTCCTCTCCAGCCGTACGTGACAACTCCACTGAGCAGGGCTTCGACCTCGAATACGATGCAGGCGTCACCCATGGCCGTACGGCAGGATGGCTGGGGTATCAGACGTGCTTCAACAAGGCCGCGATGGGTAAGGAGACCACCAACGGCCTTGGCTTTACCGACGAGACCCTCGCAGGACAGTTCATCGCGGGCAACGACTTCAACTATATCCGCACCCACGCCGATGCCATCTCCAATACAGGACAGTACAACATCGTGAGCTGTTCCTCCGAGGCCATCGAGACCAACGAGGTCACCCCGATGAAATACGATATGGTGGACCTCATCCTCGGCCTCGAGAAGAACGACGGTCACTCGCTGCGCCCCTATCAGGCATTCACGCCGATGATGCGCCAGCACCTGCAGCTCTTCACCTCACGAGGTGGTGCCCTCCTCGTCAGCGGCTCCTACGTGGGTGCTGATATGCGGATGCCGGCAGACCGCCGCTACCTTGAGGAAGTGCTCAAATGCAACTACCTGGGCACTGATGCCGACATACTGCGCCGCAACCATATCAGCGGTCTCGGCACCACCTTCGCCTTCTACCGCCAGCTCAACGAGCACCACTATGCCGCCACCCATCCCGATGTGCTGCAGCCAGTGGCTCCCGCCTTCTGTGCCATGCGCTATGCCGACCAGCAGAGTGCCTGCGTCGCCTATGACGGTTCAGACTACAAGGCCATGACGCTCGGCTTCCCCTTCGAGTGCATCAAGGAGGAATACGTGCGCTTCGCCCTCATGCGGGGTATCCTGAAATTCCTATTACATTAAATAACAATTATCAAACAACTAAACAAAATGAAAATCCAGACCAATTCCTCCGGCACCCGGAGCATCGAGATCGAAGAGACTCATCTCCTGACCATTGAAAAGTATCAGCTGTTGCGCGACCTTATCGATTCCAACGGCTACGTTGACGAACAGGTGTTAGACAAGCTGAAGCTGAACATCCGTTCCCTGCTCGAATCACAGGCAGGAGTAGACAAAGAACTGCTCGACCTCTGCCTCGACGTCATCTATCACCCCAACATGAAGGCCTTCGGCTTGCAACAACTTGTGCTGCTCTACATCAACTGGAAGGACCGTGGTAATAACAACCTCGGCTCCACCACCCGGGCCATCCAAGGAACCCCGTTCAATTAAATTATTAGCAACGGACTACAGGACTAACAGGACTGATTATCAAAAAGAAAAAGTCCTTGAGTCGTGTAGTCCGTTGCAAAAAAATGAAAATGGAATACAGGCTGACGGACTTTCTGCCGACGACGAAGAAGGAGTTGGAACTCAGGGGATGGGATGAACTCGATGTCATCCTGTTCTCTGGTGATGCCTACGTGGACCACCCCTCCTTTGGCGCTGCTGTCATCGGGCGCACACTCGAGGCGGCAGGCTATCGCGTGGCTATCGTCCCTCAGCCAGACTGGCACGGCGACTACCGCGACTTCAAGAAACTCGGTCGTCCACGTCTCTTCTTCGGCGTTGCACCAGGATGCATGGACTCGATGGTGAACAAATACACCGCTGCCCGCCGGCTTCGCTCAGAGGATGCCTACTCACCTGACGGTCGTCACGATATGCGGCCTGAGTACCCCACCATCGTCTATACGAAAATCCTCAAGCAGCTCTATCCCGATGTGCCCGTCATCCTCGGCGGCATCGAGGCCTCCCTGCGCCGCGTCACCCATTACGACTACTGGCAGGACAGTCTCCGTCCCTGCATCCTCTGTGACTCAGGGGCCGACATGATCACCTACGGCATGGGCGAGAAACCCACCCTTGAACTCGCCCGCCGTCTCAGCGAGGGTGAGACCGTCAGCGACATCACAGACCTGCCTCAGACCGTCTATCTCTCTGCCGACGTCCAGCCCACGCCTGACGACATCGTGCTCCACAGCCACGAGGAATGTCTCCGTAACAAACGTGCCCAGGCAGAGAACTTCCGCCATATCGAGGAACAGTCGAACATGATGCATGCCCAGCGACTGCTGCAAGAGGTAGGTGGCACGAAGGTGGTTGTCAATCCACCCTACCCCCCGATGACCACCGCAGAGCTCGACGCCTCCTTCGACCTTCCCTACACCCGTCAGCCCCATCCGAAATACAAGGGCAAGCGCATCCCAGCCTACGAGATGATCAAGTTCAGCGTCAACATCCATCGCGGCTGTTTCGGAGGCTGTGCCTTCTGCACTATCTCCGCCCATCAGGGCAAGTTCATCACCTGCCGCTCGAAGGAGAGCATCCTCCGCGAGGTGAGGCAGGTCATCCAGATGCCTGACTTCAAAGGCAATCTCTCCGACCTCGGAGGCCCCTCGGCAAATATGTACGGTATGGCTGGCCGCAATAAGAACGCCTGTGAGAAATGCCGACGTCCCAGCTGCATCCATCCGCAGATCTGTCCGAACCTCAATACCGACCACTCCAAGCTCCTCGACATCTACCGTGCCGTCGATGCCCTCCCAGGCATCAAGCACAGCTACATCGGCAGCGGCGTGCGCTACGACCTATTATTATATAAAGGTAAAGACGAGGCCGCCAACCGTGCCGCAGAGGAATACACCCGTGAACTCATCTGCCATCACGTCAGCGGACGCCTGAAAGTGGCGCCTGAGCACACCAGCGACCGTGTGCTCCACCTCATGCGCAAACCCTCCTTCCAGCAGTTCTACGAGTTCAAGCGACTCTTCGACCGCATCAACCGCGAAGAAGGGCTCCATCAGCAGATCATCCCCTACTTCATCTCCTCCCATCCCGGATGCCAGGAGGAGGACATGGCCGAGCTCGCCGTCATCACCAAGGGCCTCGACTTCCACCTCGAACAGGTGCAGGACTTCACCCCCACGCCGATGACCGTCGCCACCGAGACCTGGTACACAGGCTACGACCCCTACACCCTCGAACCCGTCTTCTCCGCCAAGAGTCCTCGCGACAAGCTCGCCCAGCGACAGTACTTCTTCTGGTACAAGCCCGAGGAGCGCCGCAACATCGAACAGAGCCTCCGCCGCATCGGACGATCCGACCTCATCCCACGACTCTACGACAACATAAAGTCGCCTACCTCTTACCACTCACCTCTCACCTCTCATGACTATCATCGAGCAAAGCCTCACGCCAAAGAACCCCGCGAAGAAAAGCGAGGACGGAATCGTCGTCACAAATGACTTCATTGCCGTCATCGACGGCTCGACCTCAAAGGCCACGCGCCAATGGAGTTCCCGCATGTCCAACGGCCGCTACGCCATGACCATCGTCAGCCGCATCATCCGAAGGTTGCCCCCTGACGCATCGTGCCATCAGTTCTGCGTCGCCGCCACAAAGGCCATCCGCGATGTCTACACCCCCTCCTGGTATCATTTTCCCCTCCTGAGTAGGAGGGGCCAGGGGTGGTCTGATCCTCCTCTACTCCATCTCGCCACCCATCCCGAAGAACGCCTCTGCGCATCCGCCGTCATTTATTCCATCCGCCGTCGCGAGATCTGGCTCGTGGGCGACTGCCAGTGTCTCGTAGGCGGAGAACTCTGCGAGAATCCCAAACCCTACGAACAGCGGCTGGCCGAGATGCGTGCCGTCCGTGTGAAAGAACTGCTGGCGACAGGCAAGACGCCTGACGAAATCCTTGCCGACGACCAGGCCCGTGCCGCCATCATCCCTGAGATGCTCCGTGAGATGCAGCAGCAGAACAAATCCTATGCCGTCATCGACGGCTTCCCCATCCCTGAGACGCGTGTGCCCGTCATCACCCTCGACTTCCGTCCCTGGGAGATCGTCCTCGCCTCCGACGGCTATCCCTTCCTCTGTCCGACACTCGCGGAATCCGAAGCCCGTCTCGACGAACAGCGTCGCAACGATCCCCTCAACATCGGCGAATTCAAGGCCACAAAAGGCTTCACACCTGGCTTCAACAGCTTCGATGACCGTTCATACATCAGATTTTCAGTCTAAAATTTGTGGGATTGCGAAAAAATGACTACCTTTGCACCCGCAAAACAGCAAAAGGTTGGTTCCGTAGCTCAGCTGGATAGAGCAACTGCCTTCTAAGCAGTAGGCCTCGGGTTCGAATCCCGACGGAATCACCAACGAATAATCCCCGTCATTCCTGACGGGGATTATTGTTCTCTTCTGCTAGAACATCGTCTTCCTGCGATTCACTCTTCACTTTTCACATACACAGATGTTACGGCGTTACGGTGTTACGGCGTCAGCGCACAATTGTCTTTTCCTGATTTCGGTTGACAGTTTTTTGCTTATTTCCTGATGTGGTTGACAGTCGTTTTGACATTTTCCTGAAAGTGCTGACACTCGCTCTGGCGAAGCCATAAACCATGAAAAACACTGCGGTGGTTTGCCTCGCGGCTGGAGGCGCAAAGCCTCCAGCCGCGAGGCAAACCACCGCAGTGTTTTTCTTTTACCTTTGCACCATCGGAATACAGAGGCAGTAAGCGTTAACGGGGTTAATAAAGGAACTACGTGTTTTTCTAGATTTGCTCTAAACTATGAATTAGTTTTATTTCCCCATAACGTCTGTTTCTGTTCCGATTGTTTAATAAAATGCAAAAGGAACATGAAGAGAGAAATTTACATTGGAGTTGATGTGTCAAAGAACTGGCTTGACTTGGCCTATTATGATGGAGTAGAGATAGACTGGAAATCTGGTCATATCCGTGTTGACAATAACAAGAGTGGCTATAGGAGGATATCCTTATGGATGAAGAAATTACAGATAGCAAAAGAATCTGCTTTATTCTGCATG
>ONCZ01000100.1 GCA_900316445.1 uncultured Prevotellaceae bacterium | reverse complement strand
AGCAGATTGCAAAACCGCATCTAACGGCTATGTGCAATCTGCTTTTAATGAATAATCAAGGTCGCCTCTTCAAATGGAGGACTTTTTCAGTGCCCTCCCTCACGACTATCCCTTTTTGAAAACCATATCGAACCCCTTTTCGATATATTGTAATCCCTTATGCTTATAGATGTAATCCTCCCAATAGCTCTTCCCGATCTCGACCATCGTCATAGCCGATGCGAGTTGAATCCAGAGATACTTGGCATGGTGGGAATTGGGCTCCGGCATGGTGAAGTCCTTGCACTTGAACCAGTCATTCCATTCTATCAGCTTCGCCATCACCGTAGCAATATACATCGATGTGTTATTCTCGCTGCCTGGCGCCCAGGCTGAGATAATCTCCGAAACAGTCTTGATGCCACGGCTTCTGTACGTCTTTGCCATGATGATAAAGGCGGCCCTATAACCCCATTCTGGTGAAATGAACTCCACGAACGGATGATTCCGTTCAGGCAGTCTGGTTCCCTGCCACTTACTGGCACTCTTCTTGATGTTCAAGTAGTTGTTGTTGCGCACTCCCGCTGGGAGGCTCTTGTAACGCTCTTCAGTTTTCTTGCTCATATTATACGATTTCTCCTTTTTTAGTTTTGAAATATTTTCTCGGTCGCTTATTGTCTTTTGGCATGATCAGTTCGTCCCGTTGCCAACGCTGAATGAGTACCCTTGCGTACTCTTTGGTAACGCCGCAGGTCTTAGAAAGATCTGTCGATGTGAATTCATTCTGCAACTGCCGCAGCATGGATACGGTCTTCGTATGAAGGTTGTCCGAAGACTGCTCTTCCACCTGCTTGTGGCTGTTCTCACAATAGGTTTCGGTCATCTTACCGAAGTAGTTTTTCTGTGAGAAGAGCTGCACTTCCATGAACAACTCACAAAGGTCTAAGTCCTTCTCATCGATGGTCAGCGTTTTCTTTTCCTGCCACTCCTCCCAATGGCGCATCAGGATAAACGGTACGCTACAGTTGATGCCATAGTAGGAAATGCGCTTGATGAGGAACGCCAACGCTTCATCGTTGCTCTGCCCGGCGATCTGCATGAGGTCGTTAGTCCATTTCCAAGTATGTTCTACCAATGGCCAGATAGGCAGTTCGCCTTTTACGCCATCCATACGGAACGCCCACATCTTCATCGTTTCGTTGTACCCTTGATTCGTTCGGGCATTCTTATTGAAAGGCATCATCTTATACTTATCGGGCGCAAGCGGTATCACCGCCAGGCGGGTAGAGAGACCGGAACCGAAGTTCCTGGCATTCACCTTGCGATACAGGCTATAAGGCGTACCCGTATAAACAAGGTTCCAATACACATCGAACGGGCCCGATACAGAATCCACGTTCCGGTACTGCTGGTTATCCTCCTCATTGTGGAAGGCCTTCAGTTCGAAGATCGTCTTATCAATCCACTGACCGCCACGTGCAGCCTGCTGGGCTGCCTCCAGTTCTGCGTCGAACGTGAAGAGGTGCAAATGAACCAGCTCTCCGTCAATTTCCTCGACGTTATTCACCATGTCTTCAATGAAAACGTTGTTGGCTGTTCGGCTTCCGTGGATTCTCACCTTCGACTCTACGACGTCAATCTTCTTTCGCTCTTTATCCTTGACCGATTCATTCACCTTGCGGGCTTTCTTGTTTTTATTGATAGAGTCGTTATACACCTTATCCTCCAGAATGAGCGGCGCCATGATGATCTTATACAACTTACCTATTCCACTCTTACCGCTTGCAGGATCGGCTATGACAAATACTTCATAGTTCAATCGCCGCTGCATTTCAGGCTCATGATAATGAAAGTAGAAGCAGCGCGTTGCCAGCGTGCCGTACATACAGGCGGCAGAGAACAGGACGGCGGGGTATGAGGAAACTGCGAAATTGGCACAGCACTCCTTCATGACAGGGAAGTATTTAAACAAGTCTTTGAACTGCTCTCCAAACTCCAGATATCTCTGGTTGATCAAATCCTCAGTCAAATTGCCTACAGGCTCTTCAAGCATGACTGTCTTGAGTTTCTTCAGCGCTTTCTTGAAACCTTCCGGCATATATGGAGCATACTTGTATGCCAGTGAATCCATGATGTCCCTCGCCACGTTATCCCCCTCATCAATCAGCTTCTGGACAAAGCCAAGTTTGAGTGTCCAATAGATAACCGCTTTCTCATTGCGTTCAAGGATGTGTCTCGCATCCCTGACGAAGCGCATCATCTTATCATGCCGGTCTCCCTGTTCTGGTTCCTTACCTCCAAAATATTCATTGATAATGTCCCCTACAGGAATACCACGATATTTCCAGCCTTCATATTCCTCTATTTGGGGGATTGTTTTATTATTCTGATAATATGTTATGAGATTAAGCAAGAAGTACTGAGTCACCTCAGAAGTATCATCAGCACTCCCGCTATTCCCAGCAGAACCATTAGAAAAGGGTAAACGACTGTCAGCAGAGCCATCGCTATAACGACCGTTCCACCTTTCCACGAATTCAGAATTCTCATACGTACAAACTTCTTTTTGTGAAAACAATATATCGTCAAACTTGCTCACGAAGGTCAGACGGCTGGCGTCCTTGCATTTTTCATCGACCTCGACACCGAAGGCCTCACCGAATGCCTTTTGGTTGGCGGCGATATTGCCTTTGTTGATGTCGCAGGGCAGCACCAGCTTGAGTCCCTTGCCGCTTGGAGAGACGAAGACAAAGAAGGGATTCCATTTCATCACTCCCTTATCCTGCAGTTCTTTCCAAAGAGCCCGTGGATCATCCACATGGTCTATATCCACGATATAGAGGCCGTTCATGACCACATGTTCCTGATGGCGCCAAGCACCCGTGCCATGATTTTTCTTCTTATTGTCAATCCATTCGTGTTCCTCGAAATGGCTTGCCTGGAAGATGATGCCCGGCAGCGACGCTTTCTGCGTATTCGCAACTTTCTTGTATTCCTTTGCCTTATCGGCCAGACCGGCCTTTTCAGCGTTATCGGCCAATTCAAGGTTGCGTCTTACCTCATCGATGACTGTATAGACCACAGGGTCTTTGAATATGGTCAACAGTTCATCTAAATTCCCGACAGGAACGGTCGGGGTAGCACGTTTCAATTCAGCGCATATAGCCATAAGGGGTTTTATACGGTTATGGTCGAATCAAGGTTGAAGTCCTTACTGAGTTTCTCAGTAACATTACGCAGAACGTCACGAAGAAAATGGTTATAATCCTTTACATCCACTCCCTTCAATGAATGTTCCTCACACCACTCCTTGTAGCACTTTGCCGTCATGTGCTGCAATCTCATGTCACGTGTGCTGAACAGGAGGATCGCCACCAATTGCTCTGCGACGATGTTGCATGCTTCTTTGAAGCAGCGTGCTTCACTCCAGTCCATCTGAGCCAGCGCAGGGTTTGCCCTGTGGTACTCAAACATTTGTTTCTCAATTTTACCTACTTTCTTATACATAATTATTTCTTTTTATGGGTTAATCTTCACTTAAATTCTTTCTCAGATACTTTGTTTCCTTAGTGTTGAGGTCATTTAGAAGGATGGCCAGGTCATCACGGATGCAGCCCCATAAACAGCAGGTCTTGCTCCCTGACTATTACCTTCTGACCATTTATAACATCATCCATAATTCTTATAATTTAATTTCTCCAATTGTTTTAAAAATCTGCGTATGTAATTCTGTGAATTCTTTAAAAATCAGTTCGCGGCTCTTAGATGCGTCAAGTACAACCTTGATTACTATCTGCTTATCCTTTTTACGGTGATAGATTTTCAGCCGTTCACCGTCTCCATTCACATATCCGGACGATGGAAAGGATGTTTGTTTCTGAGCCTTCGGGCCCAGCTCACGGATAACCTTATCAATCAATATTCCATAGGGATCTGCACTCTCTGAGTCAACAGAGCAGCTGAGCACAATCGATTTCTTCTTGTCACCTCCAGTCTTCGACACCGAGAAACCCTTCTGGGAAATAATCTTCTCATGCTTCATTTCAGGATGTTGGACTGCCGAGGATACCAGATACACGCCTTCCTCTATCCAGCCCTCAAACCGTGCCCGATTGGAAATATCGGGCTTGCGGTTCGGGCGCTTTGAGTATTCCTCAGAAGCGTCGGGCTTCTGGAGAATAATCTGGGTTTTCTTCTGATCTGCCATATCTACTTGGTCATTTGGAATGCATTTTCAAATAACTCACCGAGGCCGTATGACTGACCGATAATAGAGGGAATAATGCAAGCTCCGGGCTTCAGGTCAACGTTGAAGATGTTCAATGCATCCCACCATGACAAGTAGCCGTCTTTCTTCTCTTCGTTATCAAGGGGCTTTCTCGATGCCTCCTCAATCAGAAATCGCTCAAAGGCAGCATTGATCTGACTTGATGACAAAGGATAATCGACGGGACTGTGAATCAGTCCGTGATTACTGTCATGGCGGATTCGGGCCTCCATCAGCATCCGAAGTATATACTCCAGATGGATACGGAGGAAATCTTGATTCTGGTATTCCTTGACCGTCTTAGTCATGTCGATGATACGATTCTGAATATCAGACAGATATTCCTTGACCGCTTCAAGCATGGCATTTACGTTCTTGGCAATCTCTATCTTATTGCCGCACTGGCTGATATTCTGATTAGAAAAAACATCCCTTGCGGCTAAGATGGTTTGGTTATGGCATACCCTGACCATAGGGCCAAATGCCACCTGAATACCTAACTGATGGTAGGCTACGGCCATGTTTAAATCAATTCCGTCGATGCCTGACTCACAGAGTTTCACATTAGCATATACCCTACGCAGGATGTGAGCCTCATAAGAATATTCTCCCTTTGCCTGGGCGGTCTTCTCATCGATGGAAACGCCCGGGCGGTATCTGTCCTTATTATTGGCAGCGAATATCTCTGTCACCTCTGGCTTAAAGTCTGTCTCTTTGAGATAGTCAAACAGCGTCTGGAGCAATTCAAAATGGTAGATCCCGCCGCACGGCAGACCGTTGGAATAGTTCTCGTGGATCGTCTTCGCCAGATTCTCTAATGTGAGCGTCTGCACGTTGTTCTGATTAAAATATAATCCTTCTTCCATATAATATAAGATTTTGAATTAAGTGAATTGAATCAGAGGAATGTCAAGGCCGATAAACTCAGGCTTCGGATCGTCATCCTCTTCTTTCTTAGAGCCAGCATCACACACAGCGCCCGTTTCCTGAGACTTTGATGCGCCAAAGAAGGCAGCGCTATCCTTGATGCCGTTCAGACGATAAGCCAGGTCATTAATGACGAACTTATCGCTATCGACTGTTTTTTTACTCTCCTTGCTCTTCTCGAGAACTTTCAATATAGCCTCTATCAGGGCTACTACGATTCTCATGCAAATTTCCAATTTCATAATCAAGCCAGATTGAAGATGTTGATACACTCGATGTGGTTGATGTAGCCAGTAGCACCGTTGTTCTTGCTCTCAAACGAAGAGAGGCGGAACTTGGTGGCGATAGAGACGAAAGAACCCTTGACAATCTTCTGGTCCTCCATCTTTGTGACCATTTTGTCATACAGTTCTACAAACATAACGCCCTGAGCGTTCTCAACAATGATCGGCTGGACTGTTACTTTTCCATCCTTGCCGTCGAACGATGTCTTTTCTAAGACTTCTGTTACTTTTACGATTGAAATCATAGTTACAAATTTTTATTAAGTGAAACAATATAATTAGATGTTCTTATCCAAACAAAACTTTTATTCTTACGAGGTCTCTGGTGCTGGCCATATTGTAAGTTTCGTCGCTCAATTCACCAAGATTGTAATGCTTCGCCAGGAGGTTTTCCTTGAGATAGATATTGTCCAAATCGAAGTCGTACATCAGCACCTTATAGCATCTTAAGTGATGTGTCAGTACGCTCAATTTCGCTGCCAAATCCCTGAACTTCTCGCAATCGTAAAAATAGCCATATCTCACGCTCTTATCCCAGATTTTCTGAAGTTCAGCTGCGATTTCCGCCTCCTTCTTCGTAAGCCTGACTTTACCCTTCATTTCGGCAGGTGAGCATGCAAAGCCAAGTTTCACCTCAATCTCTGCGGAAGAATACGATTCTACTTTGGCATCGGTTGTTGTGAGCCACCATCTGACTGTACCCTTACCAGTCTTCATCTTCAGGCCCATGTTTTGGAAGCAGGAGATGGCATTATCTATCATCTGCGCCACCCGTTCCAACATCCCTTGCTCTGTAGCAATAATCATCGCGCGTTCTTTTCTTGTCTGGATAATCTTTTCAAGAAAATCCTGCATTAACTCCTGATTAAAATTTGAATTCATAGTTGTACTGTTAAATAATTAATAATGTATATTCTTTCCTATCAGTGGTCTGGGTGTTTGTTGAGACCCGCTCCCGACTGAATTCGATGACAAAATTAGGCATAAAAAAACGTCCCACAATAGCTGGAACGTTTTGGTAATGATTTGGTAATACTTTGGTAATACTTTGGTATTATTGGTATTATTTTGGTATTTCACTTTTCTGGGAAAGATGCTTTTTCCAATTCTTCGGCCAATTTCATGGCTATCTCCCTACACCATAGAAACACATCTTTCTCCCTGTTATCAATCAAGCCTTCATCCACTAATTCGAAGTCTAAACTCATGAATGTAAGGTTGCAATACCTTCTGATGTTGTCATAGTCACAGCTCACATCTTCAGGCAGTCCGAGTTTCAGGTTCTTAATCTTGTCGCAGAATTCTTTTGGATCCACAGGATAGTAGCATTTCTTTCTCAGGCACCAGTAAGCACCAGCCCATTTCTTTTTGTTATTGATCACCTTGCCTTTGCCCTTGCCCACACAAGCCTTTAGGGCCACCGACACCTGTTCGTCTGTGAATGTCTTTTGACGAAGGCCTCCCTTCATATCTGTAGAGATGGGGGCCTCCTCGAAACCCCTCTGACTGCCGGGCAGTCCGTTTTCGTTTTGATTCATAATTTTATGGTTTTAAATGTTTATAATGTTTGGTTAATCCCTCTGGGGGGATTCGGCTGCAAAGTTAAATGAGAAAAAAGCAATATCGGCGAGAACGATCTTAAAAGTTGTTTACATTATATAATAATCCAACTTCTTTAGTGTATATTATAGAATCGGAATCCAATCTGCCCTCTACACCTATTATATTATTATAGGCAGGAAGCGAAAAAAGTCTTATCCACACCTTTCGTGGGCAAAAAGTGATGCTCGATTTTGACTTGGCGATGCTCTATGGAGTTCAGACGAAAGCATTAAATCAGGCTGTGAAACGTAACATAAAACGCTTTCCAGATGATTTCATGTTTCAAATGACAAAGGAAGAATTGGATTCTTTGCGGTCGCAAATTGCGACCGCAAATCCTGCAGGACATCATAATATTGAAGAATGGAGGTCACAATTTGTGACTTCCAATTTCACAAGAATGGGCTTGAGAAGACCACCTTACGCTTTCACCCGCAATGGCATAGGCATGCTCAGTAGCGTACTGAGGTCAGAAACGGCTGTAGAAGTTAATATTCGTATCATGCGTGCTTTCACAGCGATTCCAGACATCGTAAATAACAATGTGCTGATGATGCAACGTATCCTTAACATTGAGCAGCATCAGACAGAAACAGATGAGAAAGTAAACCAGATTATTACCACTATCGAGAAACGTATTCCAGAACAACTGCCAGAACAGATATTTGCCACAGGCTGTGTATGGGATGCCTGGGAATACGTCTCAGACTTGGTGAGGAGTGCCAAGCATCGGATTGTGCTGATAGACAATTATGTGGATGACCGTGTACTGTCGCTATTGGATAAGCGGGCAGATCATGTGGAAGCCACAATTCACTCCCGTTACTATGAGTCTTTTCAAACGGACTTGAAGAAACACAATGACCAATATCGTGAGATCCATTTCTTGCAACTGCCGCATAAGAACCACGACCGCTTTCTCATCATCGACGATGATGTCTATCTGCTTGGTGCGAGTGTGAAGGATATGGGTATCGGCTTGTGTGCCATCACGAAAATGCAGACGACACCAGAAACGATATTAGACTTGTTGAAATAAAATAGTTCATCGTCGTGAGACGAAGAATCTTCGTTGTTTTCATACGTATTAAGTTTGAGGTTAACATTTTCAGAAGCCGCCGGCATGTGAATGTCGACGGCTTCATTGTTTCAGACAGAGACCTCACAAAGGGTCAGACCCTTCGTGAGTATTACCTACCTCTTCGGCGAGTGTCTCGGCGGAGGGCATGTTCTCGTCGGCATGGGCGAAGCGGATGATACCCTGGGCGTCGCTGATGTAGATGCGAGGGATGCGCGAGGGAGCGAAGCGCGAATAGACCTTGCGGTCGGGCTGTGGCGAGTAGGGCATCGTGAACTCTGAAAACTTCCAGAAAGGCTCAATATCCTCTGCCAGGTTCTTACGGGCGATGAGCACGATGGGCAGGGGCTTGTCGTTGCCCGTCAGCTCGCCTTGGCGACTCCTATCCCACAACTTCTGCACCTCGGGCAGTTCATGGCGGCAGTCGGGACAGTCAACCGAGAACAGCACCACCACTGAGGGCTGCCCTTGGAGGTCGGCTGTGCGCACCACCGAACCGTCGTTCATCGTCACCTCAAACGCTGGCAACTGGTCGCCCACCACAAGGCTGTCGGCATCAGTCACCTCGTCACCGTCAACCTTGTCGTCAATCGCTGAACACCCGCCACATGCGGTCATCAGCAGCGCAGCCAGAAACCAGAGCAGAAACTTTCTCATGAATGACAAGCCTGTCAACATCCATAAAATATTCTTTTCATTGTCTATTATTTTTATCTACCACAAGGTTTATCACAGAAATCTTCTGGCATATCATCAAACACCCACAACCACGAAAAGAGTTCACAGAGACCACAAAGAGCTGCTACATTTTCAGGCATGTCGTCATTATTTCCTCCAAAGTCCACATGCTGCTGTTTGCAATAACCCGATGGATCTACAAGCAGACCACCAGTAGGGCTCTTGGAACACCAGTCGGCCCCGTTTGCAAGGGTTGCCTTGCAAGCCACACCTGTTGTAACCTTCAGCTGGTAAGTGCCGGAGGCGACATTTGTTTTCGGAGTGATCTTGACCCAGATTCCCTGGGCAAGTGGTGACGTGTTATTCAACTTCTGTGACTTTGTCCATTGTGCCGAAGAAAGTGCCTCCTTCTTCTTGGCGCCCGTCTGGTCCACATAGTTCACTTCTACATTAGCCACTTTAAGCACATCGTCGGATATCTGTACAGCGTACATGATCTCTTTCTCGACAGTTGCATCGGCCTTGTCGTTTTTGTCGTCATCACTCGAGCAGGCGCTCATCGTTGTCACTGTCAGGCCGCAAATAAGGATGGAGGCCAAGCCTGTCAACATCCATAAAAAAATCTTTTTCATTTAATAATAACTATAATATGTGTCATTTATCGCAAAATGAGGGAGGTTCGCCAAACAAACCAAAAAACCAGATACAAACTGCATGCATATCAATTACAGCATCACGATTCCCTCCGAAATCTACATGCTGCTGCTTGCTATAGCCTGTCTGGTCGATAGCAAAGCTTATCGTAGGACTCTGGCTGCACCAGTCGGCAATCTCTTCGGCAGTCTGCGCGGTAGTGGGCTTTGCCTCCG
>ONCZ01000091.1 GCA_900316445.1 uncultured Prevotellaceae bacterium | reverse complement strand
GCAGGAGGCACAGATCCGTCTGATGGAGAAGCTGAAGAACCACCACGGCAAGAACTCTGTATTGGTAGTTCGTCCTGCCGATGCTGAGGAGACCACCGTCTGCTGGCGTATGGCTATGGAGAACATCGACACCCCGACGGCTCTCATCTTCTCTCGTCAGAACATCGAGATGCTGCCCGAGGGCAACGACTACAACCAGGCTACCAAGGGTGCATACGTCGTCGCAGGTTCCGATGAGAACTACGACGTCATCCTGCTCGCTTCCGGTTCAGAGGTTTCTACCCTCGAGGCTGGTGCCAAGCTGCTCCGCGAGGATGGTATCAAGACACGTATCGTCAGTGTTCCTTCTGAGGGTCTGTTCCGCAGCCAGTCGAAGGAGTATCAGCAGAGCGTGCTGCCCGCAGGCAAGAAGAAGTTCGGTCTGACCGCTGGTCTGCCCGTGAACCTCGAAGGCCTGGTAGGTGCCGACGGTACCGTATGGGGTCTGGAGAGCTTCGGTTTCTCTGCTCCTTACAAGGTACTCGACGAGAAGCTCGGCTTCACCGGTGAGAACGTTTACAAGCAGGTTAAAGCACTGTTAGGCTAATGGAAGTAAAAACTGTAGGAGTAGCCTGCGACCACGCAGGCTACCCATTAAAGAAGTTCGTGCTCGAGTATCTCGAGGAGAAGGGCTATCCGTATAAGGACTATGGTACATGGAGCGACGCTTCAGTAGACTATTCCGACTTTGGCCATGCGCTGGCCGAGGGTATCGAGAGCGGCGAAGTCTATCCGGGAATCGCTATCTGCGGTTCAGGCGAAGGAATCAGCATGACGCTGAACAAGCACCAACAGGTGCGTGCGGGTCTGTGCTGGATTCCCGAGATCGCCCACCTCATCCGTCAGCACAACGATGCCAACGTACTTGTGATGCCTGGTCGTTTCATCGACAACAATATGGCACGCAAGATCATGGACGAGTTCTTCACAGCCACCTTCGAAGGCGGTCGCCATCAGAAACGTGTAGACAAAATCCCTTGCAAGTAATTTTTGGCACGGATTACACGGTTTTTATTAAAGACACGGCTTCCTATCCCTGTAGAAAGCCGTGTCCTTAAATTATTTAAGGCCGTGTTAATCCGTGCCTAATAAAATTTACTCAGCCTCGAAAGTGTTTACCCATTCACGGATAGGTTCCACCGCTTCGCCATGCTCAGGATAATATCGGAGCATCACTGTCACTACCCGGCTGGAATCTACATCAATCACTTTTCCATAATACTCCCATTTCTCCTCAGCACCAGCGAGGATACTGTAATTGTCGCCTACATCCACGAGGTCGGCACCCATACCCATCATCTGCTGACCAGCACTGTAATTCATCCCATTGAGGGAATCGACAATCACAGAGATAGACACATCCTCAGCCACAAACAGTTCCTGACAGGTTTCTGTGGGCAGTTCCTGATGATAGAGAAACGACGGGTAGTTGATATCCATACCGAGCTTGTCACTATGATATCGGGTCAGAGTCCACTGTCCCATACGGATCATCAGACTGTCATCGCTCGTCAGTTCCGAGGTATAAGCCTTTGGCTGCGGGGTGTTTCCGCAGGATGCCAACAATGCTAGTCCAAGGACACTGGCAAACAGTTTTTTCGTCATTTGCAATAGTTAAAGTTGGTTTTGACGGTGCAAAGTTACAACATTTTTTGATAAAACGAACATTATTTACGAAAAAACTTGCGTTTACACGTCAGAGGTCGTACTTGTTCTTCCGTTTGTCAGCCTTCCGGGGCTGGGAAGGATGGAAGCCTATGTGTGGTGATTTCACCCCCTGATAACCCGCATGACGTTGACGGATTTTCGAGACATAATCGACGGTCTCAGTGCCTCGCATATAACCGTTCTTCACGATGGGATCGTTATAATAGCGGGGATTAGAGAGTTTCAGGACATAGGCAGAGACATCCGCCCAGCGATGGGGATTCTTTCCATCCCGCTTCGTCAGTGCCATCGCATCGCGGATATGATGCGAACCGCCATTATAACTGGCCAGCACGAAGTTCGTACGTTCGTAGTTGTCGCGGATATCAGAGAATGTCCGTTGCAGTTCTGCGATATATTTGGCAGCCGCAGCGATATTGCTCTCCGGATCATAGAGACGGTCACGTGCCAATCCGAGGTGATCTGCAGTACCCGGCATAATCTGCATCAGACCCTTCGCACCGGCAAAGGAGACGGCTTTCGGGTCAAAGGTGGACTCCTGATAACACTGTGCAGCCATCAATCGCCAGTCCCATCGGATGTCACGACTATAAGTCATAAAGAGTTGGTCATAATGAGAGATGATGCCTCCTTTCTTGTCGAGCATCGGGGAGAAGATGCGACGTTTCACTTTCTTGACCGTGAGGAGTTCATGCTCCTGCTTGCGTGCCTCATCGACACGGGAGGGACGGTTCCAACGTTCCAACTCCTCAGCCAATTCCGGTTTCTCACTGCCCACATCAATATGACCAGGTGTGCCCCAGGCAATCAGGTCGGCATCGCCTGACGCCTGCCGATTGGCCAGTTCAGCGCTGTCACGACAGACTTCCACCCGCAGCCTCACACCAAGCGAATCTGCGAAATGCTGGCAGATGAGATACTGCGTACCGAGCTGACGACCATGATAATCATAATAGGTCTCCGGACCGCTGAGCGTAGCCATGATCAGTTCGCCGCTTGTCTGGATACCCGCTAGGTCGAACTCATCGACGACATAGGTAGAATCAAGCACAGAGCCATAGGGCGTGACCACCCGTTCCTGCTTCTGTGTGCAGGAGACAAGGAGCACGAACACCCCTAATAAAAGCGCATATTTATTCAAAAACAGCTTCATTCTATTGACTAAGCCCATAAAATCGCTGCAAAGGTACTAATTTTTAAACACGGATGACACGGATTTCACGGATTTTTTGTAATTTTGCACGCGAATTTGCAAATTTAGAGACTTACAAAGACAAAGATGTTAAGAATTGCAGTACAATCCAAAGGACGGCTGTTCGATGATACGATGAACCTGTTGTCGGAAGCCGACATCAAGGTGAGTGCCACAAAGCGCACGCTGCTGGTACAGTCGTCCAATTTCCCCCTCGAGGTGCTTTACCTCCGTGATGATGACATTCCCCAGAGTGTGGCCTCAGGTGTGGCCGACATCGGTGTGGTGGGCGAAAACGAGTTCGTAGAGCGTGGTGAGGATGCGGAGATCATCTCCCGCCTCGGCTTCTCAAAGTGCCGTCTGTCGCTGGCCATTCCCAAAGAGATAGACTACAAGGGTGTCGAGTGGTTCGACGGCAAGAAGATTGCCACCTCCTACCCCAACATCCTCCGTCAGTTCCTCGACAAGCATGGCATCCATGCAGAGATTCATGTCATCACAGGTTCGGTGGAGATCAGCCCGGGCATCGGACTGGCCGATGGTATCTTCGATATCGTCTCCTCTGGTTCGACCCTCGTGAGCAATAACCTCCGTGAGGTGGAGGTCGTGATGCAGAGCGAGGCCCTGCTCATCGGCAACAAACAACTTTCTGCCGAGAAGCGTGAGATCCTAGAGCAGATGCTCTTCCGTTTCAAGGCCGTGAAGGATGCCGAGGATAAGAAATATGTACGCATGAACGCCCCGAAGGCCCGTCTGCAGGAGATCATCGACGTGCTGCCGGGTCTGAAGAGTCCTACGATTATCCCCCTGGCTGACGATGAGTGGTGCTCTGTGCATACCGTACTCGACCAGAAGCAGTTCTGGGAGATTATCGGCAAATTGAAGGAGATGGGTGCTCAGGGAATATTGGTCACGCCGATTGAGAAAATGATCCTATGAACATCATCAGATATCCGAAGAAGGAAGAGTGGTCGAAGATTGTAGAGCGACCGCACCTCGACGTATCGAAACTGAACGATATGGTGGCTGCCGTCTTGGCTGACATCAAGAAACGTGGTGACGATGCCGTGAAAGGCTATGAACTGAAGTTCGACCACGTGGACCTGCCGACACTCGCCGTTTCTGAACAGGAGATGGAAGAGGCCGAGCGACTGATCAGTGCCGAACTGAAGGCCGCCATCCAGCTCGCCCATTATAACATCCACGCCTTTCACGAGGCACAGCAGTTCAAGGGCAAGAAGGTGGAGACGCAACCAGGTGTCACCTGTTGGCAAAAAAGTATTGCCATTGAGAAGGTGGGACTCTATATCCCCGGTGGTACTGCTCCCCTCTTCTCTACCGTGCTGATGCTCGCCACACCCGCCAAGATTGCCGGTTGTCAGGAGATTGTACTTTGCACGCCTCCGGGACGTGACGGGAAGGTGAATCCCGCCATTCTCGTAGCTGCCCGCATCGCCGGCGTGAGCAAGATATTCAAGGCAGGCGGTGTTCAGGCCATCGGAGCGATGGCCTATGGAACGGAGTCTGTGCCTAAGGTGTATAAGATTTTCGGTCCTGGCAACCAGTATGTGATGGCCGCCAAGCAACAGGTGAGCCTGCATGATGTCGCCATCGACATGCCTGCCGGTCCCTCAGAGGTCTGCGTCATTGCAGACGAGAAGGCCAATATTGAGTTTGTGGCTGCCGATCTGCTGTCACAGGCTGAACATGGCATCGACTCACAGGTACTGCTCATCACCACCTCTGAACAGGTTATCCTCGATGTACAGGCAGAGGTGAACCGCCAGTTGGAACTGCTGCCCCGTAAGGAGATTGCACAGAAGGCACTGGAGAACAGCACGTTGGTTCTTGTCAAGGACCAGAAAGAGGCCATCGCCCTCTCGAATGCCTATGCCCCAGAGCATCTGATCATCCAGACGAAGGACTTCGAGAAACTCGCCAAGCAGGTGGTCAACGCCGGCAGTGTGTTCCTCGGAGAGTATGCCTGTGAGAGTGCCGGTGACTATGCCAGTGGCACGAACCACACCCTGCCCACTCACGGCTATGCCACTGCCTACAACGGTGTGAACCTCGACAGTTATTGTCGGAAGGTTACCTTCCAGCACCTGACTGCTGACGGTATCCGTAGTATCGGCCACGCCGTAGAACTGATGGCCGAGGCTGAGCAATTGGATGCGCATAAGAATGCGATGAGCGTCCGCTTACGCGCAATTGATAATTGAGAATTGATAATTGAAAATTATGATTAGTTTAGAGCGGTTGTGTAGGAAGAACATTTGGGATTTGGCTCCTTATTCTTCAGCCCGAAATGAGTATGCCGGCAGAGAGGCAAGGGTGTTTCTCGACGCCAACGAGAATCCGTATAACCAGCCTTTCAACCGCTATCCTGACCCCTTGCAGCTGGAACTGAAGGCAGCCCTCTCGAAAGTGAAGGGTGTACCGGCCGAGAACATCTTCCTCGGTAATGGCAGTGACGAAGCCATTGACCTGCCCTACCGCTGTTTCTGTAATCCCGGCAAGGACAATGTCGTCGCCATCGAACCCACCTACGGCATGTACAAGGTCTGTGCCGACATCAACGACATTGAGTATCGTCCTGTATTACTGGACGAACAATATCAGTTCACTGCCGACCGTCTGCTCGCTGCCACCGACACCCACACGAAGCTCATCTGGCTCTGTACCCCCAACAACCCTACGGGCAATTGCCTGAAGCGCGAAGAGGTAGTAAAAGTGATTGAGCAGTTCGAGGGTTTGGTCATCGTTGACGAGGCTTATAGCGACTTCTCTTCCCAGCCGACCTTCCGTGCTGAGTTGTCGAAATACCCTAACCTCATCGTCCTCAACACAATGTCTAAGGCTTGGGGCTGTGCTGCCATCCGCTTGGGTATGGCCTTTGCCTCAACAGAGATCATTGGTCTTTTCAATAAGGTAAAATACCCCTATAACGTCAATCTGCTGACCCAACAGCAGGCCCTGGAGGCATTGAAGGATCCCTTCGAGGTAGACAACTGGGTGAAGGTACTCCTGCAGGAGCGCACCCGAATGATTGATGCCTTTGAGATTCTTCCTATCTGCGAGAAAGTGTATCCGACGGACGCCAACTTCTTCCTCGCGAAGATGACTGATGCCCCAGCTATCTATAACTATCTGGTGGATAAAGGCATCATCGTCCGCAATCGCCATCGGGTGCAGTTATGCCAGAACTGCCTGCGCATCACCATCGGAACCAAAACGGAGAACAGCGAACTAATCGCTGCCCTCCGACAATTCTAATCACTTCTCCCCCTAAGTTAGGGGGAGTTAGAGGGGGTCTGAAGAAGTATAGATTGTTCCATTGTTCAGACCACCCCTAACCCCTCCTGACTCAGGAGGGGAAGAAGTTACTTAACCTTTCTGGCTTTCTTCTCAGCCTTGGCCTGAGCTTTCTGAGCCTTGGCCTGAGCCTTTGCAGCCTTGGCCTGAGCCTCGGGAGTGCCTTCGCGAGAAGCCTTCTCTGTAGCCTCCTGGGCCTTCTTCATAGCCTTCTCGGCATCCTTCTTAGCGTCCTCGGCATCTTCAATTGCCTTCTTACGCTTCTTGGCTTCCTTCTCAGCCTTCCTTGCCTTCTTCTCAGCCTTCTCCTGAGCCTTCTGAGCCTTACGGGCTTCCTTCTCAGCCTTGGCAGCAGCGACGGGATCAACCTGCGAAGCAGGGGTGATCACATCCTGAGCCTGAACCTTACTTGTGGGCAGCATACCGGCCATCAGAGCCAAAGCCACCGTCATAATCATCTTTTTCATAAGCCTGTTTTTAATTAAATGTTGAAAAGGGAGCCCTTCCGAGCTCCCTTCTTGAAATATGTCGGAATCTTATTCCTCTTCTACAGCAGCCTGCGCGGCGGCGAGACGTGCGATAGGCACACGGAACGGAGAGCAGCTGGCGTAGTTCATACCGATCTTGGCACAGAACTTCACAGAGCTGGGCTCACCACCATGCTCACCGCAGATACCGCAACGCAGATCAGGACGAACTTCGCGGCCTTCCTTCACAGCGAACTTGATGAGACGGCCAACACCCTTCTGGTCGAGTACCTGGAACGGGTCTACCTTCAGGATCTTCTTGTCGAGGTATACAGGCAGGAATGAAGCGATATCGTCACGGCTGTAACCGAAGGTCATCTGAGTCAGGTCGTTGGTACCGAATGAGAAGTACTGTGCCTCTGTAGCGATGCGGTCAGCTGTCAGGGCAGCACGTGGAATCTCAATCATGGTACCGATCTCGAACTCAACCTCGATGCCATACTCCTGGAACACCTCCTTAGCGGCATACAGGATAACCTCCTTCTGCTGCTTCAGCTCGTAGAGCGTACCAATCAGCGGAACCATGATCTCCGGCATCGGGTTCTTACCCTCCTTCTTCAACTCGCAGGCAGCACCAAGGATAGCCTTCGTCTGCATAGCGGTAATCTCAGGGAAGGTGATGCCGAGACGGCAACCACGGTGACCCAGCATCGGGTTGTTCTCTGCGAGAGAGTCAACACGGCGCTTGATGTCCTCTACGCTGACACCCATCTCCTTTGCCATTGTCTCCTGACCAGCCAGATCGTGGGGAACGAACTCGTGGAGAGGAGGATCGAGCAGACGGATGTTCACGGGCAGACCGTCCATAGCCTCAAGGATGCCCTTGAAGTCAGCCTTCTGGTAAGGCAGCAACTTAGCCAGAGCCTTCTCACGTCCGGCAACACTGTCGGCGAGAATCATCTCACGCATGGCGATAATCTTCTTATCCTCGAAGAACATGTGCTCAGTACGTGTCAGACCGATACCCTTGGCACCGAACTCACGAGCGAGTTGAGCGTCACGAGGTGTATCAGCATTGGTGCGAACCTGCAGCTTGGTGTACTTGTCGCAGAGATCCATCAACTCCTTGAAGTCACCAGAGAGCTCAGCAGCCTTGGTGGGTACCTCGCCAGCATATACCTGACCAGTAGTACCATTCAGAGAGATGTAGTCACCCTCCTTATATACAACGCCGTCGATCTCGACAGTCTTGTCCTTATAGCTTACGTTCAGTGAACCTACACCCGATACGCAGCACTTACCCATACCACGAGCCACCACGGCAGCGTGAGAGGTCATACCACCACGAGCGGTCAGGATACCCTCGGCAGAAGCCATACCAGCGAGGTCCTCAGGAGAGGTCTCGATACGTACGAGCACCACCTTGTGGCCATCCTTGTGCCAAGCCTCAGCGTCGTCAGCGTGGAATACGATCTGACCACAGGCTGCACCAGGAGAAGCGGGCAGACCCTGAGCGATGACCTTAGCCTGAGAAAGGGCCTTCTTATCGAATACGGGGTGCAGCAGCTCGTCGAGCTTCTGAGGCTCGCAGCGCATGATGGCGGTCTTCTCGTCGATCATACCCTCGTGGAGCAGGTCGATGGCAATCTTCACCATAGCAGCACCTGTGCGCTTACCGTTACGTGTCTGGAGGAACCAGAGCTTGCCCTCCTGAACGGTGAACTCCATATCCTGCATATCGTGGTAGTGGTTCTCCAGGTTCTCCTGAATCTGATTCAGCTGT
>ONCZ01000075.1 GCA_900316445.1 uncultured Prevotellaceae bacterium | reverse complement strand
TGTCGCAATGGGTGAAGCTGTCATCCACCTTGAACTTGCCACCGAAATGCTCCGACCAGAAGTCAACGCAGAAGTCATCAGGGTAGAGGACGATTTGTCGTCCCATGAGTTTCTTCATCATTTCGTCTGTCAGATTATTGCCAACGCCTACTGCCAACCATTCGATTTCAGGATAGGCCAACTTGCCAAGCAGGGCAGTCTTCTCTTCTTGAACAATGACAGCCTGTCTGCCATACAACAGGTGTTCACCAAAGAAAACGTTAGGGTCAACATAATAGTCGAAGGCATACCAAGAATAGAGATGATTGACAAGTGCATCATGATTGAGGATTGATCCGTCATCTACATTGAAGTGTAAGACATTACCTCCAACAATCATACCCTTGCGGTTAATCCGAGGCAGCACAGTGCCATAATGCTCCCCCTTCACTTCATCAGTCGCTCCCAACCGATAACGCATGACAAGATGATCAATCCTGTTTTGCATCTTCGGGCTGTCTCCTAGCACGCTGTCCAGATAGTCGGTCAAGGAGGAATGCCAGGTAACAAAGCTGTCTTTTGGAATCTCTATGAGAGACCTTTGATAGGCTGGAGCCTTGGTTGCGAGTATCTGTTTCAATTCTTGTTTATCCATTTCTTTATTCAATTTATGCAGATTATGCAATTATGCAGCATGAATAATGTGAATAATGAATAATCTTGGATTACTCTTTTAGAAGTCTTGAAACCTTACTCTGCGAGATCCTGAGCTGTTCGGCAATGGCTGTCTGCGTCATCCCCTTGCCAGAGAGTTCCCTTACACGAATCTTCATCTCATCCCTATCGTTTCCACTCTCAATACTAAGGTGCTCCTGCTCTGTTCCAAAGCCACGACTGACAAAGCCAAGATTGCCATATTTATCCTTGCAACGCTCATAGATAGCCACATGGTCAGCGCCCATCGTCAACTCACCATTTCGCCACTTGCACTGTTTGACATAAACGAGGTTTGGGTCTATACTGGATTGTGCTATTCCTATAGCGTCATCAATGAGTTGGTTTATCTTGGCAGATCCCTGCATGGCCGAAAGGGAAAGAGGGACATTGCCTGAGAACATCTTGGGGACATGGTTGAGAACCACTAACGTCCAGTTGTATTTCTTCTTCAAGGTATTTAGCGATGCCATTAGTGTACCAGCATCAGCACTTCTGTCAAGCGACTGTCCCAGGGCGGTGATGTTGTCGATGAATACAACATCCACATTATTTTTTGCTCCCGCTTTCTCTATCCCTTTAAGTACATCCTCGTCAGGATGCTCCCTATCCATCTCAGCACGTAAGAAAGTGGGAGGAAAGTTGGCTGTTTCATAGCGATTACCAAGTTGGCGAGGCGTCATCTCGCAATCAACGTATAACAGTCGCTTACCATTTTCTGCGATATAGCGGGCTATCTGCATAGCGTAGATCGTCTTGCCGATACCGGACTGCCCGAAGATGATACAAAGATCACCTTCGAGCACGACTTCTGGATAAAGTGATATGAGCGGTGGCAGTTTGTGGGCCTCGTCAATGCACTTGTTCATCGGCTCAATTATGAACCCGCCTTCATTCACAGGCTCAGCCTCTTGGAGTTCCTTGAATGATTGTTTAATAATGTCCTTTTCCATCGCAATTAACCTTTCTTGATAAGTTCATCAATATCCTGCTTGGAGTATAGATTACGCCGTCCTACTTTATGGACCTTGATTTTGCCTGCTTTCTCCATTCTCCATAAAGTAGTAGGCGTAATGTGCAGGCGTGCACATGCCTCATCTCTGTCGTAATAAACATTGTCTTCAGTAACGCGTTGCTCTTTGAACACACCGTTACTAATCACCTCCCGAACCATTTCTGCAACGACCTCCTTGAGATCTTCCTTTTGCAACATAATAAAATTTCCTGTCATAAACGTATTTTTATTGGTTTAACGGCTGCAAAGGTCATGCGTGGAAAAGTGCTTGCAAGTGGCACGCAAAATAATAGCAAAGTTATCAAAAGCACGGAATCTGTTGTGTTTCAAGACTTTCCGTAAAAGCACTATCCCAAAGCATCGTTAAATCTTAGGTCATTTGCGTGGAAATGCGTGGAAACGTGTTTGCATGGTATTGCATGAAATGAAAATGGCGCATATTCGATGTGAATATACGCCGTTTTGCGTTGAAGAAGGCTGATACTATTTCTTGGTATCGTAGTCATCGAATAATGAGCTTAACTCATCCAACAACTCTTTATTATCTTTTTTCATGTTTGTTTCGTCTTTGTATTTCTTGCTGATGGTTTCGACTTTATAGTCGCATTCGGCAGCAATGTCTTCTATCCAGACCTCTTTCTGGTCATCTGGTAGCAAGTTGCGCAATCTCCACAAGATATGGTAAACCAATACCTTTTTGCCAGTACACTCTGCCAGTTTCTCCTTGTGGGGTTTCCTCATAATGATGCTTAATAGTTCATATTCAGAAGAGATATGCTTGAAGACCTTATTGTCATATTTATATAGTTCTGCAAAAAGATCCATGGGGAAAGCATATTCAGCTTCTTTGCCAGCATTATTGCCTGGCAAATCATCTGGTTGCACAGAGTTTTCCTCTTCTATATATGTGTCCTGAACTGCTGCATCATTCTCTTGTATCTCATCAAGGATACCAAGAAGTACATCCTTATTGGCCTCATGTTGTCTTCGAACGAATGTCCGCCAATCATCAATTGTCCGATAATGGAGTTGGATACTGGTTGTAACAATACTGTCCTTCACATCGCCAATCAGCTGCGTATAAAGACCTAACCTCTTCTGTTTTGCAATGCCATCCAATGTTAGAACAGCATCTTCAAAAGGGGCACCAGGTTTGAATGCCTTGTTGAATGCAGACAGCATAGCATCCTTACCGTTTTTGTCGGCAACATTGTAATAGTCTGCCATCTTCTGTGGGCCACCGTGGGTATTGATATACTGGAGGGTCTTGCTTATAGCGTGAATATCATAACGCTCAACAAGTTTTTGTATTTCATTCCTGATTCCTGGGTAGATATTCTCCAGAATGTCGTTAATTTCCTCAAGTTTTTTTGGATCTATTAGTCTGATGAGTTTCCATGACCTATAGAAAGCCCTCAGCTTTTGAATAAATTTCATAACGCCTGTTTCTACTTTAGCTCGTTCTCAATATCTTCGATTGAAGGGAGTGAACCTTTGAAGTCTTTAGGGAACACTTTTGATAGTTCATATTCAGAGATACCAAGTGGTTGGTTGAACCCCTCCAACGAATAACGAGCCATTACTTCATTCTTGCTCTTGCAAATGAGTAATCCTATCGTGTCATTATCGCCCTCTCTCTTCAATATGTGATTGGCACAGGAAACATAACCGCTCAATTGGCCAAGGAAAGAAGGCTCGAATTTCTGGGTCTTGACCTCCGTAATGATATAACTATGGATGTGGGTATTATAGAAAAGCATATCGCAATATAGTTCATCGCCTCCCACAACCATACGATACTCTTTTCCCATAAAGGCGAAGCCGTTCCCTAGTTCAAGTAGCAACTTCTGAATATTAGCCATCAATGCCTCCTTCAGCTCTGCCTCATCGTATTTCTCTCTCACTTGTGCATAATCAAATACATAGGGATCACGTGTCAGTTCCTGTGCAAGATCGCTTAATGGCGATGGCAACGTCTTGGTGAAATTTGTAATGGCCTTACCCTGCCGTTCATAGAGGTCTGTATCAAGGAAATTCAACAGGACATTCCGGCTCCATCCATTCTCAATGGTCTTTTGGGTAAAGAAGAGTGCTTTCTCTGGCTGGTTCATACACCTATTTATTATAAGGGTGTGGTGTCCCCAGGGAATACTAAAGATTGATTCTGCTAATTTTGCAACAACCTGTTGCAAAATCTGTGAGTCGCTAGAATTATCAGCGACTTGTGGCAATTTATCACGACCTGAATCAAGCGTATTGAATTTTGCAACAAGTTGTTGCAAAAACTCATTTCCACCTGCTTCTTGTGGCTGCTGGCTTATAAGAGGGCTGTAAAGAACATAAAAACTCTTCATGTAGGCCAGATTTCTTGGCGAGAAGCCCTTAACCCCAGGAAGCGAGTCCTTCAAATCGTTACTTAGATTGTTGAAGAATCCCGATCCATATTTGTTATCCATGCTGTTCTCTACAATGTCTCTGCCCAGTGACCAGTAGAATCTTAACATCTCACTGTTTACCTTTACCGATGCTTTTATCTGGCTCTGGCGGAAACGCTGGCTGAGAGACTTAACCCACTCAGCATATTCATTATTCATATGTATAAGTTTGCTCATCTTTCTAAAATTTTGTGCAAAGTTAATCAATTTCTTGGAGAATATTGTTTATGCAGTGGCATTCCGTATCAGTTTTATGACTTATTTAATTTAGAGGCCGCTTTTATAATTCTTTTTCTCTCTTCAGCACTCAGCCCTTTCAGTATCTCCAGTATAACATCGTCTTCGCTCTTTAGACCATGTTCGTAGAGCAAGTAGGCATTGTATTCTGTCATCTTCTCATACGGGTAGGTGCCAATGTAGATTGACGTAATATCGCCTCCACCACTATGGCCCATGCTGTCGCTAATGTACTTATGTGGCACCTTTCCTGAGTTGTTCAGATTAGTGGCAAAACTATGTCTGGCCCATGTTGAGGTTGGTTCCTGATCCATTTTAAGAATTTCGGCCACTTTTGCCATATGCTTACCTATATATTTATTGTATCGCTGTATCGTCCACAACTCCGTTTCTGCTGGTATGCCTTGTTTCATGATTGGGAATACTCGTTCTCCCAATTGCGGAGGATTTGCATATTTGTCTAATATTTTTTTAATCTCTGGCGTAATGGGAAATATCACCTCACTGTCATCTTCACTGCGCCCTTCCGTCTTATGCCTTAAAAAGCGGAACTGTTGACCATGCGTGGCGAAATACCACTCATCGTATTCCAGTCGTAGTGTATCTGCCAGGTTCTGGCCGTCGCCAAGGTACATGAACAAGAATAGACCAAGATCGCGAAACGTAGCCTCTTTCTCTTGTGGATAGAACAACTCTTTACCATCATCATCCTTTGCTTCTCCTTCTTCCCAGAAGTCATATAGGCGCTTCATCGTAGGCACATTGAGAAATTCATGCTTCCTGCTGTTCGACTTGTTATAGCCACTATCTTTAAACATTTCCTTCGTGTCGCCTTTGATAAGTCCCTCGTCTATGCATACGTTGACTATTGCCCTGAAAGTCCTCAGACGAATGCCAATAGTCGAATCTCTCAGTTCCCGATTCTTCATCTTCTTCACCCATTTCATGATAAATGAGCGATTGATGTCAGCGAAAGACACGTTGCTTCCCATGTCTTTTATAAAACTGTTCATCACGTCTTTGTTGGTCTTCGCTGTGCCAAGGCTCGTCTCAACCCTTTCCTCGATGTATTTCTCCCAGACAGAATAAATGGTCTTTCCTTCAGGAGCAAACCCTGTGAATCGCTCTTGTAGCTTGTTTAAACTGAATGATTCGTCATCGATCATCTCGTTGATCATTTTCTCAACCCGTTGCATCAGAGTCTTTAGCTCCTTTCGCTCACTAGATTTCTTGTTTCTTGCCTGTCTTTCGCATTCGCAAAGATCCATCCACTCATCCTTGGTATACTTCTTTCCAATACGAAGATAGATGGACTTGCCGTTATAGGCAACTCTGACTGCAACAGGCAGTGTTTGTGTATCATCATCAGTGGCTCGTCTGGTATCGAGTGCCAGTGTTCCGTATGCACTGCCGTTCGAAGATGTAAACTTGGCAAGGCTGGATGAACCACGGCTGGAGTACTTCCTTGCATCCGTTTTTGCCTCTTTGGTGAAATTCGCGTTCTTTCTTTCCATTGAAAAACCTCCTATTTATAGGTGTTTTGATACATAATCGGTGAAATTCAGGTGAAATTCGCACCTGAAAACTGGTGCAAAATTACGCATTTTCCTGCAAACTGCCAAATTTTTAAGGTGCTTATTTTCAGATATTTACGATTTTATGTAATTTCATGGAATGTATATGGATAAGATTCATAATCATGAGGTCGCCGGTTCAATCCCGGCTCCCGCTACAATCAAAGAAATCAGCAAGTTACGACACGGTAGCTTGCTGATTTTCGTTTGTATCCCTTTAGAGTTGTTTCACGGGGAAGGTGAAGTAGGTGTCGGGGAAGGGCTCGTCTTTGAGGGTGAAGTGCCACCATTCGCTGTCGAGGGCCTTGAATCCGTGACGGAGCATCGTCTGGCGCAGGATCATACGGTTGGCAAACTGCTGTGGGGTAATGCTGCGGCCTGCGGGACTCTTGCTGTTGTCGCCCGTATATTCACCCGTCTCGGGATTGCCGCAGAAGTCCGGATGGCTCTCTGGACCGAACCAGTCGAAAGTACCGCCCATATCGAGTTCCTTCTCCGTAGTCATATCGAAGAGGGTGAGATCGACGGTGGAGCCGCGTGTGTGGCCGCTTTTCTCATAGATGTATTCTTGTTCGAAGAGTACGCTTTTGTCAAGATCGGGATAGAAGTATGTCTTCATCAGCGTGTCAGGGATGTCTTCCGCCCAGCGCACAAAGTGGTCTACACCCATCTGCGGACGGTAGGCGTCATAGATCTTCAACCGATAGCCTTGCGCCTTCACATCGTCGCTGACGGCACGGAGGGCTTGGGCTGCCTGTTTCGTCAGCAGGGCGGTGGGTTGCAGATAACCGTCCACGCGCGTGCCCACGAAATTATAGGTGCCGTAATAGCGGATCTCGAGGATAGCGTCTGGCACCACATCGGTGATGTTTGTAAACTGGCTGCTGTCATCAGTGGGAGACACTGCGGTCTGTTTTTGGTCGTTGGAACAACGGTAGGCCGTCATTACGCCGCTGATGATGAGGACAACGGCAATCATACATAGATAATTTTTCTTCATATTCCCCTTTTTTGGTGGCAAAGGCACAAAAAAAGCCACAGATTACACAGATTATTACGGATTTTTCGTACCTTTGCGATGTAAAATGACATCGTCCAATGAGAAAACTGCGTTTCTTCTGTCTGCTGGCACTGATTATTTCTCTATTCTCAGTTGTCACTACCTCCGCCCAGGACGTCCTCGGCCTGGATGGTTCCTGGGATCTCTCCCTCAACGACTCGACGCATTACGACGACTACGTGATGCTGCCAGGCTCGCTCCAGTCGAATGGGAAAGGCGGCAGCCATTTTGTGGGTAAAGCTTGGTATCGAAAGGGTGTCTATATCCCCCGTGACTGGAGAAAAAAGCGTATTTCGCTCTTCCTCGAACGCCCTCACGCCGAGACCACCGTCTATATCAACGGCAAGGAAATCGGTCATCAGACCTCACGCTTCACGCCCCATCTGTATGATGTGACACAGCATCTTGTGGTGGGCTGTCGCAACACCATCGTCGTCTGTGTGGACACCAGTGACTGTAGCGGGATCTCAGGACGGATAGAACTCCAAACCCAGCCTCGGGAGATGAGCATTAAGAAGGTCAAAATCAACCCTGAGCCCGTGGACGGCTTTCTGCAAATGACGGTATGGATCGACAGCGAACACCATCCTGCGGGGTATTTCGAGGATATGGTGATCATCATTGTGCCGGATGACAAGAAAGAAGAGGTTACTTTTATGGCTACGGAGGATGTCGTCAGCCGGAAGATGGACCTGCGCATCCCCATCGGGACTGGTTTCGCCTTATGGGATGAATTCAGTCCGAAGCTCTATCGGATGGGCATCAGGGTGGGTGACGATTATTATGAGACGACTTTCGGCCTGCGGATGGTGAGGTCGGCGGATAAACGGTTGTCTATTAATGGACGTCCGCTCTGGTTGCGAGGAACTTTGGAAAATGGTTTCTTCCCCAAGACAGCCTATCCGCCTGCTGATGAAAGTTCGTGGACTGATATCTTCGCAAAAGTGAAGGCTTACGGTCTGAACCACGTGCGTTTCCGTTCCTATTGTCCTCCCGATGCTGCCTTTGCCGCTGCCGACAAACTGGGTGTCTATCTCCTGCTCGAAGGGACGATGACGCCAGAGGAACAGAAAAGTATCTCAGACACTTACGGCCATCATCCTTCACTGGTAATGATGAATGCCGGCGATGGTTGGAACTGTCCGATGATTACTTGTGGGCAGAATCAGGAGGAACCGATGTCCTGCTATAAACAGCAGATTGAGCGTAACTTGCTTTCGAAGGACGATGTGGGATTTCTGTTGCCGTCGTTCGATGAATGTAGTCGCTTTCCTGCCAAAGACTGGTGCGAATTCTGTTCACCCCTGGTACCGCTGGCACGATTCCCGAAGTCCGACTATACCACTGCCGATACACTTCGGGTGCCTATCGAAGTCTATAACGCCCTCTATGGCAACATCTCTCCCATCCGCAAGGCCTACTTTATCACCGAGGGAGAGCGTGTCATCACGGGTGGTGCCCTCTCTTCCGACAGCATTCCGATGAGTAAGAACTGCGGCATCGGCACTGTCGTCTGTCCCCTCGACAGCATCAGCAAGCCCTCGAAACTCACCCTCACCGTCAGTATCGGCAAGGAGGTGGTGAACCACTGGGACTTCTGGGTGCACCCTGAAGCGCCGAAGCAAGAAGACACCCTCAACGAATAACGATATGCAGACGACCAGACACTACCTGACCCTCCTGCTGATGCTCTGTTGCGTCAGCGCCTATCCGCAAGGGCGTGAGAAATATGAGTACACACGCAATCTGCCTGTCTATGCTGACTCGCTCATTGCCGATCTGACTTATCCTCTGGCTTGGGGAAATAGCGACATCCGCGACTTCGACGTCTGGAAACAGGCTGCCCGTGAAAAAGTATTTGACTGTATGTTCACCCCTCCACCGGCACCCGTCAACGGTTTTGAGGCAAAGGTTCTCTATGAAGAACAGCGCGATGGCTACAAGGCCCGTAAGCTCGAGATCCGCCTCTCCCGCTACTACACTGTTCCTGCTTATCTGCTTATCCCCGACGGCAAGGGACCCTTCCCTGCTGTGAATGTGTTACACGATCACGGTGCCCATCTCTTCATCGGCAAGGAGAAGGTCATCCGTCCCCTGGCCTGTGAGGATTCCGTTGTCATCAACGATGCTGAGGCCTGGGTTCAGAACTACGAGGGACAATTCTTCGGTGACTACCTCGCCCAGCACGGCTTTGTAGTCTTCTCCTCCGATGCCCCTATGTGGGGCGAACGGGGTCAGAAGGAAGGACCTCGTCGCGACAAATACGATATGATTGCCGGCAATATGATGATGTACGGCATTGACCTCTCAGCCTATATGACCTACGACGATATCCGCGCCACCGACTATCTCGCCTCCCTGCCTGAGGTGGATCCGAAGCGTATTGGTTGTACGGGTTGGTCGATGGGTGCCTATAGGACGTGGATGCTCTCTGCGCTCTCCGACCATATCAAGGCTGGGGCAGCCGTCTGTTGGATGGTGACCACCGACGAACAACTTACTTTGCATTATAGCCGTACGGAGAATGGTGGCTTTGCCAACTGTCTGCCTGGCTTGCGCCGTTGGCTCGACTATCCTCACATCGCCAGCATCGCCTGTCCCAAGCCGATGCTCTTCATCAACGGCTCTCAGGACAAACTCTTTCCTGTGGCTGGTGCGCAGAAGGCCTTCGCCATCATGCATGATGTCTGGGAGAGTCAGGGTGCAGTCAACAATCTCGAGACCGAACTCTGGGACATACCCCACAGCTGTCCCCTCAAAGCCCAAGAGAGAGTTCTGCGATTCTTCCTGAAGTTTTTGTAATTACTTCCCCTCCTGAGTAGGAGGGGTGAGGGGTGGTCTGAACAAACGCATTGTCTGAGGCTGATCAGACCCCCTCTAACTCCCCCTACTCAGGGGGAGAAATAGATACCAAACAAAAAGAGAGGCCTCATTGACCTCTCTTTTCCGTGATCCGTTTGGGATTCAAAAATTGAAATACCGTGAAATAATTTTGAGATGATTTGCTTTGTAAATCAGGTGTTTACGAGGTTAAATATATTAAAGCGTTTCAAAAATGTGGTGCAATAATTTGGTTCGGTGGTGCAAAAAGAGTACCTTTGCACCACGTTTTAAACACGCTTTAATAATATAATAGGTATGAAAGGACTTTCAATAGTAAAGAGGACAAGCAAGCAGGAAGGAACTATAAGGCTCCGTTTCCGTTTGCGCGATGGAAGAGGTGTTGACCTGTACCATAAGAGTGAAATTGACGCAGAACTAAAGGATCTGGATAAGTTTACCGATACTGGTGAGTTAAAACCCCGCGTAAGTGTATATAACAAGCAACTGAAACTTGATATAGACACGGAAATAGACGCTATGGAAACAGCTTATCGGCAGTTATGCGAGGTTAAAGACAAAACTCGTATTACGGCTGAAGACTTTGAAAAGACTATTTCAGATGTTTTACATCCCCAGAAGAATGTGAAAGCTCTGACTGAGATGACGCTAGTTGATAGGTTTTCAAAATACATCGATGATGGCTTGCGTGATGGTAATTTTGGCGAAGGCAGGCAGAGGCATTATAAGGTGTCATTAGGTGAACTCACCAGATTTCTTACTATCCAACATCGGCTGAAGGTCACTCCGTCAGAATTTGATGCGGATGACCTGATGGATTTTCGACAGTTCCTGTTTGATGAATACAAATACGTGGATAAACATAAGAGCCTGTATGATATGGTCAAGCCAAGGAATATACCTGCAGAACGCCGTGACCAGAATACCGTTGCAACAAAGATGAAAAAGATTCAGGCATTCTTCAATGAGTTGATAGAGAAAGGCGAGTTGAGTGCTTCGCCATTCATCTATTTGGGAAAGAACAAGAAACGAACCATGATGCGCGAGTCTTATGATCCACCTATTTTCCTTTTGCAAGAAGAGTTCCTAAAAGTTAGGGATACTGAAGTGCCAGGGTCTCTACAGGAAACAAAAGATGCTTTTGTCCTGCAATGTGCCTTTGGATGCCGCATCAGCGAGTTCAAAAGATTGTCGATGGACAATATTGCAGTATCTGATGATGGTATCATGTATATTCATTATTTGCCAGAGAAAACACTCAGAGAAAATGTGAGCCGTAAAGAAATTGAGACTCCTGTGATGCGCTTTGCCTATGATATCATCATGAAGTATAAATTTAACTTCCATATCTTGAAATATGTCAGTGGCAAAAGTGGTTATAATGTAAAAATCAAAGAATTGATGAAATATTGTGGCATTGACCGTAAGTGTGCAGTCTTTGACGAGGAACTTGGTAATAATAAATATCAGCCCCTTTACGAGCTGGCCAGCAGCAAAACTTGTCGAAAGACGCATGTTGATATTCTGACTAAGGCTCAAATAAACATGTATGCAGCCGGATTGCATCATGAAGGCAGTGATGCGGTGAATCACTATACTCATATGGATTTAAAGGACAGATTTGTGTTGATGTGCTATGCGTATAAGCAGCCGTTGTATTATGTAAACAAGGATTTAAAGATTGTAAAGTAAGGTATGGCAAACAATAAATTAGAAGAGTTTTGCAAAAGTATTGACAAAGAATACGGGAAGTCAAACACGGAAAAGAACATAGACTATATTATGTCATTGGTTAAGCAGCGTGAGCAGCCGGACAAATCAATTGATGATAACATTCCAGCCCCTTCGTTGCAGTCAACAGCTGAGGTCATATATATAGTGATGACAAGGGGTGATATCCCTTTTAAGAAGTTCTGTGAGAAAGACCGAGGTCACAAGCAAGTGATTGAGTATGTTTTCATTCGAGGTGTCAAACATCGTGATGAGATAGTGAGTTTTCTCAAACAATTGCTGAGTAAGTCCATTCCCGGTCTTGGCCCGAAACTTGTTTTAGGCTTTATACGACTATTGGATCAGTTTGTTCCAAAAGACAAACCCACATCGTTCCTGAACGTGATTCAGTTCCCAGAAAAAGCAAAGGAGATTATGGACACCCTTCATTTTATGACTAATGGCGAAATAGGGAAAGGGGCAGCGTTGGTGATGTTAGTAGCGTGTGAAGAAGGTCTTATAAAAAGCTGTAGGTATGAAGATATAAAGGAAGAGTTCCCATCTATAAGCCAGAAAGCATACAACAAAGAACTACCATTGCTACGCGACAAGACCCAAGAGGACTTAAAGATCCCCATCAGGGCATCGCTAAGAACGAGAATCGGATATACCAAGAAAGATGATGGTCGAATCGTATTCAAAAAGACCTCTATGTCACCACGAAATATGCTGTTTCAATTCTGGCGATGGGTGATGTCGTTCTTCTACTAACTCATTTGACGAGTTGTTCATATTAAGGTCTGTAATCTCATGTTTACAGGCCTTTTTTAGTGCCTTTTTGCGTTAAATCCGATTAACAGAAGTAGCTTTTGGTAGTCGGCTACCGTAGGCTACTCAGAATGAATCAAGCGTATTTCAAAAATTTGTACCTTCGCACCGTGAAATCGCTGCAAGCCTCATTGCAGAGGATGGATCCCAGCAGGTGCGAGGTCAATGTCTGACCGTGAGGATCGCCAAAAGAACCTGCTAAATATACATAATGAAGTCTATTGCAATGTTAGACGATTCACAGTCAAATACTGTGGTGATAACAACTGTTGGTGTCCTGAAGTCTGCCTTTTTTGAATGGGCTGACGAACTTGCTCAGTCCCGAAAAGAAGCAGAGAATGACGTGATGATTGACGAGGCTGTAGTGATTAAGCGTCTGCGTAAGAGCAGGGCCACTCTATGGCGATGGAATGCCAATGGCTACTTGCCCTGTTATAAACTCGGTGGCAAGAATCAGTACAAGCAATCGGATGTTGAACGGATAGAGAAAGGGTTGAAGTGATGGGAAAGGACATCATTAAACAATCATTCAAGGCACTCCAAGATGCTGAGCCTGTGAATTGGCAAGACAATCTTTGCTATGCAGATAGCAAGATATATTGCCGAACAAGGCAAGCGGGTGTTATATGTGGACTGCGAAATGACACCCCGTCAACTTGGCAACCGCTATGAGAGTCCCAATTTCCCTTCCACCTTTCTTCGTGCTGAGATGGATAAAGAGCATCCGGCAGAAGATGTACTTAAAGGGATAGAAGAAGTAGCAGTTGCTAATTATGTGGATGTCGTGTTTATTGACAATATCACAGCTTTGGGACAGTCGCTTGACAGAAGTGCTGATGCTGGAACGTTGATGGCTTCACTAAACACTTTGAAGAAGAAGTACAACTGGACGTTAGTGGTTCTCAATCATGTTCCCAAGATGTACTCTGGTAATGTTCCTCTTTCCCTTTCGGCCATGCAGGGATCTGCCAAGATAAACCAACTCATAGATGACGCTATCGGAATCGCACAATCCAGCATTGACCCCAACCTCGTTTATGTCAAACAGTGTAAGTGGCGCAATGGTGAGTTGACGATGGGCGCTGACCATGTGGCTATTTATGAGCGTCGTAAGGATGAATGTGGCAATCTGGGCTTTATCAGTCGTGGCTTTGGAACTGAGCAGGAACACCTGAGTATTGAGAACGGCAACGATAGGGATGAGGTGAAGGCCCGTGTCAGAGAACTCTCTGCCAAGGGGATGACACAGACAGCCATTGCCGAACAGCTTGGAATCTCCCAGAGTAAGGTTTCAAGACTTCTAAAAGAGTAATCCAAGATTATTCATTATTCACATTATTCATGCTGCATAATTGCATAATCTGCATAAACTGAATAAGACATGGACGAACAAGAATTGAAACAGATACTCGCAACCAAGGCTCCAGCCTATCAACTGTCTTTCATAGAGATTCCAAAAGACAGCTTTGTTACCCGCCATTCTTCTTTGACAGACTATTTGGACAGAGTGTTAGGGGACAGTCCGAAGATGCTAAACAGAATTGATCATCTTGTCATGCGTTATCGGTTGGGAGCGACTGATGAAGTGAAGGGAGAGCATTATGGCACTGTGCTGCCTCGGATTAACCGCAAGGGGATGATTGTTGGAGGTAATGTCATACACTTCAATGTAGATGACGGATCAATCCTCAATCATGATGCACTTGTCAATCATCTCTATTCTTGGTATGCTTTCGACTATTATGTTGACCCTAACGTGTTCTTTGGTGAACACCTGTTGTATGGCAGACAGGCTGTCGTTGTCCAAGAAGAGAAGACTGCCCTGCTTGGCACGTTGGCTTATCCTGATATCGAATGGTTGGCAGTAGGCGTTGGCAATAATCTGACAGACGAAATGATGAAGAAGCTCATAGGGAGACAAATCGTCCTCTACCCTGATGACTTCTGCGTTGACTTCTGGTCGGAGCATTTCGGTGGCAAGTTCAAGGTGGATGACAGCTTCACCCATTGCGACA
>ONCZ01000090.1 GCA_900316445.1 uncultured Prevotellaceae bacterium | reverse complement strand
TTACGTTAATACTAGGGCTGAGAAAGATGGGCATCGCAAAATTGGGACAACCTTTGCCTTTGAGAAAGAGATGGCCTTCGGTGAGTTCTTCTACTGGTAATGTGAAGGCGAAACGTCCGTCTTTCACTGTATCTACAATATTTAGTAAGTTACCTGTTCCTGCAAAAACCAAAGTACTGTCCTCAAGTGCGGGTGAATAACCAGTGACAGTTACTGTCTTTGTCTGCGCCAGCCCCGCCATTGCGACGAGGGCGAGCATCATCGTAATAATACTTTTCTTCTTCATAATCGTTTTTCTTTTGATGATTTGTTTGATTTAATCCGATGGCAAAGTTAGTATGAATATATGAACCGCGCAAGGTTTTGAGGGGGAAATTGCCATAGGGGGTGTTGCATACTTTTTGAAGTTAATTGATTGGTAATAAGATATATAAGTAAAAACGGACAAAGAAAAAAGTGGCTGAGAGGAACGGGCAAAAGAGGGAAAAACCATGAAAAAGACTTGCTAATATGATGAAATAGCCGTAATTTTGCAGGCAAATAGCAATCGATATGAAGAAACTATTCATCATACTGGCAGTCATGGCTATCATGTTTGGTTGTACCGAACGACAGCACTCCCTAATAAGGCAGGCATGGGAAACGATAGAAGACAGGCCAGACTCGGCAAAAGCCATTCTGGCAAAAGTTTGTACGGACTCTCTGATGGAGGGTGACAAGGCTGAATATGGACTTCTGAAAACGATGGTGATTTGTAAGACTCATGGTATAGCGAAGAACGATTCGCTCATCTCCGCCAGCATAGCATATTATAACCAGCATGGTGATGACTGGCATCGTGGCTGTGCCTATTTTTACCGTGGAGCTATCAGAGACATGCTTAACATCTTTCCTGGCGCCATCATTGACTTCAAAATGGCTGAAACGATATCGGACAAAACTGATGACCAGAAATTGAAGCACAAGACCTATCTAATGTTGTACAAAGTCAACCTCTTTTCCAACAATTATCCACAAACCTTAAAATATGCGCATAAGTTATTGGACTGCGACATCGAACTCAATGACAGTATGATGATTCTCAGAAGCATGATCAGATGTGCCACGGCTCATTCGGACATTGGGCAGGTGGACAGCGCATGTGCCTATATGGAGAAAGCGCTCAAAATGACACGAGATGTTGACTCACTCTATTTAGCAAATATCTTTGCTACGGCGGCAACGATTTATCAGGAGCATGGAGATGTCGAAAAAGCAGTAACTTACTTGAAGAAATGGGAGGAAACAGATGTTTACAATTATATTGGCTATTTGTCAGAGGCTCGCATACGAAAAGCCCAAGGACAATATGAGAAGGCCATTAAACTGGCCAAGATGGAGATGGGGCTGCCTGATTGCGACCAAAAGACTCGTATGAAGTGCATGGAACTTCTCTCTGAGATTTATGAATTGACGGGCAATCAAGAACTGGCTTCAGAAGCAAGGATGCAAGTAAAAGCGTATGAGGATTCAATGAGATACGTTAATCAGACTTTGCAAATGGCAGAGTGGCAGCAGAAGTTCGACGAGGTACAGCAGACAAAGGATTTCTACCGCAGGACATCGTGGATGCAGGGGCTTATAATTGCTCTGATCGTAGTTGTGGCTCTCGCCATCGGGGTCGGCATGTTGTTGCATCGTAGGAAGGTGCGTCGGCTGAGTTTCCGACTGGATGAGGATGCAAGTCGTATCAGCGAACTACGCACGAATATTGAACAATTGGAAAAGAGCGGTGAGCAGAATGGGCAGGAGATGGCACGGCTGAAGGAGGAACTGGAGAACCGCATGGAGCGCATATCGGGAACGCTGCTGGCACGCAGATGTTCAGCCAGTTGCAGCAGCACCAGTGTATCGCTGAGGCCACCGCCAAGGAGCAGCAATGCCTGGTAGATTACTTTGCCCAACTGCGTCCGAAGCGCTGGCAGGAGTGGGAACGCAAGTACAGTGGTCTCTCCAACGCTCAGTACATCTTCCTCATCATGCAGGATGACCTTCATTTCGATGATGAAACCATCGCCGCCACTCTCAATGTGAAGCGTGTGTCAGTGAGAAGCATGAGGGCAAGGATTAAGAAGAGTGAAAGATAGACAACAAAAGCCCCCGACAAGGGGTGCTCATTCAAGGGTAGTCGCAGGGACAGATTACTTGGGTATGACGGCTGCTATACCCCAGGTGCCTCTTCCCCACGGCTATTACATCCCAATAGAACGCCTGCATCATCACATCGTCCAACGGCTGCAACGGCTCGTCCTTTTGCGTAGAGCAAGCAGCGAAGGAGAGAGCAACGAGTGACATAAACGTAATTCTCCAATTTTTAATTGTTCTCATATTCATTTCGAATTCATTATATCTTCTTATCGAGTAAGTTCTTTACCAAAGGGTTCGACAAATTTGTACTAATGGATTACTTATTGTCTTCAATATAGAAATCATCAGAGATAGATGTATCCATATTGTTATAATCGGCGGTCATGGAGATACGATAATGGCCAGAAGCAAGGTTGAACATTTGAATAGGCAGACCTGTCATTATTCTTCCGTATTTGATAACACCATTTGTCATTTCGTCAAACCTATAGTCATCAGGAAGAGTAATTGACTGCCAACCTTTTTCGCCTTCTTGTTCTATGGAAAAGTCCTGACCATAGTGAAGTGGGAATGATGAACTATTATCGATAACTATCTGCAAAATAGAATCACCAACAGCCAAATGCTTGTTAGTTACAATCATCTTTGGTGTCTGATTATCCATCATTGACTTTGCTTCGGTTGTCACTTTTTCTATCTCGTCAACCCTTTTCGTACCAAACAGCTGACACGATACTAATGTGAAGGTAACTATGACAAACATGGTAAATCTTTGTTTCTTCATACTTATAATAGTTTTATTGTTAATATGTTCTATTTGACTCTCTTTCCTTGCTGTCACGATAGACGCCGTTCACCTTGTTGCGGCCAAAGTTGTAGGCGATGCGGAACGAGATGGAATGGGAATGGATGTTGTTGTGGGTATAGACACTGTAGTCGTTGTAAAGGGCGGTGGACTTGGTGATGTTCCAACCGAAAGGGTCGCTGACTGAAGCTGAGAGAGTGATGCGATTGTCGAGCAGCATATACCTGATGTCGCAACTAATGAGGGACATTCGCTCGTAGTGTGTCATACGCTCGTTATACGGGAAATAGTGGCTGAAACGCAAACCGAGAATAAGCGTCTTAGAGTGGTTGAGCATCCATGTGTTGTTTAATTCCAGTTTCCCGCTCCAACTACTATCGTCCTGATCCTTAAAGTCGGCAATCTTGGATTTCGCATCAGTATAGAAAACTTCACCCCCGACATTCACGCCCCACCAACCGAAGAACGAGCGGTTATAGGAGGCATACAAGCCTGTCTTACTGTTGTTGATGCAATTCTCGGGAATGGTGTACTGACTGTCATCAGCATTGAATCGGGTGACATAGCCAATGGAGTTGTGGTTGTAAGAGTGATACACCACGGCGTAGGCTCCTTTGAAACTGTAGTTGATCTCGGCGTTGTGCGCCAGGCTGGGGCGAAGGTCAGGATTGCCGGACACATAGTCGCTAGTGGTTGTATAAAAGCGGAAGGGATTGAGGTCGGCGAAGTTCGGACGGGTGATGCCCATGGAATAAGAGAGGGAGAAACGGCCGATCTTTTGATTGTTCCAACTGAGATTCACTGACGGGAATAGATAGCTATAACTGTTGTTGTGGCTTTCGTTGCCAATAGTCTGCCGTCCCTTGACATCTGTATGCTCATAGCGTAGGCCTACTTTTCCGAAGAATGAGTTAGTGAAGCTCTTTTCCGTACTGATGTATGCAGCGACAGTGTTCTCGTCATAGTCGAACCCATTGCTTTGCGTCGGGTCGCCTATCCACTGGCTATTGACGTAGCGGTTTACAGTCAGGGCGGTGTTGTTCCCGATACCTGTAAACGCAACGCCTGTTTCCGTCTTGAAGCCGGCAAACGGAAGCGTTGCATCCAGTCTCACGGAATGGATATGATACTTGTTGTGGGCGTCGTCGGTGAGGCGGACTTCTTCATTGCCTCCTGTTGTAGTCACATCTGCGAAGGATTTGGTGGACTTGTTGAAATAGTTGTAAGTCAGACTGAGCATCTTGCCTTTGGAGTCCAATTGCCAGTCAGAAAACGCCGTCAAGGTCAGCGCATTGTTGGGACGTGACGGAGAATTGTTATATGAGTTGAAGCAGGTGCCGTTGTCAATCGTAACGTCTGTGAGTTGACTTTTCAGACGAATCCCGCTGGCATTGACGATGGCTCCGGCACAAAGGTGGTCGGAGAACTTGTATTTGAAAAGGCTGTTGATGCCGAATTGTCTGTTGGTGAAATGGCTACTGCGGCTGGATGTTTTGATGTGGTCGGTAAAGGTGTAGGTGCGGTCGAGGTCGTTGATGCCCTTATTGTCCGACCAGCTTACATCTGCCGACAGTTCCACCCGTCGCGTAGTGTGCGAGATGTTACCGCCCAGCATGTCGCTGAAATCTTCTCTGATGATGCCGCGTCCCCAGACGTTGCCACGCGTACCCAGCGACTCATTTCGAGTGGTAATGCTGATATACGCCACATTCGTGCCTGCTGCATATTTTGCAGGTGGAGTGGTTAGTAGTTCAATCTTCTCGATACCCGATGCCTGCAGGTTTTTCAGTTGTAGGGTGATTGCCTCGTCTGACATTTCCAGAAGCCGACCGTCAACAATGTACCGCACGGATGATTTACCTGCGACGGTCACCAAATCGTTTACAACCGATACGCGCGGAATTCTGTCGAGCACTTCGATGCCGTTCAGTCCTTTGGCGTAGATGTCATTCTTTGTCAGGTACACAATACGGTCGGGTGACTGCTTCACAACTGTCCGCGTACCTACCACAACAACCTCGTGAAGATTCATCTCTCGCTCCCACCAGTTTGTGGTGGAATCATTTTTCTCCTGTGCGAATAGACACATGGGGAGCATGGCCATTCCGAAAATGGCTTTCAAAGTTCTTTCCATCATGTTGCTATTGATTTATTACTTGAATGCTTTTTCCTTGCCTTGTATGAAGAAAAATCCACCGCCCGCCTTGTCGCGTTGCAGACCGATGTAGATGATTTCCCCGTTGTTCTCTATCTGTAGCGAGGTGTATTGTCCGTCCTCGCCTTGATAGTCGGAGAAGTCCTTTGCCCGAGGCTGGTCTTTGGCTATGGCCTCGGCAATCTGTTTGATGATTTCGGGATTGTTCTTGATGGTCAGGCCACGATAGTAGTTGCCATTGTTCTTGTAGATGGAAATGGTCACACTCTTATTGTTGTTGTATCTGCCATCGAAGAGGTTCTCCACATTCAGCTTGGGAGGATTTGCATAGATGCTGACAGCACTGACTATGCATAGTAATAATATAAGTAGGCGCTTCATCATCTTGTTTTTTTATTATGGTTCATAAACTGTTCTACCTTCGCTTGCTCCATAGCTATCTGCGCTTCCACCGTCTTCATAAACTGTTCCATTCTGGCAACATCTGTTTCAGCGATGACCTTGGCCCTTTCGCCGCTAACCTTAGTACCTTCCACGTATGCGATGCAATCCGTCTCTTTTGTTGTGTGGTTTCGCAGAAGTGCGACGCTACCAATCAGAATGGTCACACATGCTGCTACCCGCCAACCCCAAGTTAGGAACAAACGCTTTTTCGGTGTTTGGAGATTGACGGAACGCGATATGCCCATCAACATTCTTGTTTCACTGATCAGAGGAGAGTCCAATTCGGACTGCATCAGCACATACTCCAGTTCCGTCTCTTCCAATACCGATAACTGGCAATCCATATATAGCCGACAGAGTTGTTCGGCTTCTTCTATGGTGATATGTCTGGCGTTCTGTTTCATTTGTTCAATTTATTATAGGTTTCACGCATCTTCTTTCTGATTCGACTCATGTTCATTCTCGCGGCTTCAACGGTCATCGATAGCTTTTCGGCAATCTGTTCGTATTCCATTCCTTCGTGCGTGACGAGGTTGAATATCTCCCGTTGCTGTGGAGTCAATCCCTTTTGCAGTAGCGTTTCAAGACGCTTCAAGTCCTCTTCCTCCATGCTATAGACATTCAATTCTCGGACACTGATGGTATCAATCGGGATTGGCTTGGCTTTCCTCAAACGGTCTATGCAGACGTGGCGCAGCACGGTTACAAGCTTATTCCTTGCTTCAGATGTGGTCTCGACATCGCCTCTATTCCTCAGTTTAAGCCAAGTGTCTTGTAGTGCATCTTTAGCATCCTCATCGCTTTCCAGATAATTCAGGGCGATGTGGTGCAGCTTGTCTCGCAAGCCAATAAACGAGGATGTCAGCACGTCGATTTCCATATACTTCTACTATTGATACGATTGAATACGCGAAACATAACAAGAATAATTCTTTTTTTTGAATCGTGGTTCAAAGTTACAGGAAACGGCACGAAAAAGCCCTCGGCATATACCGTATCACAACACGGACAGTCCTTTGTGTGTTATTAATGCGTGCAAAAGTACAACTTTTTGGGGAATTAGTGGCATTATCGCCTCACCTTTTTATATTTATTGGCTAAATGATAGCGAATTAGTACGCAGCATGCGCTCAAGGATCAAAGGAAGGGAGAGGTAAGATTCCTTTGAGAAATGCAAGCGTTTTTGAATTAAAACGTGCAATGAGATAAAAAAGATGCCTGAAAATTTGGAAATTTCAGAAATAGTTCGTATCTTTGCAGCGTCAGAATGTCGTCAGAGGGCGCGAAACGAACTGCTTTCGAAGCAATATTTCAAGCTGGACCTTTCTGACCACCATACGAGGACATAGCCCAAAAGGTTATGTCCTCAGTCGTTCTATCACATCGTTGATCAGTTGCTTGATGGTTTCCTTGTCTGGCGCAGCGAAGGCATCAGCCTTCACGACAACGGCCTTACTGTTATGAACCACGTAACACTCCTCAAGACTCCCCTCGCTGAAATCTTCATGACGACCGAAGAGACCAGAGACAATCTTCTTCGTCTTCAGAATACTTTCGGACATGTGCATGTCAAAGTCAAGTACGACCACCTTACAGCCTTGTTGCTTGGCCTTACGGAAAGCCGACTTGATGCCGTTTTCGCTTTCCACGCCCTTTCTGTCGCCCAGTTTCCCGTTTATGGTATATTCTGGATTCTTGTGGCCGATGACCATCAGATGCTCATTGATACGGATATACATGTCATCGAAGCACCGCAACAGCACCCTTGCCACTCGGATGTTGTCGTTAAGCTCTGTCTGGTCTGCACGAACGCTGATAAGCAAGCGTTCCCCATATATCTCGTCTGTCAGGAAATCTTCATTCTTAATCATACTGCAAAAGTAGTAAGATTCTTTGAAATGCCCAAATAATTGAGGAAATTTCTTTCTCATATTTTCCTGCACGGACTTTGTTTTTTACCATATTACTCCCTATAAACGGAATCCACAAAACTATCAAACCGGTCAAATTGTTGTATAAATTCGGTACGTTGAGTAACTGAACATTCAGATTTATTAATCAAATCTCTCATAGCCTGTACTTTGGATTTCAATTCAGCCTTGCTTTTCTTAGCTTGTTCATGAGCATTCTTTCCTAGTTCGTCCATAAGTGCTTTGAGGAACTTTTGTATTCTACTCATAACATTAATAAGCATCTTTGCCTTATCAAATTCTGAAAAAGGATTCATATTCTCTACTTTCTTCACTATTAACGGAACGTTGCTCCTCTTTGTTTTGTTATCCAGTAGGTGAACATATAACAATCTGTCTGCCTTATCATTCTCATTTACAAGGCCATCTAGTTCTTTGCCAATTTTTCTTACTTCTTCATTTAATGCATCGTTCGTATTAGGCAAAATTATAATTATAGCATTCCACAAGGATTTCTCATGTTCAGCTTCATTATAGCCATAGATGTGGCAGAGTGTTGAGACCCTAGTAATAGTCAATCGACGTAATACCAACGGATATTCATGTTCACTGCCTGCATTAAGATATGCTAGTGTAGCTGTAGCGATATCTGCCATTGCAATCTGTAATAGCAAATGTGTATTAGACAATGCAGCCATATTGTCTAATTCTGGCATCTTTGAGTCGGGCCAATTGTTCTGCAAATAGTTCTGCATGTTTTTAAGCCCTTCTTTCAATCTGGCCGCTTGATCAATTCGTTGTGTTTTGTTTATTATATCGTTCAATGCTTCGCGCAGTTTTCCTTCCCCATCTAACTTTTCTGCAATCAATGTTTGAAAGGGAAAATGTGGTATATTTTTATTGATAACAGGAGGTAAAGAATGGCCCTTAAGAGTTTCAACGTCTTCAGCAATATTACAGAAAAACAATATAGAGCGCATTACGTCAATAAATTGAATCATACGTTCTATAACTTTCTCTTCGCTATCAAACTTCAAAATGCAATAATAAACTTTAAGCAAATCGTCATCATAATGGTATGTCAAATCTCTACTTTCTTTTTCTTGTGCATTTCCAATAGCCTCAAGCATAGATGATATTGTTTCATATATCTTAAGCAACAATTCGCTATGTGCATTATTATTGGTATCTTTACTATCCACCAATACTCTGCCAATTTTAAACCAAACCGTATGCTTCTGTTTTTTTCCAAAGTTATAAAGAAGTTTATAACACTCTAGCATATCTGCAGATATAAACATCAGATGAAAACGTTTCTCTATTGGTTTCTCTGTGGAAAGCAATGAGTGAAGTGCGGAATGAAGGTCAACAAGGATGTAGCTAGTGTCCCTTCTTAACTCTCTTACTAACTTGAGTAATGAAGAAACACTATCATCACATGCATTCAGTATGGAAATATCTTCCAGTATCGTTGTATATAAACAACCTATTGTATCAGAAGTTTCCTTAAGCAACCTCTTTATTTGTTCTTTTGTTGCGTCCATATTTTTTTGATGACAAATATAAACCTTTTTCGCGACACCGCCATATTTATAGTAAAATCATTAGCATTTCAAATGATTGTTCTTAGGTGAAGGATAAAGTATGCTTCCTAACAAACAAAAAATAACCAACTCTTCAGCAAACTATCTTTATATTGCTTTTAATGTGAATGCCATATCGAAATTTATCATCTGTCCGCTGTCAACATACTTTTGCCAAGCATCTTCGTTGTGACTGATGTCTGAAATCTTTGTGGAGTTATCTGCCTTGAAACGCTGATAGATAGTTTCAAGTATTTCAAGTTCTTCGTCTGAGAATTCTGAAAGGTCTGGAGAAAGCGTAGAGGTGAGTCTGGTGCCTTCGGCTCCTGATTCAAAATGAACGATCTCTTGCTGGATGTCATCGTAGAAACTGTATATCCTGTCCCATCGAATAGGCACAGGACCTCGCTGAATGGCTTTATAGGCAAGGCCACTCATTCCTTTGCTCGTCATCTTATAACTATAGAAATCTGTGTAGAACAGCAGTTTGTTCATCATCGTGAAGAATACGCCATGATATTTCTCTATATAGAAAAGGATGATGTTTTTGAGTTTGCTGATAGACTGGGTGGCATAGCCATTGAAGATATCTCTTCGGCTCCCATTGAAAATGTAGTCTTTTATGAACGCATCGTTGGCGTTCGTATTGATAGCTTTAACTTTATGGAGTATCTTGATGAACTCTTCTTCCTCAAACTGATTTCTTGCATTGACAACAAAACTTTCAAAAATCTGAGGGTTCTGAATAGACATAAGTATCTTTCCATTGGCTTCACTGGGCATGTCGCCATTTTCATACAAACGGTATTGGTTGTCACCAAATCCGAGGATTTGTGACATCTTAGATGCAGGAAGACCATAGCGCTGACGAATACGTTTTATCTCGTCAGGGAATGGTATGCCATATTTCGCACGATACTGATTATACACCTGGCCGATATTGACTTCGTCCAAGGCTGTAGTGGTGAAACGTTCTTTGGTTTCATCGCACTCGTAGAACTGATGGACATACTGGAATTTCTCCTTGCGGAATGTCAGTTCAGATAACTCGTGACGGAGGGTTGCGTGACCTCCAGTGAATGGACTTTGCATAAATCTTCTTTCGTTGCCATTATGATGTATTTGTTCTATTTTGCTGCAAAATTAAACTTTTTAGTTGAAATATCAAAGAAAAACAGCAAAAAAAGTTGCGATATAGTCGAAAATTTATTGTTTTCACAGCCTGAGTCTTATGTCAGTTGTATGTTTTATTGATGATTTTGATATAGTGGTCAAAATTCTTAATTCTTAATTCTTAAATTTGTTTTTTGCCTGGAGGGAAGGGGAAATTATTTGGTGTTAATTATTAAATTCTATTTATAATATATTTATTATAATAAATATATTATAAATAGAATTTTTAAAGCAAATTTCTGATTTTCAGCTATTTGGAATATCGAAATTAAGAATTAAGAATTTAGAATTAAGAATTTAGAGTGCGAGTAGAGAGTGGGAAATGGTAGGAGACTACCGACTAATAGTTAAGAAATCTTTAACGAATTGTTAATGAATCTTGAACGGCATGCTCGAAATGTTTCAGGTTCTTAAATAATGAGGCTTCTTGCACT
>ONCZ01000065.1 GCA_900316445.1 uncultured Prevotellaceae bacterium | reverse complement strand
TCCTCGTCCACGGGGACGGATTCTTTTTCGACTTCGCGCTTCACAAAGGCTCGCTTCGTCAGCGCGAGCAGTTCCTGGTTCTCTGCTACCAACTGGTCAATTTTGTCTTGCTGTTCCATAACGTTTATCGTTTTGCTGTTTGTTGCTCAAAATACTCTCTGATTCGCTGTAGTGACTGTGACAGATGGTTGTAGACCGTCACTTTGCTCACACCCGCGGCCTGTGCCACTTCCTCGTAACTCATCTCGCTGAGAAACCGCAGTCGGAAGATCTGCTGGCTGAGCGGTGGCAGTTCCGCCTCGATGAATTGCATCAGCCGTTCCAGACGGTCATCGTCATTCATCGAAACGATCTGGCTTTGCATCGACTCCTGCAAGAAGTGCTTTTCCACCCGTTCTTGCATCGACTTGCGGTTGAGTACGTCGCGACAGCGGTTGCGCACGGCAGTCATCAGGTAGCCTTCCATCCTATCCTTCTGTGGCCTGTCACCATCCCGTAACAGACGGGCGAAGATGTCGCTCACCACGTCCTTGCTTTCGTCAGCATCATAGAGCATCGTCCTTGCCAGACGGTACATCCGGGCATAATGCTGACGGTATATGTCTTCAAATTCTTTTTTCGTCATAATTATCATTCATACACAACAAGGACGATTCAGCGAACCGAAAAACTAAGCAAAACGATAACTTTTTTCAAATTTCCTTCATTTTTCTTATTGTTGAAACCATTTTGGGTGCAAAGGTATAAATTATGACTAATAAAAATTGTAAATCATATATAATTCGAACAAAACGTTGTCTTTTTGCCCAAAAAGTTGTAATTTTGCAAACATATTAGAAAGATAGAAGGTATTATGACAATAGAGGATGTAAAAGTGATCATACAAGGTGACGAGACTCGTACGTTGGAAATGAAGAAAACAACGGGTGAGTTAAAGGATGGTATGCGTTCAGCTTGTGCCTTTCTCAATACCGCAGGTGGCTGGCTGTTCTTTGGTATTGCCCCAACGACACTGAAGATACTTGGGCAGGAGGTGACAGACAATACCCGAAAGGAGATTGCCAGAGAGGTTGCGAAGCTGGAACCACTGATAGATCTTCCTGTTGAATACATTGATGTACCGAATCGTCCAGACTGTCAGGTCATAGCCATTCATCTGGATGCTCCTTCTTATTGGGATGTGCCATATACATACGATAATAAACCGTATATGCGAATTGAGAGCACAACGGTAGTCATGCCTCGTGACATCTTCGAAGACCGTCTGATGCGTAGCAAATCTAATCGTCATAAATGGGAAGACCAGATTTGTGAAGGCATAACCATTGCTGATTTGGAGGAACAGCGTATTCGTGGTGGTGTTCGTCTTGGCGTAGAACGGGGTAGGATGCCTGAGTCATCGCTCATGGAAACTACGGAAAGCCTTGTTGAGAAACTGAAACTAACCACGAATGGGAAACTTAAAAATGCAGCTGCTGTATTGTTCCTCCGAGATACAAGTCAGTTCCCTCAGTTTCTGCTTCGTATGGCTCGCTTTCGTGGCAATGACAAAATAGAGTTCATCGACAATCAAAGAGCGTACGGCAACTTCTTTACTTTGCTTGATGCTGGTATGGCGTTCTTTTTCAAACATCTTTCCCTTAGTGGCAAGATAGTGGGCTTTACGAGAGAAGAGAAACTGGAGATTCCTGCCGAAGCGTTGCGTGAAGCCTTGACGAATGCCCTTTGTCATAGGATGTTCCATAATACAAGTAGTTCTGTCGGCATCGCTATCTATGATGATCGTGTAGAGATAGAGAATACTGGCCATTTGCCAGATGAATTGACTGTTGAGACCATTAAGCAATCCCATCATTCATTTCCTCAGAACCCGACTATTGCCGACGTGTTATTCAAAACAACATTCCTGGAGAACTGGGGCAGTGGTGTCGGTCGTATGGTAGATGCTTGTAAGCAAGCTAATCTTCCGGAACCAGAGTTCAATCAAAATAGTGCATTTGTATGGGTTACATTCAAACGCGCAACCATACACCCCCACACCCCCACAACCCCACAAGTTAGTACCCCCTCAACCCCCTCAACCCCCTCAACCTCAAAACGCGAGATAGCAAAAACTAAGCGTTTAAAATCTTTATTATCCGCTATTGGAGCAAATGGCTCAAATCTGAGAGCCTTGATGGAATCGATGCAGAGAAAGGATAGAAAAGGATTTGTGAGCACATATATTGTGCCAAACATTGAAGCCGGTTATATTGCTATGCTTTATCCTGAGGCTCCAAATCATCCAATGCAATCATACTATCTGACTAAGAAAGGCAGAGAGTTATTGAAACAACTCTAATAAGTGTTAATTTGCCGTTTCATGGTATTTGAGGCAGTTTGTAAAACCTTGTTATAGTGGCTGAGTGGTGCAAATGTGGTGCACTTTATGGATGCAAAAATCCACAAGCGACTGATAATCAGTTTCTTGCGGATTGTTCTTGGTGATCCGTTTGGGGCTCGAACCCAAGACCCCAACATTAAAAGTGTTGTGCTCTACCGACTGAGCTAACGGATCGACCTTTTTTGTGCAATCTTTCGAAAGCGGGTGCAAAGGTAGGCATAATTTTTGAATCTGCCAAATTTATTGGAAGGATTTTTACTCAGACGATGCTTTTTGCCTTGTTTTTTCCTCTTCCAGTGCCTTCTGGTAGCAGGTACGGCATAGCGGCTCATACTCTGACGTCTCGCCCAGCAGCACCCGCTGCGACCCCTCAACGGTGCGATGGCTGACGTATGCCAGGTTACCGCATTTCACGCAGATGGCGTGCACCTTCGTCACATCGTCGGCGATGGCACAGAGAGCTGGCATCGGACCGAAGGGAACGCCTTTGTAGTCCATATCGAGACCTGCGACAATCACACGGATGCCACGATTGGCCAGTTCGTTGCACACCTCCACGAGCCCCATGTCGAAGAACTGGGCTTCGTCGATGCCCACCACATCGCAGTCCGACGAGAGCAGCAGGATACTTGCCGACGAGTCGATGGGCGTCGATATGATATGCTTTTGGTCGTGGCTGACGACATCCTCCTCAGAGTACCTCACGTCGATGGCGGGCTTGAAGATCTCCACCTTCTGACGGGCGAACTGTGCCCTCCGCAGACGGCGGATCAGCTCCTCGGTCTTGCCCGAGAACATCGAACCGCACACCACTTCAATCCTTCCAGGCCGGTGCGCCTCACCTATCATAATATCTGTCATAACGGCCACAAAGATACGAAAAAAAACCGCAGATTACGCAGAAAAAATAAAAATAATATGTAAAATCTGTGAAATCTGTGAAATCTTTCTTCTTTTCACTTTCCACTTTTAACTATATTTTGTAATTTTGCCCCCGAAATGGGCATATTGTATATTGTTCCAACGCCAGTAGGCAATTTGGAGGATATGACACTACGTGCCATCCGCCTTCTGAAAGAGGCCGACCTCATCCTTGCCGAAGATACCCGGACGTCGGGCATCCTGTTGAAGCATTTCGATATCCGAAACTCCCTTATGTCACATCATAAGTTCAACGAACACGGTACCAGCGCCGCCGTCGTCAGCCGTCTGTTGGATGGTGAGAACGTGGCTTTGATCAGCGATGCCGGCACGCCTGGCATCAGCGATCCGGGCTTTTTTCTCGTCCGCGAGGCAGTGAAGGCTGGGGTAGAGGTGCAGTGCCTGCCTGGGGCGACGGCCTTCGTACCTGCTTTGGTGTCGAGCGGCCTGCCCTGCGACCGATTCGTGTTCGAGGGCTTCCTCCCCCAGAAGAAGGGACGGAAGACACGACTGGAGGAACTCGCCGCCGAGACGCGCACGATGATCTTCTACGAGTCGCCCTACCGTCTGGTGAAGACGCTCCAGCAGTTTGCCGAGGTCTATGGTGCCGAGCGCCAGGTCAGCGTCTGCCGTGAGATCTCGAAGGTGCATGAGGAGAGTGTCCGTGGCACCCTCGCCGAGGTGATCGCCCACTTCACCGAGACTGAGCCCAAGGGTGAGATCGTCATCATCCTCGCAGGACGAAGTGAGAAAACAAGTAATCAAGAATCAAATATTAAACTTCAAAATTCAAACTTATGAGAAAATTGATTGTTTTGGCCGTTGGAGGCCTGATGGTTGCAAGTTGCAACGACGGAGTGAAGAAAGCAGAGCAGGCTGCCCTTATGCAGCGCGACTCTCTGGAACAGATCATTGCCCAGAAAGACAATGAGATCAACGACATGATGACTACCCTGAGTGACATCGAGGAGGGCTTCCGTGAGATCACAGAGGCACAGAACCGCGTGACAATTGCCAAGGAAGGTGAAGGTACCAACACCAAGCTTCGCATCAAGGAGAACATGCAGTTCATCCAGTCTGCCATGAAGCAGAACAAGGAACTCATCAACAAGCTGAAGCAGCAGGTGCGTGAGAGCAGCGTCAAGGGTGACCAGCTGAAGAAGATCATCGACAACCTGACGGAGCAGATGCAGCAGAAAGACCAGCAGCTGCAGGCCCTGCGTGAGGAACTCGACAAGAAGGACATCCACATCGCCGAGCTCGACGAGCAGGTGGCTGGCCTCAATGAGAACGTCGCTGCCCTGACTGAGGAGAACACCCAGAAGGCTGAGACCATCTCTACCCAGGACAAGCAGATCCACACTGCCTGGTTCGTCTTCGGCACGAAGAAGGAACTCAAGGAGCAGAACATCCTCGACAAGGGTGAGGTGCTGCAGTCTAACTTCAACAAGGACTACTTCACCAAGATCGATATCCGTATCGACAAGGAGATCAAGCTCTACAGTTCTTCTGCTGAGATTCTGACCAATCATCCTGCCGGCAGTTACACGCTCCAGCGCGATGCCAAGAAGCAGTACGTGCTCCGCATCAGCGACCCGCAGCGCTTCTGGTCAACCAGCAAGTACCTCGTTGTACAAGTCAAATAAAATAAGAATCCCCTCGCCGACTGGCGAGGGGATTTTTGTTTATTTACGTATCAGTGTTGAGCCGAGCCTGCCAAGCTGTATTGCATAGACACCCTTGCCCAGTCCTGCCGTACTGATCGTACCGTCCTCGACGGCTGTCTCTCTGACGAGCACGCCCTTCAGGTTGTAGATCGCCACGCTTGTTCCGTCCTCAGCGCCGTCGGCAAACACCATGTCGCCTGCCACGCGGAAACTCACGTTGCGCGGCTGTTCCTTGCTGAGTGTGGGGATGCTGGTCTCGATGCCGAGCACGTAGAGCAGTCCCTTGTAGGCATTGATCTTACCGTATCCGAACTTTGCTGCTGCCCGTTTCGTGAAATCGTCGTTATCGCACGAATGGGCTAAGATGTCCTTGATGTCCTCGCAGGTGAGCCTCTTGCCCATGTCGTTGGCCGCCTGTATCCAGAGTGCCACGATGCCAGCTACGACCGGTGTTGCCATCGACGTGCCGCTCATCGTGGCCCAGTAATAGTCGCGGCTCTTGGTCTGGCCAATAAACTGTCCGTCGTAGGCCTTGCGCTGGTAGATGGACAAATCCTCCACACTGGGCTCGAAGCTGTTGACGGCTGCTACCACGTTGGTGCCAGGCGCGCAGACGTGGGGGAGCTTGTGACCTGCCAGGTCGGTGCCGTAGCTGCTGAATTCGGCTATGCTGCCGAGTGTTTCGCCCGTCTCCTGTGCTTCTGTGCCTTCATACTTGATCTTGTCGTTGGCACACCAGGCTCCTACCGACACGGGTTCGTCGGAGGTGCCCCAGTCGCATACAGAGAGTTTGCCGGAGCCTTTGACCGTCTTGCCGTCCTGTCTCACTGCCCGCAAGTTCATTCCCATGTCACCCCAGGCGTGCAGTTCCGTGTCTTCTTCGGGCACTAAGTAGAGATTGTATCCCCAGAAAATGGGATCGTTGTTAGGATCCACCGATTCGATCCATTCCGTGCCGGTTTGAACTACATACACCTCTGTATAGGTGTAGAGACTGTCTTGCTGGTCGTATGCCTGATTCTGATAGCAGAATATAAACAGTTGGCCGCCTGTCATATACTTCAAGAATTCCTTTTTGGCAGCCTCCTCTTCTTTTGTTTCAAACTCCTGCTCCCCGTCATTAAAGTCGAAATAGATGCCATTACCGTATTTTGTCCTGCCGTCACTGTTGAAGGTGACGGGCATGCGGTAGTATTCCTTGTTTTCGTTGATGTTGACGATGCCGATTTTCATCTTCACGTTCTTCGTGGTCTTGAAACCGCCCCATACAAAGTTGTCCGTATAATAGCTGTACGGTACGAGTCTCAGCGTGTCCTTGGCCTTCACTTTCTCGTGGAGATAGGTCTCGCTTGAACCCTCGTTGCCGGCTGCGAGCATCACTGCCATGTTGTCTTCCGTGCAGAATCCCTTTAAGACGCGCGCAATGTCGCTGGTGCCGTCGTGCCATCCCGCGTGCGAGTTTACGCTCATGGATACCACGAGTGGCTTTTGGGCCTGTTCTGCCTCCCACGACATAAAGTTGAGGCCCTCCAAGACGTTCCATGCATCAGCGTTCTCAGAATTCGTGAAGCTGCAGAGCAGGATGTCTGCCTCAGGTGCGATGCCGCCGACAGGTTTGTCGGCCGTACCCTTGATGTCGCTCATGGTGCTGCCAGCGGCGATGCTGATGCAGTGTGATCCGTGCGATCCTCCGGCATCCTTCGCCTTCAGTGTGTCGAGCAGTTCTTCGGGTTTGTAGTAGGCCGAGCCTGAGAGCGTTCCCTGCGTGCCGTCGTGGTAGGTAATGACGACGGAATCTCCGCCGAAGGTTGAGTTGCCTGGCTCATAGAATCCTTTGATGCGCAGGTTGCCGTCCTTGTCCTTGAACATCGGGTGGGTCGTGTCGAAGCCGCTGTCGAGGATGCCCACGATGACGCCCTTGCCCGTATAGGCCTGTGGCAGCTGGGGGCCTGAGCCGTTGATCACCTCTTCTGCCTGCGTCACCTGGCGCGTCACGTCGGTCTTAATCGACGCCTTCGGGGGCATGTTCACGATACTCACGCCCTTCACGCCAGCCAGCGCCTCCAGCTTGGAGTAGGGGATGTCGAGCACGATCAGGTTGCCTTTCACCATTCTCACCTGAGCGCCGATCTCCTTCGTGGCGTTGGCCACCTCACGGGCGTTGGCATCGTTGGTGCATCTCACGAAAAGCTTCATGCGGGCGTTCTCCTCTACGGCCTCGCCACGTGTGCGAGCCTTCTTCACTTTCTGCTCATACTGCTTCTTGGCAATTTTGGCCTGTGGGCTGATGAATCCCTGCCCGGCTACTGTCAGCGCGAAGGGCAGCAGGATGGCGAGTAATAACTGTCTCATAGTCTTTTAAGTTATTTATTAATAATGTGTAGTCTTATTCAATGGCGTGGCGGTTCAGGAACACGTAGGTCGTGTTCAGCGCGATGTAGTTCTTGCGCATATACCAGATGCCCTTGTATCGGCCTGTTTCGCCCCACGAGTTCTTCACCATATAGTACTCGCGCCCCTGCTGGTCCTTGGCCTTGCCGTAGATCAGCATCACGTGGTCGTAGGTGGCCTCCCACGAGTCGAACCGCTGCTGGCGCAGTTCCTGCGTGGGTGTCGCATCTTCCTGTGCCAGTCCCTGACGGTCGAAGCCGTTGCCGCTCACGTCGCCGCCCCAGCACACGTTGTATCCTCTGTCTATCGCCGTGTCGATGATGTTCATCAGCGAGTCGAGGGGCACGTTGTAGCTCGGTCCCAGCCGCCACTTATAGGGCGCCTCTATGATAAAAGAGGTGTAGAACGGATGATGCGTGAAGCTGGTGTAGCTCACGTAGTCGTCGAAGTCCAGTTGCAGGCTCTCCGCAAAGCTCTTCGGCGTGTACTCCTTCCCCTCATAGACGAACTTCTCCGGACACTTGCCTAAATAGGCGTCGAGGATGCCCTGATAGCCCACCAGCCACTGCGGGGACAGCTTCTTCGCCTTGCTCTTGCCCACTGCCTCGATATACGGTGTGAGCACGCTGAAGAACTCGTTGAAGTTCGCCAGCGAGTCGCCTACCAGCGATCCAGGTGCGGCCATCGCCTCCTCGGGACAGATGCCGTGCGTCCGATACACCGAGAGCACATCGTCTGCCGAGCCGCCTTCCGAGAATCGGCTGTCGCCGTGCATCCTCACGTAGTAGATCGCCTCGTCCACGTAATTCTTGTTGGCCACGAACATCTCGCAGAGGTCGTACGTCTTTCCCGTCTTCCTGAGGATTTCTCCCTCGAAGAATCCCGTTGTCGCATAGTCCCAGCAGGTGCCGCTGCGGTTCTGGTTCTTCACAGGCGTGATCGGGTTCTCCTTCACGGTGGTAAACACGAGCGAGTCCTTTTTCTCCTCCGTCTGAGTCTTTTTCGCACCCCCGGCCTGAGCCGCAGAAGCGCCCAGCACCGTCAGGATGACCAACATTGCTTGTCTGTAATTCATCTTTTCCTTGTTTTTACGCCACAAAGATAAGCATTTTCCCTGAATCCACCAAACAAATCCCATAAAAAAGTGCTTTCCGCCTTTGGTGTTCTGCCCGAATCTTTGTACTTTTGCAGCGCGATTTGAATACCAGAAGTTTTAAGTATGAAAAAATTGTGTGATTTCATAGCCCGCTGGATGGGCGTGATGGTGCTGATTGTGGCGGCATTGTCGCTCACCGTACCGTCATCGTTTGTGTGGATCGACACGTGGACCATCAACCCCATGCTGGGCGCCATCATGTTCGGGATGGGACTGACGCTCTCGCCTGCGGACTTCAAGGTTGTGCTGAGCCGTCCCAAGGATATACTCATCGGTTGTCTCACCCAGTTCACCGTCATGCCGCTGTTGGCTCTGGGTCTGACGTGGGCGTTCTCGCTGCCCCAGGAGCTGGCCATCGGTGTTATACTCGTGGGCTGTTGTCCGGGTGGCACGGCGTCGAATGTCATCACCTATCTGGCCAAGGGCGACCTGGCGCTCTCCGTGGGCATGACCGCCGCCTCTACGCTGCTGGCACCGCTGCTGACGCCGTTGCTCGTGTGGCTGCTGGCCGGTACGATGGTCGATGTCGATACCGTGGGCATGCTGATGAGCATCGTCTATGTCGTCATTGCGCCCATCGTCTGCGGACTGCTTTGCCAGCGCTTCCTTCCCAAGCTCACCAAGCTCCTCACGCCCTATCTGCCTGCTTTCTCGTCGATAGTGATCGCGATGGTGGTGGGCATCGTCGTGTCTCACAATGCCGCCCGTCTGTTGACCGCAGGCCTGCTGATCGTGGCAGTCGTCATAATTCATAATCTTCTCGGACTGGCCATCGGCTTCACCGTGGGCCGTCTGTTGCACCTGCAGAGACCCAAGTGCGTGGCGCTCAGCATCGAGGTGGGCATGCAGAACTCTGGCCTCGCCTCCTCATTGGCCGTGCTCCATTTCGCCGCCTATCCGCTGGCCACCATCCCTGGTGCCGTCTTCAGCGTATGGCATAACATCAGCGGCGCCCTCGTCGCAAAACTGTATTCATTAAATAAGACATGATGCATGATATTTAGTGAATGTAAATAATGTTTACCAATTCATTAGGCAGCCTTGAGCTGCTTTTTTTAGGCATTTTTGGCGCTTCTGACTTTACATAGACGAAAGTCGGACTTTCCTTCCTATAAACTCCGACTTTTAAGTAAGGAAACTCTTAGTTTGCTTAGACTGTATTTTGAGAGGTTTTCTAATGGGTAAATATGTAAATTAAATTCCTAATCCATTCACTACGCTCGTTTCGCGTTTCACGTTTCAAAATGTTTTTCCACTTAGTCATTATAGTCATTTTAGTCATTAGTCATTTAGTCATTTGCAAAATTCAAAAGACAGTTTTTGGCCTATTTAAAATTATATATTATTATATATATTATAATATATATAATAATATATAATTTATATAATAATGAAAATGCACATTTTCAAAAACCAAATGACTAAATGACTAATGACTAAAATGACTAATGACTGAACAGCGTGCAAAATCAAAAATGGTTTTGAAACGCGAAACGTGAAACGGAACGGTGTTTGTAGGTGTCTGTATGTGACTTCAAAACGTGATGTCATGTTGATTTATGTCAACCTGAAAGTGGAGAAATGTTAAAAAAGTATATGCAAATGTATTTTTTTTATAATTTTATTCGTATTTTAGAAATATATGCACTATTTTTGCACCTTGAATCGGACTAAAAAGCCCGTTTAAGCCTTTCCCAGTGGGGGTTGGCGTGTGTATGAGGACAAATTACACATTATATATAATTAATAGTTAATAACCAAAGAGAGAGAATTTATGAAACAAAGACTAACAATGTTTATGATCAGCCTCTTCCTCTTCGCAGGTAGTGCGCTGGCACAGACAAAAGTGGCCGGTACTGTGCTCTCACAGGAAGACGGACAGCCCATCATCGGTGCTGCTGTCAAGGTGGTAGGTACAGCTACTGGTATGTTGACTGACGTGAACGGTAAGTTCAACATTACTCTTCCGGCAGACAAGAATCAGCTCGAGATTTCTTATCTCGGCTATGTTTCTCAGACCGTGAATGCCAAGAACGGCATGCGCATCTTCCTGAAGGCCGACGCCAAGACCCTCGACGAGGTGGTGGTGACCGCTATGGGTATCAGCCGCGACAAGAAGGCTCTGGGCTATGCTTCTCAGGAGCTGAATGCGGAGGATCTGAGTGTGAACGGTACTACTTCACTGGCAAGTGCCATCCAGGGTAAGCTGACTGGTGTCAGCGTCCGTCAGTCTTCTGGCGCTCCTGGTGCTTCTGCACAGATTGTGATTCGTGGTGCCCGTTCGTTCGACGGTAACAACACCCCGCTGTATGTGGTCGATGGTATGCCTATCGCCTCTACACCTGACTTCGGTACAGGTAACTCTGTGACAGGTGCCGACTTCTCTAACCGTAGTATTGATATCAACCCTGAGGAAATTGAGAGCATCAACATCCTGAAGGGTCAGGCTGCTTCTGCCCTGTATGGTATCCGTGCTTCTAACGGTGTGGTTGTCATCACCACCAAGCGCGGCAGCAAGTACACTGCCAAGCCCGTGATCACCTTCTCTACCGACCTGAGTGCCCAGACGCTGAGCCGTAAGTACAAGCACCAGAGTGTGTATGCACAGGGTAGCAGCCAGGCTGCTTACAACCCCAGTTCTTCTTCTACATGGGGACCGAAGATCACCGAGCTGCCCAACGATCCCAAGTATGGTGGCAACAGCCAGGATCACCCTGGAAAGTACTACAATTCAAAGTACGATCAGGCCGGCATTGATCCTTGGGTGACTCCTACGACTTATGACAACGTGGGCGACTTCTTCAGGACTGGTTTCACTCAGAATGCTACGCTGGGCATTTCTCACCGTGTGAACAACGTGAGCTATGCTTTCGGTATCAACGATACTTATCAGACTGGTATCATTCCTTCTACAGGCATGATGCGTACCGGTGCCCGTGGTGCTGTGGACTGGGAGATCAACAAGCAGTGGAAGACCGGCTTCTCGGCCAACTATACTTCTACGAAGATCAACAGCGCCCCTGGTGCTAACAACGGTGTGGTGAACGTGGTTTACGGTGCTCCTGCCGAGTACAACCTGAAAGGAACTCCGACACACGTTCCCGGTGATCCTACCACGCAGGTGTCTTTCCGTGCCACCAACTTCAACAACCCCTACTGGTGGGCTGCCAACGATGATTTCCGTCAGCACACGAACCGTGTGTTCGGTAACGCCTACGTGGAGTTCTCTCCGAACCTCGGTCTGGGTGAGGACTACAAGCTGACTTTCCGTGAGCAGGCTGGTTTGGATATCTACACAACTGACAACATGACCATCGCTGAGGTGGGTTCTGCTTATAACACTAAGGGTGAGGTTGAGGACTTTGGCGTACAGCGCAACGTCTTCAATAACCTGTTCACCGCTAACTTCACCGCCAAGCTCGGTGCTGAGAAGGAGTGGGATCTGGGTCTGTTGCTCGGTACTGAGTTCAACCACGACTACACCCGTTCTTGGGACTACGATGCTTCGAGCCTTTCCTGGTATGGCCAGCCCGTCATCGAGAATGCCGAAAGCATGGACTACTGGGCCATGAGCCACTATCAGGAGCGTACGCTCGGTTTCTTCGGACAGCTGACAGCCAGCTGGAAGAACATGGTCTATCTGACTGTTACCGGTCGTAACGACGTTGTGTCAACAATGCCTCGTAACAACCGCTCATTCTTCTATCCCTCAGTGTCACTGGGCTGGATCTTCACAGAGCTCCCCGCACTGAAGGACAACGACATCCTCTCCTACGGTAAGCTGCGCGCTTCTTACGCTCAGGTAGGTCAGGCTGGTACGTATCGCGACAACTACTACTACACACCTACTTACGGTAGTGGTATGTACACCTATACGCCGATCAGCTATCCTATGGGCGGTGCCAAGAGCTATGTGCCTTACTACAGGTCATACGACCCGAACCTGAAGCCTCAGAACACGACCAACTATGAGTTTGGTATCGACCTGAACTTCCTGAAGAACCGCATCCGTCTGGAGTACACCGCCAGCTATCAGGATGTGAAGGATCAGATCTTCGACGTTCCTACCGCCGGTTCTACCGGTTATCAGGAGCTGCGCACCAATGCCGGCCGCATGACCACATGGGCTCATGAGTTCTCACTGAATGCCGACATTCTTCAGAATAAGGACTACAACCTGACTCTCGGTGTGAACTTCACAAAGGTGAAGAATAAGGTGAAGGAGCTGGCAGAAGGCGTGGAGAGCATCATGCTCGGTGGCTTCGTAGAGCCGCAGGTTCGCGCTATGGCCGGATATACCTATCCTAACATCTACGGTGTTGCCTTCAAGCGTACTGACGATGGTCAGTTGCTGCTGTCAGGCGGTCTGCCCCAGGGTACTGGCGATAGCCAGAACCTCGGTGAGTGTACTCCCGACTTCAACATGGGCTTCAACCTGAGAGCCAACTACAAGCGTCTGTCGCTCGCTGCTACGCTCGACTGGCAGAAGGGCGGTAAGATGTATAGCGGTACTGTTGGAACCATGAACTGGTTCGGTGCTTCTATGGAGTCTCTCGACTACCGTGATGGCACGATGATTGCTGAGGGTATTGACGAGGCTACCGGTCAGAAGAACACCATCGAGGTGAGCAAGCAGAAGTGGTACATGGAGTACTGGGATATCACCGAGGCCATGGTCTTCGACACCAGCTACTGGAAACTCCGCGACGTGACGCTGACCTACGATCTGCCTAAGTTCGCCGGCATCGACCTGAGCATCTTCGCTTTCGCACGTAACATTCTCATCTGGGCTAAGATGCCGGACCTCGATCCTGAAAACTCTCAGGGTAACGGTAACATGAGTGGTTACTTCGAGCGCTTCTCTGTACCTTGCACTTCAAGCTTCGGCGGTGGTCTGAAGATCACATTATAATCCGAGGATGAATAAAAGAAGATTTTAACATCAGAAAATAGTAAGATTATGAAGATTAAATATTTGTTTGGCCTTGTGTTGGCTACCATGCTGTACAGCTCATGCTCTGAGGACATGATGGACCGCATCAATAAGGATGAGACCAGCAAGACCGCCGATAGAGTTGGAGCCCAGTTCCAGCTTACAGACGCAGAGGTGGCTACTGCCTATTCAGTAGTAAACGGTGCATACGCTTGGTATGTGTCCTCTTATACAGAGCAGCTCTTCGGTACTGGTAACAACCAGCTGCTCAAGATCGAGCAGCGCCAGGTGTCGGAAGTGGCTGGTGCCACCACGTTCAACAACGAGTGGAACGCCACCTACAGCAACCTGATGAATCTGAAGCAGATGATTGAGAAGTGCTCAGAAGGTGGTCAGGACGAGGATAAGACCGACCTGTTGGGTATGGCTCAGCTGCTGGCCGCCATCAACTGGGGCGTGCTGACAGACCTTCACGGTGACATCCCCTTCAGCGAGAGCTGCACAGACGGTATCAAGAATCCGAAGATCGACTCTCAGGAGACTGTCTATAAAGCTATCTTCGAGCTGATCGACAATGGTATCGCTAACCTCTCAGAGGGTGGTAGCAATGGTTCCAAGCAGGATATCATCTACGGTGGCGACACTGAGAAGTGGGTGGCTCTCGGCCACGCCCTCAAGGCTCGCTATCTCCTGCACACCTTAAACGTGAACAATATTACTCTCAGTCAGATTGAGGCTGAGGCCCAGGCTGCCATCGACGGCGGTTTCGAGGGATTCTACCTTGGTAATGGAGCTTTCCAGTTCAATGGTGTGTCTGCCGACAATGCTTGGTCTGCTTACCAGTGGAGCCGCTATTACATCGGTTCGTCTACGACTGTCGACGACCTGATGCTGGAGCGTAACGACCCGCGTGAGCCGTGCTATAACATGTCTATTGGTGGCGACGTAGTTGGTGTTCCCGGAAGCACAGAACTGGCTTCTCTGACTCAGACTGTTAACGAGCCCGCATGGCTGGAAAACGGTGCCGCTAACCTCGCTATCATGAGTGAGTCGGAAATCTACTTCATCCTCGCTGAGGTTCAGGCCCTGCAGGGTAAGGATGCTACGGAGGCTTTCCAGAAGGCTGTCAGCAGCAATATCGCTGAGTATTATCAGATCAGCGGTGAAGAGATTGCCGATGAGGATATTGATGCCTATCTCGAGGAAATCGCTCCTCTGTTTGAGGCTGACGCTCTGAAGGAGATCCGCATCCAGAAGTATCTGGCTCAGACCCGTGGTGAGGTGATTGAGACCTACAACGACATGCGCCGTATCGGTCTGGACGAGTATCCCGTCAAGATGACCAACCCGAACAACAACAACGGTGGTAACCGCTGGCCGAACATGCTGCCTTATGGTGACAGCGACGTGACTTCTAATCCTAACGTGGGTGCTGCCTTCGGTACAGGTAACGACGCCGGTATGTACATCTTCTCGAAGAAAGTATGGTGGGCAAAATAATCTGATTGTCCGCTGACAGATACAATAAAAATGACTCCTATCCGTTATTGGTTAGGGGTCATTTTTTTGTCCCATGATCTTAACTGTCATCTAAAAACTATTCAATATGGAACTCAACGAACTGATCAAAGACTGTGCCCGCAGGCAGAAAAAGGGCTTGCACTTCATCCTGACGTCGATTCTCATCTGGGCGATGATCTGCGCCGTGCATCTCACCGATATGCCGATCGATACGAAGAATCTGATTACTTTCTGTTGCTCGGCTGTGCTGTTCCCCTTGGCGTGGATGCTGTCGAAGGTGCTGAAGATTGATTTCGAGGGCAAGGGTAATCCGCTGACGAAGGCGGGCATCCTGTTCAGCATCAACCAGATGCTCTATATTCTCATCGTGATGTGGGTGTATGCCGCCGTGCCCGAGAAGATGGTGATGGTTTATGCAATGGTGTTCGGCGCCCATCTGATGCCGTTCTCCTGGCTCTACGACTCAAGGAGCTATATGGTCTTCTCCATCGTGGTTCCCATCCTGTCGCTCATCGTCGGACTGATCTATCCACCGGCTGTGCTGGCTGCCCTGATGATCGTCATCGAGGCCGTCTTTTCGGCTTGTCTGTTTCAGGAGTGCAAGAAGTAACGATGAGACTGAAAGCCCTGCCTCTTGCGCTGTTGTGCCTCTGCCTCTTCGGCTGTTTTGCCGACGAGGTGGGCGGCGTGTATCTGGTGTCGGAGGGTACGGGTGAAATGCCCTCGGCGAAGGATTTCGGTGCGGAGGTGTTCTTCCAGGCAGGAGACACGTGGCGCGCGTGGTCGTCGGCTTCGTGGCTCAGCATAGACCCCAAAGAGGGGAAGAGCGGGCGCAACGGTATCGTGATGAGGACGGTTGAGGCGAACCACACCAAGACGAGGCGTGTGGCGACGGTGACCATCGAGTCTGGCGGCAAACAACAACTGCTGACGGTGTGGCAACGGAACGACTATGCGCTGTTCGAGCCGAGAGAGTATGTGGTGGACGCTGAGGGTGGCAAGGTGAATATGACGTTCTCTTCGAACGTGTCGAAAGACAGTCTGCTGATCAGATACCTGCCAGTGAGCTGGCTTGAATGGGAGAACGACAGCGCCAAGACGCGTGTGGCCGACTGGAACGGAAAAGTCAAGACACTGGTGGCAAAGCCGAATCCAAAAGAGACGGAGCGGATAGCCTATTTCGTGCTGGTGTTGACGGGAGAGAGGCGGATGGACTATCAGGTGCTGGATACGGCCTGGGTAAGACAGCTGGGGAAGCCTTAGCGCTTAGACTGGAAGAAGGTCTGCATAAGCTGGCGGCACTCGGCTTCGAGCACACCGCCGACGATTTCGGCCTTCGGATGCATAGCCTTTGGGGCATAGACGTGGAAGCCGCGCTTCTCGTCGGCTGTGCCATAGACGGGCACACATCGTGCAGGGCTCGACGGTGACGTAGAGGGTGCAGTCGGTGAGGTACTTCCCGCCGAGGGCGTTGGCAGCAGCGGTGATGGCCTGCATCTCTGCGTGGGCGGTCACGTCGCAGAGTGTCTCAGTGAGGTTGTGGGCTCGTGAGAGGATGCGGTCTTTGCATACGACGATGGCTCCGATGGGAATCTCACCGGCTTCGAAGGCGGCCTGCGCCTCGTCGAGCGCACGCTGCATATAGAATTCATCTTTTTTCTGCTGTTCTTCCATGCTGCAAAGTTAATGTATTTTTGGCACGAATTACGCGAATTTCACGAATTTTATACCGCTAATCATTATTTTTCGTGTAATTCGTGTAATTCGTGCCTAATTATTGCTATCTTTGCATACGAATATGGAATTTAAGGTCATTCATATCGACGAAACGGACTCCACCAACGGATATTTCCGTGAGATTCCGTGTCATTCCGATGCAAATATGGTGGTCGTGGCGGAGTACCAGACGGCAGGGAAGGGATGCGGAAGCAATAGCTGGGAGAGTGAACGGGGGAAGAATCTGACATTCAGTGTGTTGCTGCATCCGACGGAGATCAGGGCGAAATGGCAGTTTCGGATCTCCGAAGCGGTGTCTGTGGCACTCTGTGAGACGCTGGAGAGCCTCTTCAGACCCCTCAGTCCTTCGGACGGCTCCCCTGACTCTGGGGAGCAAGAGGTTACCATCAAATGGCCGAATGATATCTATGTGGGCGACCGTAAGATCTGCGGCATCCTGATAGAGAACCGTCTGAAGGGTAGCACGATCACCGACAGTATCGTGGGCATCGGACTGAACGTGAATCAAAGGGAGTTCCTGAGCGACGCACCCAATCCTGTGTCAATCTGTCAGCTGACGGGAGAAGAGACGGACCGCGAGGCGCTGTTGCAGGCGTTTCTGAAAGAGTTGTCGAAGGCGATGGAGATGGAACCTGAAGCATTGTCTCAAGCCTATCATCGCCGACTCTACCGTAGGGAGGGCATGCATCGGTTCTCAGACTGTCAGGGCGAGTTTGAGGCCAAGGTGCTGAATGTGCTCGACGATGGCCACCTCGTGCTCCTCGACGCCGAAGGCAAAGCAAGAATGTACGCCTTCAAGGAGGTAGTGTTTTCATAAAGTTCAAAGTTCAAAGCTCAAAGTTCAAAGTATAAAATTATGGCAAGATTTAAGAGAATTCTATTGAAGTTGTCGGGCGAGAGCCTGATGGGAAAGCAGGGTTACGGTATCGACCCTGAGCGTCTGAGTGACTATGCCAAGCAGATCAAGGAAGTGGCTGAGATGGGTGTCCAGATCGGCATTGTGATCGGTGGCGGTAACATCTTCCGTGGGCTGAGTGGTTCGCAGAAGGGTTTCGACCGTGTGAAAGGTGACCAGATGGGTATGTGTGCAACGGTGATCAATTCGCTGGCATTGTCGTCGGCTTTGGGAGCCGTAGGTGTGAAGAACAAAGTGCTGACGGCCATCCGTATGGAGCCCATCGGTGAGTTCTACACGAAGTGGAAGGCCATCGAGGCGATGGAGCAGGGCTATGTGTGCATCTTCTCTGCAGGTACGGGACAGCCTTACTTTACCACAGACACGGGTTCCAGCCTGCGTGGTGTGGAGATCGAGGCAGAGGTGATGCTGAAGGGTACGCGTGTGGACGGTATCTATACCGCCGATCCGGAGAAAGATCCAACGGCCACGAAGTTTGAGGATATCACGTATAAGGAGGTACTGGCGCGCGGACTGAAGGTGATGGATCTCTCAGCCGTCTGTATGTGTCAGGACAACAACCTGCCCATCTATGTCTTCAATATGGACATTGTCGGTAATCTGAAGAAGGTTATGGAGGGAGAACAGATCGGAACGTTGGTGCATCCGTAAGGATAGGCTGATCAGACCACCCCTAACCCCTCCTACTCAGGAGGGGAAATTAGACCTCCTCGAACTCGACGTATTCGCCGTCGGAGTGGTCGAAGATCTTGCGCTCCTGGTCGCGATCGTCGATAATTGTTACACCACTGCTCGTAGTCGTTTTACGGGCAGTGCCTTTTTTCTCTGCCTCTTGTTTCGACTGCTCCTGCTGTCTGCTTTTGAAGTAGTCGTCGCCGAAGGGATTCTCGCGTTTGGGCTGTTCGCGCTGCTCATACTGGGCTTGTGTACGGCTTTTAGGACGTCCGCCTTTGCTGCCCTTGAAGTAGTCGTCGCCGAAGGGATTTTTCTCCTTCTGTTCCTTCTGCTTCTGGTTGCGGTAGTAGTTGTCTTCCACTTCCTGACGCAGTTTCTTCACACTACGATAGGTGAAGTTGATGACGAGCATGACGATGATGGCGATGGCGATAAGTCCGAAGATGATAGCGCCAATGATGAATTTGACCATGATTATTCAGGCTTTGTAGTGGTTTTATTGGTAGCGACGGACAGAATGACGTACCAGGCGATGATGACTGCGAGGCCGAAGAGACCTAATAATAATAAAATAGGTACGCACGAGAGGATGAAGATGTATTTGATCTCATTGCCCTTCCAGCCCCAATGCTTGAACTTCAGGGCGAACATGGGAATCTCGGCAATGAGCAGGTAGCAGCTGATGAACATTCCTGCGAGGATCACCCATTCAAGACCTTCGAAGGTGTAGCCGTTCTGGTCGAGCCCTACGACGAGGGAACCCCAGAAAAGGGCATTGGCAGGTGTCGGCAGTCCGATGAAGCCGAGGGCCTGACGCTCATCGAGGTTGAACTTCGCCAGTCGTAAGGCAGAGAATGCGGCCATCACAAAGGCGAGGAAGGGAATGAACAGCAGGTGGATGTGGAAGGAGCAGAGGTAGCTGAAGATGATCGCCGAGGGCGCGAAGCCGAAAGTGATGTCGTCTGCCAGTGAGTCGAGTTCCTTGCCGATGGGGGAGGAGACATGCAGCAGACGGGCTACCATTCCGTCGAAGAAGTCGAACACGGCTCCGATGACGATGAAGAGCAGCGCCATTGCGTAGTCGCTCTGGAAGGCGAACCAAGTGGCGATGCAGCCTGAAATCAGGTTGCAACACGTGATCGTATTTGGAATATGCTTCTTCACTTTGAACTTTGAGCTTTGAGCTTTGAACTTTATGATTACTTCAGCTTGGCGATAACCGTCTGATCACCAGTGGTGGGCTGATCCATACGGCAGCAGACTTCAGTGCCGATGGGCAAAAAGACATCAACACGCGAGCCGAGTTTGATGAAGCCCATGTGCTCGTCGATGTAGCACTCCTCACCCTCCTTGGCGTAGGTGACGATGCGGCGGGCTACGGCTCCGGCAATCTGGCGCACGAGGATATCCTCACCCTCGGGGGTGGTGATCATCACGTCGGCGTGCTCGTTCTCCTCACTGGCCTTCGGCAGCCAGGCCTTGTGGTAGTTGCCGTCCTTATGAATGACGAACTTCACCTTTCCATCGACGGGGAACCAGTTGGCATGCACGTTCCAGGGACTCATAAAGATGGAGATCATCAGTCGCTTGTCGTGGAAATACTCATGCTCATCTACTTCCTCGATGACCACGATGCGGCCGTCGGCAGGAGCCACCACCATTTTCGTGGAGTCGCCGTTGAAGTAGCGGATAGGACAGCGGTAGAAGTTCAGGGCAATGAACCACACCGTTCCGAAGATGATGATGAAGATCCAAAAAGGAATGACAGAGTCTATGAAATGGAGGAGCAACCAGGCGATGCCCGCCAGGACGATGGCACTCAGAATGAGCTCCTGTGTTCCTTCGCGGTGAATCCTGATCTTTTTCAGTTTATTGATCCTTTTTCCCATTCGTTTCGTTAATTGTTCCGTTATTTGCGTGCAAAGGTACACAAATTTTGTGTAAGTTACAAACTTTTCACGCTTTTCTTTTGGTAATTCCAAGAAATAGGTGTAACTTTGAGCCACAAAACTAAAAGAATTCAAAGAAAAAGATGGAAGATTTCGTACATCTGCATGTACATACATACTACTCGATACTCGATGGTCAGTCAAGCATCAAGAAGCTTGTAAACAAAGCCATCGACGATGGAATGCGGGGGATGGCAATCACCGATCACGGTGATATGTTCGGCATTAAGGAATTTCATGACATCTGTAACGATGTGAACAAAAAGCGCAAGAAAGACGGTTTGGAACCTTTCAAGCCCATTTTCGGTTGTGAGATGTATGTGGCGCGTCGCGGTGACAAGAATCTGCGCGACCAGAAAGAGGACCTTGGCGGCTATCACCTCATCGTGCTGGCAAAGAACTATCACGGCTATAAGAACCTGATCAAGCTCGTGAGTAATTCGTGGGTGGACGGCTTCTACAACCGTCCGCGTACAGACCGTAAGGATCTGGAGAAATACCACGAGGATCTGATCGTCTGTTCTGCCTGTATCGCCGGAGAAGTGCCTGCGAAGATTCTGAAGGGAGACATCGCCGGTGCCCGTGAGGCCATCGAGTGGCACAAGCGTCTTTGGGGCGACGACTACTATCTGGAGTTGCAGCGCCATGAGGTGAAAGACCCCACCATCCGCGCCAACCGTGAGACCTTCCCCTTGCAGCAGCAGGCGAACAAGGTGCTGATAGAACTGGCGAAGGAGTACGGCGTGAAACTGGTGTGTACCAACGATGCCCACTTCGTCGATAAGGAGAATGCTGAGGCGCACGACCATCTGCTCTGTCTCTCCACAGGCAAGGATCTCGACGATCCCACGCGTATGCTCTACTCGAAGCAGGAGTGGTTTAAGACGCAGCAGGAGATGAACGACATCTTCAGCGATGTGCCCGAGGCACTGTCGAACACCTTGGAGATATTAAATAAGGTGGAAACCTACAGCCTCGACAACGACCCCATTATGCCGTTCTTCCCCATTCCCGAGGAGTTCGGTACGGAGGAAGAGTGGCGGCAGAAGTTCACCGAACAGCAGCTCTATGATGAGTTCACGAGCGACGAGAACGGCCAGAACCAGCTCTCGCCCGAAGACGGTGAGAAGAAGATCAAGAAGCTGGGCGGCTATGATAAGATCTACCGCATCAAGTTCGAGGCCGACTATCTGGCGAAGCTCGCCTACGAGGGAGCCAAGCGCCGTTATGGCGATCCGATACCCGACGAAGTGGTCGAGCGCGTGAAGTTTGAACTGCATATTATGAAGACGATGGGTTTCCCGGGCTACTTCCTCATTGTGCAGGACTTCATCAACTCCGCCCGCGACGAACTGGGTGTGATGGTAGGACCGGGACGTGGTTCGGCGGCAGGTTCGGTGGTGGCCTATTGCTTAGGTATCACGAAGATCGACCCGCTGAAGTACGACCTTCTGTTTGAGCGTTTCCTCAATCCTGACCGTATCTCACTCCCCGATATCGATACCGACTTCGACGATGACGGCCGAGGACGCGTGCTGAAATGGGTGGAGGACAAATACGGTCACGAGAACTGTGCCCATATCATCACCTACGCCACGATGGCCACGAAGAACTCCATCAAGGATGTGGCGCGTGTGGAGAAGGTGCCCATCGCCATCAGTAACGCCCTCTGTAAGGCTATTCCTGATCGTCTGCCTGATGGTCCTGACGGCAAGGCAACGAAGATGAATCTGCCCAATGCCTTGAAATATGTGCCGGAACTGCGGGATGCGGAGGCCTCGAACGACTCCCACCTCTCCAACACCATCAAGTATGCGAAGATGCTGGAGGGAACGGTGCGTGGAACGGGTATCCACGCCTGCGGCTTCATCATCTGTCGCGACCCGATCTCCGACTGGGTGCCTGTGTCCACCGCCGACGATCCTGACTTTAAGGGCGTGAAGACGAACTGCACGCAGTATGACGGACACGTGATTGAATCGACGGGACTGATCAAGATGGACTTCCTCGGTCTGAAGACACTCTCGGAGTTGAAGGAGGCTTGCGAGAATATCAAGCGTACACGCGGCATTGAGGTCGATCTCGACACCATTCCCATCGACGATCCCAATACCTACAAGCTCTATCAGGAAGGTCGCACCGTCGGCACGTTCCAGTTTGAGTCGGACGGTATGCGGAAATACCTGCGCGAACTGAAGCCCACCGTCTTCGAGGACCTTATCGCTATGAACGCCCTCTATCGTCCGGGTCCTATGGGCTATATCCCGCAGTTCATCCGTCGTAAGCACGGTGACGAGCCGATCACCTACGATATCCCCGTGATGGAGAAATACCTGAAGGATACCTATGGCATCACGGTGTATCAGGAGCAGGTAATGTTGCTCTCGCGACTGCTGGCCGACTTCACCCGAGGTGAGAGTGACGCCCTGCGTAAGGCGATGGGTAAGAAGAAAAAAGACATCGTCGACGCGATGAAGCCGAAATTCATCGACGGCGGTGTGAGGAACGGCCACGATCCGAAGGTGCTCGAGAAGATCTGGAGCGACTGGGAGGCTTTCGCTTCATACGCCTTCAACAAGTCGCACGCCGCCTGCTACTCGTGGGTGGCCTATCAGACGGCCTATCTCAAAGCCAACTATCCCGCTGAGTTTATGGCGGCCATCATGAGTCGTCGCCGCGATCAGATTACGGAAATCACGAAACTGATGGATGAGTGCAAGCAGATGGGCATCGCCACACTGGGACCGGATGTGAACGAGTCATATGAGAAGTTCGGCGTGAACCATCACGGTGAGATCCGCTTCGGCCTCGGAGCCATCAAGGGTATGGGTGAGTCGGCGGCTCAGGCCATCATCTCCGAACGCGAGAAAAACGGGCCCTACAAGGATATCTACGACTTTGCCCAGCGCATCAATTTCGCTTCAGTCAACCGTAAGGCCTTTGAGTCTCTGGCGCTGAGCGGTGGTTTCGACAGCTTCGGCATCCGTCGTGAGGACTATTTCGCCGTCAATTCCAAGGGTGAACAGTTCCTGGATGTCCTCGTGCGCTATGGTCAGCTCTATCAGCAGGAGATGGCTCAGATGCAGAATTCGCTCTTCGGGGCCTTTGGCGACGGCGTAGAGATTGCTGTTCCTCCTGTGCCTAAGACCGATGAGCGCTGGAGTGACATCGAACGACTGAACAAGGAGCGCGACCTCGTGGGCATCTATCTCTCTGCACATCCGCTTGACGAGTATAAGGTCATTCTCGACAACCTCTGTAACACCCGTTGTGCCGAATTGGCAGACCGTGGTGCTGCTTTGAAGGATCGTGAGGATGTCACCTTGGGAGGTGTTGTTACGGGCGTGCAGCAGAAATTCGGCAAGAACAATAAGCCTTGGGGCATTGTCACCCTCGAGGATTTCGAGGGCTCAGGCGAGCTGGTGCTCTTTGGCGATGACTGGCTGAACCTGAACGGCAAGTTCATCGAAGGAGCGGCCGTCTATGTCACCGGCAAGATGCAGGCGCGCTTCTATAACAACGACCAGAAGGAACTGAAGGTAAGCAATGTAGAATTGCTGCAGACGGTGAAGGAACGGGCTGTGGACCGCATCACTATCTCGATGGTGGCGGATCAGCTCGACGAACAGATCGTGGCAGACCTGAGTGAGATCATCCATTCCTGTCCCGGAAAGACCAAACTCTTCTTCCAACTGCGCGACTCGAAGGGCGAGAAGCACGTGCTGCTGCATAGCAAGAACAGCAGTGTCGATGTGCGTCATACCCTTATCGATTACATCGAGCAGCACGATATGCTCGACTATAAGATTAATTAGTGGCATAGTATTTGCACGATGATAACAAGAGAACAAATATACAAGTATTCATTTTTAAACAGTTAAGACAATGGAAGTAACAATCACAAGCGAGAATTTCAAGAGTCTGAAGAATGGCGATAAGCCGTTAGTAGTAGATTTCTGGGCTACCTGGTGCGGTCCCTGCCGTATGGTGTCTCCCATCATCTCTGAACTGGCTGAGGTCTATGAAGGCAAGGTCGTCATCGGTAAGTGCGACGTAGAGGAAAACGAGGATCTGGCTGCCGAGTACGGTATCCGCAACATCCCCACCATCCTGTTCTTCAAGGGCGGTGAGGTTGTGAATAAACTGGTGGGTGCCCAGCAGAGAGCCAAGATCGACGAAGCTATCCAACAACTGCTGTAATCATGGCAAGCTTTGACGAGGAAATCCGTTTGGACGAAGAAGAGAACAGACGGGAACTGGCTTACATCCGCACTCAACTGCCGTCGGATATCAAGAAGTTCTACAGCGATAAGGACATCTTTTATATGATGGACCTCATCGTGGACTACTATTATACCAGCGGCATATTGGAGAGCGAGGCGGAAGAGGTGGACATCGACCTCGAGGAAGTGGCATCTTATGTCTGCAAACGTGCGAAGGATGAGGGCTTCTGCTCGTCGTTCAACCCCGATGAAGTCTTCTTCATCGTACAGGCAGACTTGGATTTCCAGGAACAGAACGCATAGTCTTTTCCCCTCCTGAGTAGGAGGGGTAGGGGTGGTCTGATCAGCCTCGTAATTTACCTCCGAGTCAGCACTGCTCAGACCCCCTCTATCTCCCCCTACTCAGGGGGAGAAATAGTTACTTTTGCAACTGAAAAATTCGTGTAATTCGTGGTCTTTAAAAAATCACAGTCCGAGTGCCGTCGGGATTTTCCGTGATTTGTACTTTGGTGGCGCCGTCGGGCAGGAGTTCCTCCATCATCTCCGGCCACTCGATGAAGCAGAGTCCGTTGCCGTAGAAGTAGTCCTCGTAGCCCATATCGTAGACTTCTTCCAGTTTCTTGATGCGGTAGAAGTCGAAATGGTAGATGGGTGTGCCGTCGGCAGCTGTGTATTCATTGACTATCGCGAAGGTGGGGGAGGTGACGACATCATCGACACCCAGTTCCTCACAGATGGCCTTGATGAAGGTAGTCTTGCCGGCGCCCATGTGGCCGTAGAAGGCATAGACCTGCTGGTCGCCCATCGCGTCGATAAACTGCCTCGCTGCCTCGCGGATATGTTCCAAATCGTTGATCCTTATCTCCATTTTTTACCTTTTTACTTTTTTACCTTTTCACCTTTTTTTCCCTGAGAGTGTGACTAAGGGGATGATCATCTCCTCCATCGAGATGCCGCCGTGCTGGAAGGTGTCGCGATAGTAGGAGACGTAATAATTGTAATTGTTCGGATAGGCGAAGAACGAGTCACCGGTGGCGAAGACGTAGCTCGTCGAGAGGTTCGGCATCGGCAGGAGCGCCTTCTGCGGCTCCTTGATGATGTAGAGGCTCTTGTCGTCGTAGGCCAGGTTCTTGCCCAGTTTGTAGCGCAGGTTCGTGTTCGTATTACGGTCGCCGATGATCTTCACGGGCTGGGTGCAACGGATGCTGCCGTGATCGGTGGTGACGATGACCTTGTAGTCCGTCTGTGCGATCAGCTTGAAGAACTCGGAGATGACAGAATGGCGGAACCACGACTGGGTGATGCTGCGGTAGGCACTCTCGTTGCTCGCCAGCTCGCGCACCATCTTCGACTCCGTGCGGGCGTGACTCAGCATATCAATGAAGTTGAACACCACCACATTCAACTGGTGCTTTTCCAGATTCCGCCACTGCTGTATAAACCTTTCGGCATCCACAGAACTATTGATCTTATGATAGGAGAATGTCTCCTTCCGACGGTAGCGCTCCAGCTGTGTCTGGATGAGCGGCTCCTCGTTTAGGTTCTTGCCCTCCTCTTCGTCTTCGTCCACCCACAGGTGGGGGAACATCTCCGCAATCTTGTTGGGCATCAGTCCGCTGAAGATGGCATTGCGGGCATACTGCGTCGCTGTGGGCAGGATGCTGCAGTAGAGGTCTTCGTCGATGTCGAAATCACCGCTCAACTCCTGGGCGAGCATCCGCCACTGGTCGTAACGGAAATTGTCGAGCACCACGAGGAACACTTTCTGTCCGCTACTGAGCAGGGGGAAGATTTTCGTCTTGAAGATCTCGGGGGAGAGGGTGGGACGAGGGATGTCAGTGCGGTTAGGAGCGTTAGGGGAGAGGGAGGCCACCCAGTCGAGATAATTCTTCTTGATGAACTTGGCGAAGCCGCTGTTGGCCTCTTCCTTCTGCATCGCCAGCATCTCGGTCATATTGCTGTCGGTACTGCTGAGTTCCAGTTCCCAGTGTACGAGCCGACGATAGACGTCAGCCCAGTCCTTCCACTCGCGACAGTCCATAATCTGCATCGCTATCTGCTGGAAGTTCTGCTGATACTGGCTCTGCGTCACCTCCGTCTCGATTTCCCTTCGGTGGATGTTCTTCTTCAGCGCCAACAGGATCTGATTGGGGTTGACGGGCTTGATCAGGTAGTCGGCAATCTTCTGTCCGATGGCCTGCTCCATAATGTTCTCCTCCTCGCTCTTGGTCACCATCACCACCGGCAGCGCAGGTTGCAGCTCCTTGATCTTCTGCAGCGTCTCCAGTCCGCTGAGACCGGGCATCTGTTCGTCGAGCAGCACCATATCGAAGTTCCGCTCACGGCACTGGTCGATGGCGTCGGGACCGTTCGAGACCGTCACCACCTCGTAGCCTTTCTTTTCCAGAAACATAAGGTGCGCCTTCAATTGCTCCACCTCATCGTCCACCCACAACAATAATCCATTCGTCATATTTCACTTTTCACTCTTTCACCTTTTCACCTTTTTACCTTTTTACCTTTACCAGAAGTCATCTCCGAAGTCGAAGTCCTGCACCTTTGGCTGAGGCTTCTGCATCGGGAACAGGTCGTCATCATCGTCGTCCGTTTCCTGACTCCCGACTCCTGACTCCTGACTCCCTTCCTCTTCCTCGATAACATCCTCCGGATCCACCGGCTTCATACCCTCAGGCACGATCAACAGCTCCTCCTCGCTGATCTTTAATGGGATAAACTTGTCTTCGTAGAACTTCAGGTAGTCGTCGTAGCTGAACGCCGTTCCTAATAGCGGCAGGTTCGTCTCGCTGATGATGAGGCTCCGGCAGTCCTTCACCTGTTCGCTCATCGTCTCGTCGGCATAGAGCTGACGGGCATACTGCAGCGCTTCGTCGTAGCTGAGGAATCCGCTGATGAGCATCCGCCTCAGTCCGTGATCCTCGTCTATCTGGATGTCGAAGTTACGCACCAGGAAGTTGGTGAAGTTGTAGCGCGCCATATTGTAGAGCAGCTGGTTCTCGTTCACGTCGACGGAGTCAGGCTGATAGGCGAGGATGAAGACGAAGTTCAGGTCTGTCCTCGCGTCGAGGGTGTCCTGACGGGTGGAATCTGCCGAGAGGGTGATGTCTCGTCTCGACCATACGTCGCCGATGTCGAACTTACCGCCGTGCAACCGCCGTCCGTCGTTCACGCCCTTGATGATCATACCCGCCATCTCACTCACCTCACTGTCGGGGAAGCGTTCCACTACCTCCTTCAGCTTGACGATACAACTGTCGCCGTAGCCCTCATTTAACAGGCTCAGACCTTCGATGAACAAGAACTTATCGCGGTGCCCGCCCTGTGGGAATCGCTGTTCGGAGATCTTGGCGTTGGCATTCACCATCTCATAGCGGTCGTTCTTGAAAGCGTCGTAGGTGGCGGTATAGAGCGAGTCTTCTATATGTTCGCCGAAGCGGGCGTTCTCCTCGTAATAGGGGTCTGTGAGCAGGATGGTCCACTCGCTGTCCGGATATTTCTCTGTCAGCTTGTTCAGGCAGGCATCGGCCATATCGAAGTCCCTCCATCTGGAATAGAGCAGGAAGAGGTGATACCACGCCTCGTCCAGATGCTCGTAGTCGTCGTAGTTGTCCGTCAGCCTCCGCAGGTGGCGCTCACTGAGCGGCAGGTTTTCAAGCTTGTCCTTGAAGATGACACCCGCGTGGAAGAGGGCATCCTGGATGATGGCGTGACAGGCGGTCTTCTGTTCCTCGGTGAAGGGGATCTGCGCGAGATAATACTCCCGCTCGTGGGGATCGTTGGCGAGGGAGTCTGTGCCCGTCGCTTTCTCCTCAGATGCGATGGAGTCTCTGCCCATACCGAGGCTGGGGTCTTCGGGCAGTCCGCCGGCCTTCAGGGAGTCTGAGTTTTCTGAGTTCTCTGAGTATTCCGAGTTTTCTGATTCTTCTGATGGCTCCGGCTCATTCCTCACCACCGTCACGTTGATGCGCTGCCAGTTATCTTTGTTCTCACGACGGCCCCACTGTTGTTGGAAGGTGGTCTTACCCTGACTCACCGCCATCGGATTATAGAAATACCACTGGCCGTTGCCCTGAGTAGTGGGTAGAGTAGGGGTAGTAGGGGTAGTTGGGAGGTTGGGGTTGGCGCCCTGCTGCTGTTCCATATCCCGCTGCAGCTCTTCGGCTTCGGCGTCGAGCCGGGCCTCGCGTTCCTCTTTCTCTTTCTGTTTCAGGGCCTCGATCACACGGTCGATGGCTGCCAGCCTCTCGTCCTCGGGCATCACGGAGAGCTCCAGCAGCGAGTCCTGCAGATGGATGGCCTCTGTATGGGGCACGAGCTCGTCGAGCACCTTCGAGCGGTACGACAGTTCCTCGTAGTCCTTGCGGTCGCGGTCCAGCAGTCCGATGGCCTCGCCGTAGCAGCGGTGGGCATCGCCGAACCGCTCCATCTCCCAGTACAGGTTGCCGAGCGTCAGCAGCAGCACACCCTTCTCCACACCATTTCTCACCGACTCCTTATTTCCTTTCTCGTAGGCGCCGATGGCCTGCAGCGTGTCGCCCTGGTTCAGGTAGATATTGCCGAGGGCGTAATACACCTGGTCTAGGTATTCCTTGTTGTTATCCGATTTCGCCATCCTTTTCAGACGACTGATCATCTTGCCGCCTTCGTTCGCCGCCATCACCTCCGTCTGGGCGATGCGGGCGTTGAACTCCGTCTCGTAGGGCGGATGACAGCCCACCACCTTCTGATAGGCCTGATAGGCCGCCTCGCGGTTGCCCAGCAGGTTCTGTATCTGTCCCATCAGGAACCACTCCCTTGCCTTCTGTGCCTTGCGACGCTCGTGCTTGATGGCCTTGCGCAGATAGGGCACAGCCTTCTCGTAGTCGCCCGTGCGGATATAGTAGTCGGCGTAAGTGTAGTCCCAGTCGTTCACGGTGCGGAAGTCCATCGAGTCGCGGCTCATATTGCGGATCACGTCCTCGGCATCGTAGAGCCAGCCGAGTTCCGTATAGCACTTCGCTAGCCAGGCTTTCGCCAGACCGCTCTGCACGGGTTGCGTCTGATAGAGGCGCGTCATATAGGAGAAGGTGGCAGCGGCCTCGTCGAAGGCACCCTTCTGGAACTGCGCCTTGCCCAATAGCATCCACGCCTTCCAGATGAAGGGGTTATACTCCTTTCGTCCGAGCCACTCACGGTCTTTGGCGCTCTTCTTCTTGTTGCTCTTCCACTCGGGCTTTCCCTTCACGCTGTGCAGACGGATGGCCTTCTCGCTCTTCTCGATGGCCCGGTCGTACTGGCCCTTGCCTATCTCGCGGCTCTGCTTGTTGCCCACCATATAGAGGGGGATCATCTCCGTGAAGTTGTCCTTGTTGCTTTTCTCCTTCTCCAGATTACCCTCGATGAACGCCTGCTGCCCGTTGAAATAGATGTTATACCGTGCTGTAAACGCGTGATACATCCTGTTCGTCGCAGTGTTTTTCTTCATATTGCAGGAAGAGAGTAAAAGTGAAAAGGTGAAAAGGTGAAAGAGTGAAAAGGCAAGTGCCTTCACTCCCATCCGTCTGTTTCGATATCTGATACCTCTCATTTTCACCTTTTCACTTTTTCACCTTTTCACCTTTCATCAGACAGTGCAGCTTGCACGACTCGTCCTTTGCTGCGGTACACGTCGAACAATCGTGCCCCTGTTCGATCTGGTCACTTCCCTTATCAAACCGGTTGGCTACTGCGGCAATCACCCCCAGCACCACGATCATCCCTATGCACACCCAGACAAACGACATCTCGCCCTCTTAATTCTTAATTTCAAACCCTGCGGCTTTGAGATCTTCCCAGAACTTCGGATACGACTTGCTCACCACCTGCGGGTTGTTGATCCCCAGTCCCGGACGCTTCAGGGCGAACGGAGCGAACGCCAGCGCCATACGGTGATCCTCGTAGGTGTCGATGCCCTCGTCGCTCGGCTCACAGCGCTCACCGTCCCACAGCAGCTCGCAGTCGTTGCGGCTCTCTATCACGTAGCCCAGCTTCCTCGCCTCCCGTTTCAGGGCCTCGATGCGGTCCGTCTCCTTGATCTTCAGCGTCGCCAGACCCTTGAAGTGGAAGGGTATCTCCTTCGCCAGACAGGTCACGACGAACGTCTGCGCCAGGTCGGGCGAGTTCACGAAGTCATACTCCAGCTTCGGCACGCAGCGGCCGTTTCGCTTCAGCGTCACCGTCTGCGGCACACCCTGTTTCTTCGTCTCAAACTTTGTCTTCACGCCCAGCAGACTGAAGATGTATCTCGTCACCGAGTCGCCCTGCTTCGAGCCGTCGGTCAGTCCCGTCAGCCTCACGGTGGCCTCGGGATCGTTGCTCAGCGCCACCATCTCATACCAGTAGCTGGCGGCACTCCAGTCGTTCTCGATGAAGTAGTTTCTTGACTTGTAGGGCTTCGGCTCCACGACGATGGTGTCTGCCGATACCCATTGCGCTTCGGCACCGTACTCGCCCATCATCCACAGCGTCAAGTCGATGTAGGGCCTTGAGATGATGTCGTTCGTCAGATGCAGCCTCAGTCCCTTTTCCATCAAGGGACCGATGATGAGCATCGCCGAGATGTACTGCGAACTGATGCAGCCCGCCATATCCAGGTCGCCGCCGGGCAGGGGCTTGCCGGTGATGCGCAGGGGCGGGAATCCCTGTTCGCCAGTGTACTCGATGTCGGCACCCAACTGTCTGAGGGCGTCCACCAGCGTTCCTATCGGACGGTGCTTCATCCTTTCCGTCCCCGTCAGCACGTGCGTCCCCGGGATCAGGCTTAGGTAGGCGGTCATAAAGCGCATCGCCGTACCTGCCGCCTTGATGTTGATCTCTTCGGGCATATTCTGCAGGGCACTGACGATCACTTCCGTGTCGTCGCAGTCGCTGATATTCTGTGGGAGCGTATCTCCGCCGCTGAGTGCGTGGATGATGAGGGCACGGTTGGAGATACTTTTCGAGGCAGGCAAATCGACGGTGGTGTCCAGTCGCTGCGGCGCCGTAAGTCTATATGTTGTCACGTTTATATCTTAATTCTTTAATTTTTTAATTTTCTAATTACTCAAATAACGTGCAAAGTTACACATTATTATATGTATGTGCAAGAAAGAATCGCAAAATTCACCTTTTTTTTAAAAAAAGTTCCCCAAATATTTGCATATTCCGAAAAATCTGTGTACTTTTGCACCCGCATTCGACAAAATGACTTGTTCACGAGGCCGGTGCCAAGCTTAAAAGGATCGGGATTTAGCGCAGTTGGTAGCGCACACGTCTGGGGGGCGCGAGGTCGCTGGTTCGAGTCCAGTAATCCCGACAGAAAGAAAATCCAAAC
>ONCZ01000036.1 GCA_900316445.1 uncultured Prevotellaceae bacterium | reverse complement strand
CCATTGACCAATATTCCTCACTGCTGCCTCCCGTAGGAGTTTGGACCGTGTCTCAGTTCCAATGTGGGGGACCTTCCTCTCAGAACCCCTACCGATCGTTGGCCAGGTGGGCCGTTACCCCGCCTGCTGCCTAATCGGACGCATCCCCATCCCTTAGCGGTAAACCTTTGGTTCAACTTAGATGTCCGCATCGAACAACATAGGGTATTAATCCGCATTTCTACGGGCTATGCCCTACTAAGGGGAAGGTTGGATACGCGTTACTCACCCGTGCGCCGGTCGCCGGCAAAGTCAGCAAGCTGACTTCCCGCTGCCCCTCGACTTGCATGTGTTAAGCCTGTAGCTAGCGTTCATCCTGAGCCAGGATCAAACTCTTCATTGTATAAATTTATGTCTTTATCCATAAAGGATGTTATCTGTCTCAGAACGACTATCCAGTATCAAGTTAAAAGCACCTCTTCAATTTCTTGACGGTTTGTTTCTTTCTACCCAACATACTTCTTGTACTACTTCTGTCTATGTAAATCTTTCAAAGAACTCTTTCTTGACTCCCGATTTCTCGAAAGCGGGTGCAAAGGTACGAACTTTTTCCGAACCGGCAAAACTTTTTCGGAGAAATTTTCATCTTTTATGCAAAATTTTAGCCACTCTTGACGAAAATCAAGACGCAAAATGGGCTACACCTTATTATATATATAAAGGGAAGAGGAAATGAGGGTGATCAGGGAGGTCAGGGCGATTAGGGAAATTAGGGGAATTATTTGCCTGTAGATTTGGCGGATTCAAAAAAAAGCAGTACCTTTGCGCCCAATAATAAATGGCTAAACATCATCATGTCGACGATATTACACATAGAGACTAGTACAGACGTCTGCTCCGTAGCCGTGTCAGAGGACTCTCAGGTCATCTTCCAACAGGAAGACCACTCTGGTCCCAACCACGCAGAGCGACTGGGTACAATGGTGGACGAGGCCCTCTCGTTCACCGACAACCACGCCATCCCCTTTGATGCTGTGGCCGTCAGTTGTGGTCCTGGCTCATACACGGGTCTCCGTATTGGTGTCTCGATGGCGAAAGGCATCTGCTATGGTCGCAACCTGAAACTGATTGCCGTGCCAACCCTCGAGCTTCTCTGTGTACCAGTTTTGTTACGAGAGATGGTGGAGGATGACGCCCTGCTCTGTCCGATGCTTGATGCCCGACGGATGGAAGTCTATGCCGGTATCTATACCCGTGCCTTGAAACCCGTGAGAGAGGTTGGTGCCGACATTGTGACGGCAGAGACCTACAAGGACTATCTCGACGCACATCCTGTGTACTTCTTCGGCAATGGTGCCCGGAAATGCATGGAGGTCATCCAGCACCCGAACGCCCATCTGATAGAAGGCATTGAGCCCCAGGCCAAGTGGATGCAGCCCCTGGCAGAGCGCCGTTTACTGAATGGTGAGACTGAAGACGTGGCCTACTTCACGCCTTTCTACCTGAAGGACTTCGTGGCCAAGATGCCCAAGAAACTGATTTAAAGGTGAAAAAGCAAAAAGGTAAAAAAGTTAAAAATAAAGATATGAATATCAAAGGATTAGACTACAACACCCATCGTGAGCAGCTCCTGATGCCTGAATACGGTCGGGAGATTCAGAAGATGGTGGATTACGCTGTCAGTCTGACAGACAAGTCCGAGCGTCAGAACTGTGCCCAGGAAATCGTCCGTATGATGGAGACGAAGGTGCCTGAGCTCCACGACAATGCCGACTTCGAACAGACGCTGTGGGATCATCTCTACCTGATGAGCCACAAGCAGTTGGATATCGACTGGCCCTTCGATGTGACAGCCGCCGAGAAACTTCAGGAGAAGCCCAAGGCCATCCCCCTCCCCCAGGAAGGCATGCGCCTTCGTCACTATGGCAAGTTGCTCGAACAACTGTTTGAGAAGCTGAAGACGATGCCCGAGGGCGAGGAACGCGATGCACTGGCCTTTTACACGGCCAACCAGATGAAGCGCAACCTGATGACCTGGGGGCATGGTTCCATGAGTGATGAGAAAGTGGCCGACGATCTGGCACGTTTCACCGATGGTGTCATCCAACTCGACCTGTCGACCATGAAGTTGGACAAGGTCACTGCCATCGAGGAGCCGAAAGCGAAAAAGAAAAAGAAATAACCCCTGACGCCTATGGGATCATTCATCATCGAGGGAGGTCATCCTCTGCGCGGTACAATTCGTCCACAGGGCGCCAAGAACGAGGCCCTGCAGGTGATCTGTGCCACCTTGCTGACCAGTGAGGCGGTGACCATCCACAACATCCCTGACATACGAGATGTAAACAACCTCATCCAGCTACTGAGAGATATCGGCGTGAAGGTTTCGAGGAGTGGGAACACCTACACCTTCCAGGCCGACACCCTCAACCTCGATTATCTCGAGAGCGACGAGTTCGTACAGAAGTGTACAGAACTCAGAGGCAGTGTGATGATGATTGGTCCTTTGCTGGCCCGTATGGGCAAAGCCATCATCACGAAACCTGGTGGTGACAAGATCGGGCGCAGACGCCTCGACACCCATTTCCTCGGGTTCCAGAAACTCGGTGCGAAGTTCAACCACGTGCCGGGACGTGATGTCTATGAGATCTCTGCCACCCGCCTGAAAGGCACCTATATGTTGCTCGACGAAGCCTCGGTGACAGGTACTGCCAACATCGTGATGGCAGCCGTCTTCGCCAAGGGCACAACCACCATCTACAATGCCGCCTGCGAACCCTATCTCCAACAGCTCTGTCTGTTGCTCAACCAGATGGGTGCCAAGATCAGCGGCATCGCCTCCAACCTCCTGACCATCGAGGGTGTGAGTACCCTTCATGGAGCCGAACACACCATCCTGCCTGACATGATCGAGGTTGGTTCCTTCATCGGCATGGCGGCAATGTGTGGCGATGGCATCCGCATCCAGAATGCCTCTGTGGAGAACCTCGGCATCATCCCTGAAGCCTTCCGCCGTCTGGGCGTGAAGGTCAAGGTGGAAGGTGACGACCTCTTTATCCCCCGTCAGCGTCATTACGAGATTCAGTCGTTCATTGACGGGACGATCATGACACTGGCAGATGCCCCCTGGCCAGGATTGACCCCCGACCTGCTCTCTGTGCTCATCGTCGTGGCGACACAGGCCCGTGGTTCAGTTCTTTTCCATCAGAAGATGTTTGAGAGCCGTCTGTTCTTCGTCGATAAGCTCATCGACATGGGTGCCCAGATCATCCTCTGCGATCCTCACAGGGCCGTTGTGGTAGGCCACGACAGGAAGATCTGTCTGCGTGGTGGCCGTATGACCAGTCCCGATATCCGTGCAGGTATCGCTTTGCTTATTGCCGCCATGAGTGCCAGTGGCACCAGCCGCATCGACAACATCGAACAGATAGACCGTGGCTACGAGGACATCGAGGGACGTCTCAATGCCCTGGGTGCAAAGATAACGAGAAGCGACAAGTGATCAAGCAGGAAGAAGTCTATAAGATCGGTCGGCTCGGTAAGAGTCACGGTGTCAGGGGAGAGGTCTCTTTCCTCTTCGACGATGATGTCTTCGACCGTGTTGATGCCGACTACCTCATCCTCGACATCGATGGCATCCTCGTACCTTTCTTTATCGAGGAATACCGTTTCCGCAGTGACACGACAGCCCTGATGAAGTTCGAGGGTATCGACACTCAGGAACGTGCCCGCGAACTGACAGGCTGTGATGTCTATTTCCCCCGCAACCTCGCTGCCAGCGATGACGACAGCATCTCCTGGTCAGCCATCGTGGGCTTCGACATCATCGATGCCAGCACCGAAAAGTCCATTGGTCGTATCGCCTCCATCGATGACTCCACCCTCAACATCCTCTTCTGTCTCGAAGACGGTCATCTCATCCCCGCTTCAGAAGACCTCATCACACAAATAGACCAACAGGCACGTACCATCACTATGCACCTGCCCGCTGGTCTCCTCGACCTCTAAAGAACATTATTTATTATAGGCCTACGATCACATCAAGGGTCGTACCAAAAGTGCCGAAGGCGGTTTTGTCCTTCTGCCAGGGGAACCTTTGTCCGAAAACCACTGCGTGCGTTCAGTAATACCAATTCTTTTTACACGCATTAAGTCAAATATATTTACCTATTTGAATTATAATTCAAAACTTGACAAAATTATAGCATATATAAAGTATTTTCATTTTCATTTTTATTGATAAATACATTATTTAAAGTGTATTTAATACAATTATTGTAAAATATTATTTATTATTTAAAAATCTTAATTTTTAAAAGAAAGTTTGATAAAAGTATTGAATATTAGAAAATAATTTCATAAATTTGCAGCGTCATTTAAGGACGACAGCCTATTACTGTTAACCTCAAACCTGACCTATTTCTATTACTATGTAATAATACCATGATTCGAGGAGAGGCCGACTGAAACGCCTCTCCTTTTTGCACTTTATTAGGAATAATCTTTGGCGTTTTCAGATAAATACTGTAACTTTGCAGTCAAAACGATATCTCCCATTACGTATGAAAGAATATCAGTATCATATCTTTGCGCCGTACAGGGTTTGTCCGTTGGGCGCTCATGTGGATCATCAGCATGGTCTGGTAACTGGGTTCGCCATCGATAAGGGCGTTGATCTCTGGTTCAACGTTAATAATAATGAATATGTGCATTTGGAGTCTCGGACGTTTGAGGGCGTGGTGGATTTTGACATCGACGCACCGAGCCAGGTGAAGGAAGGCCATTGGGGCGACTATGCCCGGGGTGCGAAATATGCACTCAAGAAGCGCTTCGAGCTTAAGAGGGGTGTCACAGGTGTCATCCAGGGGTCACTGCCTGTAGGTGGCCTGTCAAGTAGTGCTGCAGTCCTCATCGCGTATGTCATGGCGTTTGCGAAGGCGAATGACATCACCCTCCAGCCTTTCGAGGTGGTAAAGATCGCCTCGGAGGCAGAACGCGAGTACATCGGGCTGAACAACGGTTTGCTCGACCAGGCGTGTATCGCCCTGGGGCGGAAGGACGGACTCCTCTTCCTCGACTGTGACTCGAACGACTGGCGCATCATCAAACGGAATAAGGAGATGGACGATTTCGAGATCGGCATCTTCTTCTCTGGTCTGACGCGTTCGCTCGTGAACAGTGACTACAATCTGCGTGTGTACGAGTGTAAGACTGCGGCGTGGAACATGCTCGCATACACCGACCAGCCGTTGAAAACGTTTGACAAGACATTCCTGAGGGACATTCCCAAGGCAACGTTTGAGAAGACGCGGATTGCTATGCCGGCGAGGTTTGCACGTCGCGCAGAACATTTCTATTCGGAATACCGTCGTGTGCGGCAGGGTGTCACAGCGTGGGAAACGGGAAATCTGAAACTCTTCGGTAAACTCTCGTTCGACTCGTGCGAGAGTTCGATCCACAACTACGAGTGCGGCTCACCTGAGCTGATAGCGATCTATGACATTATGAAGGGACTCCCGGGTGTCTACGGAGGACGGTTCTCGGGTGCAGGATTCAAGGGAGCCTGTATTGCACTCGTAGATCCGACCTGCAAGGCGGAGATCGAGAAGACGCTCACAGAGCGGTATCTTGAGCAGTTCCCGGAGTATGAGAAGACATTCCAGGTCTTCTGGGTGAGGCCAGATGACGGGGCGAGGTTTGTTATCGATTAACATCGACAGGGTTTTGCAGGGCGATGCCCTCCCAAATTATTGATTTTTTATAAGATGGAAAAAATAAATTTAGAAGGAAAGACAATTCTTGTGACAGGTTCTGCCGGTTTCATCGGCTCGAACCTGGTAAAACGCCTATTCAAAGACTTGAATAGCGCCACGATCATCGGCATTGACAATATGAACGACTACTACGACGTCCGTCTGAAGGAATACCGCATAGACGAACTCGCCGGTCTGGTACCAGAAGGCATCACCTACACCTTCGTCAAGGGTGACATTGCCGACAAACCGGCCATCGACGGGATCTTCGAACAATACAACCCTGCCGTGGTGGTGAACCTTGCAGCACAGGCGGGTGTGAGATATTCCATCACGAACCCCGACGCTTATATCCAGTCGAATCTCATCGGTTTCTACAACATCCTCGAAGCCTGTCGCCACTGGCCAGTGGAGCACCTGGTCTATGCCTCGTCATCGAGCGTATACGGTGGGAACAAGAAGGTGCCATTCTCGACAGACGACCGTGTGGACAACCCCGTGAGCCTCTATGCCGCAACAAAGAAATCGAACGAGCTGATGGCACACTGCTATTCGAAACTTTATGACATTCCATCGACGGGACTTCGTTTCTTCACCGTCTATGGTCCTGCCGGTCGCCCTGATATGGCTTATTTCGGATTTACGAACAAACTGTTGAAAGGCGACACCATCCAGATCTTCAACTACGGCAACTGCCGACGCGATTTCACATATGTCGATGACATCGTGGAGGGCATCGTACGTGTGATGGCCGGAGCACCCGAGCATAAGAAGGGGGAAGATGGTCTGCCCATTCCGCCTTATGCCGTATATAACATCGGTGGTGGTCAGCCTGAGAGCCTCTTGGACTTCGTGCAGATTCTGCAAGAGGAACTCGTACGGGCCGGTGTGTTGCCTCAGGACTTTGATTTCGAGGCCCACAAGCAGTTGGTTCCCATGCAACCGGGAGATGTGCCCACAACCTATGCCGATGCCACTGCTCTGGAGAGGGATTACGGTTTTACGCCGAAGATCACCCTGCGAGAAGGACTCCGGCACTTTGCAGAATGGTATAAACAGTTTTATGGCTGAATCCGATGAAGAATATCGTTATTGCTGCAGGCTACGCCACGAGACTCGGGGAACTCACGAAGAACTTCCCGAAGCCGCTGTTGAAGATCGGTGAGAAGTCCATTCTCGACCGGATGCTCGATGACATCGACACCATCCCCGAGATCGATGAGCACATCATCATCACCAACCACAAATTCGCCCCAATCTTCGAAAAATGGAAGAAAGAAGAAGGACGATGGAAGAAACCCATAACCATTGTCGATGATGGGACAGAGACAAACGAAACGCGGTTAGGGGCGGTCTGTGATTTGTTGTTTGCAATGGAGAAACTCCAGATCGATGACGATATGCTCGTGGTGGCAGCAGACAACCTGCTGTTCTTCTCCTTCCAGGAGTTTGTGGACTTCGCGAAGGAGAAAAGTACAAGCTGTATCATGTGCCACGAGCAGCCAAGTATCGAGAAACTCCAGCGCACAGGAGTTGTCGAACTCGATGCCAACAATCGCGTCCTTGGCATGGAAGAGAAGCCTCAGGAGCCGAAGAGCCACTGGGCAGTACCCCCATTCTATATCTATTTAAAGAAGGATCTCGACCTGGTGCACCATGCTGTCGAGAATGGCTGTGGCAAGGATGCCCCCGGCAATCTGGCGCATTATATGGTGGAACACACCACGATGCATGCCTGGCCGATGTCTGCCGGTCGTTTCGATATCGGTTCCATCGACACCTATTACGAGGCTGTCAAACGATTCGGTTAACTAAACAACAGGAAGGGAGATGCCGGAGATCTTTTGGTACTCGTCGAGGGCATAGACGTCAGTCATGCCACTGACGTAATCGATGACAGCCATGAGACGCGTTTCGAGGGAGTCCGAGCTGATGTCGTACTGGCTGCTGACACGTCCGATGAGCTGACGGGAATAGAAACGTTCGGGATGCACTGCTGCCTCGATGAACTGTTCCATAAGCGTCTGGATGATCTGATAACCGGAGAGTTCCACGTCAAGCACGGGTTTGCTGCGATAGATACGCTCCACAGACATCTTACTGCACTGACGGTAAGCCTCGCGGGGCAGTTCGCTGATATGGTCGATCAGGCTGCCCTCGAAACTACCAGCGAGGATCTCGTCCTCATGGTCTACAAACACCCTCACGCACTCACTTTCAAGCAGTCCGATGACACAGGCACGCAGATACACCACCTTTTCATTCTTGTCCGTGACACCCTCTTCGACGATGCGTTGTAAGATTCGTTCGCGCGCATCTGAGTCAAAGAAACTTAGCAGCATCTGCGATGTATCCTCGTATGAAATTATTTTAAGTTTATGCGCATCCTCGATATCCATGATCTCATAACAAATATCATCAGCTGCTTCCACCAGATACACCAATGGATGACGGGCATAGCGCAAAGGATCACCTTCGACAGACTTACGTATCATCCCCAATTCCGAGGCAATCCGCACAAACAGTTCCTTCTCCGAGTCAAAGAATCCGAACTTCCCCTTCTTCCCTGCCGCCATCGACGAGAAAGGATACTTCACGATGCTTGCGAGTGTTGAATAAGTCATGACAAAACCACCGACTCTCCTTCCACAGAACTGATGCGTCAACAGTCTGAACGCATTCGCATTGCCCTCAAAATGTGTCACATCGCACCAGAACTGTGGCGACACCTCCTTCTGCAAGCCCATACCCGGTCCTTCGGTAAAGAACGACTGGATCGCTTTCTCACCACTGTGTCCGAAGGGCGGATTGCCCATGTCGTGCGCCAGGCAGGCCGTTGCCACAATCTGTCCGATCTCACCCAAGAGACTCTCAGACAGTTCCGGATGACGCCGTAGCAGTTGCTGTGCCACATCATTACCGAGTGACATCCCCACACACGATACTTCAAGCGAGTGCGTGAGGCGGTTATGTACGAAAATACTCCCCGGAAGCGGGAATACCTGTGTCTTGTTCTGCAACCTCCGGAAGGGGGCCGAGAAGATCAGTCGGTCGTAGTCACGTTTGAACTCTGTCCGGTCATCATGACGTTCGGGATGCCGGTGCTCCTGACCGAGTCGTTTGTTGGATATCAGTTGTTGCCAGTTCATCATAATTGACTGCAAAGATACGAAAATTAACCACAGAATATGCATAATTCTCAGAAATTAACGAAAAAATGAAAAATTTTTGCCCAGAAACATGGGAATATGCCGTAAAAGCATTACCTTTGCACATTGATTAAAATGAAATTTTAAACGTATGCTACAAATCAAAGTCGTGAACAAGGGTCATCAGCCCCTGCCGCAGTATGCCACAGCGCAGAGTGCAGGCATGGACCTGAGGGCCAATCTCGATGCCCCTGTCGTGTTGAAACCCATGGAGCGGAGGCTCATCCCGACAGGTCTGCACATCGCCCTGCCTGCAGGCTATGAGGCCCAGGTGAGACCCCGCAGCGGACTGGCCCTGAAGAAGGGTGTCACGGTACTCAACTCCCCGGGGACGGTTGACGCCGACTATCGTGGTGAGGTGGGTGTGCTGCTCATCAACCTGTCGCAGGAGGACTTCATCGTAAACGACGGAGAGCGCATCGCCCAGATGGTCATCGCCAGGCACGAACAAGGACAGTTTGTGGCTGTGGAGGTGCTTGACGAGACCGAACGTGGCGAAGGAGGCTATGGGCATACGGGAGTGAAATAAAGGTAAAAAAGTGAAAAGGTAAAAAGGTGAAAAAAGTATTGGGAAATAACAGGATATTTTGGATGAGGGTGATGATAACCATCTTCGTCCTTTCACCCTTTCACCTTTTCACCTTTTCGCCTCTCTCTGCGCAAACAAATGACAGCACCTTCAATCACTTCTTCCTCGAGGCGATGGTGCAGCGGCAGAAAGGCCATCATGATGCTGCCTTCGACCTGTTGAGACACTGTCGGGACCTGAATCCTAACGCCCCGGAGGTCTATTACTTCCTCGGCCAATACTATGCAGCCCTGAAGCAACAGGACGAATCTATGGCCTGTGTCAAAAAGGCGGCAGAGCTCGATCCCGAAAACGCCACCTATATGGAAACCCTTGCCCAGGCCTACATCAGCCGACAGGACTACGCCAGTGCCATCCCTGTCATCAAGGGGATCTACGAGCGTGACAAAAGCCAGGAGGATATGCTCGAGATGCTCTTCCAGCTCTACCAGCAGGTGGAGGACTACGACAATGCCATCAGCGTGCTGAACCAACTGGAACAGAACGACGGGAAGAATGAACGTCTCTCGCTGGCGAAGTGCGCCCTCTACAACCGTCTGGGCAAGAACAAGGAGGCAGTGAAAGAGATGGCTGCCCTCGCCAAGCAATACCCCAACGACCTGAACTACAAGGCGATGTACGGTGATGCCCTGCTTATGGACGACCAGACCGACGAGGCCGTGGATATCTACCACCAGATCCTCGACGAAGATGCTGATAACACCCGTGTGCTCCTCTCCCTCCGCAACCTCTACCAGGGTCTTGAGCATCACGAAATAGCCGACTCCCTGACCCGACGCGTGCTCCTGGGCAGTCATGCCACCACCGAGGAGAAACTCCGTCTGATGCGTCAGGAGATCCAGGCCTCAGAGGCTGGCGACGGTGACAGTACCCGTGTGCTGGGACTCTTCAGGCGAGTCCTCGCCCTGCCCCAGTCAGATGCTGAGATGGCGCTGCTCTGTGCTTCCTATATGAACGCGAAGAAGATGCCACGCGACACCATTACCCCTGTCCTCGAACAGGCCGTTGCCATCTCCCCCGACTATGCCCCTGCCCGTATGCAGCTCGTGGCATACGCTTGGGAGGCAGACAATATGGACCGCGTCATCGCCCTCTGTCAGGAGGCCCGTCAATACACCCCCGACGAGATGCTCTTCTACTATTACCAGGGCATCGCCTACTACCGTCGTGACTCTCTCGACTGTGCTCTCAGTGCCTTCCAGAATGGCATCGGTGTCATCACCAACGAGAGTGATCCCGCCATCGTCTCCGACTTCTATGCCGTCATGGGTGACATCCTCCACCAGAAGGGCAAGGCCCTCGAAGCCTTTGCCGCCTACGACTCCTGTCTGGTGTGGAAGGCTGACAACATCGGGTGTCTGAACAACTACGCCTACTACCTCAGCGAACGGGGTGAACGCCTCACCCAGGCCGAGGAGATGAGTTTCAAGACCGTCAAGGCCGAACCCAAGAACGCCACCTACCTCGACACCTACGCCTGGATACTCTTCATGCAGGGTCGTTATGCCGAGGCGAAGGTCTATATCGACCAGGCTCTGCAGCACATGGACGACCAGAAAGAAAACGCCGTCATCATCGAACATGCGGGCGACATTTACGCCCAGAACAAAGATATCACCCGGGCCCTCTCCTTCTGGCAGGATGCCAGTGAGAAAGTGCCCGAGAACACTCTACTCGCAAGAAAAATCAAACTTAAAAAATATTTGAAAGAATGAAAACGACCAGTATCCTGAAAATTGCCGTTCTGGCATTACCGTTAGTGTTCACTGCTTGTAAGTCACACAAGAAAGTCACAGAACCCGTCGTCATGACGCCGGAGTTGATCGCCAAGCAAGACTTCATCAACAGCGTGCGGGAAAACGCCCAGGCCATGAAGTTCATCACCTCCAAGGTGAAGTTCTCCGTCGAGACGGGTCAGCAGAAGATCACCCTCACCGGTGACCTGAAGATGAAGCGCGACGATGTCATCCGTCTGCAGCTCATGGCCTTCGGATTCGTAGAGGCAGGACGCATCGAGATGACCAAGGACTACGTGCTCATCATGGACCGTATCAACAAACAGTACTTGAAGGCACCCTGGATGTCTGTCGACTTCCTCCGCAACAGTGGTCTGAACTTCCAGGTAATCCAGGCCCTTTTCTGGAACGAGCTCTTCCGTCCGAACCAGACAGCCCTGGCGAAAACGAACGAGAAGCAGTTTGTCGATTCCATCGCCAACTACACGTTGCTCGACAGTGGTGATGATATGATCATCGGCCTCGAAGAGGGTAAGATGGAATACAGCTGGCTCGCCAGTCACTCCAGTGCCATCATCCGCATGGCAAACATCCTCTACAAGGACCGCTTCCACGGCAACACCCAGTTGAACTGGGACTACGATGACTTCACGAAGCTCAACAAGAAGGCGTTCCCTCAGAAGTCTGCCATCACCCTCACCACTCCCGAGAAGGAAGTGAAACTCGGCATGACGCTGAAATACATCAAGCATGAAGCAGAATGGGAACCCCGTACGGAGATCTCCAACAAGTATCGTGAGGTCACGGTCGATGAGATCCTGCGCCGTTTCATGTCACTCTAAGATAAAGACCCTGTAACGCCGTGAAGCGACTCCTACTGCTACTCTGGCTCATAGTCAGTCTGGTGGTGGTTGTCCCCGCCCAGCAGTCCAAGAAGAAGGCTGCTCCCAAGCGGACAACCACCACCCGTGTATCCACGTCCCAGAAGAAGGCTCCAGCCAAGAAACCCGGAAAATCCAGTAAGTCAGGAACATCCGGGAAATCTGGACAGAAGGCTCCTGCTCCGACGGTCAAATCCCTGAAGAACGAGCAGGCCCAGGTGCGTAAGCAGATCCTGGAACAGGAGCGCAAGCTCCAGGCCAATGAGCGCGACGTGAAGAAACGTCTGCAGAACCTCATGGTCATCAACAACGAGATTGCCGACAAGCGTCGCACCATTGACACCATCCGTCAGGACATCACCCGTCTCGACGGGGATATCCACGTGCTCGACAACCAACTCCACACCCTTCAGGCAGAGCTCGAGGAGCGCAAACAGCGTTATATGAAGTCGATGCGCTACATGCATCGCAACCGGAACATCCAGTCGCAGCTGATGTTCGTCTTCAGTGCCAAACACCTCTCAGAGATGTACCGCCGTATGCGGTTTGTCCGTGAATACGCCTCCTACCAGCAGGCCCAGGGTGAGGCCGTACAGTCCATGCAGGCACAGGTCAGGGAGGCCTACGACGAACTGAAGAATGCCAAGCGCCTGAAGAACGACCTTCTCTACCGGGGAGAACGGGAGAAGAAGTCACTCGAGACAAAACAGGTGGAACAGCAGCAGGTGGTCACCAGTCTGAAGAAAGAACAGAAGGCCATCCAGGGCATCATCGCCCAGCAGAAGAAGCGCGATGCCGAGCTCAATGCCCGCATCGACAAACTCATTGCCGAGGAGATAGCCAGAGCCAAGGCCCGTGCTGAGGCAGAAGCCAAACGGAAGGCAGAGGCCGAGGCCGCCAAGAAGCGTGCTGAGGAACTGGCCCGTAAGAAAGCTGCTGCAGAGGCTGCAGCCCGTGAGCATGCCCGTCGTATCGCGGAGGCAAAGGCCAGGGAAAAGAAAGCCAAGGAAGAAGCCCGTGCAGCTGCCAAGCGCAGTGCAGAGGAGAAAGCCCGTGCAGAACGTGCTGCCCGCGAGGCAGAGAAAGCCAGGAAGGCAGCAGAACGTAAGGCTGCTGAGGAGGCCAATGCCCGTAAACGAGAACTCGCAGCCGAAAAGAAACGCGTGGACACATACTCCTACCCTGCCGAGGATCTCCGTCTGAGTTCCTCGTTCGAGGGTAACCGGGGACGTCTGCCCATGCCGATTGTCGGAGGCTACCAGATTGTACACCGCTTTGGCACCAACACCGTCACAGACGTGAAGGGCCATGTCACCCTCGACAAGAAAGGTATTGACATCAAGGGACAGCCCGGAGCACAGGTGAGGGCCATCTTCGACGGAGAAGTCACGGCTGTCTTCGGTTATGGTGGCACGTCCGTGGTCATTGTGAAGCACGGCAGTTACCTGTCGGTCTATTGTGACCTTGCCTCCGTCAGTGTCAGCCGGGGACAGCATGTCAGTACAAAACAAACCATCGGACGTGTCGGGTCCGATGGTATGATGCAGTTCCAGCTTCGCAGAGGCACCGCGAAACTCAACCCCGAGGGCTGGTTAGCGAGATAGTAACTATTTCTCCCCCTGAGTAGGGGGAGCCTGAGGGGGTCTGAGCAATTACTATAGATTAAGTCCTTCTAATAAACCGACATACGTATTGATCGCCCCGTCGATTTCCCCAATCGTGATAAACTCATCCGCAGCATGGGATCTGGCAGAATCGCCAGGACCCAACTTCAGCGAGGGCCAGGGCATCAGGGCCTGATCACTCAGCGTGGGCGAGCCGAAAGGTCTCATACCCCTCTCCAGACAACGCTTCACCAGGGGATGATCTGACGCGATGGACGACGAATGCAGATGGAAGGAACGGGCCTGCAACTCACACTTCGTCATCTTCTTCTTCAGGAACTCAAACACGAACTCATTCTGGTAGAACTCATTCGTCCTCACATCTATCACGAAATGCAACAGGTCGGGAATCACATTATGCTGGGTGCCGCTCTCCACGACCGTCACTGTCATCTTCGTTGCTCCCAACAGCTCACTCTCCTTTCTGAACCGGTAGTCGCGCAGCCACACCAGGTCGTCCAATGCCTCATAGATGGCGTTCACGCCCTCTTCCCGAGCAGCATGGCCACTCACGCCATGGACATAGCCGTCAATGACCATCAGACCTCTCTCTGCCGTGGCAGGCTGCATGCCGGTAGGTTCTCCCACGATGGCCACGTCGATGGGTGGCATCAAGGGCAGCACACGCCTCAGGCCATTCTCGCCTGACACCTCCTCCTCGGCAGAGGCCAGCCAGAGGATGTTGAAGTTTCGGTTGCGGTTCAACAGGATCCTGTACGCCTGAAGGGTGGCCACCAGACCACCGCCACAGTCGTTGGAACCCAGACCATAGATCCTGTCCCCGTCGAGCATCGGCCTGAAGGGGTCACGCTGCCAGGAGCCAGTGGGCTTCACGGTGTCGATATGTGCATTCAGCATCACGGTCTTACGGTTGTTGTCCCAGTCCTGACACCCCACCCAGAGGTTATTGCCTTCACGTCCGTGAGGCAGGTTCCAACGGTCCAGGTACTCGCTGAGCTTGTCAGCGGCCTGATCCTCACTTCTGCTGACAGAGGGGATTGCGATCAGCTCCATCAACAGTTCCACTGCGTCATTTGTGTAATTTCCCATATGATAATGCCATTGATAGTACAAGTATGCCAAAGATAAAGGCCAGCGAGAGGGGCGTGGACACCTTGATGTCCCAGAACACCTCCAACAGCATCTTCAATCCCACGAAACTCAGGATGATGCCCAGGCCGTATTTCAGATAAGTAAAGTATTTCGCGATGGCCGCCAGGGCGAAATAGAGTGCCCTCAGGCCGAGGATGGCGAAGATATTCGATGTCAACACGATAAACGGATCCCGCGATACGGAGAAGACTGCCGGTATCGAATCCACGGCAAAAGCCACGTCGGTCGTCTCAATCACAATCAACGCGATGAACAAGGGGGTAGCCAACCATTTCGTCGGGGGCGCGGGGGTGCGGGGGTGCGGGGGTACGAGATTACTTTCTGTGCTGAGACCATTCTCGCGCCCACGTACCACCGTACCCTCGTACTCCCGAACGAAGAACTTGTCCTCATGCATCTGATCCGTCACGGGGAAGAAGCGCTTGAACACCTTCACGAAGATATTCTTCGACGGATCCACCTGCTCATCCTCATTATGCCCGAACATCTTGATGCCCGTATAGATCAGGAACACACCGAAGATGGCGAGGATCCACTCGAACCTCTGCACCATCGCCGCACCGGCGAAGATAAAGACACTCCTCAGCACCAGTGCCCCGAAGATACCCCAGAAGAGCACCTCGTGCTGGTATTTCCTGGGGATGCCGAAGAACGTGAACAGCATCAGAAACACGAAGAGGTTGTCCATCGAGAGCGACTTCTCAATCAGATAACCCGCCAGGAACTCCATCGCCTTCTCTTGAGGGGCTACGGGATAAAGGAACCAGATACCTGCACAAAACACCAGCGACACAGAGACCCATACCACTGTCATCGTCAGGGCTTCGCGGATGCTCACCTCATGCTGACCTTTCCGCCCAAACGACTTCAGGTCGACGTAAAGCATCACGACAACCAGCACGTAAAACAATATCCACGCCCACAAGGGCATCACCATACTTTCCATTTCGCTTGCAAAGATAGTCATTATAATTGATAATTGACAATGGTCAATTGACAATTTTTCTTGGCGGTAGCAAATTTTTCACTTTTCATTCTTCACTTTTCACTTTTTTTATTACCTTTGCAGCGTTAACGTTAAGTGATATGAAGAACAAACCGTTTGGAGAAGCTCCGCTGTTGCGCTTGGCCGTCTGTCTGATGGCAGGGATTGTCGTGGGAGATAATATGGGGAATTGTAATTGGTTGTTACCAGCCTTCGTAGTGATGGTTGTGGGAGCCATGTTGCTGTGGCGGCACGCCGTTGTGCAATCAGCGTCTATTGCGGTGTGCTTCGTGCTGTTGGGTTGGCTGTTAATCCAGAGACAGGAAGCGTCTTTACGAGTATCATGGCCTGAACAGGAGGTGATTTATGAGGCTGTGGTACTGAGTGAGCCCGTGGAGAAAGCAAAGACGATAGCGGTGGATATCCTGTTGACGGAGAGTGAAAGGAAGCTGAAGTGCTATTTTTATAAGGAGGGAAGGAGAGAAGGAGTAAGGAGAGAAGGAGATAGAAGCCGCACTTTGAAGATTGGCGACGGGCTGAGGATCCAGTCACGTATCAGGCCCAACAGCGAATGGCGAAGGGGAACCTTTGACTATAAGCGGTATCTGGAGGTGCATGGCTTTACCGGCCAGACCTTTGTATCGAGTTGGAAATGGCAGAAGGCACAAATCTCGTTGCATCACCTCTCCCGACTGGAACGCACTCGACTCTATTTCCTGAAACTCCGCAGCAGGTTGTTGGAGCGCCTCGCGACTGATCAGACCACCCCTAACCCCTCCTACTCAGGAGGGGAAGCCTACGCAGTCGTGGCAGCGATGGCCTTAGGCGACAAATCCGCCCTGACTCAGGAACTCCGGGACATCTATGCCATCACAGGCGCCTCGCACGTACTGGCCCTGAGCGGTTTGCATCTCGGCATCATCTACATGCTCCTGACCTTCCTCTTCGGCGGCCGCTTTTTTACCTTTTTACCTTCTTACCTTTTTACCTTTACCACCGTCTGGTCCTTCGTCTTCCTGGTAGGCATGCCCGTGAGTGTGGTCCGTTCAGCGGTGATGCTCACGGCCTATGCACTCTTGTCGTTAGGCCATCGCGACCGGATGTCAGTCAATACGCTGGCCTTCACAGCCTTGTTGGTATTGCTCGTAAGTCCGCTATCGCTCTACGACATAAGCTTCCAGATGTCTTACTTGGCCGTTTTCTCCATCCTGCTGCTCGTACCGTTGTCAGAACGTCTGTTTCCGCCGAGTTATCTGATGGAGCACCGCATCGTGAAGTGGTTGTGGGGGATAGTAAGTGTCTCTTGTGCGGCGCAGATAGGAGTAGCACCGTTGACAGCCTATTACTTCGGGCGCTTCTCTACATTATTCCTGCTGACGAACCTGATTGTCATCCCTGGCATCACGCTAATCCTGTATCTTTCGATGGTCGTTTTTGTGATGCCAAGCCTCGCGTACCTATTATTATATATAGTGTCTGTCCTGAACACCCTGCTCACCACCATCGCCTCTATTCCCGGGGCGAGCATCGACGGGCTGCACCCCACAAAACTACAAACCACGATGACGTATGTGGTCATCGTGGCTTGTTATCTGTTGGCTTTCCGGTTCTACCGGAGGAAACGCGACTACATATAGCCCAGCCAGCGCAGGATATCGTTGAGGTTCGCCACCACCATCAGGAGGATGAGGATGCCGAAGCCCACGTACTCTGCCCGGATCATAAAGGTCTCAGACGGTTTGCGACGCGTAATCATCTCGTACACCAGGAACAGCACGTGTCCGCCGTCGAGAGCCGGGATGGGCAGGATGTTCATAAACGCGAGGATGATCGACAGGAAGGCGGTCATTTTCCAGAAGAGGTACCAGTCCCACATCGGGGGGAACAGGCTGCCGATGGCACCAAAGCCACCCAGCGACTTCGCACCGTCAGCCGTAAACACATACTTCATGTCACCCACATACCCTGCCAACACGTTCCAGCCGTATTTGATACCGGCAGGGATACTCTCGAAGAACCCATACTCACGGGTGTACGGCTCATACAGTCCTGCGAGGCTCTTCACATAGAACCCGAGTTTCAGCTCTGGCGTTAATACCACTGTGGCAGTGTCTTTAAGCGCGTCGCGGTCAAAGACGATGGTGGCAGTCCTTACCTTCAGACTATCCTCCTTGGTCAGCGCAGCCGTCATCATATCCTCGAGGATACCGAGCTGGTCCGTAAACTCATTATAGCTGTCAATGGCCTTGTCGTTGATGGCCACAATCTTATCCCCCTTCTGCAGACCGATGGAGGCTGCAGGACTGTCAGCCATCACACTGTCCACCTCTGCAGGGATCAGCGGCCTTACGAACGAAGGTTCCGCCTTCAGCATCCCCAACAGGTTCAGGTTGCCGGGGAGTTTCAATGTCATCTTCTTGCCGTCACGGATCAGGTCCACACTGTACGCCTCGCTGAGGTCACGGTAGAGGTCGGCCGAGAAATCCTTAAACTCGCCCTTGTCCGTGCCTATCAGGATATCCCCGTCCTCGAAGCCCAAGGCCTTCGCCTCGGTGTTGAACTTCATACCCAGCGTCATGTCCTTCACGGGGATGTACGTATCGCCCCAGTGGAAGAGGATCATCGAATAGATGAACAGCGCCAGGAGGAAATTCACCAGCACACCGCCGATCATGATCAGCAATCGCTGCCAGGCAGGTTTGGCGCGGAACTCCCACGGCTGTTCGGGTTGTTTCATCTGTTCGGTATCGAAGCTCTCGTCGATCATACCGGCAATCTTACAATAGCCGCCGAGAGGCAGCCAGCCCACGCCATACTGCGTGTCACTGCCCTTGGGCTTGAACTTAAACAGGCTGCCGTCCCACTTCCAGATGGAGGGGTCGAAGAACAGGTAGAACTTATCTACGCGTACGCCGAACAGTTTGGCGAAGAAGAAGTGTCCGCCCTCATGCAGCAGTACCAGCAGGCCAATGGCCAGCATGAATTGTAACAGTCGAATTAAAAATATCTCCATTATACAATCTTTTTTTTCCACAACGGATTTTACGGATTAAACGGATTATATTGTGCTTATTAATCCGTGAAATCAGTGCAATCCGTTGTTCTTTATTAATTCTTGATCATTAGTTCTGTGGCGATGCGACGGGCCTCACGGTCTGTACGGATGAGGTCATCGTACGACGGGTTCGTGATGATGGTTGTGCGCTCGATGGTCTCGGCGATGATGTCCCCCATCTGGAGGAACCCGCACTTGTCCTCGAGGAATCCCCGGTTCACAATCTCATTGGCAGCGTTGAGGATACACGGCACGTTGCCGCCACGCCCTATCGCCTCGAAGGCCAGCGCCAGACAACGGAACTTGTCCAGGTCGGGTTCGAAGAACTCCAGCGGATGGTTAAACAGGTTCAGTCTCTCCCCGGAGAGTGTCAGGCGCTTCGGATACGAGAACGCATACTGGATGGGCAGGCGCATGTCGGGCACACCGAGTTGGGCCTTCACGCTGCCGTCCTCAAACTGCACGGCACTGTGAACCACGCTCTGCGGATGCACGAGCACCTGTATCTGACTGGCCTCCACGCCGAAGAGCCACTTCGCCTCGATCACCTCGAAGCCCTTATTCATCATCGACGCCGAGTCAATGGTAATCTTCGCGCCCATGTTCCACGTCGGGTGTTTCAGGGCATCCGCCTTCGTCACGTGGGCAATCTCCTCCATCGACTTCAGACGGAAAGGCCCGCCAGAGGCTGTCAACAGGATTTTCTCGATGGGGTTATGATCTTCGCCGACAAGGCTCTGGAAGATCGCCGAGTGCTCACTGTCCACGGGCAGGATCTGGGCGTGGTAGGCTATGGCAAGGTCGCAGATCAGTTGTCCTGCCACGACGAGCGTCTCCTTATTGGCCAGACAGATGGTCTTACGCGCCTTGATGGCATGGATCGTGGGCGACAGTCCTGCAAAGCCCACCATGGCAGTCAGCACCATGTTGATCGGTCCGGCCTCCACAATCTCGTCGAGGGCCTTCGCCCCGGCATACACCTTCACCTCGGGCATGTCGCTCATCAACTGCTTCAGCTCGTCATAGCGCTGTTCGTTGGCTATCACGACGGCAGCCGGCTTAAACTGATGGGCCTGCTCAGCCAGCAGCTCCACCTTGTTGTTCGCTGTCAGACAATAGACCTCATACAGGTCTGCATGTTCCCTGATGACCTCCAGGGCCTGTGTGCCTATGGATCCTGTGGATCCCAAAATAGCTATTTGTTTTTTCATCTCATGTTTATATTTGTCAGTGAACTGCTAATAGGCATTTTTGTCATGAATAAAAATCGTCTTGAATGTCATCCAGATGATACGGATGTCGAGCCAGATACTCCAGTGTTCCATATACCAGATGTCACGCTTCACGCGGCCTTCCATCTGCCAGAGTTCCTTCGTCTCGCCCCGGAATCCCGTCACCTGCGCCCAACCTGTCACACCTGGCTTCACGAAATGACGCACCATGTATTTCTCTATCAACTGCGAATACTGTTCCGTATGCGCCAGCATGTGGGGTCTCGGACCCACAATCGACATATCGCCTTTCAGCACGTTCCAGAACTGCGGCAGTTCGTCGATGTTTGCCTTACGCATGAAATTACCGAACGGATATTTCCTCGGGTCATCCTTGGTGGCCTGTACCTTATCTGCATCCTCATTCACATGCATCGAGCGGAACTTATAGCAGTAGAACTCCTGGCCGTCCAGACCTGTACGTAACTGTTTGAAGAACAACGGACCAGGGCTTTGCGTCTTAATGACCAGCCAAAGTATGGGCATAAACGGCAGCATGATAGTCAGGATCAGCAATGACACCACGATGTCAAACGCCCGCTTTATGATCTTATTCACAGGGTTCATCAGTGGATTCTCATACGTCGTGAACACCTCCATATCATCCACCATTTCCCGCTTCAGGTTCAGGCCTATCGTCTCCACCGACACAGGAACGTAGAAGAATCTCACCACGTGCTGGTCACAGAATTTCGAGACTTCCCTGATCCTGTCACGGTCTAACCTCGACACACACATGTACAGCTCGTCGCCCAAATCCAGTTCTTCGTCTTTCTTGATAGCGTCCAACAAGTCCTCATACGACCCAAGTCTTTTCAACCTGACGGGTTCCTTCTTATCATTCTTCTTATTATGATCCTCTGCCTCCTCAATCTCATCGACCAGTTTCTCCAGATGCTCGTCACCATAGTAGCCCAACACTTTGTAGCCTAACGTTGCGTCGTCTTTCAGTTTTCTGAGAATGCCTACCAGTTCCGGGTCCGCCCCGACGAATGTCACCCGCCTCGTGTTATAACCCGTCATTCGGTATTTTTTAATAACCTGCCTCTCCATTGTCCGTGAAAGAAGAATCGTCACGAAGAACAGCAGGAAGAAGACAGCCTCGAAACGGCCTCCTACGAAGTTCAGACTTAACGCCTTCATGAAGAAATAGGCGATAAACGACTGGGTCAGTGCCAATCGGGAAATTCGTTTCAGAATATCTGCAACAGAAACGACACGCTCATGGATAATCGGCGAATTGAAATATTCACTAATAAGGAGTCCTATGTTGTTTAACAAGATGAGTGTACGGATCTTGTAAGGTAACCAATTGGAAAACCACGGATGGAACTCTGTCAAAGCTATCAGTAAGACGTTCAGTAATAGAAAGTCGATAACGACAATCATCCACATGATAATTTTGTTTGACTGGGTATTGCTTCTCATATCAACAGGATGTTTGATTACACGTTTTTCTTTCTCCAGAAGAAATGATAAGTTCTGAACAGAGGCTCAGACAATGCTTCTGCCGGATATTCTCTCACAAGCTGAAGACTACGCCAGTTCTTAATTAAATATTTCGAACCTGTGCCATGTTGGGATAAGCCAGAGAACTGCCCGAAATTTCCTCCCTTGAAGATCTCTGCCAACAGCGTTTCGCCCCTCCTCTCATCGGCAGGCACAATCAAGTAGTCCTGCTCTAAGCCCAACACCTCCTGCATCACATACATAACAGCCCCGGCGAATTTTCTCAGGCCTAAATAATTGAGTTTTTCGGGCAGACCTGATTTTGCTGACTTGGTTTCCTCGCGTCTGAGCAGATAGAAGTAGTCCATCATTTGTCTCAATCCGATGCCTTCATCAAAGAAATGATGCATCATATGACTCAACTGGAATATGACATTAAAATCGTAGGTAGGCACCGGTATACGACCCTCGCCACCGGGAAGATCCACCCAATGACGGCATTGTTCATTTTGCAGGTCAGTATAAAAACGCTGCAGCCTCTTATTATAAAGCGGGTTATTCATGACGCCTGGCATAAAATGTGCCTCCACAGGAATATCTCCCACATGAAACTCTATATGATAGTAGCGCGTGTCCTCTATCTTGTATTTCTTCCCGACATAACGAATGATCTCTTCCCTGACCTCTTCCATCTTTCCGACCTTAGACAGTCCCTTTGGCTTCATCCAAATATCAATGTCTCCAGGACTTCTACGCATAGGATCAGGATACATCAAAGCGTTGCCTTGTCCTTTCAAGACACAACAGTCAAACCCGTCGTTCGTGAATTCCTCTATAATCCTGACTGCCATCTTGTTCAGCTCTGCATTCATGCCACTAATCTGCTCACCCTCCCCATACCAATTCATAAACATTACCCTTGGCGGATACTGGCCCTTAGGCAGTTTTTCAATTCCATGTAATAAGAAACCGACAATCGCCTGTTTTTGGGCAAACTCATAAAGACTTTCCCATTCCTGACCGTCCGGGCATTTAGACAATTCAGACTGCTGCCCCATCGATAACCTTACAAATTCTGATATAATATCTTTTTTCATAATCTTTTGAGTGCATCGTAAAAGGTTCCCGGCCTGTCAGCTTGGCCCTTTAGGCGATAGGACAGTTTATGGAAACAAGTCTGTTGACACAATTTCTTCATCCATTCTTCATCATAGACCTCAGCCAATTTCGTTTTCAACAGTAAAGGATAGCGATTACTATACTTGGGCATATTTTTGATCTCTTCCGGATACTCTTTGACAATCATGACAAAAAAGAGATGGAAGAAGAAATAGTCAATTACACAATTATATCGCCTCCAATACTCATAATGCATTTCTCTTAGAATGAGCAAGAGTCTGTTGTTGGTACATGCCGTAATAAACCAATTCGACAGCCCCATAAAGCCTGTATAATCCTTTCTGACCTGCTGAAAGACGAACAAATCGCAATCTAAAATATCTTTAGGATAATCATCAGAAGTACAAAATACCGTAGAATCAATCCACGAACCGCCATATTTGATTAAGAGTTCCAACCTTGCCAAATCAGATAATCTAGTGTTATCAAGGATTCCTTTTTTATATTTCTCCATGATGAACTCTGGGAAAGATACATACTCATGAATGTTTTCACTGGTCAGTACAATTATCTCCTTTCCCTTCAGATGACGCTTGAGTGACGCATAACACATCTTAACCAAGTCCGGAGCCTGATCCAATCCTTGAAGCCAACAGAACCACACCTTATTGGAGCGTTTGTGTTCCAACTGGACACCGTCATAATTCTTTGCTGCCATTTTCAAGACAGGCAGAAATTCCTCTCTCAACTTAGGAGCAATCTTCCTTCTTAATGCAGCATCTGCCTGTCCCAAGGTTTTCCTCCTAAGAGTCACCAACAGGAACTGCCCTATCGCATCAAGGAGTACACCTTTGCGTACATACTCCTTGACGAGCACCATTCCCCCGAATTGTTTAAACCTTATGAAAAAGCGCTTCATATATATTCTCCAACTCTCCTATTCTATTGTTAATCAGGAAATCTGACTCGAACACCTCTTGTGCATTCCTGCCCATTTGGCAACGTTGTTCCTCATCATCCAACAGTCTGCGACATCCTGTAGCAAACCTCTTTGCATCCAAAGGCAATAAGCAGCCAGTAATGCCCTCTTTGACACAGTCACGATTACCAATAACATCTGACGCCACAACGGCCTTTCCCAACGCCATCGCTTCAAGAACGGCAATGGGTAAGCCTTCATAGATAGATGTACTCAAATATAATTGAGCATACTTCAGATAGCCCATCGCTTCATCATGGCTAATCCATGGTAACACTTTTATGGTATCTTTCAAGCCGCGATCCTCAATACGCTGCTTCAAATCCCCTAACAAGGGAGAATAGAAATCAGCACCTAACACATAGAGTTTCACATCTGGGAGCTGTTCATGCAACAACTTCATCACCTCCACCATAAACATCGGATTCTTTTGATAGCAGGGGCGTGCTATAGTCACCAGGTATTTTTCTTCTGCAGCAATGCCCTCAGGTCGCTTAATCCGTTCCACCTGTATGGCAGGTATCGAATTCGTCCATGCAAAAGCCTTTTCTTCTGGATAGCCCACCTGCTGAATACCCAATAGCCTTTCTGACTCTGAACATCCAATCAAACAAGAATTTAGCCTCGTGATTTTCTCAAAGAATCGGTAAATCGTTTTATTCCGCTTATTCTCCGATGACAAGAATGAGAAAGCATGAGGTGTATAGACAGACTTATAACCGGTCAAAAAGGCTGCGACGCGCCCGATAACACCCCCTTTGGCGCTATGACAATGCACCAAGTCCGGTTTCTCCTTCTTCAAAATTCTGACGGCTTGTACCAGTGCTTTGATATCTTTTGAAAAACTAATCGGCCGGAACATACTTATCTTGTAGGAACGAACCTCCTGACCATTTCTGACATACGGCTTATTCCGATCGTCTGCCCCATTGACAACAACGAATTCGAAATCCGAAGACAAATATGTCAAAATGTTCCTGATGCAGATATCTACACCACCCTTCAAGTTTCCTATATGTAATACTTTCATTTCAACAGATCCATTTCTCCAGTTTCCAATTCAAGCTGCAAAGGTACTCATTTTTTCCCTAACTGCCAAATTATTCTCCCCCAATCTTGTTTTTCTACTAATAATTCTTAAATTCCGATAAGAATTTTATCGGCTGTGCCACCCTATGGCGTGGCACAATCATATTTTGGGATATGTCTATTTTTGTCGCGTAAAAGTACAATTCATCAAAAATCAACTTTATTTTACGCACAAAATGAAAACAAACCACATCGCAGCCATGCTGCTCGTGCGAGTTCTGCAGGAACAGATGGCAAAATCAAAAGGAATGCAGTACTTTCTGCGCACGAACTATCACATGAACGGACGCTATTTCCAGGAGAATTACTGTTCCAAGACTGACCTCAACCACGTGTCGGTCATGATCCTCGGCATGGCGGCCAAGCTCTCTGAAAAGGAGTTCATGGCCATCTGGGATGCCTACGGCAAGTTACTCTACCGCTATTACGATGATTTTGAGGATTACCTCAGGGAGAAAGTACTTAATGGCAACAGCCTATGAACAATCTGAAACTCAGTATCTTCAAGGACCTGCAGTCCTACGAGAGCAAAGCCGTTGGACTCGACACCATCTTGTGGTGGATCAAGTGCGACCAGAGTGTCAAGAGCAAGACCGAACTCTATCGCAATCTCGCCAAAACCATCACCCGCGAAGAGGCAAACAAGAAAGTGAAGAACTCCATCATGCCAGCCTTTTCAGTGGCGGTCTTGTTCAACGGCAACGGCAAGCAGACCACCCATGTCACCCGCGTCACTGGCCTCTCCATCTGTGACATAGATCATGTGGAGGAAAGTAAGATGGAAGAGGTAAGAAGTAAGATCCTTGCCGATCCGCATACACTTTTGGCCTATCGAACCATCAGCGGTGAGGGACTACGCATCATTTTCCGCTATACATCGGCGCCAGCCGATACATCTGTGTCATCTGTGGAATCTGTGTGCGATTTCTCACCTCCTGAAAATGGTATTCTTTATCGGGCCGCTTATAAGAAGGGTAACCAGTACTATGCCGACCTTTGCGGCGTAAAATACGACGGCCAGTGCAGCAACATCACCCGTCTCTCGGGTATTGCCCACGACCCAGAGGCCTGTCTCAACTCCGACGCGGAGCCTTTCCTGATTACCGACGACGAGGCAGCGGCAGCGAATACGGCGGCTGACACCGAGCGCGGCAAGCGCCGCGCAGAGGATGCTGTAGGCAGTCATCATGCCGATGTCGAATCAGCCTGGACCATCATCGAGCAGATGCTCAACAAGCGCAGCATCGCCTACGGCCCCGGTACCCACCACCACTATGTGATGCATGCAGCCCACCTGTTCAATCATTTCGGCACGCCGATAGAAAGTCTGCTGGAATGGGCCGCTCAGAACTGGAACGACTACGACCAGAAGCAGCGCGAGGGCATCATCCACTGGGTCTATCAGAACCGTCAGCACGAACATGGCTGCTGGCGACTCAACAAGGGCGGTCGCCTGAAAGAAGTCTCCATGATCACGCTGCCAGACATCTGCAAATGGCTGAGTGTCAACAAGGTGGAGATTATCTATAATCAGATCACCGACCAGGCCTCCTATCTGGAGGACAATGGCGAATGGCATCTGATGGAAGAATCCTATATCTGCAAGCTCCGGCGCATGATGGCCACCGACACCGGCAAGCGTGTGCTGAAGAACGACCTGAGGGACATGATCAACAGCGACCTGGCCCGACGCATCCATCCCGTTCGCGACTATGTGAAACAGTTGCCTGCCTGGGACAAGAAAGACCGTGTGGCAGAGCTGGCTTCATTCGTCCACGTCGAGGCGGTGCAGGAGAAACAGACGCCCAAGGAGGCGCAGGAACTGATGCAGTGGGCTCTGCACAAATGGCTGGTGGCCACGATGGCCGACTGGCTGAGCGATGACATCTGCAATGAGACCATCCTCACGTTTATCGGCCCGCAGGGTGTCTATAAGACCACGTTCTTCCGGTTCCTATTGCCCCCGCCCTTGCGCACCTATTATTGGGAGAACTCCAGCAACTCCTTCTCACAGAAGGACGACCAGATCGCGCTCGTCGAGAACTGTCTGGTGGAGATTGAGGAGATCGATGCGTTCAAAGACCGAGATAATGCGGAATTAAAGTCACTCTCGACCAAGATTACGCTGAAGATCCGACGGCCTTACGATAAGTTTGTGATGGCGAAGCACCGCCTGGCGGCACTCTGTGCCACGGGCAATCAGGAGCGGTTCCTGACCGACGAGACCGGCAACCGCCGTTGGCTCTGCTTCCGTGTGTCCAGTGTGGACAATCCCCGCAAGTGGGAGTTCGACTACGAACAGCTCTACGCCCAGCTGCGCGATGAGTATTACGATGGCTTTCCCTACTGGTTTGGGAAATCTGAAGAAGCCCGGATGAAACAGCAGAACGAGTATTTCCGTATCATCTCCGACGAGGAGCAGCTCATCCGCAGCCGTTTCCGCAAGCCTCGCCCCGGTGAACCTTTTAAGTTCCTGAGTTCAGCCACCATTGCCCAGATGATCAGTTACGGTAACCGTAACATCACCTCCCGCCGTGTCTCTCTGGTCATGAAGGCCATCGGCTACCGCTCCGAGCGCAACAGCAAGGGTTGTTTCTATCGTCTTTACGACATGAATCCCACCGAAGCCCAGCGTGAAATTTCCGCTCTCTTCGCCGAAGAACCAGAAAGCCCCGAAATGCCTCAGAATGAGGCAGTTGAACAGGGTTTGCCCTTCTAAAAATGTAACGAGTGTAATGAGATTTTCAACCTTTCTTATAAGAAATCACATTTACCTCCAAATAAATGCATTTCTATTATAAAAGTTTCCCGATCTCGTTACACTCGTTACATAAATATATTTATATATTTAACTTTTAGCACCTAATTCATGGTTAACTTCTACGACAAAAACCGTTTCATCAGTAAGAGTACGTTGGCCCGTCTGGCCGATGTCTCACCAAGAACCTTCAGCCGCTATCTCGCGACGCGGCGGCATATCCTTGATGCCATGGGGATCTCGCCCAAGGCTCAGAAGCTGCCGCCTCAGGCAGTTCGATACATCTGTGAGGACTATTGTATCGATCTCCCGCCCGAGCTCCAGGATCAAGAGGCGCTTTCAAAATCGCCTCTTTACCAGAACTTCCTTCGGATGCTCCAAGACCGAGAGCCCCTTCTTTATCAGGGCAAGCCCTGAAGTCCTCCATCTACCCCACCCCCTTCTTCATAAGAAGGGGCCTCGACCTTAACCCCAAACCCCTTTGCCCTCTCCAGGGCAGGGGCTTAACCAGGAAGTCGCAGCGCGCCGTCGACTTCCTGCACTTTTTGGTATCGCGGGACACGCGATCTATTTTTTTCGGCTACCGCCATGAGATTTCGCGATGTATTCTTCTCGGCTAAGGCGTTGAGGTGTCCATCGTATTTTACTCGGCGCGCATTCTCTGTGCGCAGCCATCCCTTCCCTTCCAGGGGAGGGACAGAGGGAGAGGTGTAAACAACCATGGCTCACCCCGAAGGGGCACAGGCTTGAGAGCCATACCAAAACTCTGAAAATCGACGGTTTCCGCGATTTTCAGTTACATCCTTCCCATATAGGGGAAGGCTTGGTTAGGGTGGATGCTTCTTTGCTTCTTTCTTCGCGCCGAAGAAAGTAAGAGAAATGTTAAAAAGAAAATTATTTCTTTTACTGTCTGACAAAGTCAGACAACAAGGTTTTGCAAAGTGCTAACTTTGCATTGTCAAGGCAAAGCCGGACGAGGCCTCAAGAAACTACGCCACTTTCTCCCAGAATAATCCGTTTATTCCCCGGGCAAAAGCCGTTCTTTCTTCCCGACTGCACCGCGACAAGAGAGTTGTTTTTTTTCCAACTATGGCAAGAGAACGAATTACCTTTCCCGTGAACCTTCGTCAGAACACCAATGACGACAGCACTGCCTTCGGCAAGTGGTTCCCCGTACCTTCCACCAGCGAACCCATGTCGCTCAAGGGTTTCGCCAAGCACCTCTCAGAACACGGCAAACTGGCCAGCTATGACATGCTCGTACTGGTGCTCCAGAACGTCGTCGGCTGTCTCAAAGAACTCATCCTGCAGGGGCAGTCGGTGAAGCTTGACGGCCTGGGCACCTTCCGTCCCACCATCGAGGGCAAGGGTTCTAACGACGTGGAGACCGCTATCAGCCTGGGGCCCAACGTGATCATCGAGGGCATTCATCTGCGTTTCAGCCCTGAGAACGCCAAGGGCGAGAAGCTTACCAGCCGGGCGCTGAAGAACGAATGTGCTTTCGAGTTCAAGGATGTCCTCATCCGCAAGGAGAAGACCGTCGATGGCAAGAAGAAGGTCTATTTCGAGAAGATCGCAGTCAGTGACTACGCCCTCTCCCAGACCGAGGCCACGCCTGGAGGCGAAGGATAACCTTTAGCAGGGCTTTGGCCCTGCTTACCCTCTGTTCTTTTCTTCGGCGCGAAGATTTAGAGTCCCTTGATAAGGGACGGCTATAATGCAGGGATTCCCCTGCAAGGGTCACAACCACCTAATCCTCCTTGTCCTAAGGAGGATCTCGAACCACTCTCCAAGCCTCTCGCCAATCGTTGGCAAGAGGATGTAACTGACTCCGGCGGCATACGCCGTCCTACATCAGCTTTTTGGTATGGCTCTCAAGCCTTTGCCCCTTCGGGGTTCGCCATGATTTTGACATCCCCGCTATCGCCGCCCCTTGGAAAGGGGCTCACCTGAGGCGGATGGACTCAATCAATGGAGCTCAAAAAGGCAATGTCATTCCTACGCCTTTTCTGTGCGCCAGCCGATAAAAAAGGCATCGCGTCGTCCCGCGATACCAAAACATAAAAATAATCGACGGCGTTCTGCGATTATTTTTTTAAGCCCCTGCCCTGGAGAGGGCAAAGGGGTTTGGGGTTAAGGTCGAAGCCCCTTCTTATGAAGAAGGGGTTGGGGTAGATGGA
>ONCZ01000101.1 GCA_900316445.1 uncultured Prevotellaceae bacterium | reverse complement strand
TAAAGGTACAAAAAAATCCGCACATAGCCAAATATTATACAGACTATGTGCAGAATTCAAGTGTTAAAAAGGGGCAGGTGGGACTTTTTCAGTGCCCTCACAAGATGTGGAGCCTTCTTTTTTTCGTTTACTTAAATAGTTTCTGGGCGAACATGGTCAGATAGATGCGCCAGTTGCGCCAGATGTGACCGCCATCGGTCTCAACGTACTCGTACTTGTAGCCTTTGCTGTCCCAGAAAGCACGCAGGTCAACGGTGCTCTGATAGAGGAAGTCGGTCTTACCCATACCCATCCAGTAGAGTTTGGGCTTGCTGCCGAAGAGCTTAGCACTCTGTTGTGCAAAATTGGGATCAGCCTTGATCTGATCGGCAAAAGAGCTGTTGAAGCCACCGTTACCCAGATGGAGCCCAGCAGAGAAGAGTCCGTAGTAGTCGAAGCTGTTGGGATAAAGCAGACTCACGTGGAAGGTATGGCCGCCACCCATGGACAGACCGCAGACGGCACGGCCCTCACGCTTCTTGACGGTGCGATAGTTGGCGTCGATATAGTTCACGATATCCATGAAACTCTCAGGTATAGAGGCAGCGGCAGGCTCGGTAGGACCAGTACCGCCATCACGGAAACCGGGAGTGTACATACCCCAAGACCACTCACCAGGGGCTGCCTGACAGTTGGGGTTGCCGTTGGGCATCACGACGATCATGGGCTTAGCTTTACCCGTAGCAATCAGGTTGTCGAGAATCTGGGCAGCACGTCCGAGTTCGCTCCAAGCGTTCTCGTCGCCACCAGCACCATGCAACAGATAGAGCACGGGATACTTGCCACCCTTGTCATAGCCGGCGGGAGTGTAAACGGTCATGCGACGATTCATCTTCAGTGTGGGGCTGGGATACCAGACCTTGCTCAGATTGCCGTGAGGCACCTCGTTGACGCGATAGAGATCACCCTTGTCACCCTTCTCGTCGCTGACGATAAAGATGTTAGTGAAGCTGACGATGTCGCGGTTCACGTAGATGTTGGCAGGATCCTTCACACCAGTCATACCGTCGATGTTGAAGGTGTAGCTGTACATCTCAGGGGCGAGCTTGTCGGTGGTGTAGCTCCACACGCCGTTCTTACCCTCGACGAGCTGGGCTACGCCCGGAGCATCGTACTTGCCATAGCCGGGGATGTCGACCTGTTGGGTGGGCAGGAAGTCACCTGTCACCTCGACCTTCACGGCCTTTGGTGCGAAGAGGTTGAATGTCACTGTGCCGTCCTTGTTGACGACGGGAGACTGAACACTGGCACTATTGAAGAGTTTCTCCTGTGCCGAGGCACCCAGGCAGCACATTGCTGCGAGCGCCATACATACGATTAATTTTCTCATACTATAATGATTGATTGACAAATTGATATTTCCTTTTCTACCACGAATTACACACGCTCGGCTTTGCCGCTTACTACCGCAGGGACGCAAGAATTATAATTTTAACCACAGATTGCACAGATTACACAGATTCTATCTGCGGAGCAGGTTGAGTTTCACGTTGGGCTGCATCACGTTGTGAACTTTCTGCGTCCAGGCCTTCACTTTGGCAGTGACTTTGGCCTCGACGTCATTGGCAGAAGAGCAGATGAGGAACGAATAGACACCGGCATCCGTCTTCCAGGCTGAAGCCTTCTCATTGAAGGAGGCGAGGTCTGAGGTCTTGACAGTCATCGTGACGGTCTCCTCCTCACCAGGCTGCAGGAGCTTGGTCTTGGCGTAGTTGCGCAATTCCTTCTCAGGCTTGTTCAGCTTCTTGCTGTTGGGGGCAGCCACGAAGAGTTCCACGACGTTGCGGCCAGCACGCTTACCCGTATTCTTTACATCGACCTTAATGGTATAGACACCATTCTCCTCCTCAACCTTCAGATCGTCGTACTCAAAGGTGGTATAAGAGAGGCCGAAGCCGAAGGGATAGGCCACAGGCTTGCCGAAGCTGTCGAAGTAACGATAGCCCACATAGATGTCCTCCTCATAGTTCGTAAAGTCGATATTGGCCTGGGGCGTGCGCTCCTTCGGGGCCTGATCCTTGTTGTAGCCCCACATGAACATCGCACCCAGCGTCTTATCATCGACATTGGCGGGGAAGTTCTTGTCAGCGTAGGCATCGCCATAGTTGATCTGGAAGGTCATCGGCAGTTTGCCAGATGGGTTCACACGACCGCTGAGCACATCGGCCACAGAGAAACCACTCTCCTGACCACCCTGCCAGGTGCAGACGAGGGCATCAATCTGATCCTGCCAAGAGGCGACATCGATAGGACTGCAGATGTCGAGCAGCACCACGACCTTCTTGCCCTTAGCGTGATAGGCCTCACTGACGGCCTTGATGAGTTGCTTCTCACCGTCCTTCAGGTAGAAGTCGCTCTCGCTACGGTCTGCAGCCTCACCGCTCTTACGACCCAGTGAGATGATGGCCACGTCGCTACCCTCGATGGCAGCATTCAGTTCCTCAGCCGTGAACTGCTTCTCGTCAGCACGTGCAGGAGGCATCAGCGAGAAGGGAGGACGGCCGTTGGGGAAGAGTCTCTTTTCCTCAGCAGCAAGATGCTGGGTATAGACACCGATCAACGGCTTATAGACCTCATAACCCACGCTGCGCAGACCCTCAATCAGAGAGACGGTATAGTGACCTACGCTCGTGCCTCCGAAACCGGAACCACCAGAAATCCAGTCATAGCTCGTGCAGCCGAACAATGCCACGCGCTTGCCTGTCAGCGGCAGAACATTTCTACTGACTCCTGACTCCTGACTCCCGACTCCTCCATTCTTCAACAGCACAATACCATCGGCACCCACCTCGCGAACCGTCTTGGCATGAGCCTTCAGATTAGGCTCGTTGCTATATTTGTAACCCTTGAAGTTATGTGTCTTGATGACATACTCCAGAATGCGCTTCACATTGGCATCGAGCACCTCCATCGACAGCTTTCCGTTCCTGGCGGCCTCAAGGATGGCCTGATACTGCTTGTCTTGTCCAGGCTGCAGCATATCGTTACCAGCCAGCATGGCGGCTACGGCATCATCGCCGGCATTCCAGTCTGACACATACATGCCCTTCCAGCCCCACTCATCGCGAACGATGGTGGTCAGTAGGTCGTAGTTCTGTACGGCATACGGGCCGTTCAGCTTATTATAAGAGGTCATGATGGTCCAGGGATCGCTCTCCTTCACCATGATCTCAAACGCCTTCAGGTAAATCTCGCGCAGAGCACGCTGCGACACCTGGGAGATATTGTTGTTTCGGTTGGTTTCCTGGTTGTTGGCCACGAAGTGCTTCGGACAGGCAGCCGTACCCTCGCTCTGCACGCCACGCACATAACCTGCGCCGATGGTGCCGGAGAGGTAGGGATCCTCTGAGTAATACTCGTGATTACGCCCGCACAGCGGATTGCGGATGAGGTTCATCGCAGGCGAGAGGATCCAGTCGAGACCGAACTCGCGCACCTCGTTGCCGATGCCCTGTCCAACCTTGAAGGCAGCCTCACGGTCCCACGTCGAGGCGAGTGTCATCGAAGCCACGAAGTCGGTGGGGTAATAATCATTATGATCCCACGCACGGGTAGCATTCATGCGGAGACCCTGCTGAGAGTCAGCACAATAAGTCTCGGGGATACCCAGACGGGCCACGGAGAATGTGCTGCCTGCGGTTCCGGGGAACTTCGCGTCGTCGTTAAAGTGCATACCACGGCCGAGCACCATGTGGCACTTCTCTTCCAGCGTCATCGCCTTCACGACCTCGTCGATGTTTGCCGCCGTGAGTGTCTGGGCGGACATACGAAGGCTGTAGCTGCACAAGGCGACCACAGCCACAACTACCATACTAATCTCATGAATCAAAAACTTTCTTGTCATATCTTACTGAATTAATTGTTAGTCGATGCAAATATACGAAATCTTTTTCGTTTTGCTGGTGCAAAGGTCGTTATTATTTCATAAAGGTGTTGTCTGTTGCGTTCTTTTGATTGTCCGACGTGTTCAAAAACGCCTTCCTGTTTTCCGATTTGTTCAAATCCGTTCCGATTCGTTCAAAACAGTCTATCCCGACACGTCTTTCCTCCGACAGTTTGCGTTTATCTCCCATTATTGACACTATTCTGTCAAACAAATAAAAAAGTCTCTTCGTTTTCGTGCTGGTTTGAAACTTTTTGCCTATCTTTGCAACATCAATCAAAAAGACAATGACTAATATGAGACTAAAAACAATGCTTGTGGCGACCGTCGCCTGCCTGTTTACCATCACCCTGAGTGCGCAATCCCAGCGCGAGACCATCCGCCTCGACAAGGGCTGGAAGTTTGCCTTTGGCCACGCCGCCGATCCCCAGAAAGACTTCGGCTGCGGCACGGAGTACTTCAACTACCTGACAAAAGCCAACTCCATCCACAACGAAGGTCCCTACTCCCGCAAGTTTAACGATTCCTCCTGGCAAGAGGTGCAGATTCCCCACGACTGGGTGCCAACCCTGCCCTACGCCCGTGAGGCAAGCCACTCCCACGGCTATAAGACCGTCGGCTGGAAATACCCTGCTACCAGCGTGGGCTGGTACCGTAAGGTCTTCACTATCGGCGAGGAGGACTTCGGCAAGCACCTCCAACTGCGCTTCGACGGCATCTTCCGCAACGCCCAGGTGTGGTTCAATGGCTTCTATATGGGTACGGAACCCAGCGGCTATGTCACACAGATTTACGACATCACACCTTATATTAATTATGGTGGCGACAACCTCATCTGCGTCCGTGCCGATGCCTCGCTCGAGGAGGGCTGGTTCTACGAGGGTGCAGGCATCTATCGCGACGTGTGGCTCGAGAAGTCCGCTCAGGTCAGCGTAGCCCCCTTCGGCACGTTCGTCCATGCCCAGTTGCAGGCACCCTTTACCGAGGCCCTGCTCACCATCGAGACAGAAATACACAACAGTGGTCTGACAGCTCAGCAGTGCGAAATCTCTCAGCGCCTGCTTGACGCCGTCGGCCACGAAATCGCCAAGACCTCTGCTGTCAGCCTCAGCCTGAAGGCAAAGCAGACCTCCGCCACGCAACAGACGCTCACCGTCAGCCAGCCCCGTCTCTGGAGTCCAGCCAATCCTTATCTCTATCAGGTGGAGACGACCGTCAGTCAAAAAGGCAAGGTGGTTGATGTCTATCTGACCACCACAGGCATCCGCTCCATTGCCTTCGATGCCCAGCGAGGCTTCCTCCTCAACGGCGAGCCGCTGAAGCTGAAGGGTGTCAACCTCCATCAGGATCATGCCGGCGTGGGTGCAGCCATCCCCGATGCCCTGCAGGCCTGGCGCATCAAGCAACTGAAACGGTTTGGCTGCAACGCCTACCGTGCCTCGCACAATCCCATGACGCCCGCCCTGCTCGATATCTGCGACCGTGAGGGCATCCTCGTCATCGACGAGAACCGCCTGATGGGCATCAACGAGGAGCACCTGCGACTGCTGGAGCGGATGATCAAGCGCGACAGGAACCATCCTTCGATCATCCTCTGGAGCGACGGCAACGAGGAGTGGGGACTGGAGAACACCATCCAGGGCACCCGTCTGGCCGAGGCGATGCGCGAATATACAAAGCTCTATGACCCCACCCGTCCCAGCACGGTGGCGAATGCCGGAGGCACCGAACTCATCAAGGGCCTCGACGTCGTGGGCTTCAACTATATCGTCCAAAACGATGTCGACAACCGCAAGAAGGCCCATCCCGACTGGAAGATCGTAGGTACGGAAGAGACCACGGGCTGTGGCACACGAGGCTGGTACTTCAACTCGCCCGACTATCCAGGACGCATGGTTTCCATGAACCGCGACACCACCCATCACCATGTGGAGAACGTCATCGAGCGCGGCTGGCAATTCTATGCCGACCGTCCCTGGGCCGCCGGACTCTTCTACTGGACGGGCTTCGACTATCGTGGCGAGGCCAATCCCCTCGTCTTCCCTGCTCACGACTCCGAATTCGGCATCCTCGACTACTGTGGCTTCTGGAAAGACGAAGCGTGGTATCTGAAATCGTGGTGGACCAACGAACCCACGCTCCATATCTTCCCCCACTGGAACCTGCAGGGCCACGAGGGCGAGACCATCGAACTCTGGGCTTACAGCAACTGCGACGAAGTGGAACTCATCGTCAACGGCCAGAAGCTCGGCCGTCAGGCGATGCCTAAGAACGGACACTTGAAGTGGAACGCCACCTATAAGCCTGGCCGTGTGGTGGCCTACGGCTATAAGAACGGTAAGCGCATCCTCACGGAGACCATCGAGACCACGAAGCCCGCAGCCAAGACCGTGCTCAAGGCGGACCGCAGTCAGATTGCTGCCGACGGTCGCGACCTCGCCGTCATCACCATCGAGGTGCAGGATCAGAAAGGCCACATCGTGCCCGACGCCTGTCCCGTGCTCACCTTCACCCTCACGGGTAACGGCCGCATCCTCGGTGTCGGCAATGGCGACCCCTCCTACCCCGGCATCGACCATCCCAACGCTATCGACTGCCACCAGTTCACCATCCCCGCCTTCAACGGTCTCGCCCAGCTGCTCATCCAGAGCACCGACGATGCCGGCACCCTGCAGCTCACCTGCACCTCCGAAGGCCTCAGCACTTCGACGCTACAACTCAACACGATGAAAGAAAATTAGCTGATTTTTCCATAATTATTTGGTGCTTTCAGAAATTTTCCTTACCTTTACGTTTTTATATGCAGGCTATTGTGGCTTGCATGCGAAAGAATTATAATACAATGACAATGAAAACAGGGCAGACGCTCAATAATTATGACAAGACTTCTAGCAAATCCCCAGTACCATATCTCTGGTTTTCTCGTCCCATCCACACATTTTTCTCTTGCTT
>ONCZ01000088.1 GCA_900316445.1 uncultured Prevotellaceae bacterium | reverse complement strand
TCAGAACACTAACGACGACAGCACCGCATTCGGCAAGTATTTCGCAGAGGTGGACAAGAAGGAGCCGCTGAACCTGAAGGGCTTCGCCAAGCACATGACGGGTCACGGCAAGATCGCCGACTACCAGATGTGCGTGCTGGTGCTCGGACAGGTGGTAGAGTGCATGAGCGAGCTGCTCTCGCAGGGTCAGCCCGTGAAGCTCGACGGACTCGGAACGTTCTCCCCCAGCGTGGACGGTCAGGGTAAAGGCAAGAACGACCTGGAGTCGGCTGTGGAAGCCGGTCCCGACGCGATGATCAACGGCATCAAGATCAATTTCTCGCCGGAGAACGTGAAGGGCGAGAAGCTCACCTCAAGAGCTTTCAAGGAGCAGTGCGTGTTCGAGTACGGGTATGTGGTGGAGAGCGAGGTGCGCACGGTGGGCGGCAAGCCGAAGCGCTTCCAGAAGAAGACCCCGATCAGCTACGTGCTGGCACCCCAGGCTGACGGTAACGGCGGAGGTGGAAACGGGTAATCCAAGAACGAGGGAAACTGTTCGCCTCTTCAGACCCCCTCTAGCTCCCCCTAACTTAGGGGGAGAAACAGATACCAGACAAGCGCAGAAAGGAGGTAAACTATGAAGAAGCAACGTATCATCGAGCTGGCGGTGAAGGTTCTAGTAGCCGCGCTCACGGCCTTCCTGACGGCCATCGGCACAACGTCGTGTATGGGACACGGACCATTCTAAAGAGTCCGAAAACAGAGCATAAATCCCTCGCCTTTCGGCGGGGGATTATTGTTTCTATCAAGTAACTACTCAGCGCCCCATGGCATGAGATAATCAACCTTATTCCTTAAATTATCTTAAATATTTGCCGAAATCGTGCAAGATTTTGCAATTTTGCAGTTATAGCTATAGACGAACGATAAAAAAGTAACTGTAATGGAAATGATAAAAAGATTCATGATGATGCTCGTAGCGGCCACATTTCTGGCTGCTTGCTCGACAGACGGGACTGAAGTGGACGGTGGTTACATCGATGAGGACGGCAAGTTTGTGCCAAAAACGGAGGTGTGGACGGTGACCATCGAGCCGGAGTACGTGTTGAACCATTCGTACTGGGGCGCCTACACGGGTCCCGGCATCCAGATGGAGGCCATCGACCTCACGGGAAAGACCGTTGGAACGTTCTTCCTCGACGAGATTCAGGGCTTCAAGTTCGAAGAGGGCTATCGCTACATCCTCTCTGTAGAGGCAACGACGACGGATCCGAGAATTGCTGACAGCGACAAGTACAGGTTTAAATTAAGAAATGTGCTGAGCAAGACGTATGTCGGCATTCGCACGGAGGGCCAGCGCGAGGTGACGATGGACGTGAGGATGGTGAAGATGATGCGACCTGACCAGACGTCGTCGGAGTGTTTCCACTATCTCTGCGGACAGTCGACTGACGGCAGCGAGACACTCGACATGAATCTGTATGAGATCTACTATCCCGATACGGATACGCCTCAACTCTATAAGTGGCTGACAAGTCTTGACAATCACGTCGCCCGAATGCGGCTGACCATCACGCCGTCAGAGCGCCCCGTGTTCGGCAGCCACTGCTATCGTATCCGCCTGAAGGAGGAAATCAGCCGTCAGGAACTGGAGGGCGACAGCGTGGCCATCGCGCCCACGGAAGAGGCCTATCGCCAGAAATGCGACGAACTGGTCTATGGCATCATTCAGGACTATCAATAAATTAACGGAATTCAAGGACTATAAAATAAATAAGGTATGAAAAAGTGGTTTACAATACTGGCGATGGCCCTGATGGCCGTCAGTGCAAATGCTCAGGAAGAGGGAGAACAGGAAAGTTATAAATGGACAGACCTGGAACCAGACGAGTCGTTCCTCTACAGGTATGTTGAGGCGATGGACGAAGCGAGTCAGGATGCTATCGAAGCCTTTTACGCCGAAAAGAAAGACTCAGAAGACCAGCCTATCCTCATGGGCGACTGGGGCGGATGGTATGTGAAAAAGGGCTACATGCTGCCTGAGGGTAATTTTTTTGAATCAAGTTTTTATAAAAGGACGAATAGAAACGAAAGGATTTACGTCGTCATTCCGAGAATCGATGTAAGATTAAAGGCAGGATGCAAGATTGAAGGTCTGCTGGAATACTTTGGCGAGAAGATGTCACTGGATGATAGCTACTTGTCCTCTGAGGGCGAAGAGAATCCATCATATACACTGGTCTGCCACATGAAGACATCTCAAGAGGTGCTGAAAGCGATCGATGACAGGTACGAATTCGAGCGGGAATGCATCATTCGGTTTTTGCCTGTAACACACTACCTTAAAGTCGGAAATGACCAATATCTGATAAGTGTGCTGACAGGTAAAAACAAGAAAAGTGAGGTGGAAGGCGAGAAAATCATCTATGAAATGAATTGGGAAGGTGTGGACTACTATGTGGCTTGGGATCCTAGCGATTGGGAAAGCGACCCCAATCCATGGCAGGGGACAGATGAAGGCTTAGCCATCACCTCTTATCACCTGTGGGAAGGAGAGTGGAGTCTTAATACACCCGTCGCTCATAAATTTGCACTTAAAAAAGGTCACGATTATATCGTCCGTCTGACGCTGAAGGTTCCTTCTAACGGCACTTATCAAGTAGGATTTGGTAACTGGTTTGGAGGTGATGCGAATTCATGGTCAACATTTGATGTACCTATGACAGCCAGCGAAGACTTTCAGGTAATTGAAGTGGAGTCACTCAATTTCGGCGAAGACGTATGGAATGACGGTATGGTCGTACTTAGTAGCGGATCGGTATTAGGAACCACCGTCGTCAAGAAGGTTCAGGTCATAGAGAAGGAGAAAGGCACCCTTGCAGCCATTATGACCTTGAAGACCAATAAAGCCGACGATACTATTTACAATCTCGCAGGCCAGAAGGTCAACGCATCATACAAAGGCCTTGTGATCAAGAACGGGAAAAAGATAATCAAGAAGTAAAGAGTATATCAAGAATTAGAGAATTTGAGAATTATTGTTATGAAACAGTTTGGAATTATACTAATAGGTGCGTGTTTGGCACTGGGCACGTCTTGTTCAAAAGACAAGAGTGATGATGAGCCCATTGTCCCCAAAGAGAAACAACAGCCGGAAGAAACGCAGCCCGAAGTGACAAAACTAGACAAAACAGGCAAATTCGATGTGGAATGGAATTGTCTGGGCATGCAGACGACAAAAGGAAAGATAGAGGCGGACGGGGAATATTTCTTTCTTGACGACTTCCCCGCTGAGACCATCTTCAGTAAGCTTATCGATGATATAAGAACCAGCGTCAGTGACACTTCCGAAGTGAGGACCCATTTAACCGACACCATCGGGAATATCTTCTTTGCCAGTGACTACAAGTATTATGGAACTTATCAGGTTCTCAGTCATAAAAAAGAGGATTCCTGTCACACCATCATCCATTGCGTGATGAACGATTGGGATGGTATCGCCTGGACGATTACTGTCCACCACGAACCTCCTTACCCAGACGAGACCATCTTCATCGATTCCCCGGATATGATGTCAATCTCTTTCGGTATCGATGCCGACGGCGTACCCTACCGCATTGACCTGATCAGCAAAGACAAAGAGGCATACGCTGATTTCGATGAGGCAACGGGATTGTGGACTTTCAATTATTGGTTTAACGCTTTCAGGATCATTAACCGCAATACTGGCCGACAATATGATATGGGCATTACTTATTCCGGTTACCCGAGAAGACACGATAAAGAAGACACGATACTCCTGGAGTTCAAGGCAACCAAAAGGACAGGAGATGCAGAGGGGAGAATCATCTGCTATTAATGTATAAAAATAAAAAAAGGTATGAAAAAGTTTGGAATTATATTAATGTGTGTGTGTTTGGCATTAGTCACCTCTTGTTCAAAAGAAGAGGAAGTTGAGAAACCTATCAATAATAGTGAGCCCGTTGTCCCCATGTCGAATCATGTTATGACTGGTGAATTCGAGGGAGAATGGAATAACCTGCCTGCAGATCCGACAAATGGGAGTATTGTGGTGAGCGACGAATACATTATTATTGATGAGCTGCCTACGGAAATGATTCTCCAAAGTATGATTAGTATCATAAACATTAGTTGTCTCTCACATCCTGAGCTAAGGGAACAGACAATCGATTCCATCGGGAATGTCTTCTTTGCTTCATCCTACAAGTACCCCAAAACCGGTCTGGAAATCAAATATGAAATGGACTCTTTTTCTAAATACAGCTATACCACAAAGACTTTGAGCATCAAGAACATGTGGTCAGAAATCAGTACTGCCATCAATATCGATTACGAACAGCCTCAAACTGGGGAAGCCATTGTCATCGACCCGGCTGAGCCAAACACCATCTCGTTCTCCGTAGAGGCTGATGGCGTTCCCTACCGCATTGACCTTGTAAGTAAGGATCATGAATGCGACGTAAGTTTCAATATGGACGATAACCCATGGTCTGTACCAGGCATGTGGATTATCCAATACAGGTTTAACACCTACAGAATCTATAACCTGCAAACTGGTAAACATTGGGATATAAAGGTTTATTACCAAATGCATCGTGATCACGATACAGAAGACACCGTACAACTAATATTCAATGCAACGAAATTGAAGGGCTCAACCGAAGAGAGAGTCATCTTCCATTAAAGAATCACCAATACAAGAATTGATATGAGACGATTTAGATTATTATTGTTAGGCGTTGGGTTGGCGGTCGCGATGTCTTGCTCAAAAGACAATATCGATGACCAACTTATTCCGGCTACTCAGCAGTCGGATAAGGACACAACGAACATCATCTCCAACCTGATTGTCTCCAGCGGCACCTTCGAGGGCGAATGGAGGCTGAGCAAGTATGGAAAGACCTGCGAGGGACGGATAGAGGTGAACGGAGACGAGATCACCTTCGACATTCCTGCCGACTACCTCTTTCCGAGGTTGGGCATCGTGACAGACAAGAGGAAGGCGATGTATCCTGAGGAACCTCTCTTCACGTCCAAATCTGCCCTCACGTACTTTAACACCAGTCAGACGATGAATTGTTCCACGCAGGGGGTCTCAAAAGAGGCCACCTATTATGAAGTCATGAACATCGTAGGCGAAGGAAGCGATAAGACGCTATTTGGAAACTATCCTACGTTTGACATCAAGGTGGACGATGCAGACTATAGTATCGGTTTGATCGGCATCAAGGAAAAGCCGACAGCGGTGTTTGACACCAACACGCAGTTGTGGACGGTGGCGATTCCTATCGACCAGGTGTCTATCTACAGTCACTTGTCGTATAGCCAGATCAACTCAGCCTACCTCGATGAGGAGAATCCGGACAAGTCTGCCTGGCTATTAGTATTCAGGGCTACAAAAAGGATCAAATAGGTCGTGCAGGAGACAGAACGACAGTTGGTAGAGGCGATACATGCTGGAGAACGGGAGGCGTTGCGGCGCCTCTATGAACGCTACTCCAGATACGCGATGGGCGTGAGCCTGCGGATTGTGCCTGAGCGTGAAGACGCACTCGACATCGTGCAGGACGCCTTCGTCAGCATCCTCACCACCATAGGCTCCTTCGAATATCGCGGCGAGGGCTCGCTGAGAAACTGGGTGGCAAGGATCACCACCCATCGCGCCCTGGACTGGATGAGGAGTCACGACAGACTGCTGTTCTCAGACCAACTGCCCGATGAAACCGCAGAAGAGGAGGATGAAACACCCCTCGAGGAGGTGCCTCCAGACATACTGAGCGGGATGATCGACCGTCTGCCGGAGACAAGTAAGACGATTGTCACCCTGCATGCATTCGGACAGATGTCGCACAAGGAGATCGCCCGCAAACTGGGCATCAGCGCCAAGACATCGATGTCGCAATTCTCTCGAGCCAGACGGCTACTGGAAATGATGATGAAAGAATACTTAAACTCTCAAGGAATATGAAACAGAAAAGGCAACAGACAGGTGGACACAGTCCCGAAGAGGACTGGGCTCAGCGGCTACGCGACCATCTGGCAGGATATGAAGCGCCTGTGCCTGATGATCTGTGGGAGAAGATCGAGGCCAGACTGCCGAAGGAGGTGCTGAGCTCGACTCCGAAGAAGGAGGCGAGGATTGTTCCTTTGTGGGCGAGATGGGCTGCAGTAGCGGCGGTGTTTGTGGGAGGATTGGTTTTGTGGAATGTTGAAGGTGGAATGTGGTATGAGAATAGACAGGAGGCGGATCAGACTGCCGCAGTTCTCCCCCTGAGTAGGGGGAGCCAGAGGGGGTCTGAACAGGCGCATTCTCAGGCGGAGTTTGAGGCGGAGTTTGAGGCGGAGTTTGAGGCGGATCAGACCACCCCTAACCCCTCCTACTCAGGAGGGGAAAGCTGCGCACAGGGCAAGTTCACAGCAAAAGAGCCCATTTCATCGGGAGAAAAGTCGGCAGAGGAACCCAAGGAGCCCACTTCGCCAGAAGGAAAGCCCATTCTGCCCATTTCATCGGATGAGAAGCCCACTTCATCGGAAGAAAAGCCCAATGAGACTGAGAAGAGCCCGGAGGACGTCATCCGCGAGCTGGATCAGAAGATTGCCGACTATAAGGAGCGTCGCAGTAAGAGCGCATCGGTTAACCTCTATGCCTCCAACGGCTTCGGCCACCAGTCGTACCGTAACGGTGTGCTGATGAGCCAGGAACTGCTCTCGAATTACGATTACTATACGAATCCCGACAATTACGGCACCCGAGCCGGCAGCAGTCCTGTCTATCTGGCGAACCACGAGGAGCGGCAGAAGTTCTACCAGCCCATCTCGTTCGGTTTGAGCGTAAATATCCCCATTTCATCGGGATTTTCCGTATCGTCGGGCGTCGTCTATACCCGTCTGCGCTCCGACTTCACCAGCATCGCAAACAGCCTCGTCTATGAGCGGCAGCAGACGCTCCACTATGTGGGCATCCCGCTGACGGTGCAGTATAACGTGTGGCAATGGCACGGGCTGAATGTCTATGCGACGGCCGGAGGACAGGCGGACTTTAATGTGAGCGCGTGCGTAACGACGGAGGGAACGGAGACGAAGCTGGAGAAAGACGACTTGCAGTGGTCGGTGAATGCCGCCGCTGGCGTTCAGTATAACTTCATCCCCCAGCTAGGCATCTATGTGGAGCCGGGCATCAAGCACTACTTCGACAACGGCAGCCACATCCGGAACTTCTTCAAGCACCGTCCTACGAACTTCAACCTCCAAGTGGGCTTACGACTGAATATTAAATAAAAACTACAACGGATTAAACGGATTAAACGGATTATTGAGGTCACACGGAAATCACAGAAATCACAGAAAGTGCCTTTGGCACTAGGCTGCGCGCAAGAGAGCGAAGCGATCATTTCTGTGATTTCTGTGATTTCCGTGTGACAATAATAATCTGTGTGAGAAAGAATCCGTGAAATCCGTACAATCCGTTGTTTACTATTCAACTATGAGTTGTAGGCCGACGCCGCGGACGGTTTTGAGGGTGATGCGAGGTTCGTCGGAGAGGAGTTTGCGGAGTTTGTTGACGAAGACATCGAGGGAACGGGAGGCGAAATAGTCATCTTCGGTGTTCCAGAATCGGCTGAGGATCGCCTCTCGCCGCACGACGTTGTTCTTGTTCTCTGCCAGCAGCTGCAGGATCTGCGCCTCACGCTGGGTGATGGTCTGCGAGAGGTTCGTCTCGTCGTTGCGCAGTGTGGCGTGATCGGCATCGAGCGTGTATTTGCCTAACTTATAGTGACGGGTCTCATTCTGCGTCTTTGCCCCACCCCGCATCTTCATCAGCGCCTGGATATGGGCATCGAGCTCTTCAGGCACGAAGGGTTTCTTCACGTAGTTGTTGATGCCGAGCCGATAACCCGCTTTCACGTCGTTGGGCGAAGTGAGGGCTGAGGTGAAGATGATGATCACGTCCTGATCAGTCTCACGGATACGCTCCACCATCTCAAAACCGTTCATCACGGGCATGTCGATGTCGGAGATGATCACGTCGGGTCTGGTCTCCTGCCAGGCTTGGAGGCCTTCCTTGCCGTTCGTGGCGGTGGTCACAGTGTAGCCGCCGATGATGTCCTCGAGACCCGTCTTCTCGATATACGCTAACGATGCGTCGTCTTCAACCAAGAGTAATTTAATCATATTCGTCAAGATTTAAATTATCAAGAATTAGAGAATTAGAGAATTTTTTAAACCTGAAGATTTTTTTGTCCCGCAGAAATAAAGGAAATAAAGGAAAGTGCCTTCGGCACGGGCTGCGCACAGATGAGCGAAGCGATAAATTTCCTTTATTTCTCTTATTTCTGCGGGACTTAATAATTCTCTAATTCTCAAATTCTTGATCATAAATAATTATTGTTTAGGGATAAATAGTGTAAATTCGGAGTACTGGTCTTTCTCACTCGTGACGGTCACCCTGCCTCCGTGAGCCTGCATGACCTGATCGACGTAGTTCAGTCCGAGGCCAAAGCCTGAGACGCCGCCCTTGCGGTTCTTCTCATGCACGGCAGCACGGCCGAACTTATCAAAGATGATACGCTGGTCTTCGCGGGAGATGCCGATGCCGTTGTCGCGCACCTTCAGCAGGACGTACTTGTCGCTGCCCTGCGTCGTGATGCGGATTTCGATGTTCTCCTTCGAGTACTTGATGGCATTGTCGACGAGATTGGAGATGGCTTCGGCGAGATATTGTTCGTCGGCGAGGACGTGACGCTCGAGCAAATCCACGATGAAATCGATGTTTTTATCCGTTTTGGCCTTCGCTTTCTCCACGATATCATCGATGATGGGTTCCAGGTTTACGTCCTGCTTGTTCAAGATGAGTTTCTTGTTTTCGAGCTTCGAGATGGTGAGCAGCTTGTTGACGAGTGCCAGCAGGTGCTCCGCCTCACTCTCGATGATGGCGTAGTATTTCTCCTTGATCTGCGGTTTGTCATCCACCTTGCCGCTGTGGAGGAACCGAGCACCCATGATGATGCTCGACAAAGGCGACTTCATGTCGTGAACCATCGCGTAGGAGAAGTCGTTGCGGAGGTCGGCCATCATCTTCTGCTCGTCGAGGTAGCGCAGCAGTCTCAGCAGGATGGCTCCGAAGAGAATGAGGATAATGGCACTGGCCGCAAAGAGCGGGCTGAGCCGGCGGGCAAGCGTCGGATAGGGATTATTAAGTGCGAGCCGGATGCCGCGCGACTGGTCGCGACGGGTGCTGAACACCCGCGTCTTCAAGGCGGCGGACGACAGGCGGTCGTTATTCTGACGGAGGATGCGGCCGTCGGCATCGACTTCCATCAAGGTGAAGTTTCGGTCGAGGCTCACCACGCTGAGCAAGGAGTCGACATACTGTGCCAACGTATCGAGCGACACTTCGGAGTGATAACGCCGGCTGAGCACGTCGTTCATTCCCTCTACCGACGATTCCAACGAGAGGTCGCCACGCAGATGGGGCAGGCTGAGGGTGTCGCCCACAGACACGACCTCTGCCCGCTGATAGCTCTCGTAGAACATGCCCCACGTCAACTGATTGCCGGCACGCTCAGAGATGTCGGTGACGGCCGAGCGGTAGGTCATCCACATGTAGAGTCCCAACAGCAGCATCACCGCCACCATCGCCCCTACCGACACATATTTATATTTATTCTTCTGCATTCCCGCCTGCAAAGGTAATCCAAATCAGACGAATCTCCAAATTTATTGAGGAAATTCATACACCAGATATTGCGCATTGGGCTCAACAGGATAGTTCGTCAGGCGCCCCGAACGGGTTA
>ONCZ01000087.1 GCA_900316445.1 uncultured Prevotellaceae bacterium | reverse complement strand
CTCTCCCTATCATCGCCTCACGAAACAATAATCTGTGTTCATCTGTGTGATCTGTGTGACCCCCATTTTGCAGGGCAAAACATTTCTGTGCTTTCTGTGATTTCCGTGTGACTTTTAAGCAGAATGTAAAGCAATTTCAAGACTGCTACTTTCACCCTGAAATCCCCGTTTTTCAGCCCATTTCAGCCTCTTGGACTTTCCTTAGGGGAAACTCGGACTTTCCCCTAACGAAACCCCCACTTTCCCCTAACGAAACTTCCCGTTTCCCCAGGGCTCTCTCCGTGTCCTATTTTCGCTTCTTTATTCTGTAAAGACTTTTCTTACCATTTTGACGGTGTAACACCGTAACACTGTAACACCGTAACATCTGCGTGTCTGCGAATTGCGAAAAACAAAGGGTATATTAATTATATTATATATATAATTATAATTATATATATAATATAAAATTTATATGCTTATTTTTATTATTTGAAAACCACTAAATGTTACGGTGTTACGGCGTTACAGTGTTACGGCGATTTGGACTGCAGAAAGGGCCCGCATTTGTGATGCGAGCCCCTTAATTATTTCTCAATGGTGACTTCACTTTACACGAATTCCGAATGTCTCTTTCTTTGGGGTTCCACCTTTAACACGAATACCACCGTTTACATTCTCCAACTCTCCCATGTTCAGAGCGCGTGCGCTCATAAAATTCTTCTGTGTCATAATCTTATAAATTTTAAATTGTTAAACTTACTGTCTTTTTTCTTGTCGCTCAGACGTTGTTTGTTCTGATTGACGATGCAAGGACAGTGCAAGCCGAATGCAATCAAAGCTCGCTTTAGATTGCTGAGGCGCAGCCTGTCTTAGCGAGAGCAAAGTTACGGCGATTTTCTTCTGATTCCAAGAAAATTCACGAAATTGTAATAAGCAAATCTAAACACACCATTTTTTCGTAAAGTCCATTTGAAAATGAGTTCATATGTGAAAATGTGATTAGTTACATTTCTACAAATTTCTTTAGATTTCTTGTCCTTCAAAAGAAGACTTCTCAGAATGCAGCGAAAGGTGTTTATCAGTTCGTCCCTCTCCAAGACTTCTCTCACCCATGGACAGATGAAATGCTTTACGAGAAATACGGGCTGAAGGAAAAAGAGATAGCCTTTATTGAGAGTATGATACGCCCAATGGAATAAACGAGAAAAAATGATAATGTTATCGATCCATCCAGTTTTCGACCTTGACATCAGGCATGTGTTCAAAGTGCTTGATATTGTCTGTCACAACTGTCAGTCCTTCGCTAAGGGCGTGGGCAGCAATAACCATGTCAAATTCATCCACAGGCTTCCCCATCTTTTTCAGAGCATACTTAATTCGTGCGTATTCCTCGCCTCTGGTCTTAAGATCCAAAACTGTAAAATATTCAAGCAGTGTATTGATTTTCTCCAATTCGCGTTGGTAGTTTTCTGCGTTCTTCTCACCGGCAAGGTGGGCTCCATAATAAAGTTCGTGCAAAGAAATAACAGAAATACAGCATTGCTGTGTACCGACATGAAGAATATGCTTCACGACAGATGGAGCCTCGTTGAGAAAATCAATCAGGATATTTGTATCAAGGAGGTATTGCTTAGTCTTCATCGTAAGTGTATTTTATCTCACGTAAACCAAAATGATGACTGTCGCGCAATGTCTGCTTCAGCTCTTCTGCTGTCATCTCACCATCATAGCGCAGTGAGTGTAGTTTGCGCACAAGTTCCTCGTCACTCTTACGCTGACGGGCGCGTTCCAGTTCTTCAGGCTCGACCAGATGTTCTGCCAGCCACTGGCGGTTTGTCAGGCTCAGACCACTCAGCATGCGAAGAATCGCTTCAAGTGAAAGAGTTGTATTCATACCTTAGTGATAAATTTGATTTCTGGCTGCAAAGATAAGCATAAATTTGAAATAAACAAAAAAAATCCAATAATAATTGGAAATGAGAATCTAAATATGCAAGATATGGCACAGAGTAGTTTCTTCCCCAGTCGCCCAGATCTGACACCTCAGATTTACGCTTACAGCTACCCACGCTATGAGGGTATGCTGAAGGTGGGCTATACAACACGCGACGTGCAGAAACATGTAGCAGACCAATATCCCATTAAACGATTAATATGGCAGAAGATACAAACATACAGCCCATGCAGTCGGACTTCGAGCAAATCAAGAAGGTGACTGAGGAAGGTAAAGAATATTGGAGTGCCAGGGAACTGGCAACGGCCTTGGTCTACAGCACCTGGCAGAAGTTTAACCGTGTGCTGAACAAAGCGCTGAAGGTGGCTCAGGACAGAGGCATGGATATGGGCGAGCATTTTAACCAGATGGTTGAGATGGTTAAGTTGGGTTCTGGCACGTTTCGCGAGGTGGAGAATTTTCATCTGTCGCGCTTGGCTTGTCTGATCATTGCAGAAAATGCTGATAACAAAAAGCCGCAGGTGCAAGCAGCCCGCATCTATTTCAAAGAACAGACATCGGCTTTGGAACTCGTTGAGAATCAGAATACTTCGCGCATACTTATCTATAAAACCCATCAAGGTGAGAGCCGCGTAGAGGTGATATTCAATAGTCAGACATTCTGGCTCACGCAGAAGCGTATGTCGGATTTGTATGGGGTGGATGTGAGAACTATCAGCTATCATCTGGGGGAGATTTTTGACAGTGGCGAACTGAATCCGCAGGCAGTTATCCGAAAAAATTGGATAACTGCTGCAGATGGTAAAGTAACAGCTGAAGAAGCCAAAGAGTAAACCTGAGGGCCATAATGGTCTGAATGGTAGAAATCATTTTATTGTTTAACCAGAGTGGAGTGGGAGTCCTCTGAGGTGAAAAAGCTAGCAATCTTTCTTTTCTCACAACGCTTTGAGTTATGGACAGAGACATGAGTGCGTACGCCTGCGTGGATGGCGTGTACTTCAAGGAGGAACAGGTGGTAAAGATGGCCCAGAATGCCTGCGCTGCTGGCACATGGGCTGATGTATGGCAAGGTGGAAATCATTGATCGTGTGAACGAGGTGAGGGAGCAATGTCAGGTGCTGCCTTTCAAGAAGCCAGAGCATCAGGTGGCGCGCGATGAGTATGGTCGCAGCCGCATGGAGTCTGTGGAGCTGAAGGTCAGAAAGGCATACTGCCAGATGACTGAACAGCGGCGACATGAGGTGATGAAGCAGTGCCTGCAGTTGTTGAGGATGCAGAGTGACCTGTTTTCAAAGAAGAACGACTGGCTGGGCGTGATGCTGGTGGCGAGAGACCGTCTGGACGGCAACATCAATCAAAGTAACTTTTATGAATACGCGTGCGCGATTACGCCTGAGGACTGGCCTGAGGCCCTGCGCATAGGTGAGCATACGGCCAAGAACTTCAGCCGCCAGTTGGCTGCTGAGGATAGAATGGAGGCTTATTACGATATGGAAAACAATCCTCAGGAAAAGCTCTGTGATAAGCTGTGGGAGATCATCATTCAGGCCGTTCTTACGGAAATTCCGTAAAGTAGGAACATGGTTTACGGCAGCCGTGTTCAGGAAAACGGGCAGGGTGATGCGCTGACGCCGTAACGCCGTAACACCGTAACATCTGTGTGAAGTGAAAAGTGAATAAGAGTTATGACAGAAGTAAGTATTGTCACAGGGGCTCGCATTCTTGCGTGCCTCTGTGGCGTGATTTGAACAAATCGGAACGGTTTTGAACAAATTGAAACGCCTGAAAACACTTTTGAACACAGGCGACAATCAAAAGAACATGCTGAAATGAGCGTAAAAGGAATAATATCTACTTTTGCACCCGAAATCGGCCGCAAAGGCCAACTGGGATTGGACAATTTTATTTCTAACATTTTTAAACTAACAATTAAAACTCAATGAAAAAGAGCAGTATTCTGATGATGTTGATGGCACTATTCGTGTCAGCTACATCCTTCGCCCAGGGAATCAAGGGCACTGTGATTGACGAGCGCGGTGAGGCCGTGATCGGTGCGACCGTCAGCGACAAGGCTGATGCCAAGAACGCCACCATCACCGACTTCGACGGTAACTTCACCATCAACGTGAAGGCCGGACAGATGATCGTCATCTCCTACATCGGCTACGAATCTCAGGAAGTGGCCGCTAAGAACGGTATGACCATTAGCCTGCAGCCAGACAACAAGGTGCTGGACGAGGTGGTGGTCGTGGGTTACGGTGTACAGAAGAAGAGCTCGGTGACGGGTGCCATCTCACAGGTGAAGCCCGAGGACATCGAGAACCGTACCATCTCTAACGCTCAGCAGGCCCTGCAGGGTAAGACTTCAGGTGTGCAGGTGATCAGTACCTCCGCAGCCCCGGGTTCATCTCCTACAGTGCGTGTGCGTGGTTATTCCTCTAATGCTAGTTCTAATCCTCTCTACGTTGTCGACGGTGTGCGCTTGAGCGACATCAGCGGTATCGACCCCTCGACCATCTCCTCGATGGAAATCCTGAAGGACGCTGCTTCGGCAGCCATCTACGGTGCTGAGGCTGGTAACGGCGTGGTGCTGATCACCACCAAGAAAGGTAAGGCCGGACAGGGCAAGATCGCCTACGACTTCCAGTGGACTGACGAGAGCCTGGCCAAGGTTCCCACGATGCTCAACGCCCAGGAGTATATGAAGTATATGATTGAGGGTAAGCTCTTCACGCAGGAATTCATGGATGAGAACAGATATGGCAACACTGACACGAAGTGGACTGACGTGGCCTTCACTCACGGACACATGCAGAAGCACAACCTCTCGTTCACTGGCGGTAACGACCGCGGCAACTACTATCTGGCCCTCTCTTATCTGAGGAACAACGGTATCGTGAAGGGTGACGCCGACCTCTACAAGCGTCTGACCGCCACCATCAACGGTGAGTATAAGATCAAGGACTGGCTGAAGGTGGGTACCACGAACCAGGTGGAGAAGTACGACGTGCGTTCGGTGTCTTCCAACAATGAGTACGGTTCTCTGCTGACGGCTGTGCTGATGATGGATCCGCTGACACCGGAGTCGTATAACAACGGCGTGCCTGAGACAATTTCAGACCTGGTTGCTCAGGGTAAGCACCTGCTCCAGGACGAGAACGGCAACTACTATGGTACCTCTCAGTTCTACAAGGGTGAGCAGTACAACCCGCTGGTGATGCGCGACAACAACCTGTCGAAGAATGAGGGCTTCAACGTGACGGGATCTATCTATGGCGACTTCACGCTCATCCCCAACGTGACCGTTACGTCTCGCTTCGGTTATCGTCTGGGTGGCACACGCAACTCTTCGACGAGCCTGCCCTTCTACGGCAACTCTACACAGAACCGCGACTATGTGAGCCAGAGCAACACATCGAGCACCTCTATCTATTATCAGTGGGAGAACTTCGCCAACTACATGCAGACCTTCGCCGACAAACACACCGTCAGCGCCATGGTCGGTATCTCTTTCCAGGACAGTGACTATGACTACGTGACCGGTAGCCTGAGTGACAACGGTGAGGACGCCCTGCTGAAGAACGATCCGCTGTTCTACTATCTGAACTATGCCAACGCCTCGGCCGTGAAGGGCGTGAGCGGTGAGACCACCAACACTACGAAATATTCTTACTTCGGCCGTGTGGGCTACGACTTCATGGGCCGCTATCTCTTCCAGGCTTCGCTCCGTGCTGATGCCGCCGACCTCTCGAAACTCTCCAAGAAGACCCGCTGGGGTTACTTCCCCGCTGTGTCAGTAGGTTGGACCATCAGCGAAGAGAAATTCTTCAATCCGATTAAGAAATGGTTTGACAGTTTGAAGTTCCGTGCTTCTTGGGGTCAGAACGGTAGCCTCTCCTCACTGAGCGGTTATCCTTACAGCACCGATATGACGCAGGGTGGTCTCTACCCCTTCGGCAGTGGCATCCAGTACACTCAGGGCGTTGCTCCCACATCGATGGGTAACGACGAGCTGAAATGGGAGACCTCTGAGCAGCTGAACTTCGGCTTCGACGGTATCCTCCTCGGCGGACGCCTGACCTTCGGCATCGACTACTTCATCAAGAAGACCAAGGATCTGCTCGTATCAGGAACCACACCGTCGCTCATCATCGGTGGTACGACATCACCCATCAACGCCGGTAACGTGGAGAACAAGGGCTTCGAGCTCGAACTCGGCTGGCGCGACCATATCGGTGATTTCAACTATAGCGTCCGTGGTAACTTCTCGACGCTGTCGAATGAGGTGACCTTCCTTGATCCTTCACTCGTACGTCTGGGCGGTACTGGTTTCCACACCTACACCATCACCTACTTTGAGAAGGGTTATCCCGTGTACTACTTCCGTGGCTATCAGTTCGATAAGATCAATCCTGAGACCGGTGATCCGATGTTCAAGGACCTGAACGGTGACGGTGAGGTGAATGACGACGACCGTACTGATATCGGCAACGCCATTCCCAAAGTGACCTATGGCCTTACGATTACTGCTGCCTACAAGGGCTTCGACCTGACCATCTTCGGCACAGGTGCTGCAGGCAACAAGATTTTCAACTGTATCAACCGTCCGGACTACGCCACCTCCAACAAGATGAAGGAAGTGTTGTATGAAGACCGCTGGACGGAGAGCAACAAGAGCGGCACCAAGCCCCGTGCAGGTGCTAACGACATGGATAAGTACGCCGACTCCGACGCCATGGTCTATAGCGGCAACTACTTCAAGTTCAAGCAGATCCAGCTGGGTTACACCCTGCCGAAGAACCTGCTGAGCAAGGTTGGTATCACTCACTGCCGTGTTTACGGTTCTCTCGACGACTTCTTCACGATCAGCAGCTATCCCGGCTTCGATCCCGAGGCTTCGGCCAATGCCCTCTCTGGTATGGGTATCGACAAGGGTGCTTATCCTACATCTAAGAAGTTGGTGCTGGGCTTCAACGTCGAATTCTAAGCCACAGATTTCACAGATTATCACAGAAGATTTGATTATCACAGATAAAAAAGACAGTTATGAAAAAGAATATATATAAAATGGTTGTGGCAGGAGTATTCTCTTTCCTCCTTCCTCTTTCCTCTTATCTCTTCGTAAGTTGCTCCAGTGAGCTCGACATCGAGAAGCACGGCAACATGGGTAGCATGGACACATACTACACCACTGACGAGAATGTCAACACCGCTTCGGCAGCTCTGTACCTGTCGATAAGGTCGAACTACTTCACCTGGTATTTCCTCAAGAACCTGCTTTCAGACGATGTATGGTGCGGTGGTGGCCAGCGTGGTGACAACGGTGAGATGGAGAAACTCAACGAGTATACCTACGACTCGAACCACGGTTCGATTGAGGGTGTCTATTCCGGACTCTATTCTGTGATCTACAATGCCAACCTCATCATTGGCATGACTCAGGGTGACACGCCCGTGATGAAGCACGCCATCAACGAGGCCAAGGTGTTCCGTGCATGGGCTCACTTCGAACTCGTCAGCCTCTGGGGCACTGCTCCAATAGTGGATCATCTGCTGACACCCGACGAGTACCGTCAGGGTAACAGCGACCCCGCAGCGACATGGGCTTTCGTCGAGAAGGATCTGACAGAGGCCATCAACAGCGGTACACTGCCCTCTAAGACTGGTGTCAACGACCAGGAGACAGGCATCCGCGCCACCAAGGAGTTCGCTCAGGCTCTGCTGGGTAAGGCTTACCTCTTCCAGGGTAAGTACAGCGAGGCAGCCTCGATGCTCGACAACGTGATCAACTCTAACAAGTACGCCCTCTTCTCTGGCGAATATGACCAGCAGTTCCACGCCGCCGCCAACAACAACTGTGAGTCGGTGTTCGAACTCCAGAAGCGTTACGACACAGAGCAGATGTGGAACCAGATGGACATGGTGTACATCATGCAGGGCTGGCGTTCTGACAAGCTGAAGTATAAGGGAACGGCTGCCGATGTGCTCGCTACGGGTACATACGGATTCCTGAATCCACGCAAGTCGCTCTATGATGCCTTCGTAGAGTGGGAGGGTGCCGACGGATACCGTCTGAACAAGAGCGTGCTGACCTATCCTCAGCTCCAGGAACTCGGTGTGAGCATCTCAGGTAGCAACGCCGTCTATGGTGACGAGGGTTACTTCTACTGGAAGACGCAGTCATACAAGGAAGACTGTGTGACGGATATGTCGTTCTTCCAGGCCGGACAGTTCATCGACCTGAAGATCATGCGCTATGCCGAGGTGCTGCTGATGGCTGCAGAGGCTCAGTTGCAGGCTGGCAACAGCAGCAAGGCCCTTGAGTACATCAACCAGATCCGTACCCGTGCCAAGGAGCAGCCGTTGACCGCTGTCACCCTCAATGACATCAAGATGGAGAAGCGTCTGGAGCTCTGCTGCGAGGCCATCCGCTATCAGGACCTCGTGCGCTGGAACGATGCCAAGACTGTCATGGCTGACCAGGGAAAGCAGGTTCCCGCCTTCTATAGTGACGGTGTGCAATGGAACTGGCAAAACTCGGTCTATGGTTTCAAGGACAAGCACATGCTCCTGCCCATCCCTCTCAAGGAACTCGAACTCAATCCTAACATGAAGCAGAATCCCGGTTGGTAAATTTTAACTAATAATGGTGCAGGGATTTCAAAAAACATTTGTATCTTTGCACCATGAATAACTAAATTATGAGAAAGATGAAGAAATTATTCGTAATCGCTGCCCTCTGCCTGACGGGCATGGCAGCACAGGCTCAGCAGAACCTCAGCTGGGGACAGGGCCCGCAGGTGGCTTCGCCCGTAGTGAATGCTGACAATACCGTCACCTTCAACATGATTGCCCCACAGGCACAGAAGGTGGAGATCACTGGCGACTTCCTCCCCCCGAAGAAGGTTGAGTTTGGTGGCAACACCTACGACGCTCCCGGTGTGGTGGATCTCGTGAAGGACGACAAGGGCGTGTGGAGCTTCACCTCCGAGCCCCTGAAGCCCGAGCTCTATACCTACAATATGATTGTGGACGGCGTGAAGATCATCGATCCGCTGAATGTCTATAACATCCGCGACATCAATAATCTGTTCAGCGTGCTGCTCGTTGGTGGCGACGCCCGTGCAGATCTCTACAAGGTGAACAAGGTGGCCCACGGCACCGTGAGCAAGATCTGGTACGAGAGTCCTACGGCAGGTCTGACACGTCGTGTGACGGTCTATACCCCCGCAGGCTATGAGACCAGCGGCAAGGAGTATCCTGTGCTCTACTTGTTGCATGGCACGTGCTGCCCAGATCCTCGACAACCTCATCGCCCAGGGCAAGGCTGAGCCGATGCTCGTGGTGATGACCAACGGCAACATCTCGCAGGAGGCTTGTCCGGGTGAGACCTCTGAGGGCTTCAAGGTGCCCACGATGATGCTCCCCAAGACGATGGAGGGTTCATTCGAGACCGCCTTCCCCGATGTGGTGAAGTTCGTTGAGAAGACCTACCGTGTGAAGAAGGACAAGGCTCACCGTGCCATCGCAGGTCTGTCGATGGGTGGCTTCCACAGCCTCTTCATCAGCATCAACTATCCGGATATGTTCGGCTATGTAGGCCTGTTCTCTGCTGCCGTAGATCAGAATCAGCCTGATCCCAATGGACATCCCGAGATTTATGCTGATCGTGACGGGAAGATCGACAACCTCTTCAGCAAGAACCCCAACCTCTTCTGGATTGGCTGCGGCAAGACCGACTTCCTCATAAAGAACAACAACGACCTGCGTGCCTACCTCGACTCCAAGGGTCACAAGTACACCTACCTCGAGACCGATGGTGGTCACATCTGGCGCAACTGGCGTATCTACCTCTCTGAGTTTACACCGTTACTATTTAAATAATAACAACGGATTCCACGGATGAAACGGATTGATACGCGTGGAAATAATCCGTGAAATCCGTGCAATCCGTTGTTGAATAAAAATCAAAGTCTAATGAAGAAATCCATTTTATTCCTTGCAGTTGCTGGCCTTTTGGCTGGCTGCGCTGCAACAGACAAAGCTCCTGTACAGAAGACCCTCAATCAGGAGGAGGTGATGGCCAAGATGTCGCTCGAAGACAAGGCCCACTTCGTCATCGGAACAGGTATGGCCGGCTTCTCTGGCAATGACGCCGTGATCGGTGCCACCCGCAGCCTCGTGCCTGGTGCCGCTGGTACCACCTATCCTCTCGACTCCCTCGGCATTCCTGCCATCGTACTCGCTGACGGCCCTGCCGGACTCCGTATCGATGCAACCCGTGAAGGTGACTCTGCCACCTATTACTGCACACACTTCCCCATCGGTACCCTGCTCGCCTCTACCTGGAACACCCAGCTCGTGGAGGAGGTTGGTGAGGCCATCGGTGAAGAGGTGAAGGAGTATGGCGCCGACGTGCTGCTGGCTCCTGCCCTGAACATCATGCGTAACCCCCTCTGCGGACGTAACTTCGAGTACTACTCTGAGGATCCCGTAGTGGCTGGTAAGACTGCCGGAGCCTATATCACTGGTGTCCAGAAGAATGATGTCGGCACGAGCATCAAGCACTTCGCTGCCAACAACCAGGAGACGAACCGCATGAACAACGATGCCCGCATCTCCCAGCGTGCCCTCCGCGAGATCTACCTCAAGGGTTTTGAGATCGCCATCAAGGAGAGCAAGCCCTGGACGGTGATGACCTCTTACAATTATATCAACGGTGTCTATAGCTCTGAGAGCAAAGACCTCGTGCAGACCATCCTCCGCGATGAGTGGGGCTACGAGGGAACCGTGATGACAGACTGGTTCGGAGGTAAGGACGGTGCTGTCCAGATGTGGGCTGGCAACGACATGCTGCAGCCTGGTAAGGCTGAGCAGTTCGATAGCATCGTTGCTGGTGTGAAGAGCGGCAAGCTCGCTGAGGCTGATCTCGACCGCAACGTCTCCCGCATCCTCAACCTCATCGAGAAGAGTCCCCGCTATCAGGGTTATGAGTTCTCCAACAAGCCCGATCTCAAGGCACACGCCGAGGTGACTCGCCAGTCTGCTGCTGAGGGTATGGTGCTGATGAAAAATGAAAAAATTAAAAAATTAGAAAATGAAAAGGCTGTGCTGCCGTTTGCTGAGACCGTGAAGAACGTCGCCCTCTATGGCAATACCTCTTACGACTTCATCGCCGGTGGTACGGGTTCCGGTAACGTGAACCACGCCTACGTCGTCTCTCTGCTCGATGGTCTGAAGAACGGCGGCTATACCGTCTCCGAGGAGCTGAAGACCACCTACGAGACCTATCTCGCCGCTGCTAAGAAGGCTGCCGAGGCTGCCGCTGAGGCCGCTGCCAAGAAAGATCCGAAGAGTGCCATGCTGATGCGCTTCCTGCCGCAGCCGCTGCCCGCAGAGAAACTGTTTACCGCTGATGAGCTCACGGCTCAGGCTGCCAAGGCCGATGTCGCTGTGATCACTCTCGGACGTCTCTCTGGTGAGTTCCTCGATCGTAATGTCTCCAACTTCAACCTCAGCGCCTCTGAGCGTTCGCTCATCGAACAGGTCTGCGACGTCTATCACAAGGCTGGCAAGCAGGTTGTCGTGCTGCTGAACATCGGTGGTGTCATCGAGACAACATCTTGGAAAGATTTGCCTGATGCGATCCTCTGCGCCTGGCAGGCTGGACAGGAGGGTGGTAACTCAGTCGTCGATGTGCTCAGTGGCAAGCAGTCTCCCTCTGGTAAGTTCACGATGACGTGGCCCGTCCGCTTCACCGATGCTTACTCTTCGAAGAACTTCCCCATCGATCAGGATCCCCGTATCGATATGATGAACCAGGGACAGAAGGGTAATGTCCGCACCGTCGATTATACCGAGTACGAGGAAGACATCTACGTCGGCTATCGTTACTTTGACTCGTTCGAGGTGCCAGTGGCTTATCCCTTCGGCTATGGCCTGAGCTACACCACCTTCGAGTATGCCGATGCTAAGGTTGCTGACAAGGGCGAGGAATATGAGGTCACCGTCACCGTCAAGAACACTGGCGACCGCGAGGGCAAGGAGGTTGTAGAGCTTTATGTCGCTGCACCTGACTCTAAGGCTGCCAACAAGCCAGTGAAGGAACTCAAGGCCTTTGCCAAGACAAAGAACCTGAAACCCGGTGAAAGCGAGACCATTAAGATGGTCGTGAAGGCTGCCGACCTCGCCTCGTTCGACGAGACCGCCTCTGCATGGGTGGTCGCCGAGGGTGAATACCAGTTCCTTGTCGCAGCCTCTGCCGCAGACATCAAGGCTACGCTGCCTGCTGCCGTCAAGGCCAGCACAGTCAAGGCTAACGATGTCCTGAAACCCCAAACCCCGCTGAACCTCCTGAAGCGTTAATTCGTTTCTGTTTCCTACGGATTATACGGATTTTACGGATTTCTAACCTACTGGTCATCAGTTGATGGTTAATCCGTATAATCCGTATAATCCGTAGGTTATCTTTGTAAAAAAAATAATTCTTTTGTGGTTTTAAAATTTCTTCGTACTTTTGCAGCGTAATAAGACAAACTATTTGCTGTTTCGCTAAAAAAACCGAATATGAAGAAGATCGCTCGTGTGTTGTTTCTGACACTCCTGCTGTTGGCAACAGGTGCCTCTCACCATTGGGCAGGAGAGCAGTTGCCTCCTAAGCTCCAGTCTATCACTGATGAAGCCTATCGTGCTTATAGTGCGCGAGAGACGGATAACTTTTTCAAGACAATCCAGCAGATCAAGACTGCCACCGAGTTCTCCGAATTTCTGGAGACTTACTATCGGGCCTGCGAAGGAGGTGGGTGGCGACCTCTACGGCTATGCCCTTATCGACGATCTGCTTTATTTCTGCGTGGGCGATGTCAGCGGCAAGGGTGTGCCTGCAGCCCTCTTCATGGCTGAGGTGACGCGTATGTTCCGCACGCTGGTGGACGGCCGTCTCCAGCCGGACGTCATCGCCAGCCGCTTGAACCACGCTCTGGCAGAGGACAACGATCAGGGAATGTTCGTCACGATGTTCATCGGACTCATCAACCTCAAGACTGGTCACATGGAGTACTGTAACGCAGGCCATAACCCCCCGCTGCTCGACGGCGAATATATGAAGATGGAGGCTAATGCGCCTATTGGCTTGTGGCCGGAAGTGGACTTCGCTGGTGAGGAGGTGGCTGATATGCACGGCAAGACGCTCTTCGTCTATACCGACGGTATTAACGAGGCCGAGAATATCCATAAGGAGCAGTTTGGTGAAGAACGCCTGCGCGAACTGCTGCAGAAAGACTGGGGCGATGCCCGTCAGACCTCAGAGTCCATCCACAAGGCCGTCGAGGAGTTTGTCGGCGATGCCGAACCCTCCGATGATCTCACGAAGATGTGTATCAAGATGAAGTAATCCTTTCCCCTCCTGAGTAGGAGGGGCCAGGGGTGGTCTGAACCGTCGCGTTGTCTGAGGCTGTTCAGACCCCCTCTGGCTCCCCCTAACTTAGGGGGAGAAAAAATCACTGCTTCTCCGTCATATACTTCCAGTACCGTCGTGGCATGTCCTGCAGTTGCTTGCGAGGATTCATGCGCTCCTTGATGCAAATAGCCTTGAAATAAGTCCGCCACAAATCCTGCAACAGCTGGTCGTCGCTGCTCAGAACGTCCTCATTGAGTTTGCCGTTCTCTAAACTGAAGGGAACGGCTGCTTCGTCTTCAAACGTGATGCGTATCGGCTTCGTACCTCCGCACCCCTGCACCTTCGTACCTCCGTCATAATAATAGCCATAATGTCGCTTGGCATCATAGATGAGCCACGGCTGGTCATTAAACCGGTCGCTGAAATGATCCGTAATCAGGGGTAGCACATTATGGTCTGGAGCAACAACGGCGAGATACGTGCCGTCCTTCGCCTTCTGGAAGCGTATGAACTGTTTCATCCTCAACTGCTCATGCAGCACCCTTCTGGCGATATTCGTCACGCTGAGCACATCGGGGTCTGCAAAGTTCCGCGAGATATCGCCTTGCTTAAACACCTTATATATATAATGGAATAGTGGTGTGGATAGTTCCGGCAGTTCCGACAGCCAGCTGACCGATATCAGTTTCAGCGCCTCGCGCTCCAGCCGTTTCTCCAGTCCTGCCCACACCCTCTGTGCCTTATCCTCGTCCGTCGCCACCTGATAGGTCCGCTCACAGAACAACGGCAGCGCGTCGCCACTCTTCAGCAACTCCTCCGGCTGCTCCTTCAGGGCATACGCGTCGAACACCGCTGTCAGCAGCCCGTCCATCGTCCCGTCAAACACATATACCGTCATCGCATAATCCGTGTAATCCGTGTAATCCGTTGTCTTAGTCCTCGAAGTCCAGCTTTAGCTGTAATTCCTCCGCTGCTCTCTTCTGTTGCGCCTTACTGATGAGCAGCGGACGGAGGCGTTCAGGACGCAATTCGTTGATGCCGACGATGGGCTGTGAGAACTGAGAGGTCAGTTCGTTGCACGTAATGAAGTACTTTGCTTTCTTCATCACCACCCCCATCTTCTTCAGGTCATAACTCGTCAGACGGTTGAATCTCCGTGAGTTCACGATGAGCCACGCCGACTTCGTACCCAGTCCAGGCACCCTTAACAGCTGCTCATAGTCTGCCGTGTTGATATCCACAGGAAACGCCTCCGGATGTCTCAGCGCCCATGCTAACTTGGGATCCACCTCAAGGTCGAGGTTCGTGTGCAGGTCGTCCACGATCTCCTCCACCTTGAAATGATAGAACCGCAACAGCCAGTCTGCCTGATACAGCCTGTTCTCACGTACCAACGGCGGCTGCTTCAAGATTGGAAGTCGAGGATCGTAAGTGTTCACGCTGACGTAGCCCGAGTAATACACCCGTCGCATCGTGGGCTGTCCGTAGAGCATCGACGACATCGTGAGGATGTCCCTGTCGCTCTCTTTTGTGGCGCCCACAATCATCTGCGTCGACTGTCCCGCTGGCACGAAACGTGGCGCGTGGCGGTACTTCTTCCTGTCCTCCTTATTCTCAAGCACCCCCTGCTGAATCAGTTTCATCGGCTGGAACACGCTCTTGTGGTCCTTCTCCGGCGCCAACAGCTTCAGCGACTCCTCCTTGGGAATCTCGATGTTCACGCTCATACGGTCGGCGTAGCGTCCCGCTTCGTTCAGCAGTTCCTGCGAACAGCCTGGGATGCTCTTCAGGTGGATATAGCCGTTGAAGCGGTGCACGGTTCTTAAATCCCTTGCGATGGCCGCCAGTCGCTCCATCGTGTAGTCAGGATTGCGCACCACGCCGCTCGACAGGAAGAGTCCCTCGATATAGTTCCTGCGATAGAACTCCATCGTGATGTCCTCTAACTCGCTCACGGAGAGCGTCGCCCGCTTGATGTCGTTCGAACGGCGGTTGATGCAGTAGGCGCAGTCGTACATGCAGTAGTTCGTCAGCATCACCTTCAGCAGCGAGATGCATCTTCCGTCATCGGCAAACGAGTGGCAGATGCCCACGCCTCCCACCGTCGAACCCACCATCCCCTGCTTGCCCTTGCGCACGGTGCCGCTCGACGAGCACGACACATCGTACTTCGCCGACTCTGCGAGTATCCGCAGTTTCTCCATGGTCTTTTCTGTCAGCATAGGGCAGATTGGTTGTTATTTCTTGGCGTTGGGACAGTGTTGGCAGAGGAAATCGTAAACGAAATCGAAGTCCTCATCGGGCACGAAGACGCGGTTCTTGTTCAGCAGCTGATTCACCTTGATAAGGTTCAGACGGCGACGGGCTTTGATGCTTTTCACGTTTGCAAGCACGGAGGTCGATGTCGAGCGTGAGGCAGCGAGGATGCCCGATCCCATTACTCCGGGCTTGCCTGCAGCAGCACCCGCGAGGGCTGTCAATGCGCCCAGCACCTTCGCTTTCTTCATTTGATGGGGCATCTGCTGGTGTACCACCTCCTTTTCGTCGAGCGTGAAGAGCACCACGTATTTCCAGCCGTAGGTCCACGCCACGATGGCATACGCCACGTAGCCTATCACGGCAAACACCAGCATCAGTATCAGGAATCCAGACGTGAAGCCCCACAGGCTTTCCAAACTAAGACCGTCCTCGCAACCGATGAGCAGCACATTAAACAGCCACACCAGCCCGAAACTGATGCCCAGCACCCAATAGACATCAAACAGGATGCTGGGGTTCTTCAGCATCGGCACCTCGTACACCCAGCGGTATTTCCCATCTGGGTACAGCGTCACCCGACTGTCGGATTTTCCTTTTATTTGTTTCATTGGTGCAAAGATAGTGCAAATCGTGTAGAATCCATGATTTTAATTGTTAATCTACTTGAAATCCCGCCAACTAAGGGTCGTTAAGATGCCAAGTCACGCTGTGAATGATTTTGTGCCGAGACCTCCCGTCACCTTTGAAAATGCCTGTGTTTATTGGGGTTTCAGCACGGGAGGTCTTGTCTGGAGACCTCCCTTTGACCTCCTATAGACCTCCCGTCACCCCTCCCTTGCAGGATTCAACTGGCAGCCGACGTTACATCTGCATCCAGATTCCTGACGGTCAGCTGATTGACAACACGGGCGAGATCGACTATGGCCAGCTGTATGCCCAGCCGCAAGCCAAAGGAAGATGAGGTCGTAAAGACGATGAACAGCACGGAGATGCTGAAGATCATCCAGAGGGAATATCCTTCCGTGCCGAGCACTCATGGAACGAAGGTCAGCATTGGCAAGGGAGTTCAGACGGGAGGTCTATGGGAGGTGTACGGGAGGTCTCCAGCCAAGACCTCCCGTGCTGAAACCCCTATAAACACACGCTTTTTCAAAGAAAACGGGAGGTCTGATGGCTTTTTCAGTTTGCACCTCATTTATCAGGACTCAGTAGGTCCTGATTTTTTTGATTTTGGTACGCTGGGACTTTCCTTAGACTAAACCCGGATTTTCCTTAGGGGAAACTCCCACTTTCCTTAGGGGAAACCTCTGAATTCTCGAGAGAATTTCAGAGAAAGGTGACATATTTCTCATAGAAACTAGGCACCTTTCTTGGACTTTGGACTAACCTTTCTTCGAGTTTGGAGGCATGTCATATTACCCTAATTATGCTTATCTAAAAAAATATCTACAAAACAAAATACTCGATATGATGAGTACCCATGAGTTAGTGAATCACATTCTGCAAGAAGAGAATATGAGTCCATTTGAAAAGTTTGTTTCCGAAATTGTTTCAGATGATGCAAATTAGCGAAGTGACATTTGATAGCTGCCACCTCCTATCAGGCGACAAGTTTTGAGGCGGTTCGGGTGTTTTGTCGCTTGCGGGAAGAGTTGTCGCTATAAGTTGGAAAGAAAAATGCGGGAAAGTTTGGAATGAGACGGAAATCACCGTAACTTTGCCTTCGATTTAAGATTCATACATAAGTTAGTTAGAGTTAGTTTTTTCATAATGCTTTTGGTTTTTGGTTATTGATTAGTTAGCATATAGGACTCGCAGGGATGCGAGTCCTATGTGCTTGAATATTACTATTTCGCGTTCTGCTTGACGACACTCTCTACCAGTTTCTTGCCGGCGGTCTCGTATGTTTTTTCATCGGTGCCTTTGCTCTGGTCTACACCGGCATAGTCCATGTAGATGACGCCCACGGATCCCTTGTGACTGGCCAGCCAGTTGGCGGTCAGCACATTGGCTGACTCAGCGTTGAGGCGGTAATTGTCTGAGAATGGACCACCGACGTAGCACGACGGGAAGTTGATGACCCATGCAGGAGCGTCGGCCGTCAAGTCGCGCTTAATAGAAGCTTCCAGCATGTCGGTAAGTGCCTTGTCCTTTTGCTCGCGCGTCACATTTTCCCAGTAGTCCTGCACCCAGAGCGGAGCCTCGCAGTCGGGGCCTTTGATATGGTTTGCCATCTGCTTCTCCAGTTCTCCGCCCTCATACCACTCGTAGGTGTAGCCGCCGAGAGGCTTCTCGGCATACTCGTTCTTGGTGAACAGCAACACGTGGCCGCGCATTTCGCCTACGGTGAGGCGGGGCTTGAAATCGGCAAACAGACCTTTGAACTCGTCACTGCGGACGAGGGCGTTGAACTCCTCGCCCCAGGCCTTCAAGGCTTCTTCGCCGCTGGTGGCGCTAAGCTGGGCGGTTATAAGGCAGAACTCCGTCGGGTTGTCGGCGAGGTATTTCTGCAGTTTCCGGAAGAAATCGACGACGAGCAGGTTTGTGGTCATAGGTCCGTGCGAGCAGCGTAGTTCGTAAGTGTCATCACCTTTCGATACGCGCTCAGGCCGCAGATCGAACACGCGGACGCCAGCCTCCAACAGTTGCTGGATGGTCAGATCCTGGCACTTCGCCATTGCGTCAGCCAAGATGTTCAGCCCGTAGCCTTCGACCCATCCTTCGCCCGTACAGGCATCGTGGGCACCGGGCAGCGAGAGGTCGGCCACCAGTCGGCTGTCGTTCAGATTCTTCATCCACTGGGTGTAGTCTATCACCGCAGGCCATTCAGGTGCGGGATCGGTTTTGGGCTCCGGATCGGGATCGGGAATCACGATGGAGTTGTCTTCATTATCAGTACACGATGTCATTGTCACTGATGCCAGGCCGCAGATCATCATGGCGGCGAGCATCCAAATAAAACTCTTTTTCATTGCAGGGCAGACGCTCAATAGTTATGACATCTTTCGAATGATTGCCATTTCATAAAAGCACCACTTTACAACAAGACAATTATGATGAGTGGTATGGGATA
>ONCZ01000086.1 GCA_900316445.1 uncultured Prevotellaceae bacterium | reverse complement strand
CCGCGCCTTCAAGGAGCAGTGCATCTTCGAGTACGGGTATGTGGTGCAGAGCGAGATCCGCACGATCAATGGCAAGCAGAAGCGCTTCCAGAAGAAGACCCCGATCAGCTACGTGCTGGCTCCCCAGGCGGATAATGCTGGAGGCGGTGGTAACGGGTAATCTCTTCCCCTCCTGAGTTAGGAGGGGCTAGGGGTGGTCTGAACGAGGGAAACTGTTCGCTTGTTCTTGCGTCCCTTCGGTAGCAAGCGGCAAAGCCGAGCGCAGACCCCCTCTAGCTCCCCCTAACTTAGGGGGAGAAACAGATACTCAAAGCACAGAAAGGAGGTAAAGAATGAAGAAGCAGAGGATTGTGGAGCTGGCGGTGAAGGTGATAGTAGCTGCGCTCACGGCATTTCTGACGGCGATCGGAACGACCAGTTGTTTGGGAAGAGGACCGTTTTGAAAAATTAAAAAATTAAAAGATTAAAGAATTAAAAGAAAACGACGGGAGGACTGACAGATGAATATGCTGTTAGTTCTCTTTTGGTTTTCTCCTCGCTTATTCGTACCTTTGGCATAGCCGAAGATAGGCTGCATCTCGAAAATAAAAATAAATGCCGATTTATTTTGTATTTTGCTCGATTTGCACTATCTCTGACTTCGTCGAAAGTACTCTCGCTCGAGAAAACCCAAATAAAATTTGGTTTTCTCCTCGCTTATTCGTACCTTTGCAACGCAAATCAACAATCAGCATAATGAAAAGAACTATATTATCAACGATCCTGCTGTGCATTGGTGTGACAATGATGGCACAGACGCCCTTCGGAAAGGGACGGATGAAAGTAAGTAAGGTGGCGCGGAATGCCGTGCGCATCCAGTATACGACGGATGATGCCGCAAAGGAAGATCTGCCGGACTGGCTGTATGTAAAGCACGACGAAGTGAAGAGCCAGGACATCAGCACACAGATTGATGCACAAGGGCAGACGGTCACCGTTAAAGACAAGAACGGCAAGCCCGTCTTCAAGGCCACACAGCACCAACTCATCGACGGACAGGCCACGCTGGCTTTTGATTCGCCGGAGGATGAGTTCCTGTTCGGACTCGGACAGTTTCAGGACGGCTATAGTAACGTGCGGGGGCTCTCTCGTCGGCTGACGCAGGTGAACACACAGATCTCGATGCCCATGCTGCTGTCGAGCAAGGGCTACGGCGTGCTGTGGAACAACTACGGCATGACGGAGTTCAATCCCTGCGGAAAGAGCGTCAGGCTGGAGAAGGCAAAGGGTGAAGGAAAGAAAGAAGAGGTGGATGCGACAAGCACTACAGGCAACAAGAAAGAGGTGCGCGAACGGCATATCTTCGAGGCAGAGCTCAACATCGAGGAGGCAGGCAACTATGCGCTGCTGCTCGACGTGGGGCAGAAGATGGCGCGCCGACATAACCTCTGCATCGACGGTGTGCCAGTGATCGAGATCCAGAACGTCTGGCTGCCGCCCACAGCCTCTAAGATCGTCATGCTGGACAAAGGACGCCACAAACTGACGGCAGAACTGACGAAGGACGACCAGCCGACAGTATATTATAATATGGTAAAGGACGAGACGGTGTTCCGCTCGCCCGTGGCCACGGCCGTAGACTATACCGTGTTTGTGGGCACTCCAGACGAGATTATCGCCACGTACAGAGAACTGACTGGGCCATGCCCCGAGATGCCGAAGTGGGCACTGGGCTACATCCACTGCCGTGAGCGCTTCCACTCTTCGCAGGAGATCCTCGAGACGGCCAATCGCTTCAAGCAGGAAGGGATGCCCGTGAGCATGATCGTGCAGGACTGGCAGTGGTGGGGCAAGTACGGCTGGAACGCCATGCAGTTCGACGAGACATACTATCCTGACCCCAAGGCGCTGACAGACAGTCTGCACAAGATGGATATACGGCTGATGCTCAGCGTGTGGTCGAAGATCGACAAGAACTCTGAGGTGGGCAAGCAGATGGAGCGCGACAGCTATTATATCCCAGGAACGGACTGGATAGACTTTTTCAATCCCGATGCCGCAGCCTCCTATTGGAAGAACTTCAACGAGCGGCTTGTGCCCACGGGCATCGACGCCTGGTGGCAGGACGCCACGGAGCCAGAGAACGATGACCTCGCAGGTCGTCGCGTGAACAACGGACGTTGGAGTGGCGAGCAGGTGAGGAACGTATATCCGCTGCTGGTGAACAAGACGGTGTATGAAGGACTTGTAGCTGCCGGTAAGGAGCCGATGATCCTGACGCGCTGCGGATTCCCCGGCATCCAGCGCTATGGCTCTGCGCTGTGGAGCGGCGACGTGGGCAACGACTGGGATACGTTCGGAAGGCAGATTGTGGCAGGCCTGGGTGTGCAGGCGGCAGGCCATCCCTGGTGGACGTACGATGCAGGCGGATTCTTCCGTCCCCGTGACCAGTACACCAACCAGGACTATATCGAAAGGATGCTGCGCTGGATAGAGACGAGCGTGTATCTGCCGCTGATGCGAGTACACGGCTATATGAGCAATACGGAGCCCTGGAACTACGGCGACGAGGCGAAGCAGATCATTGCCAACTGCCTGAAGGAGCGCGAACAGCTCAGGCCGTATATCGAGAAGTGTGCCGAGCGCGTGGCAAAGGAGGGCTATACACTGATGCGGCCGCTGGTGTTTGACTTCGCTGATGACGAGACAGCACTGAGGCAGTCGTGCGAGTATATGTTCGGCCCGGAGTTGCTCGTCAGTCCTGTGACGGAGCCGGGGGTAAAGGAGTGGAAGACGTACCTGCCCAAGCAAAAGGGTGGCTGGACGGAGATCCACACGGGGAAGCACTACGACGGTGGACAGTATGTCACGACGGAAGTCAGCAAGGCATACATCCCAGTGTTTAGAAGAATCAAGAATTAGAGAATTAAAGAATTATACTTTTATATTAAACAAGGATTTAAGGATTATAAGGAATGACTGCGACACAGCCGGAAAAATCCATAAAATCCTTATAATCCTTGTAAAAAATAGAAAAGAAAAGAAAGATGACGCAGATTATTAAAGGATGCCTGATGGCAGCGGGGATTGCGATGATGACTGTGACGGCGAAGGCGCAGTTATCGACAAACCCTGACAAGTTTTTAGGAAACATCACCACGGGATGGAACAGCGACATGGACACCGACGGGTTCATCTTCGCGGACTACTGGAATCAGGTGACCCCCGAGAATGCCACGAAATGGGGCAGTGTCGAGGGTGACAGACAGGGGAAGTTCAACTGGGGAGGTGCCGACAAGGCTGCCAAGTACGCCAAGGAACACGGTTTCCCCTTCAAGTTCCACACCCTCGTATGGGGATCGCAGTATCCCAACTGGATCAACAACCTATCGACGGAAAAGCAGTATGAAGCCATCGTGGAGTGGATGGATGAAGCCAAGAAGCACTATCCAGACCTGCCCGTAATCGATGTGGTGAACGAGGCTGTCAGCGGTCATGCCCCAGCCCCCTATAAGGCTGCCCTCGGCGGCGACGGCAAGACGGGCTACGACTGGATCATCAAGGCCTTCGAGATGGCCCATGAGCGCTGGCCGGATGCCATTCTCGTTTACAACGACTATAACACGTTCCAGTGGAATACGGATCAGTTCATCGCCCTCGTCCGCACCATCCGTGATGCAGGTGCCCCTGTGGATGCCTACGGCTGTCAGAGTCACGACCTGACAGGCTGCAGCGCCAACACGCTGAAAGCCTCGATGAAAAAGATCCAGGATGCCCTGAAGATGCCGATGTACGTCACAGAATATGATATAGGTATCGCCAACGACAACGAACAACTGCGTGACTACAAGGCACAAATCCCCCTCCTCTGGGAAGCCGACTACTGTGCAGGTGTCACCCTCTGGGGATGGATCTACGGCAAGACCTGGACTACCGACGGCAACTCGGGCCTCATCAAGAACAAGAAGGAGCGCCCTGCCATGGAGTGGCTGCGCGAGTATATGCAGACGGATGCCGCCAAGACGGCGAAGAGTCCCTACCCAGGCGGCGTGAAGGAGGCATCTGTCTATGTGGGGGCATCGGCCCTGAGTGTGGAAAAAGGCGAAAAGGTGGGCATCACCATCGATATTCGTCTGAAAACGAAGACGCTCCATGACGTTGAGCTCTTCGTCAATGAAGAGAAGAACACTACCCTTTTCGCAGAATGTATCATTCTTGCGCCAGGGGAGAGGAATTGGTTTGAGGCTGAATATACGCCCACGGAAGAGGGATACTATACGATCAAGGCTGTGATCACTGCCGATGACGGTACGCAGTATGAGCGCTATGCCGGCTTCACCGTCTATCCGCCACGCACGCCCTATAACGGTGTGAAGGAGATTCCGGGCATCATCGAATGTGAGGACTTCGACGCAGGTGCCGAGGGTATGACCTTCCACGACTCGGACAACGTGAACGAGGGCGACGTGAAGGACTATCGCGACAATGGCGGTGGCGTGGACCTCGTGAAAGGCAACGGTGGTACGGTCATTGGCTACACGGCTCAGGGCGAATGGCTCGACTACACCATCAACGTCACCCAGGCTGGTGAGTACGAGTATGAGACTACGGTGTCCTCCGGCAACGACGGTGCAGCCTTCAGTCTCGCCATCGTCAACGAGAAGGGGGTAACACAGCTCGCCAAGGTCAATGTGCCCAAGACGGGAGACGGCGACTGGAGCAAGTACAAGACGGTGAAGGGTAAGCTGATCAAGCCCCTTGAGGCCGGAGAGCAGATCCTGCGCCTCACCATCGAGGGACCTTACGCCAACATCGACAAGATTGAGATCAAGAGCACCGAGACGGGTATTCTCTCACCTCATGCCTCTCAGACTTCACCTCAAAACACCTACAACCTCGCAGGCCAGAGGGTGAACAGCCAGTACAAGGGTATCGTGATCCGTAACGGAAAGAAAGTCGTGAAATAGAGTTTATAAGTTTAGAGTTTATAAGTTTTTAAGTTTATAGTTAGATCTATGAAGAAAATATTATTATCATCTATCATGCTGTGCATGGCTATGGTGGGCATGGCACAGCCAGCAGGCGGCTTCGGAGGATTCCAGGCCCCGCAAGTGAAACTCGAAACCTCGCAGGAGTGGAAGGACGTGAACTATGCCGGTGACAACCAGGCCTATCACACCTGCGACATCTATCTGCCCAAGAAGGAGGCAGAAAGCTATCCCGTGGTGATCCACATCTACGGCAGTGCGTGGTTCAGCAACAGCAGCAAGGGTATGGCCGACCTCGGCACCATCGTGAAGAGTCTGCTGGAAGCCGGTTACGCCGTAGTATGCCCGAACCACCGTTCGAGCATGGACGCCAAGTGGCCCGCACAGATCCACGACATCCGTGCCGTCATTCGTTTCGTGCGTGGTGAGGCGAAGAAGTATAAGTTCGACACCTCGTTCATCGCCACCAGCGGCTTCTCTTCCGGAGGCCATCTCGCCTCGATAGCAGCCACCACCAGCGGTACGAAGCAAACGAAGGTGGGCACCGTGGACATCGACCTCGAAGGCAATCTGGGCAACTATCTCCAGGAGAGCAGTGCCGTGAATGCTGCCTGCGACTGGAGCGGACCTGTGGATCTCACGGCGATGGACTGTGGTGAGGGAATGAAGATGGGCGAGAACTCGCCTGAGGACGTAATCCTGAACTCGAAACTCGCCAAGGAGCCGGACAAGTATCTCAGCCTGAGTGCCACTAACTATGTCGATCCAAACGACCCGCCAGTGATCATCTTCCACGGTGACAAGGACAATGTGGTGCCCAACTGCCAGGGTAAGAAGTTCTACGAGCTGCTGAAAGCTGCTGGCGTGAAGACGGAGGCTACCTATCCCGCTGAAGGTGGCCACGGTGGCCCACAGATGTACACCGAGGAGAACCTGCAAAAGATGGTGAAGTTCCTGGACTGTGTGCGTCAGAAGGGTGCCTGCTGCGAGGGTAAGTGTTGCAAGGAGGGCAAGTCTCGCATCGTCGAGGAAGGTGGAACGGGTGCCTATAAAGCTATTATGAAGGAAGAGACCACCCTGCCCGAGCACACCGTGTTCGTGCCGCAAGACCTCTCTGCCTTCGGTGGCAAGAAGCAGCTGCCCGTGCTCGTTTGGGGCAACGGTGCCTGTGCCAACTCTCCCTGGGAGCATATGAACTTCCTCAACGAGATTGCCTCGCAGGGGTATATCGTCCTTGCCACGGGTATCATCCCCATGACCGATGAAGGTTACAGAGGCCCTATGTCGCGCACTGAGCAGCAGATAGAGAGCATCGACTGGATCATTAAGCAGAACGCCGACCCCACCTCTCCTTATTATAATAAGGTAGACGTGAAGAACATCTGCGTAGCTGGTATGTCGTGCGGTGGTCTGCAGACGCTCTTCAACTGTGCCGATCCCCGTATCAAGACACTGATGATCTGCAACAGCGGACTCTTCAACCAGGAGAACGCAGGTCAGGCAGTGGGTGGCATGCCCATGCCCCCGAAGGAGAAACTGAAGGAGATCCATACACCTATTATATATATATTAGGCGGTGAGACCGATATCGCATACGGAAACGGTATGGACGACTTCCACCGTATCTCCCATGTGCCTGCCTACGCTGCCAACTTCCCCGTGGGACATGGCGGCACCTATCGCGAGCCTCATGGTGGAGAGTTTACCGTGGTGGCCCTGGCATGGCTGAACTGGCAGCTGAAGGGTGACCAAGAGGCTGCGAAGCTGTTTAAGAACGGAGAACTGAAGAACCGTAAGGACTGGACACTGGAGACAAACGGAAAGTGATTGTTTATAGTTTAAAGTTTATAGTTTATAGATGATTACATCAAGTGTTCATGGGTGGAAGTGTTTGTGCGTAGCACTTTTCACCTTTTCACCCTTTCACCTTTTCACTTCTGCTCAGGGGGTGACTTCGCCGAACGGTAAGCTCTCGGCTCAGGCAGAGGGCAAGACACTGGTCATCAGCTATGAAGGCAAGAAGGCCCTGCAGATGGAGGAGCTGCCTTTCGCCAATAGCGATTTCGCGTTCGTCCGCAACGTGAAGGAAGACTATCGGATGCTGACGGGCAAGCGGCTTGTTTGTTCTAACGAGGGCAACGAATTTGTGGCAACATTGGGAGAGGGCGTCAAGATGGTGTTGCGACTCTATAACGACGGCATCGCCTTCCGCTATGACTACCCCGAGGCTTGGACCGGCAGCGATCCCACCGTCTTCCGCATCCCAGAGGGTACTCGCCGCTGGATGCAGCAGTGGACAGACGCCTACGAAGGATTCTTCCCGCTGTCGACGACCTACAAGGTGAAGCCCGTACCGTCGTTCAGCGGCATATCGAAGAGTGAAGAGGGCTTTAACAACCGCTGGGGCTACCCTGCCCTGCTGGAACCTCATGACGGTGTGTTCGTACTCCTCTCCGAGGCCAATATCGAGCGCGGACAGAGTGCGTCGTGCCTCTACAATGACAAGGAACTCTACAAGGTTGTGCCTGCGGAACGTTTGGAAAACAACGCTTCACCTTCTCACCCCACCTTTTCACCTTTCCACACTCCTTGGCGAGTGGCTATCATCGGAAGTCTCGCTGATATCGTGGAGTCGACGCTCATCACGGATGTCAGCAATCCTTGTCAGTTAGAGGATACAAGTTGGATAAAGCCAGGTGTGGTTTCGTGGGTGTACTGGGCCTATAATCACGGCTCCAATGACTATAGCATCATCAAGAAATACGTAGATATGGCTGCCACGCTGCATTTGCCCTACGTGCTCATCGATGCCGAGTGGGACCAGATGGATCAGCTTGCAAGCAACGAGGGCAAGACCATCGAGGATGCCATCACATACGCCAAGGAGAAGGGTGTGAAGCCGATGATCTGGTATAACTCCAGCGTAGGATGGGTGGACGGCGCCCCCACACCCAAGTATCGTCTGAACAAGCCTGAGGATCGTGAGAAGGAGTTTGCGTGGTGTGAGAAACTTGGTGTGGCCGGTGTGAAGATTGATTTCTTCTCTGGCGACAACCAGATGAACATGGACTATTGTCTGGATCTGTTGGAGAGTGCCGCACGCCATCATCTGCTTGTGAACTTCCACGGAGCCACCATCCCCAGAGGCTGGCAGCGTACGTGGCCGAACCTAATGAGTACGGAAGGCGTGTATGGCGCTGAGTGGTACAACAACGTGCCCACCTTCACGGCGAAGGCCGCTGCACACAATGCCACCCTACCCTTCACCCGTAACGTCATCGGACCGATGGACTATACCCCCTGTGCCTTCAGTGACTCACAGCATCCGCACATCACCACTCATGCCCACGAACTCGCCCTCACCGTGCTCTTCGAGAGTGGCCTGCAGCATTTGGCAGATAAGCCTGAGAGCTATTTTGCACAGCCACAGGAAGTGCAGGACTTTCTGAGCCATCTGCCCAGCATCTGGGATGAGACACGGTTTGTTAGCGGCTATCCTGGTGAGAGTGCCGTCATCGCACGCCGTAGTGGCAGCACCTGGTATATTGCAGGCATCAACGGTACAGATGAAGAGAAGGAGATCACACTCTCTACAGAAGGTATTCTCTCACCTCTTACCTCTCACCACTCACCTCAAAAAATATCCGCCTTCCTCGATGCAGGAGAGCATCAGTGGCAGATACAGACCTTCACGCAACTTCCCGCAACAGTCACCTGCAGACCACGAGGTGGTTTCGTCTTTGTGGTGAGATAGTATTCAGGCACGGATTAACACGGCTTTTATCAAAGACACGGCTTTCTATCCCCAATAGAAAGCCGTGTCCTTATTACATAAGGCCGTGTAATCTGTGCCTAAAAACTCTTACTTGCTGAGTTTCTGCACGTATTTCACGGGTTCACCGTCGCCCTTGAGCACATCGGCAAAGTCCTGAGGCTTAATGGTAACAGGGCCACGCATAAACTCTGGGATGTTATAGCACTTCATGAACTGACGATGGTAGTCCGGATCGGCACAAGGCAATTCAAAAGGTCTTGAGCCTTTTCCATTCTCATCGATATGCGCAATGAAAGGACGGGTGAAGTTGCCATCATCCCTGCGACTACTGAACACCACCCAACGGCCATTGCTGGACCAAGAATGATAACTCTCCGTATCCGGTGAGTTCAGTTCTTCAGCAGGACGAGCCTCACCCGTCTTAAGATCTATCATCCACAAGTCGGCATCGCGGTGCCAAATGTGGAACACCCCGTACTTCGCCAAGGCAAACATGAGGTAGCGGCCATCTGGCGAGATACGCGGCAGGGTGGCACTCTTGCCTAACGTGTCGGCAGCAAAGACAAGTTCACGGGGGCCGAACTGCATCGTGGCTGCATCGAACGACTTGCGATAGATGTT
>ONCZ01000084.1 GCA_900316445.1 uncultured Prevotellaceae bacterium | reverse complement strand
ACTTCGCAGTAAGTTGATAGGCTATCAGTACAGCGAGATAATACGGGCCGTCTTCTCCGTTTTCTGCTGTGGCGGCGACTGCATGGAAGACCTCAACCTCTATCCGAAGGGAATGTATATTCGTAATGCTATAAAGCGGTTGATGGAAATGCTGTAAAGCCAAGGTAAGCTTGGTTCATGGCAATCATTTAAATCCAAAGAACTCCTTCAGACCTTTCTTCTCTTTCAGGTCATCAGGGGTGAAGCCATAATGTTTTGCTGAAGCAAGGGTGATGACACGTTCAAGGAACTCGTCGTAGGAGAGGACGAACCATTCCTTGGGGATAGCCACATTGATGGTTCCACCGCCGTAGTGACTGCCCTCGTCCCAGGCTTCATCAAGCTCGGCCTCGTAAGTCCCGTCCTCCTTCAGGTTGAAACAGTAGTGACTGGCCCATTCTTCCATTCCTTCGACATAGTGGCCTTCGAAATGCGGGGCAGAATGGGATTTCGGAGAATAGGTAGAAGAGCCTTTCTTCGCCATCCTGTCATAGATCATGAACTTCGACACTTTATGAGTTTCAATTATAGCCATATCCTTCTTCATTTAATACCACTTTAAACCGTGTCCCTTGCAATTATATCTTTTGCAATTGCTAATTCTCATAAATAATGTTCTTTTCTGTGAAAAGCGAATAAATTCGAGCGGCAAATTTAGTCATTTAAGATGGAATATGAATAATAATGCGTAAATTTGTGCCAAGTTTTGAGAATTATTAGTAAATGCCAGAGCAGCAGCGGACATATATTGCCATCGATCTGAAGTCGTTCTATGCTTCAGTGGAGTGTGTGGATAGGGGGCTTGACCCGCTGACCACAAACCTCGTGGTGGCTGATGTGAGCCGCACAGAGAAAACGATTTGTCTGGCTGTGTCGCCATCGCTGAAAGTATACGGCATAGGTGGACGGGCGCGACTCTTTGAGGTGGTGCAACGGATGCGGGAGGTGAACTTCGAACGTCAGTGTAAGGTGCCAGGTCATCGTTTGACGGGCAAATCCACATCGGATATAGAATTAAAGCAGCATCCGGACTGGGCTGTTGACTATATCGCAGCACCGCCACAGATGGCGCACTATATTGAGGTCAGCACGAAGATCTACAAGACTTATCTGAAGTATATTGCGCCAGAGGACATCCATGTGTATTCCATCGACGAGGTGATCATGGACGTGACGGCTTATCTCGGCACATACAAAATGACAGCCCATGAGTTGGCAATGAAGATGATTCGTGACGTGCTGAGTCAGACGGGTATTACAGCTACGGCTGGCATCGGCACAAATATGTATCTTTGTAAGGTGGCGATGGATATTGTGGCGAAGAAGATGCCTGCCGACAAGGATGGAGTCCGTATAGCCGAACTGGATGAGATGTCGTATCGTCGAGAGCTTTGGGACTATCGTCCGATAACGAAGTTCTGGAGAGTAGGACGCGGTATTGCAGAGAAGTTGGCTCTTTATGGCGTTGACACGATGGGCAAGCTGGCCCGGATGTCCGTGCAGAATGAGGAAACGCTCTACAAACTTTTCGGTGTGAATGCAGAACTGCTGATAGACCATGCCTGGGGCTGGGAGCCGTGTACGATGGAGGCTGTGAAGGCATACCGTCCTGAGACGAATTCCTTCAGTAGCGGTCAGGTGCTGCAGGAACCATACGATTTCAAGAAGGCCCGTGTGGTGATACAGGAGATGGCAGAAGGTATGGCACTCGATCTGGTATCGAAACGGTTGGTGACAGACCAATTGGTGGTGACAGTCGGCTATGATGCAGAGAACCTTACCCGTCCTGAGATTCGCGAGAAGTATCATGGTGAGATTACCAACAACTATTACGGCAAGGCTGTGCCGAAACATGCCCACGGCACGTTCAACTTCGACAAGCCCACATCGTCATCGCGGCAAATCATGGATGGTGCAGCTGAGTTGTTCGACCGCTGTGTGAATGCGGACTTGCTCATTCGCAGGTTGAACCTGACTACAAACCATGTGGTATCGGAGGCATCCGTCGCTGCCAAGGAAAATGTGCCACAGCAGCTTGACCTCTTTACTGACTACGAGGCTTTGGAAAAGCAGAAGCAGGAGGAAAAGGCAAAACTCGACAAGGAGCGCCGTATGCAGGAGACGCAATTGAAAATCAAACAGCGTTTCGGCAAGAACGCCATCCTCAGAGGACTGAATTTCGAGGAGGGCGCCACAGCCAAAGAGCGCAATAAACAGATAGGAGGACACAAGGCATGACAGACTATTACGATGATATCATCAATCTGCCGCACCACGTATCGAAGCGTCACCCGCAGATGTCGATGTGGAACCGTGCAGCCCAGTTTGCACCTTTCTCCGCATTGACAGGCTATGAAGATGCCATCAATAATATTGCAAACATATGAGACCACTATCCACACGCACGGCGGGATTTACGGATTCTATCATCCGGCGCATGACCCGCATCAGCAACCGCTACGAGGCTATCAACCTCTCGCAGGGATTCCCTGATTTCGACCCGCCACGGGAGATTACAGAAAGGCTGGCGGAGATTGCACCACACGGCCCTCATCAGTATGCTGTCACTTGGGGAGCGCAGAACTTCCGTGAAGCACTTGCCAAGAAGCAGAGTCACTGGACAGGCCTGCCGATAGATGCAGACAAGAACATTGTCGTAACTTGTGGCTCAACGGAGGCAATGATGGCGTCGATGATGACTGTGGTGAACCCTGGTGACAGGGTGGCTATCTTCTCGCCGTTCTACGAGAACTATACCGCTGATACGATTCTCACAGGGGCTGAGCCTGTGTATATTCCTCTTGTCCCGCCGACGTTCTCTTTCGATGCCAACTTGATTGAGGATGCTTTCAGGCAGGGAGCCAAGGCACTGGTGCTTTGCAACCCATCGAACCCCTGTGGCAAGGTCTTTACCCGCGAGGAGCTGCAGCAGATAGCTGACATTGTGATCCGATACGACGGCTACGTGATAACAGATGAAGTGTATGAGCACATCGTGTATGCCCCTCACAAGCATGTCTATATCTCCACATTGCCCGGCATGTGGGAGCGCACCATATCGTGCAGCTCACTCTCGAAAACCTATAGCATTACGGGCTGGCGTCTGGGCTATGTCATCGCCCCGGAGCGCATCATCGACCGTGTGAAGAAGGTGCATGATTTCCTGACTGTTGGCGCAGCGGCTCCACTGATGGAGGCTGCCACCGTCGGACTGTGCTTCCCCGACAGTTACTACGACGAACTTCAGGCGCATTACACCCACATGAAGCAACTTTTCTGCGACGGTCTGCGCCAGTTCGGACTGACGTTCACCGACCCGCAAGGAGCCTATTACGTTCTGCTCGATGTCTCAAAGTATGGCGTAAAGGACGATTTACACTTCTGCGAATGGCTGGCCGAGCATGTTGGAGTAGGGGCAGTGCCAGGCAGTTGCTTCTTCAGGGAGGATGTGAATCACCTAATCCGTTTCCACTTTGCCAAGCGTGACGAGACGCTTCTTGCCGCCCTCGACCGTCTGTCGGAAATGGATGCAAAAGCAAATAATTATCGTTGAAGCCTGTATTGCTTCTTCACCCCTTACTTGATGTACTTCACCTTTGAAGTATCGCGGGGCTTGGCGTCAGGCTGCTCGTCTGGATAGCCGATGGAGATAACGTAAAGCAGTTTATAGCCTTCAGGAATATCGAGACTGTCTCGGAAGGCTTTGGCTTTCTCGTCAGTTGTGAGGAAGCGGATGGGGCCAGTCTGGATACAGGTGCCGAGACCCAGGTTTTGAGCTGACAACATCATATTCTCACCCAGCAGACCTGCATCAAGGTCGAACCTGCCGTCAGCCGGTGCACAAACACAGATGAGGTTCGGTGCATTGCGGGTTTGTCCCTTCACATCTGCCATCAGCTTCTGATCTTCGATAATCCGTACTGCCCAGTTCTGTCGGTTCATCGCACTCGGCGCATTGATGCCAGCAAGGGCTACAGCCTCCAGTTTCTCATGCTCCACAGGCTTATCGAGGTACTTGCGGACAGAGCGACGTGCCATGATATTGCTCAGCACGGGATTCACCTCCATCTGCAAATCGGCTTCGATGTCGCTCATCTTGTCCGTTGGCTCATAACGCTTCAGCACCCGTCCGTCGCGAGAGACAAGGAATTTAGTGAAGTTCCATTTGATGTCTGATTTCTTGTCGAAGTCGGCATCACGCTTACGGAGCATATCGTCCATAAACTTGCCTCGTTCGTCATTGAGGTCGAAACCACCGAAGCCCTTCTGAGCCTTCAAGAATGTGTAGAGCGGATGCTCGTTGGCTCCGTTCACCTCAATCTTGTCGAACTGCGGGAACTGGATGTCAAAATTGGCCGTGCAGAAAGAGTGAATCTCCTGAATCGTACCAGGAGCCTGTTCTCCAAACTGGTTGCAGGGGAAGTCCAAAATCTCAAGCCCTTCCTTCGCATATTTCTCATAGAGGGTCTCCAGTTCCTTGTACTGTGGCGTGAATCCGCATCGGGTAGCGGTGTTTACAATCAACAGCACCTTGCCTTTGTACTCGGCGAGCGACACGTCCTTTCCCACGTCGTCCTTCACCGTGAAATCATACACACTCTGTGCTGAAAGGGTCAGCACGCCCATCATTGCCATGAGGCAGAATAACAATCTTTTCATATACACTATAGTTTTTGTGGATTATAAAAGCAGCATTTTTTCGATGAGGGGGCAGTACCAGTTCTTGAACTGTTCTGCCGTAGGGGTATGGCCACCAGGGAAGTGATATGAGTTGATATAATGCTCCAGAAAAAGCGGCTCGAAGTGTGCCAGTGTGTCTTCTTCACCGAAGAGTCCCCACACGCGTTCCTTATTATATATATTACAGCAGTCAAACTGATGTGCCTCTATTTCCTCGAATTCCTTGACAAGTTCCTCGGTGATGGTGAAGTTTTGGTTCCCGTCGGCACGAGGTGACTTATACTGATGGTTTCCGATACGCTCGCGCAGAAAGGCTGACATTTTGAAATGTGGATTGCCCAAGAGTGCTGGTACTCCGATAACCGGTGATATCATCTGTGCATAGAATGAACCGCAGCTGTTGCCGACAAGAATGTCCGGCTTCTCTCGATCACAGATTTCCCGGATAAGCCTGATGGCATCGGCAGGGTGGAGGGGCAGGTCTGGAGTCAGTACGGTGGCTCTCTCCTTGAAAGCCTCCTTCAATGCCAGAGCCGGCACACAACTGCCGCTGGCATAGAATCCGTGAAGGAACAATATCTTTTTCTGCAGATTCACGCTTGTGTTCATTGCCCTGCCTATTGTGAAATTGGCTTTATTCTCAGATGACGCTCGTAGCGGGTGGGCTTGACCTGATAGCCGGGCAGGACATAACAGGCCGTGCAGCCTACGCCAGTCGTGTTGTAGTCGAGGTTCAGGGTGATGCCGTCCTGCTGCTGTAGCTGGTAGGTATATACCGCCTTCGTCAAGTTGTCGGTGCTATAGTGGTAGGCGTTGAAGTTGAACGGCTCGTCCATCGCAAAGCGCAGTCCCTTGCCAGAGCCGTTGCTCATGGCGAGCCAGCGGTTGTCGCAGCGCAGACCGCAGTCCTGCGGAATCAGATAGGGTTCGAACATGTCGTCCACACGGTTCTCGTAGATGCCGATGGCGTAACCAGTCTTGCGGTCTGGATAGTTCTCCTCCGGTCCGCGACCATACCACTTCACCTGCTGCATCTCGTCGCAGAGCGTCATGGTCAGTCCGATGCGTGGCAGTAGTGAAGGCATCTGACCCTCGGGCTCCAGAATATGATGCAGGGCGATGGTGCCGTCACCGTTGATGCGATACTCATAGACCTCGGAGAAACCCGAATAGCGCAGGCCGGTGATATAGGCATCAAGCGTCGTGTTGACGGGGGCACCGAACTGCGAGAAACTGCGCACATTGACATACACCTGTCCGTCGGCCTCGAAGGCCTGGCAAGAGATGGGGATGCGGGTGATGGCGTTCAGATTATTGCTATAGAACTCGTTGGCTATCTGCGCACCGTTCCAGGGCTTGCGGTTGTTGTAGGCAATGTTCCACTGATCCCAGCCGTCCACCTCAAGTGCCAGCGGGGCACGCCATACGTTTATCTGGAGCGGCGATTTGAGCAGTTCCTTGCCAGATTGCTTGATGCTGAAGAGTTGGCCGTCGGGGGTGAATGAGTAGGAGAATCCGTCGCCACTGACCATGATAGTGTCGTTGTTATGGCTTAAGACGGCCTTTCCGATGGTCTTGTCAGAAGGTGCAGCCAACTGGCGCCAGGGGAGTTCCAACTGATCCCAGGCCATGACGTGACCTTTCTTCGCCCAGATCTCATCGGCCTTCAGACTGGTGGTTATCATGAGGCGGTATTCGCATCCCGGTTTGATGGCGGGGCGGCTGTAGGGTAGGGTGATGACTTTCTTGGCCAACGGTGCGACGTCAGGACTGAGCGTTCCCTGCTGCAGACAGACGCCGTCCTCATAAAGCTCCCATTTCATATCGTAATAAGAGGTGTTGAGGAAATGGTTCCTGTTCCATATCTCAACCGTACCGTTGTCCGCACTCAGCAAAGTGCAGGATACGGGCTGGGCCGATTTCTTCATCTGATAGATTTCCGGCTGTACAGTCCTGTCGGGCCATATCGTGCCGTAGGTTCGGGCGCCGATGCCGTAACTGAAATATTTACCCTCCTGCTGCTCCGTTTCGAAGTCGAGGTTCAGCAACTGGCCCGATGCGTCGGAAATGATGACATTGTCCATCAGCGCATCGCAGATATACACCTGGGTGTCCTGTCCGTGGGTCTGCTCGTTTCGGCCTATGTTCACGGGGAAAGGCGCATTGATGATATTGCCCTGTGCTTCCATCTGAGCCACCTGCGTGTTGTCGATGCTAACCGTCATCAGCTTACCGTCGTAGCAGGCTTCCACATGGTGCCACTTGTTCTCCCAGTCGGCAGGCAGCGGAGCCGTCAGTTCGTACTTGTGGTTCGTGGGTGCAGACCTTCTGCCGAAGGGACGGGCTTCGTTCTGTGCCCCCTCAGGAGCCTTGTCGTTATTGATATAGAACATCAGCTGTTCCTTGCCCCGCTGCTCGACGCCGAATTGCCACTCGCCTTTGGTGACGAACGATCCGCAGGAGCTGATGAGCTTGCGGGGACAGACATCGAAGCTGATGGTGATGTTGCTGCCAGTAATCTCCAGGCAGTCGTCACGATACACTTCCACCCACTCGTCGTGTCCGCTGAGGTCTATCACATGATTCTTACGATTACGGCTGTCAGTCACCAGCCTGGCATTACCCATGATATGTGTCATCACATTATGACCCGATTTGTCGGCAAGCCTGCGTGCGGGCTGCGTAAGTCCCGGCGACACGAAGTCCCAGACGGCACCACCAATGCATCGCTCGTGGGTATAGACGGCGCGCCACATCTCGTCGAACATACCGCCGCTGTTGCCGGCCACCGATATATATTCATCCATGAACGATGGTCGCACGTCACCGTCACCGTGCCGGCCCACCCTGAGGTCGAGTGCCAGCGGAGTGGGGTAGCGCGGACCGATGATATCCTCTGCGGGATGGCTGTAGGCGTTGCCGCCGTACATCCACCAGCGGGTGTGGTCGTATTTTCGGCCTTCGTCAATCACCTCACCGATGTTAGGACCCTCGCCGCTCTCGTTACCGGCACTCCAGAACAGTACCGCAGGCTGGTTGCGGTCGCGCAGCACCATACGGCGCACACGCTCCCTATACATCGGTATGAAGCGCTTGTCGCCTGAAACCCATTCTGTGGCGTGCGCCTCTACGCCAGCCTCGTCGATGATATAGAGTCCGTAGCGGGCGGCATATTCCAGATAGCGCGGCACAGGCGGATAGTGGCTCGTTCGCACACCGTTGAAGCCAAACTGTTTCAGGATGGTCATATCCTTCTTGATGAGTTCGTCCGTGACTGCGTGGCCGTTGTCGGGGTCTTGCATGTGTGAGCACTGCGCATTGACCTTCAGGGGCTTGCCGTTCAGGTAGAACACATTGTCACGCATTTCAGTCTCCTTGAACCCCACGTCCTGACGGGCATCCTCGGGCGTACTTTCCGACAGACGCTTGCCGGTAGTGGCATCCACGAGGTACATCTTGAGTTCATACAGATTCGGCGTCTCGGCAGTCCATTTCAAGGGGTTGGCAATATGCTTGCTCATGTTCAGCGTCAAAGTGCTGCTGCCAGCGAACGTCGCTGCCTGACTTTCCAATTGCGCTACTTCCTTGCCGTCGGCACCAGTCAGCACGCCCAGAACCTTCACTGGCGTCCTCACCGGCTGCTCATCATAGCTTCTGACAGTCACCTCGATGTTCAGGTCTGCATCGCGGTAATCGCGGTCCAGGTCGGTGGTCACGTACCAGTCGAACAGGCGGGTCTTGGGCGTGGCATAGAGCCAGACATCGTCGAAGATGCCGGCCAGGCGCCAGTAGTCCTGCCCTTCCAGATAATAGCCGTCGCTGTATTTGATGACTTTCATGGCCAGCGTGTTGCGACCCTTCTTCAGATAGCGTGTGATATTATACTCGGCAGGCTCCTGAGCCCCCTCGTTGTAGCCCACCTCCTGACCGTTGACCCAGAGGAATGATGCCGATGCCACCTTCTCAAAGCGTAGGAATACTTCCTCACCGCTCCAGTCGGCAGGAACGGTGAACGTGGTACGGTAAGCACCCGTGGGGTTGTAGTCACGCGGTGTCTTCGGCGGGTCGGCTTTGAACGGTGCGGCCACGTTGCGGAACAGCGGGTCGCCGTAGCCCCTCATCTCCCAGTTCGACGGCACGTCGATGGTTGCCCATTTCGCGTCCGGGAATTTCTCGTCGAAGAAATTGGCGGGTATCTCCTGCGGTGTGTCGGCGTAGCAGAACTTCCACCTGCCATTGAGCAGGACGTGATGCCCTGGGATGTAGTACGCGCGGCTTTCCTCCTGTCCGCATTCAAACACGTCGAGGTTCTCGATGTAATGATACAGGTCGTCAAACCCTCTTGCCTTCTCTGTCTGTGCCGATGCCGCCACTATAGCCGGTATCATCAGCAGTGCCGTGAATAGCTTTCTCATAAGTTGATACGATGATATGTCGTTAATATTTACACTACTTCTATATAAAAACTGAAAGGACGGAAGCCGTCATTGCAACTGATCATTGCACTCATGGGATTCTTCATCCATCCGTCGTAGAAGTTGCCTTCACCTCTGGCCAGCGATTCCACGAACTCCTGCATGGAGTACCATGCCGAAGGACACATCCCTTCAGGCTGCTGGCCATCAATGGAGATCCACTGCTGGCCTTCCCTGACGTCACAGGTGTGCTCAATAGGGTTCTCGTATTTCGCCATCAAGTCCTCATAGACCGTCTGGCGAATGGCAGTGATTCGTACTTTATTCATAATTCTCTAAATCATAAATCAGAAGGCAAAGGTAATCATAATTCCACGATTATTTGTACGTTTGAACAAATAATTAGGATAGTTTATGAAAGTTACGATGCAAACCATGTGAATTTACAGGTTAAATCCCCGTTGGTTCACTCTCGAACCAACGGGGATCATTTTTGCTGCGAAAATAATCGGTTCACAATGCGATCGGTCCGTGACCCAGGCAACTCGTTGTGCTGATCGCCGTCAGAAATGCTGTGAGCGCGGCTACTATCACCTTCACCGCCAGCTCAATAATTCTCTGCTTTTTCATAATTTACCTCTTTTTTACTGCGCTTTGAGTATTTGTTTCTCCCCCTAAGTTAGGGGGAGCCAGAGGGGGTCTGCGCTCGGCTTTGCCGCTTGCTACCGAAGGGACGCAAGAACAAG
>ONCZ01000083.1 GCA_900316445.1 uncultured Prevotellaceae bacterium | reverse complement strand
GCTTTCTTCTCTTTTGGAAATCTTGAATGTAAAATTCTCATACGTTTAACACATTTATTAAGTTCTTAAATGTGTCAACCTATATCAGTATAAGACATCAAAAGGGTAAGAAAAGTCTTTACAGAATAAAGAAGCAAAAATAGGACACGGAGAGAGCCCTGGGGAAACGGGAAGTTTCGTTAGGGGAAAGTGGGAGTTTCGTTAGGGGAAAGTCAAAATTTCCCCTAAGGAAAGTCCAAGAGGCTGAAATGGGCTGAAAAACGGGGATATAAAGACAAAAATGAGGTTTCTGAAATTGCTTTACATTATGCCTAATCGTCACACAGAAAGCACAGAAAGCACAGAAATGTTTTACCCTGAAGAAGGGGTGTCACACGGATTTTACAAAAATTAAGGAGTGTGAAGACAGAAAATAATTGGGAATAAATTGAAAAAAAGCTTGGAGTGCATACAAATAATTTGTACCTTTGCATCAGAAATCAGGAGGAAAGGTGAGATGATAAAGGCGCCTGATCAGACCACCCCGCCCTACGGGCACCCCTCCTACTCAGGAGGGGAATGAAGATACCTGAAAAACGCGGGAGGCGGTGACCCGATGTAGTTCGCCGCAAAGGAATCTAATACGATGAAAAAAGAAAGGAAAAGGAATTATGGCAAGAAGTGAAATTCCCATGGTGATTAATCTGCGTCAGAACACGAATGACGACAGTACGGCTTTCGGCAAGTGGTTTGCCGAGGTGGACAGTAAGGAACCTCTGAACCTGAAGGGTCTGGCAAAGCACATGACGGAGCATGGCAAGATCTCCTCGCTGGAGATGTGCCAGCTGGTGCTGGGCGAGATGGTGAATTGCCTGGTGCATCTGTTGCGCGAGGGTCAGCCCGTGAAGCTCGACGGCTTCGGCACGTTCTCTCCGAGCGTGGACGGCCAGGGCAACGGCAAGAACGACGTCGAGACGGCTGTGGCCGCCGGTCCCGATGCGATGATCAACGGCATCCGCATCAACTTCAACCCAGAGAACTCGAAGGGTGAGAAGCTGACGAGCCGCGCGCTGAAGGAGGAGTGTGTGTTTAGCTTCGGCTATGTCGTGCAGAGCGAGATCCGCACCATCAATGGCAAGAAGCGCCGCTTCCAGAAGAAGACGCCGATCAGCTACGTGCTGGCTCCCGAGGCCGACGGTAATGGTGGAGGTGGCAACGGGTAATCTCTTCCCCTCCTGAGTCAGGAGGGGGCTAGGGGTGGTCTGAACGCGGGAAAATGTACGCTTGTTCAGACCCCCTCTGGCTCCCCCTAACTTAGGGGGAGAAATAAATACTCAAAGCGCAGAAAGGAGGTAAAGAATGAAGAAGCAAAGGATTGTGGAGCTGGCGGTGAAGGTGATAGTAGCTGCGCTCACGGCATTTCTGACGGCGATAGGAACGACCAGTTGCATGGGGTATGGACCGATAGCGATGTAAGGAGGCGGATCAGACCACCCCTGGCCCCTCCTACTCAGGAGGGGAAGGTGAAAAAAGAGGGAATCAGGCGATGGTCTGATTCCCTCTTTAAGTGTTTAGACGTATGCCATAACCATTATGGCAGGGGCGTGAGGGGATAGATGATGTTCACGATCAGGATGTTGGCGGCGAGGATGATGATGTTCATCAGCAGACCGATGCGCATGAAGTCGCTGAACCGGTAGCCGCCAGGACCATAGACCAGCATGTGGGTGGGCGAGCCGATGGGCGTGGCGAAACTGCTGCTGACGCTGATCATCAGGGCAACAAGGAACGGGAACGGCTCGTAGCCCAGCTTTTCTGCCGCCTGGTACATGATGGGGAAGAACATGGCGCCCGCCGCCGTGTTGGAGATGAACTCGGTGATGAACGTGCCTACGAAGCAAATGGCCGTCATGACCACCAGCGGATTGGTGCCACAGACATCGAGGATGCCGAAGGCGAGACGCTCAGCAATACCCGTCTTCTGAATGGCAAGTCCCAGCACGACGGAACCTGCAAAGACCATGAGGATCTCGCCATTGATGGACTTCATCGCCTGCGCTGGGGTACAGCAACGGAATGCGAGCATAGCCATCGCAGCGAGGAAGGCACACTGCAGCAGCGGCATGACATTGAGGGCTGAGAGCACGACCATGAGGATCATGATGGTGGTGGAGACCAGCGTGCCACGCCCGATGTTGGGCACATCGTCGGAGTCGAAGAAACAGAGGTCGCTCGTCAGGGTAGAGGTATTGATTTTGACGTTCTTCGGAGATAGGAACAGTAGCGTGTCGCCAGCCTGCAGCACGACCTGTCGCGGTGCCTCGTTGATGCGTTCGCCGCGACGGGCAACAGCTGCCAGCATCAGGTTGTTGTTCTTCTCAAACGAACTGCCAATCATGGTCTTGCCTATCAGGCTACTGCCGAAGTTGACGTAGGCCGTGCGGATCTGGACGTTCTTGTCCAGCTCGCTCATCGTAAAGACATGGTGGTCGGCGGCCACAAGCTGGTGGCTATCTGCCATCTCGATCAGTTCGTCGATCTGTCCGGCATACACCAGATGGTCACCGCCCATGATGGGTTCGTCTTCTGAGATGGGCGTCTGGATATCATCGAAGTGATACATCTCGATCAGGCTGCCACCGTTGACGTGGTAGAGTCCAGCCTCAGAGAGGGTCTTGCCGATGTAGGGATTGTCTGACGGCACCCTCAGCTCCACGGTGTACTCGCCAGTCGACTCGAAAGCGCTGTCGGGTGCCTTACGGTCAGGCAGGAGCTTGCGCATGGCGATGATGGAGAGTACGCCGACGAAGAGACAGAAGAGGCCGGGGATGGTGGTGGTAAGGATGTTCATCGCCGTGCCTGTCTTCTCGGCATAGAGGCCAGAGATGATCAGGTTCGGCGGCGTTCCGATCAACGTACACACACCGCCCATGCCCGAAGCATAGCTCAGAGGGATGAGCAACTTGGAGGGGGAGATATTAAGTTTCTTCGACCACATCTTGACGATATTCACGAAGAGGGCCACGACGGTGGTATTGCTGAGGAACGAACTTAGCGCAGCCACAGGGAGCATTAGGCGGACGACAGCCTTGGAATAGGAACTGGGCTGTCCCAAGAGATTCTTCACGATCCACTGGAGCACACCCGTATGCATGAGTCCCGCCACGACGATGAAGAGAACGCCGATGACGACGACGCTCGTGCTGCTGAAGCCGGAGAAAGCCTCCTTGGCATCGAGCACGCCAGTGACGAACAGGATGGCAATGGCTCCCAGGAACACGAGGTCGGTGCGCAGCTTGGTGAGCAGCAACACCGTGAACATCGAAAGCACTGTGACTATTGTAATCCAGGCATAGATATTAAATCCAAATAACTCAAATGATTCCATATACATATAAATTTTAATGCTTAACTTTTATACTCATTATTTCACTTGATTGCGGAAGCGGATCGTTTGTGTTTTCCAGTCCATTTCATCGATGATGGCAACAGACTCCAGACGATAACCTTCCTCGCGTAAGAGGCGACCGCCTTTCTGCTGCCCCTTCTCTACGGCGATGCCAATGGCAGCCACCTGACCGCCTGCCTGATTCACCAAGTCGATCAGTGCGTGGACAGCCTGACCGTCGGCCAAGAAGTCATCGACAATCAGCACACGGTCGGTGTCGTGCAGATAGGGCCGTGAGACGAACACCTTATTCATCACCTTATGCGTGAACGAATATGCCTGCGACACGTACTTCTCATCTGTGCAGTTGACCGTCTCACTCTTCTTGGCAAAAACGACGGGAACGTCATACAGATGGCCGAGCATCGTGGCGATGGCGATACCACTGGCCTCGATTGTCAGCACCTTGTTCACCTCTATGCCTTCGAAACGCCGTTTCAACTCGTAAGCAATCTGGCGGATAATGCCGATGTCGATCTGATGGTTCAGGAAGTTGTCTATCTTCAGAACATCGCCCTCCATCATCTTTCCATCGCTCAAGATTCTTTCTTCAAGGAAGTTCATATAACGTCCAATTTTTCGTCAAATTATTAGTAATAATGTTGCAAAGGTATGCAATATTCTTGGAACAGCCAAGGAAAATCCAAATATTATTTGGTTTTATGCTATCTTTTTCGTACCTTTGCCCACAGAAAGCTTAAAACGTAAAGTAATATGAAGAAATTGAAACAAGGCACGCTCTGCGTTCAGGCAGGGTATAAAGCCAAAAACGGAGAACCGATAGAATTGCCTATCATCCAGAGTACAACGTTCAAATATGATGACTCTGACGAGATGGCGAAGTTGTTTGACCTCGAGAAGGAGGGTTATTTCTACACCCGCCTGCAGAACCCGACGAACGACGCCGTGGCAGCCAAGATCGCCACGCTGGAGGGCGGTGTGGGTGCCGTGCTGACATCCTCTGGTCAGGCCGCAAACTTCTACGCCATCTTCAACATCTGCCAGGCAGGCGACCATTTCATCACTTCGAACGAGATCTACGGCGGCACCTACAACCTCTTCGGCGTGACGCTGAAGAAGCTCGGCATCGACTGCACATTTATCTCGCAGGAGGCCAGCGACGAGGAGATACAGGCTGCCTTCCGTCCGAACACGAAGGCGGTATTCGGCGAGACGATCTCGAATCCGGGCTGCGCCGTGTTCGACATAGAGCGCTTCGCCAAGATCGCCCATAAGAACGGGGTGCCCCTGATCGTCGATAATACGTTTGCCACACCCGTGAACTGCCGTCCCTTCGAGTGGGGCGCAGACATCGTCACCCACTCCACCACGAAGTATATGGACGGACTGGCTACACAGGTAGGCGGTGTCGTGGTGGATAGCGGCAACTTCGACTGGCTCGCGAATGCAGAGAAGTTCCCCGGACTGTGTACGCCCGATGAGTCGTATCACGGACTGACGTATGTGAAGGCATTCGGAAAGATGGGCTTTACGACGAAGCTCGTGGCACAGCTGATGCGCGACCTCGGATCGATTCCCGCTCCGCAGAACTCGTTCCTGCTGCACCTAGGACTGCAGACGCTGCACCTGCGTATGGCACAGCACTGCAAGAACGCGCAGAAGGTGGCAGAGTTCCTGCACGACAATGAGAAGGTGGCTTGGGTACACTACTGCGGACTGAAGGACGATCCCCACTACTCCCTCGGACAGAAGTACCTGCCTCAGGGTTCTTGTGGCGTGATAGCCTTCGGACTGAAGGGCAACCGCGAGACGGCCATCAAGTGGATGGACTCACTGGAGATGATCAATATCGTGACGCACGTGGCCGACGCCCGTACGTGTGTGCTGCATCCTGCCTCGCACACCCACCGTCAGCTCTCTGACGAGCAGCTGCTGGAGGCTGGCGTGGCCCCTGACCTGATCCGCCTCTCCGTGGGCATTGAGGACGTGGAGGATATCCTCGACGACATCAAGCAGGCACTGGAAAAGATATAAAAAAGGCAGATATTTAACAATCTGTAACTTTACAAAGAAAATATTCGGAATTTTTCGTGCAGGTTCCGAATATTTTTCTTATATTTGCACCATCAAACATATCATATTGAAACTAAAAACATCTGAATTACTATGGAAGTGGAGAAAATCATGCAAGCCCTAGAGCAGAAACATCCGGGCGAAGTGGAGTACCTACAGGCTGTAAGGGAAGTGTTGGAATCCATCAAGGACGTGTATAACCAGCATCCCGAGTTTGAGAAGGCCAAGATTATCGAGCGCATCGTGGAGCCAGAGAGAATCATCACGTTCCGCGTGCCTTGGGTGGACGACAAAGGTGAGGTGCAGGTGAACTTGGGCTACCGTGTGCAGTTCAACAGCGCCATCGGCCCCTATAAGGGCGGACTGCGCTTCCACTCATCAGTGAACCTGAGCATCCTGAAGTTCCTCGGCTTCGAGCAGACCTTCAAGAATGCCCTCACTACCCTACCCATGGGCGGAGGCAAGGGCGGCTCGGACTTCTCCATCCGCGGCAAGAGCGACAACGAGGTGATGAAGTTCTGTCAGGCATTCATGACGGAACTGTATCGCCATATCGGTCCCGACGAGGATGTGCCCGCTGGCGACATCGGCGTAGGAGCCAGGGAGATAGGCTATCTCTACGGACAGTATAAGCGGCTGACGCATCAGTTCCAAGGCGTGCTGACAGGCAAGGGCATGGAATGGGGCGGCTCGATCCTGAGGCCTGAGGCCACGGGCTACGGTGCACTCTACTTCGTGCATCAGATGCTGGAGGAGCACGGACTGGACATCAAGGGCAAGACCGTCGCACTGAGCGGTTTCGGCAATGTGGCCTGGGGTGCTGCGAAGAAAGCCACGGAACTGGGTGCGAAGGTAATTACCATAAGCGGCCCTGACGGCTATGTATATGATCCTGCAGGATTGGACGCCGAGAAGATTGAGTTTATGCTGGAGCTGAGGGCATCAGGTAACGACGTCTGCGAGCCGTATGTGGAGGAGTTTGACGGTGCCACATTCTATCCCGGCAAGAAGCCGTGGGAGCAGAAGGCTGACATCTATCTGCCCTGCGCCACCCAGAACGAGCTGAACGGAGAGGATGCAGATCGGATACTCGCCAATAAGCCGCTGTGCGTGGCTGAGGTGTCGAACATGGGATGTACGGCAGAGGCTGCCGAGAAATTCATCGCCGCAAAACAACTCTTCGCACCAGGCAAGGCTGTGAACGCCGGTGGTGTGGCTACGTCGGGTCTGGAGATGACACAGAACTCGATGCGTCTCGCCTGGAGCAGCCAGGAGGTAGACCAGCGCCTGCATCAGATCATGTCGAACATCCACGGCCAGTGCGTGAAGTACGGCAAGGAAGGCGACTATATCAATTACGTGAAGGGTGCCAACGTCGCCGGCTTTATGAAAGTCGCCAAGGCGATGTTAGCACAGGGCATTGTATGAGTTATAAACGATATATCGTTTTTATCGCCATTATTTTAGGCCTTGCCGCTCTGGCACAAGTCCAGAGCGGTAAGGCATCGTATTATTCCAAGAAGTTCTCGGGACGGCAGACGGCCAGCGGCGAAAGGCTGCATCACGACAGTCTGACCTGTGCCCACCGCACCTACCCTTTCGGCACGCTGCTGAAGGTGACCAATCCTGCCAACGGCAAGGTGGTGATCGTAAGGGTGACAGACCGTGGACCGTATGTTAAGGGCCGCATTATCGATCTCTCCGTACGTGCTGCCCGTGAACTCGGCATCATCGCACAGGGTATCGCCCCCGTTACAGTGGAGCGCTACGACCCAACCGCCGTACCCTTCAGGCCTGAGGACTTCATCGACCTGCCGGAGTTTGACATCGGCACAAACGAGGGCTCAGACACCAAGCCGATCTGGATGGAGTTGAGGGATCAGTACAAGAAGAAACAACAAGAAGGGAAATGAGTTTTCCACTTATTCTTGGCACCGATTAACACGGCTTTTACAAAGACACGACTTCCTATCCCTGTAGAAAGCCGTGTCCCTATTATATAAGGCCGTGTTAATCCGTGCCCATAAATTATCTGCTCGTCTGGATGGGGAACTCCTTCGACTGAGAGGCGACCTCCTTGTTCTGGTGGAGGACACTGATGCGGATGACGGCCTCACCTTCCTTCAGACGGTCATCGGCCTTGATGACGGCCGTATAGCGGATGCCACGGCCTGGCATAATACTCTCCACAAGGACATTCTCTGAGACGCGGATATGCTTGTTGCCAGTGACCTCAGACACCGTAGGCTGGATCTGGAAGATGGGCTTCGGAGAGTTGTTAAACACCTCGAACACCATCCGTATCTCCTCGCCACGGCTCAGCACACCGTCATTGGTGGCTTCGATGATATGGGCATTGCGGATCTCGATGGCTGGCAGAGACAATGCAGTCACACTGACACTGTCGGTCTTGGCATTGAAGTTCTCGTCGAAGCCAAACAGACGGTCATCGCCTTGGTTGCTGCCGTCGAAGCCACTCTGATCATTGTTGTAGTAACCCTGATCATCGTAACGCTGTTCGTTGTTCTGACCATACTGCGGCGTACGACGCTCACTTGCCCGTGTCCGTCCGTAGTCCTCATAACGACGCTGACGACGCTGCTCGGCATACTCCTCATACCGCTGCTGCTCAGCCCTGTCGGCAGCAGAACCTATCGCTGCACCTACCACAGCACCACCTGCCATACCAATGAGGGAACCCACATTACTACCACGCCATCCGCCGGAGATGCCTCCGATGGCTGAACCGATGATGGAGCCGAAGCTACCACCAGTAACGGCGCCTGCACCTGTGTAAGTGCCGCAGCTGCTCAAAAGCATCAGGGCGCCGAGTGATACTACCAATGTCTTCTTCATATCGTCCATATTTTAATGTTCAACGGTGCAAAGGTAAGCATTATTCTGCAAACCGAAAAGGGATTTTCCCGAAAAACGAATAGGAAAAACCCTATTAAGGTAAAAAGGTGAAAAGGTAAAAAAGTGAAAAGGTGAAAAAAAAGCCCGCATCCGAACAGATGCGGGCTTCTTTTATAGATGGTCTGAGTAGTCTGATTACTCTGAATAATCCGATGGGATTATTACTCAGCCTTAGCCTCTTCCTTTGCCTCAGCAGCAGGTGCCTCCTCAGCGGGAGCAGCCTCTTCAGCAGGAGCCTCAGCCTTCTTCTCCTCAGCAGCGGGAGCTGCCTCTGCCTTGGGAGCAGACTTACGAGAACGGCGGGTAGACTTCTTCTTCGTATCCTTTGCCATTTCGGGATCAAAGTCAACGAGCTCGATGAAGCAAACCTGGGCAGCGTCACCCTGACGGGTACCGAGCTTGATGATACGGGTGTATCCACCGGGACGGTCGCCGACTTTCTCACTCACTGCAGAGAAAAGCTCCTTGATGGCTTCTTTGTTCTGCAGGTAGCTGAATACGACACGACGAGAGTTGGTAGAGTCTTCCTTTGCCTTTGTGATCAGGGGCTCTACATACTTCTTCAGGGCCTTGGCCTTGGCAACGGTCGTAGTGATTCTTTTGTGCATGATCAGCGAGATGGCCATGTTTGCAAGCATGGCGCTACGGTGACTGGCAGTACGACCGAGATGATTGAATTTCTTATTATGTCTCATTTTACTTTTGTTCTTTTATTGGGCATTCGGCATGTCTTCGCAGACTTACTCCCTGTCCAGTTTATACTTGGAAATGTCGGTTCCAAACGACAGATTCAGACTCTCGAGCAAATCATCAAGCTCAGTGAGCGATTTCTTACCGAAGTTGCGGAACTTCAAGAGGTCGGTCTTGTTGTACTGTACCAGGTCGCCCAGGGTCTCCACGTCTGCTGCCTTCAGGCAGTTGAGGGCACGAACGGAGAGGTTCATGTCGACGAGACGCGTCTTGAGCAGCTGGCGCATGTGCAGGATCTCCTCATCAAACTCCTGGTTGCCCTCGGTGTCTGTGTTCTCGAGAGTGATCTTCTCATCGGAGAAGAGCATGAAGTGATAGATGAGGATCTTCGCAGCCTCTTTCAGGGCATCCTTCGGGTGGATGGAACCATCCGTCGTAACTTCAAGCACGAGCTTGTCGTAGTCGGTCTTCTGCTCGACACGATACGGCTCGACAGCGTACTTCACGTTACGGATCGGAGTGTAAATAGAATCGATGGCGATGACGTTCACGTCGGTGCAGAACTCGCGGTTCTCGTCAGCAGGGACATAGCCGCGGCCCTTGTTGATGGTGAGGTCGATCTGCATCGATGCCTTGGAATCTAAATGACAAATCACCAAATCGGGATTCAGCACCTCAAATCCGGTCAGATACTTGCCTATGTCTGCGGCTTTGAATTCAGTAGAATTCTCGACCGTGATACTGACTTTCTCGTTCTCGAATTCTTCTACAACTTGCTTGAACCTCACTTGCTTCAGGTTCAAGATAATGTTGGTCACGTCTTCCTTTACACCAGGTACTGAGGAGAACTCATGCTCAACACCTGCGATGCGCACGGTATTGATGGCATAGCCCTCGAGCGATGAAAGAAGAATGCGGCGCAGCGCGTTGCCGATGGTCACACCGAAACCGGGCTCCAAAGGACGAAATTCGAACTTGCCGAATTTGTCGCTGGCTTCCAACATTACGACTTTATCGGGTTTTTGAAATGCTAATATCGCCATTAATTTAAATGATTTTAGTTCTTAGAGTACAACTCAACGATTGACTGTTCCTTAATGTTCTCGGGGATATCGGCGCGCTCCGGCATATGCAGGAACTTACCACCCTTAGCGTTCTCATCCCACTCGATCCAGGGGTACTTGCTGTGATTGAAACCAGCAAGGGCGGCCTCGATAACCTCGAGAGACTTTGACTTCTCACGAACGGCTACGATCATACCGGGCTTCACCTGGAATGAAGGAATGTTCACAACCTTACCATCTACAGTAATGTGTCTGTGACCCACGAGCTGACGGGCAGCAGCGCGAGTAGGAGCAATACCAAGACGGAACACCACATTGTCGAGTCGGCTCTCCAGCAGCTGGAGCAGCACCTCACCGGTGATACCATCGGCCTTGGCTGCCTTCTCAAACAGGTTACGGAACTGACGCTCAAGCACTCCATAGGTATACTTGGCCTTCTGCTTCTCTGCCAGCATGACGGCATACTCCGACATCTTACGACGGGAAGTTCCTACGGGACAAAACTTTGTCTGCGCCGAAGATGGGCTCACCAAAACGACGCGCAATTTTTGATTTCGGTCCTAAATATCTTGCCATAATTAAAAAATAAAGTCTGAATAATCTGAATATTCTGAGTATTCGGAATCTGATTATACTCTACGACGCTTCGGAGGACGGCATCCGTTGTGCGGCAGCGGCGTAACATCGATGATCTCCATAACCTCGATACCTGCACCGTGGATGGCACGGATAGCTGACTCACGGCCGTTACCGGGACCCTTCACATAAGCCTTCACCTTGCGAAGACCGAGATCATAAGCCACCTTGGCGCAATCCTCTGCGGCCATCTGGGCAGCGTACGGCGTGTTCTTCTTCGAACCACGGAAACCCATCTTACCGGCTGATGACCAAGAGATTACCTGACCCTCGTCGTTAGCCAGTGAAACGATAATATTGTTGAAAGAGCTGTGTACGTGCAACTGACCAATAGCGTTTACTCGAACGTTTCTCTTCTTGGAAGTGACTGTTTTCTTTGCCATAATTCTTAAATCCTTTAATTGTTCAACTTAGAATTACTTTGTAGCCTTCTTCTTGTTAGCAACAGTCTTCTTCTTTCCCTTACGGGTACGAGCATTATTCTTGGTGCTCTGACCACGAACAGGAAGACCATTACGATGACGGACTCCACGATAG
>ONCZ01000080.1 GCA_900316445.1 uncultured Prevotellaceae bacterium | reverse complement strand
TTTGAAAGAAGCCGCTGCATTGGTGAAGGAGATTACCACCACCAAGTTTGAGGCTTCAGTCGATATCGATGTACGCTTGGGCGTTGACCCGCGTAAGGCCAACCAGATGGTTCGTGGCGTTGTGTCGCTGCCGAACGGTACTGGTAAGGTGACGCGTGTGCTCGCTCTCTGTACTCCTGATCAGGAGGCTGCTGCTAAGGAAGCTGGTGCCGACTATGTTGGTCTTGACGAGTATATCGAGAAGATCAAGGGTGGTTGGACGGATGTGGATGTCATCATCACCATGCCGTCATGTATGGGTAAGCTTGGTCCTCTCGGCCGAATCCTCGGTCCCCGTGGCCTGATGCCTAACCCCAAGAGCGGTACTGTTACTATGGACGTCGCTAAGGCAGTGAAGGAAGTGAAGCAGGGTAAGATTGACTTTAAGGTTGACAAAGCAGGTATCGTGCATACGTCAATCGGTAAGGTGACCTTCAATGCTGATCAGATCTTCGAGAATGCGAAGGAGTTTATCTCCACCATTATCAAACTGAAGCCTGCGGCTGCTAAGGGTACTTATATTAAGAGTATCTTCCTCTCAAGCACTATGAGTGGGTATCAAGGTCGATCCTAAATCAGTTGAATAACTCGTTAAAAGATTAGACAAATGAAAAAGGAAGTAAAAGATACTATCATCGTAGAACTCGGAGAGCAACTGAAGGCATATCCGCATTTCTATCTGGTCGAGCTGACCGGACTGGATGCTGCCAAGACCTCTGAGCTCCGTCGCAAGTGCTTTAAGAATGAGATCAAACTGCTGGTTGTGAAGAACACCCTTCTCCACAAGGCGTTTGAGGCTTCTGAGATTGACTTCTCACCGCTCTATGACTGCCTGAAGGGCAACACTGCTGTCATGTTCTCACAGACAGCAAACGTTCCCGCCAAGCTGATCAAGGAGTATAAGAAAGAGGGTATTCCCGCACTGAAAGGTGCCTATGCTGAGGAGAGCTTCTTCGTGGGTGCAGATAAGCTCGAGGAGCTGGTAGCTATCAAGAGCAAGAACGAGCTTATCGCCGATGTTGTGGCAAAATGGCAGATATCAAAGCTATTGCAGAAGAGTTGGTAAACCTTACTGTAAAAGAAGTTAACGAGTTGGCAACAGTCCTGAAGGACGAGTATGGAATTGAGCCTGCTGCTGCAGCCGTTGCTGTTGCAGCTGGTCCCGCAGCCGGTGGTGAGGCCGCCGCTGCTGAGGAGAAGACTTCATTCGACGTTGTTCTGAAGTCTGCAGGTGCCGCTAAGCTCCAGGTCGTGAAGGCCGTTAAGGAGGCTTGTGGTCTTGGTCTGAAGGAAGCAAAGGATCTGGTTGACGGTGCTCCCGCCACCATCAAGGAAGGTCTGAGCAAGGACGAGGCTGAGAACCTGAAGAAGACCATCGAGGCCGCTGGTGCCGAGGTTGAGCTGAAGTAATCAGTACACAACAATACCAAATGTGGTTGGGGACTCTCCAGTCGAGGGTTCCCGACCATTTTCTTGTCTAAAGAAGTAAGTAGTTAAGAAGTAAAGTAGTAAAGAAGTTAAGTTTTTCATAATGGCTTCAAAAATCATAGATAACAGAGTAAACTTTGGCAGCGTCAAGAATCCGATGCCGTTTCCGGATTTCCTTGATGTGCAATTAAAGTCGTTTAAAGACTTCCTGCAGTTGGACACTCCGCCTGAGGAACGGAAGAACGACGGTTTGTATAAGGTGTTCTCAGAGAACTTCCCTATCACCGACACGCGTAACAGCTACGTCCTTCAGTTCCTGGATTACTATATCGATCCGCCGCGCTACACCATCGACGAATGTCTGGAGCGTGGACTGACGTATAGCGTACCTTTGAAGGCTAAGCTGAAACTGGAATGCACAGATCCGGATCACGTCGACTTCCCGACCGTTGTCCAGGATGTGTTCCTGGGCCCGATCCCCTATATGACGGCCAATGGTACTTTCGTTATCAATGGAGCCGAGCGCGTCGTCGTGTCTCAGCTGCACCGTTCTCCCGGCGTGTTCTTCGGACAGAGCGTGCATGCCAACGGCACACTGCTTTATTCGGCGCGTATCATCCCGTTCAAGGGTTCTTGGATCGAGTTCGCTACGGACATTAATAATGTGATGTATGCCTACATCGACCGTAAGAAGAAGTTGCCCGTCACCACCCTGCTCCGTGCCATCGGTTTCGAAACGGATAAGGAGATCCTTGAGATCTTCGACCTGGCTGAGGAGGTGAAGGTGAACAAGAAGGCCCTGAAGGAGGTACTCGGTTCGAAGCTCGCTGCCCGTGTGCTGAAGAGCTGGAACGAGGACTTCGTCGATGAGGACACCGGTGAGGTGGTATCCATCGAGCGTAACGAGGTCATTATGGAGCGTGAGACGGAGATCACTGAGGATAATATGATGGACATCCTCGAGAGTGGTGCCCAGACGATCCTTGTCCACAAGGACGAGGCCATCGCCCAGGACTTCTCCATCATCTTCAACACGCTGGCCAAAGACCCGTCGAACTCAGAGAAGGAGGCCGTGCTCTACATCTACCGTCAGCTGCGTAATGCAGATCCTGCCGATGATGCCAGTGCCCGTGAGGTTATTCAGAACCTGTTCTTCTCAGATAAGAGATACGACCTGGGCGATGTGGGCCGATATAGAATTAATAAGAAACTGAATTTGAACACAGATATGGATGTCCGTGTCCTGACGAAGGAGGACATCATCGAGATTATCAAGTATCTGATCCAGCTGGTGAACTCGAAGGCTGCCGTCGATGATATCGACCACCTCTCCAACCGTCGTGTCCGCACGGTCGGTGAGCAGCTGTCCAACCAGTTCTCCATCGGTCTGGCCCGTATGAGCCGCACCATCCGTGAGCGTATGAACGTTCGCGACAACGAGGTGTTCTCTCCCACAGACCTGATCAATGCGAAGACCATCTCGAGCGTCATCAACTCGTTCTTCGGTACTAATCCGCTGTCACAGTTCATGGACCAGACGAACCCGCTGGCAGAGGTGACCCACAAGCGTCGTCTCTCAGCCCTTGGTCCTGGCGGTCTGTCTCGTGAGCGTGCCGGTTTCGAGGTGCGTGACGTACATTATACACACTACGGACGCCTCTGTCCTATTGAGAGCCCTGAGGGACCGAACATCGGTCTGATCTCCTCGCTCTGTGTGTATGCCAAGATTAATGAGCTTGGTTTCATTCAGACACCTTATCGTAAGGTGGAGAACGGTGTGGCCAACCTCGATAATAATGAAATCGTCTATCTGACTGCCGAAGAGGAGGCAGAGCACGTCATCGGTCAGGGTAATGCTCCGTTGCGTGACAACGGTACCTTCATCCGTGACGTCGTGAAGTGTCGTCAGGATGCCGACTTCCCCGTGGTGCCGCCTGCACAGGTTGACCTGATGGACGTCTCTCCGCAGCAGATTGCTTCTATCGCCGCTTCGCTGATTCCGTTCCTCGAGCACGATGACGCCCACCGTGCCCTGATGGGATCGAACATGATGCGCCAGGCTGTACCCCTGCTCCATAACGAGGCTCCTATCGTGGGTACCGGTATCGAGAAGCAGGTGTGTGAGGACTCTCGTACGATGGTGACTGCCGAGGGTGAGGGTGTTGTGGAGTATGTTGATGCCACGACCATCCGTATCCTCTACGACCGTACCGAGGACGAGGAGTTTGTCAGCTTCGAGCCGGCCCTGAAGGAATACCGTATTCCGAAGTTCCGCCGTACTAACCAGAATATGACCATCGACCTGCGCCCGATCTGTGAGAAGGGCCAGCGCGTGAAGAAGGGTGATATCCTGACCGAGGGCTATGCCACCGAGAACGGTGAGTTGGCACTGGGTCGTAACCTCCTCGTGGCTTACATGCCTTGGAAAGGTTACAACTATGAGGATGCCATCGTGCTCAACGAGCGCATCGTCCGTGAGGATATCCTCACCTCCGTCCATGTCGATGAATACTCTCTCGACGTCCGTGAGACGAAGCGTGGTGTTGAGGAGTTCACGGCCGATATCCCCAACGTCAGTGAGGAGGCTACCAAGGACCTCGACGAGAACGGTGTTATCCGTGTCGGTGCCCGTGTCGAGCCGGGTGATATCCTCATCGGTAAGATCTCACCGAAAGGCGAGAGCGATCCTTCACCTGAAGAGAAACTGCTCCGTGCCATCTTCGGTGACAAGGCTGGCGATGTGAAGGATTCTTCACTGAAGGCCAATCCGTCGCTGACAGGTGTCATCATCGATAAGAAGATGTTCGCCCGCGCCATCAAGGACCGTAAGTCGAAGCAGCAGGATAAGATCACGCTCGCTAAGATTGACGAGGAGTACGAGGCCAAGGTCGGCGACTTGAAGGATATCCTGATCGACAAGCTCGTCGAACTGACGAAGGGTAAGACCTCTCAGGGTGTCAAGGACTACACCGGTGCTGAGATCATCACCAAGGGCAGCAAGTTCACGGTGACCGCCCTGAAGAATCTTGAATATGGAGACATTCAGATCAGCAACTGGACCAACGACGAGCATAAGAACGAGTTGATTGGTCAGCTGATTATCAACTTCATGAAGAAGTATAAGCTGCTTGATGCCGAGCAGAAGCGCAGAAAGTTCGCCATCACCATCGGCGACGAACTGCCCAACGGCATCCTGCAGATGGCAAAGGTCTATGTGGCCAAGAAACGTAAGATTGGTGTGGGTGACAAGCTCGCCGGACGTCACGGTAACAAGGGTATCGTGTCGAAGGTGGTGCGCCAGGAGGATATGCCGTTCCTCGAGGACGGTCGTCCCGTCGACCTCGTTCTGAACCCACTGGGTGTGCCTTCACGAATGAACCTCGGTCAGATCTTCGAGGCTATCCTCGGTGCTGCCGGTAAGCGTCTCGGCGTGAAGTTCGCTACCCCGATCTTCGACGGTGCCAAGCTCGACGACCTCGCAGAGTGGACCGACAAGGCCGGCCTGCCGCGTCTCTGCTCGACACACCTCTACGACGGTGAGACGGGTGAGCGCTTCGACCAGCCTGCTACAGTGGGTATCACCTACTTCCTCAAACTCGGTCACATGGTCGAGGATAAGATGCACTCTCGCTCCATCGGCCCGTACAGTCTCATCACCCAGCAGCCGCTCGGTGGTAAGGCACAGTTCGGTGGACAGCGTTTCGGTGAGATGGAGGTCTGGGCCCTTGAGGCCTTCGGTGCCAGCCATGTGCTCCAGGAGATCCTGACCATCAAGTCTGATGATACCGTCGGCCGCTCGAAGGCATACGAGGCCATCGTGAAGGGTGAGCCTATGCCGACCCCGGGTATTCCCGAGTCTCTCAATGTGTTGCTGCACGAGCTGCGTGGCTTGGGTCTGAGCATCACGATGGATTAAAGGTGAAAAGGTAAACAGGTAAAAAAGTAAATCGTAAATTCACAATATGGCTTTCAAGAAAGATTCAAAAGTAAAGAGTAATTTCACTAAGATTACTATAGGCCTTGCCTCGCCCGAGGAGATCCTCGAGAGCAGTTTCGGTGAGGTCACCAAGCCGGAAACCATCAACTACCGTACCTACAAGCCCGAGCGTGACGGTCTGTTCTGCGAACGTATCTTCGGTCCGACGAAGGACTATGAGTGCGCCTGCGGCAAGTACAAGCGTATCCGTTACAAGGGCATCGTCTGCGACCGTTGTGGTGTGGAGGTGACAGAGAAGAAGGTGCGCCGTGAGCGTGCCGGACATATCGAGCTGGTGGTGCCTGTGGCACATATCTGGTACTTCCGCAGCCTCCCCAATAAGATCGGCTATCTGCTGGGCCTTCCCACGAAGAAGCTCGACGCCGTTATCTATTATGAGCGTTACGTGGTGATCCAGCCGGGTCCCATGGCAGGCAAGAAGGACGGCGACGGTAATGAGGCCGTTGGTTCACAGGTGTTCGACCTGCTCTCTGAGGAGGAGTACAACGATATCATGGACAACTATGTGTCTCCCGAGAACGACTACCTCGACGACAGTGATCCCAACAAGTTCATCGCCAAGATGGGTGCTGAGGCCATCTACGATCTGCTCGTCCGTCTCGATCTCGACTCTCTGTCATACGAACTGCGCGACCGTGCCAACAGCGACTCTTCGATGCAGCGTAAGAACGAGGCCTTGAAGCGTCTGCAGGTGGTGGAGGCTTTCCGTCAGAGCGTGGACAAGGGCATCAACCGTCCTGAGTGGATGATCATGAAGATCATTCCCGTCACACCGCCGGAGCTCCGACCGCTCGTTCCCCTGGATGGTGGCCGCTTCGCTACTTCCGATTTGAATGACCTCTATCCCTGAGGTGATCCTCCGCAATGAGAAGCGTATGCTGCAGGAAGCCGTCGACTCCCTGTTCGATAATAGCCGTAAGTCTTCGGCAGTGAAGAGCGACTCTAACCGTCCGCTGAAGTCACTGTCCGACTCGCTGAAAGGTAAGCAGGGACGTTTCCGTCAGAACCTGCTCGGTAAGCGTGTCGATTACTCAGCCCGTTCGGTGATCGTTGTCGGTCCTGAGCTTAGAATGGGTGAGTGCGGTCTGCCGAAGCTGATGGCAGCCGAGCTCTATAAGCCGTTCATCATCCGCAAGCTCATCGAGCGCGGCATCGTGAAGACGGTGAAGTCGGCCAAGAAGATTGTCGACCGTCGTGAGCCCGTCATCTGGGATATCCTCGAGAATGTGATGAAGGGCCATCCTGTGCTCCTGAACCGTGCACCGACACTGCACCGTCTGGGTATCCAGGCCTTCCAGCCGAAGCTCATCGAGGGTAAGGCCATCCAGCTCCATCCGCTGGCATGTACCGCCTTCAACGCCGACTTCGACGGTGACCAGATGGCTGTCCACCTCCCCTTGAGCAACGAGGCCATCCTCGAGGCTCAGTTGCTGATGCTCCAGAGCCACAACATCCTCAATCCTGCCAATGGCGCACCTATCACCGTGCCGTCACAGGATATGGTGCTGGGTCTCTACTATATCACGAAGATCCGCCCGGGTGCCAAGGGTGAAGGCCTGACCTTCTACGGTCCCGAGGAGGCTATCATCGCCCACAATGAGGGCAAGTGTGACCTGCACGCCCTGGTGAAGGTGATCGTCGACGACCGTGTCAACGGCAAGCCCGAGCGCCACATGGTCGAGACCTCCGTAGGTCGTGTCATCGTCAATGGCATTATCCCCGAGCAGGTGGGCTATGTCAACACCATTATTTCTAAGAAGAGTCTGCGTGACATCATCGCCGATGTCATCAAGAATGTCGGTTTTGCTGAGGCCTGCGACTTCCTCGACGGTATCAAGAACCTCGGTTATCGCATGGCATACCTCGCCGGTCTGTCGTTCAACCTCGACGATATCATCATCCCGAAGGAGAAGGCAGAGCTGATAGCCAAGGGTAATGCTCAGATCCAGGAGATTACCGACAACTATAACATGGGCTTTATCACCGACAACGAGCGTTACAACCAGGTCATCGATACTTGGACGCACGTGAACAATGATATCGGTAACGTGCTGCTGGATCAGATGACCAAGGCCGACCAGGGCTTCAACGCCGTGTTCATGATGCTCGACTCCGGTGCCCGTGGTTCTAAGGACCAGATCAAGCAGCTCTCCGGTATCCGTGGTCTGATGGCCAAGCCGCAGAAGGCCGGTGCCGAGGGACGTGGTACCATTGAGAACCCGATCCTGTCGAACTTCAAGGAGGGTATGTCTGTGCTGGAGTACTTCATCTCCACCCACGGTGCCCGTAAGGGTCTGGCCGATACCGCCATGAAGACTGCCGACGCCGGTTATCTGACCCGTCGTCTGGTCGACGTCTCCCATGATGTGATCATCACAGAGGAAGACTGTGGCACGCTGCGCGGCCTGCAGTGCACGGCCCTGAAGAGTGGCGACGAGATCATCTCCAGCCTGGCAGAGCGTATCCTCGGCCGTGTGTCTGTACACGATGTCATCAACCCGAAGACCGGCGACATCATCGTCGAGGCTGGTGAGGAGATCACCGAGCCCATCGCCCAGGCCATCGAGGCAGCTGATATCGAGACCGTCGAGATCCGTTCGGTGCTCACCTGTGAGTCGAAGAAGGGTGTATGTATGAAGTGTTACGGCCGTAACCTCGCCACTCGTCGTATGGTTCAGAAGGGTGAGGCTGTCGGTGTGATTGCCGCACAGGCCATTGGTGAGCCGGGTACACAGCTGACACTCCGTACGTTCCACGCCGGTGGCGTGGCAGGTAACGCTGCCGCCAACGCCAGCATCGTCTCGAAGTATGACCGTGCGCTGATCGAGATGGAAGAGGTGCGTACCGTTCCGTTCGATGAGGACGGCCGTGAGTGCGAGATGGTGGTCAGCCGTCTGGGTGAACTCCGTTTCGTTGATCCGAACACGAAGATCGTACTCTCTACGGTGAACGTGCCTTACGGTTCTTCTCTCTACTTCAACAATGGCTCTGAGGTGAAGAAGGGCGACAAGATTGCCCAGTGGGATCCGTTCAATGCCGTCATCGTTACAGAATATGCCGGTCGTCTGAAGTTCAACGACGTCATCGAGGGTGTCACCTTCCGCGCCGAGACCGACGAGACCACAGGTCTGACTGAGAAGATCGTCACCGAGTCGAAAGACCGTTCAAGGGTTCCGACCTGCGATGTCATCGGTGCCGACGGTGAGGTCATCGGAACCTATAACTTCCCGGTGGGCGGACACGTCGTCGTAGAAGACGGCCAGACCGTCAAGACCGGTGAGACACTTGTGAAGATTCCGCGTGCTGCTGCCAAGGGTGGTGATATCACCGGTGGTCTGCCGCGTGTCACAGAGCTCTTCGAGGCTCGTAACCCGTCGAACCCCGCCATCGTTTCCGAAATCGACGGTGAGGTCACCATGGGTAAGGTGAAGCGTGGTAATCGTGAGATCGTCGTCACCTCGAAGACTGGTGAGCAGCGCCGTTACCTCGTATCGCTGTCTAAGCAGATCCTGGTTCAGGAGCACGACGCCGTACGTGCCGGCACCCCGCTTTCCGACGGTGTCATCACGCCTGCCGACATCCTGGCCATCAAGGGTCCCACCGCCGTTCAGGAATATATCGTGAACGAGGTTCAGGACGTATACCGCTTGCAGGGTGTGAAGATCAATGACAAGCACTTTGAGATCATCGTCCGTCAGATGATGCGTAAGGTTCAGATCAACGAGCCGGGCGACACCGCCTTCCTCGAGCAGGAGATCGTCGACAAGCTTGACTTCGCTGAGGAGAACGACCGTATCTGGGGTAAGAAGGTTGTCACCGACGCCGGCGACTCCGAGAACCTGCAGAAGGGTCAGATCGTCACTGCCCGTCGTCTGCGCGATGAGAACTCTATGCTGAAGCGCCGCGATATGAAACTGGTTCAGGTGCGCGACGCCGTGCCCGCCACGTCAACTCAGATCCTGCAGGGTATCACCCGTGCCGCACTGCAGACCAAGTCGTTCATGTCTGCCGCCTCCTTCCAGGAGACGACGAAGGTGCTCAACGAGGCTGCCATCCGCGGTAAGGTTGACCATCTGGAGGGTATGAAGGAGAACGTGATCTGCGGTCACCTCATTCCTGCCGGTACCGGTCTGCGTGAGTTCGACAAGATCATCGTGGGCTCCAAGGAGGAGTACGAGCGCATCCAGGCTAACCGCAAGAACGTGCTCGACTTCGCAGAGGAGACCGTCCTCGACGAGAAATAATCCCAATCTCTTTATATATGAAAATCGGGCTGACCAATCATCAGCCCGATTTTTTTTGTGAAAAATAATTAAATAATATGCTTCGGGTTGGGGGATGTTGCAAAGTTCAGATGAATTATGTATTTCTGCATTATGTATTTTTACATAATCGTCTTAATTGACTAGGAATAGACGCCCTACAGACTTGCTATTCATGTTTTGGCTGAAAGATTTCTGAATACTCCAATCCGTATTCTTATCTCTCCCTTCCTTTGATCCTTGAGCGGAGGGTGCGGAGGGAGGCTGGCTTCACGTCGAGGATATGGGCGATGGTATCGTCATCATAATGGGGATGAAGTAGTCTATCAGATACTGCCTTTCCTCAGCGGTTATGTCGCTGGCGGATTCCTTTTCCTGCAGTTTCACGAAACACCGCGTGCCCTTGTACGATTTAAGAAGACAAAAACATAAATCTGAGAAATGTTAAAATGCAATATTAAGTATCTCTTTTTTTGCATATTATTTGGAAGTATCGCATAAAAGATGTATCTTTGCACAAAATTATTAAGCTCCGCCATTCTTTCTTGAATGGACATGGCCGTCCGAGGACGGCTTTTTTATTTTAGCGACATCACAAATATGGCACAACGCGTAACGTTCTACATTGACGGATTCAACTTCTACTACGGCCTGCGACGCACCAAGCGCAACGAGCCGCAGTGGGGCGACTACTATTGGATTGACATGGTGAAACTCTGTCAGGGATTCCTTGGCGAAGGACAGGAAGTGGAGAAGGTCATCTATTTCACGGCCTCGCCTCTCAACCCTGAGAAGAGCAGTCGTCAGAGTGCTTTCCTCAATGCCAATAAACTTATCAACGGCGACCGCTTCGAGGTGGTGCGCGGCAAGTATCTCGACAAGCAGATTCAGTGTCCCAATTGTCACTATGCCATCTCACGACCAGAGGAAAAAAAGACCGACGTGAACATCTCCGTCCGCATGATAGCCGACTGTGTGCTCAACGCCACCGACACCATCGTCCTCGTTAGTGCCGACAGCGACCTTGTACCGCCTCTGGAGTTCATTCAAAAGCAATACCCAGAGAAGCGTATCAAGGTATATTTCCCGCCCTCGAACTTCAGTTGCGACCTGAAAGACAATCTCATACACCACAGCAGCAAGCCCGTTCTCATGTATAAGAACGAGCGCCGTTTCCGTGATGCCATCATGCCCGATGTAGTGACAGACGGTACAAAGCGTTACGAAGTACCCGAAAAGTGGCGTCCTGCAAATATTGTAAGATAAAAACGACGAACTGATTACCTCTCCCTTCCTTTGATCCTTAAGGTGCCACTTTCCATATGCCTGGTTTCCTAATCATATCGGGCTATCTGATGAACATCACTAAACCTCGTAAAGAATTCCTCAAGACGAGGCTCAGCGAGTGTAGTAGAATTATTGTAGAATGGAGAAAAATTGTTGCGCCTAACCAACATTTATTTCTAAAAAGTGTTGCGTACAAGCAACATTCTATTATATTTGCATCCGATAATTTCGTAGTTGCAGCGATGAAAGTGAAAAGTCGGATGATTAGTGTATAGACAAAGAAAATTGCAAGAAAAATGAAAAAAGTTTGGAAGTTTCAATAATAGTTCGTAACTTTGCAGCCAGAACGTAAGCCGTGAGAGGCCGATGTATATGGGTAGTGCCAAGTCCCCGCCCGCATAGCATCACATGAAAATGTAAACCTCCTCCACGCTGTTGGGGCAAGACTAAGGCATCCGCAAGGATGCCTTTTCTGATTTTACATGCTACGGATGGCCGTGATACAATATTGAACTTTTTCGTGAGAGCGTCTTTTGACACCGACAGTCATCCTGACTCTTCCCACAAAAGCCACATCATACTCCATTACAATCATCTTCTCAAAGGGCTTCTGGTTCTTGTTGTCCTGTTTAGTTCTATTGACAGTAATCTTTTTGGCTCCCATTAAGATGGCGTCAAGTTGTAGAACAGCAATAGTCGAGAGATAGTTCTTGGCGGCATGCTCACTTGTCTCAATGATAGACACCATACGGATGTTAATATACTCTTTCAGAGAAAGATTATACTTTCGCTGGGATGGATTCTTTTCTTTCCATTCACGATAGAAATCACGAATGATCTTCTCACGCACCTTAATGCTCTCGATGGAATCATCTTCCGGAATAAATGTCTTTTTCATATACTCTAATTTAAGTGAATACTGTTAACAGCTGCAAAGGTAAGCATTATTTCTGACATGGCAAAGAAATACGTCCTTTTTTGAATTGTGTCCTTAACATTTTCTTTTGTCCTGTTGGTTAAACTGTGTTAATTCTTTGCGAAGCCATGCAAGTTTTTTGGTATTACTGCATTTATTAGATAGAGAATAGTGCAGAAATGCCACACGTGTCTTTTATTGGTAATGAGGAACAACGCTTGGTGAAGCGGCTGCAGGAAGGTGACAAGACTGCGGCCAGGGAGTTCTATACCCGTTATGGTGGAAGCCTTGCCGGCGTCTGTGTGCGATACATCGCTGATGAGGAAGACGTGAAGGATGTGATTCAGAATGCACTCGTACACATCTTCTCCCACATCACCGATTTCAAGTATCGTGGGAGTGGCTCCATGGAAGCGTGGGTCGTGAGGATAGCGGTCAATGAGTCGCTGAAGTTCTTGCGGACAAAGGTTCAGCACGAATTGCTGCAACCTGACTACGACGTCATTGATGACTCCGAAGACGATCCGTCCGTCAGAGACATTCCGCCCGATATCATTCGCCAGATGATGCGCAAGGTACAGATCAACGAACCGGGCGACACCGCCTTCCTCGAGCAGGAGATCGTCGATAAGCTCGACTTCGCTGAGGAGAACGACCGTATCTGGGGTAAGAAGGTGCTCAACGAGGCTGCCATCCGCGGTAAGGTGGACCATCTGGAGGGTATGAAGGAGAACGTGATCTGCGGTCACCTCATTCCTGCCGGTACCGGTCTGCGTGAGCTCGACAAGATTATCGTGGGCTCCAAGGAGGAGTATGAGCGCATCCAGGCTAACCGCAAGAATGTGCTCGACTTCGCAGAGGAGACCGTCCTCGACGAGAAGTAATCCTCATCTCATTATATGAAAATCGGGCTGACCAAACATCAGCCCGATTTTTTTGTCACAACGCTTTATGATCTATTGAGCCTTGTCCGATCTGTCACCTTATACGAAATCGCTGAGTTTTATTTGGTCATGTCGCGAGAATTTTGTAACTTTGCAGCGATGATTGCGAAAAGACTGATAGGAATCATAGTTGTGGGAGCGATGTTGCTCCTTGCGGGCTGTAGCGGAGACGGCTACACCCCAGAGCTGCATACCCTCGACTCTATTATTAATGAGAATCCCGACTCCGCCCTGCGGCTGCTCGACAGCCTCAGCACCGAGGCAAAGAGTTGGTCCAAGAGTCAGCGCATGCGCCATAGCCTGCTCACAATGAAGGCGCAAAACAAGGCCTACGTTCCTTTCACCTCCGACTCCCTTGCTAACGACCTTGTCAGTTACTACGACCGCCACGGCTCTCCCAACGACCGTCTATTATCCCGGTACCTCCTTGGTTGTGTCTACCGAGACCTTCACGAGGCGCCCCATGCCGTCGACTGCTATCTCGATGCCATCAGTCAGGCCGACACCACCGCCACCGAGTGCGATTTCTATACACTAGAGTGTGCCTATTCACAACTGGCAGATACATATCATAATCAACTTCTCCTAACCAATGAAATAGAGGCCCGTAAGAAAGCTAGTTATTATGCTTTTAGGGCTAATCAGACACAATGGGGCATTTATAATCAAGCCATGCTATCTAATACCTATATTCTAATGAATAAGAAAGATAGTGCTGAGATTATCTTAAGATCTGTACTTGAACAATATAGGAAACATGGATATATTCAGCAGGCTTTGCGTATTTCAAGGACACTGATGCATTTGTATATAGATAATCCTCTGCATTTAGCAGAAGCCAAGGCTTTGATGGATCAGTTTGAAGCCGAATCAGAATTATTCGACGAACATCATGAACTTCCTCCCTCGCAACGCCAATACTATAGTTATAAAGGTAAATATTATGAAAATCTCAATGTCCTAGACTCAGCAGAATATTACTATCGTAAGATTTACCGTCCTAACATGACATACGTTCAGAAGGATCCCATGTACCGTGGACTCTTGAGTATCTTCAAGAAGCGGCATCAAGCAGATTCCATTGCCAAATATGCCCAACTCTATGGTGAGGCTAACGACTCCTCAATAGCCAAGAGAGACCAGGAACTGACAGCCCAGATGGCTTCGCTATACAATTATAACAGGTATCAGAAAGAGGCGCTTGAAAATGAAAACAAAGCATTGGAAGCCCAAAACAGATTCTTGTACCTGTGCATTTTCGTTGTCTTAGGCTTGCTCGTTTTAGCCTATATAGGGAAGAGGTTCTTGAAGTGGAGGAAAGAAAAACTGTTAGAGCTTAAATCACGTTCGCAGGTTGTTGAGATGCTTCAGAATGAAGTCTCTCGGCATGAGCGTGAAAAGACACGGATGGCAGAAGAGAAGTCGCTGCTGGCTCAAGAGAACCATACTCTGAAAGAAGAGATCGGACAGATGAGGGTACGTGAGCATGTCATTGCCTCAGAGAATCTGTCTGACGAGCCTATTGTCAAGCAGATAAATGACCTGGCTCAGAAACCGAGAACGATGACGCAAGAGGAGTGGCGGTTGTTGACAAAAGTCTTCGCGCGGTATTGTCCTGAGTTGCTAAATGACCTTCGGCTGCATAATGCCAACCGCGTCATGACTCGTGTCTGTATGTTGTCAGCCCTGAATGTACGTCATAATGAACAGGCAGCCCTTTTGGACATGACTAAACAGGAAGTGACCAATGCCAAGACGGCCATTAACCAGAAATTATTCAACCAGAATTCCTCGCGTGACATTTACCAGAATATAGTCAACAAATACCATCTGATGTCTATCTGAGACAAAACTTTGTACTTTTCTGTACTTTTCATTCACGTCTTTGTAACTTGTTGTTATTAAGGAATTTACATATCAGCCGTTAACACTTGTTAGCCTTTTGTTCTGTACTTTCCTGTACTCTTTCCCTCCTAAATATTTACAAGTTTGTTTATTTGTTCTTATATTTGCAGCACAATTGCTTTTAAAATCAAATAAATATGAAGAAGAAAAGACTTATTATTTTGTTATTGACACTGGCCCTGCTGCCACTGTCAAGTGTTAGTGTAATGGCAAAAGTCATTAACTTAAATGAAACAAATATAGGCAAAGATAGTGAGAATTTGCAATTATTTCGTATCTTTGCATCGAAAGAGTGTTTAACCATTTAAAATTATGTAAGTTATGAGAAAGATTTTACTTGTTCTGGCCGCATTGTTTGCGATGACGAGCGTGAATGCTCAAGAAGAGGGCGACGCACTGGTGTCACTTCTCAAGTTGAACTTTGAGGGGGCCGTTCCCAAGTACCTGCCTACGGGAGACAACCCCATGGAAGTAGAGGCGACGGCAGATGGCCTGGCGCTCACCCACGCCAGTACTTCCGGTTCTTTCAGCGATCATATGATCCAGATCACTGACGATTGCCTGACACTCCAGAGGAAACACAATTACGTCGTCCGTATGACAGTTAAGGTTCCTCACAAGGATAAGAAGAAAGATATCCTTAACAGAGATTGCGGCTATTTAGGCATACAACTTGGTAATGCTAAGTCTTGGACCCAAACAGGGATCTTTGTCAAGGGCGGAGACGATTTCCAGGTGGTGGATATTGAGATTCCACATTATCCCCATAATATAGAAGGTGATGGATGCATCATCTTGAACACTCATAATGTATTAGGCACCTCTGTCCTAAAGGATGTTGAGGTGTTTGAAGCACCAACAGACCCAGAGTCGCCCGTCATTGGTGGTATGAAACTGATTGGCGAGCAGAATTGGGAGAATAATGAGTACATTGTGTTCGATGGTCCGGAAGGTGTATATAAGTCGACGGCAGAAGGCTTGGCTATTAACAATCCTGTCATGCAGGAATACATTTATACCCCACAAACGTGTGTCGTCAATGATTTTGATCTCAAGCAAGGATGCGATTACATCGTCCGGTTGACCCTGAAGGTGCCTTCCGACGGTACCTATAATGTGATAATGGGCAATTATGTGCATGAGGTTCCTGTAAAGGGTAGCGACAGTTGGCAGGTCATTGATGTCATTTTCTCTGATTTCGGTGAGGAAACAGCAGACGGAACAGATCATTCTATGGAAGATGTATTTGTCAACCTGGGTAGCGGCTGGGTCGTAGGCACCACCGTCGTCAAGCAGGCTGAGGTCTATGAGGTCGTTGGATCTGGTGCCCGAGTCACGACGGCCATTCAGGGCGTGAAGGCTTCTGCGGCCGGCGATGCCGTCTACAACCTCGCAGGCCAGAAGGTGGATGCCTCCTACAAGGGCATCGTCATCCAGAACGGCAAGAAACGGATTGTGCGTTGATTAATAACGATTCCTTGTAATGGGCCAGGGATAATTCTCTGGTCCATTCTCTAATAGAGATTGTATTTACATAAATCACATAAATCAATAATCGCGATGAGATCCTAAATTGTATAATCATTAACAAGCAAAATACGATGAGTCCGTAAGAAATATCGCAAAAGATTTTGGAGTGTGAAAGAATTGTGCTACCTTTGCACACGCCTATAGAAATATAGGGAAAATGGAGCCATGACAGTGTTCTGAACAGCCATAAAATAGCTACATAAAACTGTTTGCAGAATATAGAAGGCTGCCAGTCCATGCCTCTTGGAGGTATGGGCTTTGGTGGTTTAATGTTCTGCGAAGGTTTGTAGCTATTCCTATGGCTGACGTTTTTCTATCAGAGCCTCCCCTCCATTTTCCCTATATTTATTAACTTTAAGATTCTTATTATTCTTATGATTTTCAATGAAGAAGTCCCAGACAATTTGGGTGGGCTCGGTGACATGCTGCCAGCCGATGCCCTGAAGGTGATAAATGAACTGCTGGAGCAACTGCACCGGAAAGACAAAGATCACCAAGGCAGCCACAATACAATCATCTATGTCGCTCCCGGCGCACAGTATGTAGGCACAATTGAGAAACAGTATGTGCAGTCCGCCCCAATGAAATCTCAACCCAACCTTCTCCGAGGGGTAGGGGAGGAATTGCCGGAGGTGCTCTCCACACCCGAGGCGATGATGCTTTGGGAGAAGGCGCAGCGGGCGGGTTACGTGGATGATCACTATCAGCCTTTAATCTCGCGCACGCAATCAGCCCTGCTGGCTGATGCCATGGCTGAACGGTTAGGCATCAAGGAGAAATGGAAAGTGTTCGAAGCGCTTTGGAACCGAAAGAATATGTACAAAGACTTATATTATGCCCTCAATCAAAAACAGTCATTAGAGTTCCAGGACAAACTGAAAGCCATATTGTAATAAGCGATTCTAAACAGGTTATACCCTCCATATATCCCTGGTATATGGGGGGTAAAAATATATGTTTGGGGCTATTCTATTTAATAATGTTAATTGCGGCAATATTTCTAATGAAAACCTTTGTTACTATCGTTATTTTATGTAATTTTGGAGTCGAATTCCGAATTTGCATAAGATATGGCTAACAATTTATACCTCAACCGCACAATGGAAGGCATCATTAGAGAGGCCTATCTGCCTCATTTGGAATGAACGACGCAGAATTCTTTTTATAGGTTATACCCTCCATATATCCCTGGTATATGGGGGGTAAATGTTTCTGCTT
>ONCZ01000077.1 GCA_900316445.1 uncultured Prevotellaceae bacterium | reverse complement strand
TCCCGCCTTCTTCTCCAAATACTTCAAGCGCCTCACCGCCATGACTCCGCTGGAGTATAGGGAGGGGAAGTAAACAAAAGGCTGCGCCAGCATTGTGACTGTCTCTACTATAAATGTATGTATATTGCTGTATTTAAGGATTTTAGCAGAAATTTTACATCTACTTTCCTTCTACTTTACCTCTACTTTCCTTCTACTTTGCCTCTACCAATTATCTACCAATCATATACAAATAGGAAGAAGGCGTGGTACTGTCCTTAAGGTGAAACAAATTCAGGATTTCTATTAAACGGAAGAAATGTTCCCAAACTGGGAATATGGTGTTCCCAGCCTGGGAACATAACATTCCCACCCTGGGAATATATTGTGAGCCTAAGGCTTCCTGTTTGTCGAGATAAGGTAGCCAGTTAGTAGAGGGATAGTAGAGGGTTAGTAGAAGGTTAGTAGAAGTAAAGTAGAAGAAAAGTAGAAGAAAAAAGTTATGGAAATTTCACTAAAGCTGCTTAAAATCAATAACATAGCAGACTTATTCCAATCATTTTGTAGAGGTAAATGCGATTTCTATGATTTTTTGATAATGCTAATTGGTTATCATATACCCTTTCACATGAAATGCACGGCTTCTTGGGGAAGAAGCTGTATGCAGCCTAGGCGCCAAGCAGATTAACCATGAAGTCATTACTTTCATAAACTATACTAAATATCGGTGCGGAAGTACGATTTTTCGATCGAAAATGGCTACCTTTGCCACTGTATATTAAATAAGGTATGTGATATGAACGAAGATCATAGGCGTAAAGTATCGAGAAACAAAATCAAGGCGTTTGTCTTTGCCGTAGCTATTGTGTTGGTGGTGGCTATAGCGCTGCTGAGCGGCACCGTATCGTTTTGCTCGTGTTCGGCGAACGAGGATAATGCGACGGAAATCGTCAATCAGCCGACTATCAGCCGCATTCAGGAGCGTGGCACGTTGCTGGCAGGAACTACGGGCGACTACAGGCCGTTGTCTTTCCGTGAAGATGACGGGACATATTGGGGCTTCGGCATCGAAGTGGCTGGGGAGATTGCCAAACGATTGGGCGTCGGACTGCAGTTCGTACCCACCTCGTGGCCTACCCTTTCGGCAGACGTTCAGGCTGAGCCGCAGACCTTCGACCTCGCCATCGGAGGCATCACCATTACCGATGCCCGCCGCGAGACGATGTTGATGAGCGACGGCTATCTGGCTAACGGCAAGACTATCCTCTGCCGTGCTGAGGATGCCAACCGCTACAAGTCATTAGCCGACATCGACAAGCCTGAAGTGCGCGTGATGGTGAATCCCGGCGGACTGAACGAGAAGTTCGCCAACGCAAATCTCACCCACGCCGCCATCATCGTGCATCAGAAGAACGAGGAAATCCCGACGCTCATTGCAGAGGGTAAGGCAGACGTGATGATAACAGAGATTACGGAGGCTCCCTACTATGTGCAGACAGACCCGCGCCTGGCTACCCCGCTATTAAACGAGCCGTTCACTCACGGTGAGATCGGCGTGCTGATGCGCAAAGGTCAGGAGGATTTGCTACAACTGGTGAATGATGTCATCCGCCAGATGAAGTCCGACGGTTCCCTCCGTCTTCTCCACGAAAAGTACGGATTGGTGTACGCCTATTAGTTACCCAAAGCACGGAGTTGTGGCAGGAGCTGGCGCGTGGCGTCGGCTCCAGACTGAATCATACGGGCAGCGATCTTATTGCCGAAACTGGCGACATCGTAATCGGGCAGATAGGGACGGATGAGGATGTCGGCCTGTTGCCTGTTTGTGATATATTTCTCGATGTCAGGACGGTTCAGGATCCAGTTGAGGATGCCACCCACGCCTAAGAGGTCGGCAATGGCGGAGAACATCGACAAGTCCGTCTGCTGGCGGGGTTTCTGATCGTTCTGTTGCAGATCGACAGCGATGACAATGTCTGCTCCCATCTCACGGCATACATCGACGGGCAGATTGTTGAGCATACCACCATCCACGAGTTTATAGTCACCTCTGTCCACAGGTTTGAACACGCCTGGTATAGCCATCGAGGCTCTCATAGCTTGCGCCAGCCCACCCTCACGGAGTATCACCTCTGAGCCACTGCGGATGTCGGCAGCCACACAACAGAAAGATATCTTGAGCGAATCGAAGTTGGCACAGCCTTTCGCGCTGGCCATCGAGTCGAGCAAGTGTTCTATATGACCGCCTTTCATCACCCCCAACCCTTTCGACTGACGGTCGCGAATGGGAAAACCAAAGACATAAGTCACACCGTCGATGGTCGTATAGGGTTCATTAGCCAGCGAAGCCACTCCTGCGTCTGGAACATCGTTTCGAGTTCTGTGGCGGTGTAGCCAGCCGCATAAAGTCCTCCGACGATGGAACCTATCGAAGTGCCAACGATGTAATCCACATGGATGCCAGCCTCTTCAAGCACCTTCAGCACGCCAACCTCTGCGGCACCCTTGGCACCTCCGCCTCCCAGCGCCAATCCGATCTTCGGACGGTCTGCTAATGCCGGCATCATCAGCGCCAGACACAAAACCATATTGAGTATCCTTTTCATATCAGCTTATCCTTTTGAAGGCACAAAAGTAGCAATTATTTCCCAAATAGCAAAGGAAATGGAAAATAATTCGTAACTTTGCAGCAGAATTACAACTGATATGGACATTACAGAACGTTTTCTAAACTACACGAAGTTTGACACGCAGTCGGCTGAGGACAGCCAGACGGTGCCGAGTACCGCCAAACAACTTGTCTTTGCGGAGTACCTGAAGAAGGAACTGGAGCACGAGGGGCTGAGCAACGTCGAGCTCGACGACAAAGGGTATCTCTATGCCACACTGAAGTCGAATATGAAACGGTCGGACAGCAATTCCTCCCAACCGATTCCCACCATCGGCTTCATCTCGCATTACGACACGAGTCCCGACTGTTCTGGAGCAGACATCAAGCCACAGATTGTGCGCAATTACGAGGGAAGTGATATTTTGTTAGGAGTCAGGAGTCAGGAGACAGGAGTCAGTAGATTACCTGGGAGCGAAGGAGAGAGTAGCGAAGGAGAGCAAATCATCATGTCGCCCGAGAAGTTCCCCGAGCTGTTGCTGCACGTGGGCGAAGACCTCATCGTGACTGACGGTCACACGCTCTTGGGTGCTGACGATAAGGCGGGCATTGCAGAAATCGTCGAGGCATTGTGTTGGCTGAGAGACCATCCGGAAGTGAAGCACGGCGACATCCGCATCGCCTTCAACCCCGACGAGGAGATCGGCATGGGTGCCCACCACTTTGACGTGGAGAAGTTCGGCTGTGACTGGGCCTACACGATGGACGGCGGCGACGTGGGTGAGTTAGAGTTTGAGAACTTCAACGCCGCCAGCGCTAAGATATATATAAAAGGTGTAAGCGTGCATCCGGGCTATGCCAAGGGTAAGATGGTGAACGCCTGTCGCCTGGCAGCTGAGTTTGTGGCGATGCTTCCGGCAGAAGAGACACCTGAGCAGACCGAGGGCTATCAGGGCTTCTACCACCTGACGGGCATGCAGGCCAATGTGGAGAAAGCCAAGCTGAACTACATCATCCGCGACCACGACCGTGACCGCTTCGAAGACCGCAAGCGCACGATTCAGAAGTGTGCCGAGCAGATGAACGAGAAATACGGTGAAGGAACGGTCAGCTGTGAAGTCGCCGACCAATACTACAACATGAAGGAGAAGATTGACCCCGAGATGCACGTCATCGACCTCGTGCTGCATGCCATGCAAGACTGTGGTGTGGCTCCGAAAGTGAAGCCTATCCGTGGCGGTACCGATGGTGCCCAGCTGTCATTCCGCGGTCTCCCCTGCCCCAACATCTTCGCAGGTGGCGTGAACTTCCACGGGCCGTATGAGTTTGTGAGCATACAGTCGATGCAGAAGGCCGTCGAGGTGATTGTCAGAATCTGTGAACTGACTGGGAAGTATGGTTTATAGTTTATGGTTTATAGTTTATAGATGATTACTTCTAAAGACAGGGAAGACTCCGCATCTATGTAACAGTGAATGGCTTGCACGGTTATCATCTATAAACTATAAACTTTCAACTATAAACAAAAACTACGCCTTCATCAAAGCGTCGAGCGCCTCCAGCTCACCAACCACCCAGATGATATCCCCCTCCTGGAAACGGCGGTTCGGACGGAAGCTGGACAGACTCTCCTTTCCCTCTTCCAGACCGACGACCATACAACTGTACAGGTCGCGGATGCCACTCTCGATGAGCGTCTTGCCGATGAACGGACTGTCGCTGCCGATGACCAGCTGCCGCAGTTTCATCTCGCGCATCTCCACATCCGGATCCTCGCCGAAGCGTTCCTTCTCAAGGGCATCGCGGAAGGTCGTAAACTGCGCATCACTACCAATCACCTGCAACACATCGTAAGGGAAGATGACATAATCACCATCAGGGATGTTCACCCGCCGTCCACCACGCATGATACTGCTGATCAGTACCCCATACTTCTGTCCTAGGTTCAACTGTTTCAGCGTCTGACCCATCCACAGCGAATCCGCAGGCACCTCAAAGTCAGCGATATGGATATCACGGTCGAGCAGACGTCCCTCATACAGCGGACGCTTCTTGCCGTGCACCTGTGCCTCGATCTCCCTTGACCGCAGATTCTGGATGAAGAGGCGTTCGAGCGTGATACTGCGATGCTTGATCCAACGGGAGAACACGATGCCCACCACCACTACGATGCCGAAGCATATCAGCAGGGCGCTGGCGAAGTGCGTCAGGAAGTTGCAGACATAGAAGATAAACGCCACAGCGATGATCACACGCACAAGAATGGTGAAGAGCAGCGGCAGACGGTTGCGGTTACTCTCCGCCCACAGCGCCTTGAACTCCACACTCTTGTTCTTCTTCATCACCATCGCCCGCAGGAACGGTGCGATGATAAGTATCGTCAGGATGCCTGTGATGGCATTGGCGTATGGGCGCAATTCCTCTCCCGGTAGCAGCTTGTGCATAAAGGGCAGCGCGAAAGTGAACATCAGGGCAATGGCCGCAGAAGAAAGGATGGAGTACACCACGGTGTTGATGCTCATCTGCGTCAGTAGCCGTTTCCAGTTGCTCTGCTGCTGCGTGTGCTCATGGCTCATCGACAGATGGTTCATCGACACTATCAGCTTTTTGGGCAGATGCCGTTCGAGCTTATTGTATGCCGGCGTGGCCAGACGGATCATATACGGTGTGAGGAACGTGGTGGTGACAGACACGGCCACGACCACAGGATAGAGGAAATCGCTGATGACACCCAGCGACAGTCCCAGGGAGGCTATGATAAACGAGAACTCACCAATCTGCGCCATCGAGAATCCGCAGCGCATGGCCGACTTCAGCGACTCACCGCCCAACATGAACGATATCGTGCCGAAGACAGCCTGACCTACGAGAATCGTCAGCACCAACAGCACGATGGGCAGGGCATAGTCCACTAGGATCTTCGGATCGACGAGCATACCCACCGACACGAAGAAGATAGCACCGAAGAGGTTCTTCACCGGCTCCACCAGCTTTTCAATGCGCTCTGCCTCGACCGTCTCTGCCAGGATGCTACCCATGATAAACGCGCCGAAGGCCGAGCTGAAGCCCACCTTCGTAGAAAACACTGCCATCGCACAACAGAGTCCCAACGACACCACCAACAGCACCTCGTTGTTGATGAGACTGCGCACCCGACGGAGGAACAACGGGATAGCAAAGATACCCACCACGAGCCAAAGGATGAGGAAGAAAGCTATCCTCACGATGGCCTCAATCATCTGTCCGCCCTCCAGGTCGTTACCGCTGGCGACGGCACTCAGCATCACCATCATCACAATGGCGAGGATATCCTCCAATATCAGCACACTCATCACCATACCGGCAAACTGTTGTTGCCGCAGTCCCAAGTCGTCGAAGGCCTTATAGATGATTGTCGTCGACGACATCGCCAGCATACCGCCAAGGAAGATGCAGTCCATCTTGCTCCAGTGGAACGTCTGACCCACCAGTACACCCAGCATCGACATGAAGAAGATGATGGTGCAGGTGGAGATAATCGGCGAGGCACCCATCCTCACGATCTTCTTGAACGAGAAGTCGAGACCCAGCGAGAACAGCAGGAACATCACGCCGATATCTGCCCAAAGATGCACGCTGTTATGGTCGACCACCGATGCCGTGTAGGGCATGTTGGGACTGACTAGGAAACCTGCCACGATATATCCCAGCACCAGCGGTTGCTTGAGGCGCTTGAAAATCAGTGTCACAATGCCTGCCACCACAAGGATGAGCGCCAGGTCGTTAATCAATTCAGGAATCTCAGACATGTATTTTGAACTTTGAACTTTAAACTTTGAACTTTATGATTACTGCGGCGTCAATACCACTGCACGGCGTTGGTCGAACCCGAGCGCTTATCGTACTTCAGGGCGTCGGTCAGCGTGGAGGCATTACAACGGAAAGAGAAATTATAGCTGGTATAAGGTGTCAGCATCACGTCGGCCGACATACTGAAACAGTGCAGGTCGCGTGAGAGCGACAAGCGCGTCATGGAGATCTTGCTGTTCTCAAAGTCGTAACCGGAAGAGAAGTTGATATTCCATCCGTCACTCAACTGTATGTTGCCGCTGAGGTTCAGCGTCTGGATGATCTTATAGGGATAGCGCATCGTGCTGTAATTGAATTTCTTGTTGTCCTTGTCCTCTTTCAACGAGATGGTGTAGCCAAGGCTCAGGTTCCAGGGCATTTTGAACTTCATATAGCCGTCTTCGTCGGTTTCCGCCTTCGACTTTTCTTTCGAAGGATGCTGGGCCTTCTCCATCTCGAGGTCAACGTTACTGTCCACAGTGTTTTCCCAGTCTTCATCATCCTCCTCTTTCTTGCGCTTCTTGCTCTTGTCGTCGTCCACCTTCTGACCCGTCAGACGCTTGAAGAGCTTGATGACCTTGTCGTTGTTGAGGTTATAGGACAAGTTATAGTCGATACTAGTGAAACGGCCCCACTTGCCCTGGCCCCAATAAGTGGTATGCTCACTGACCCTCGGTGTGGCGCCCACGCTGTCGGCCTCATAGACATACGAGGCGAAGGTGGTGGAGAGGTTCACCGTGTACGACTTCGACAGTTTCAGTCGGAGACTGGTTCTCAGGTCGCTCAACGGCCGGATGTCCGTGGCGAAGTTATACGACATGTGGGCGGCGAGTTCGTCAATCAGGCTGATCTTCTTAAAGCCGGTGGAGTCGTCGTCAGACTTGATCTTCATCTCCACGTTGTTCTTCAGGTCGAAACCGATCTCCCCTCGCATACCCGAAGTGGGAGGCTGGTAGATGTTAATGCTGTAAGGCGAATACTCCACGAGCGACACGTTGCCGTCGGCGTCGGTCTTCTGATAGGTCTTGCGGTAGCCATAGCGCTCGTCGCCGAAGTTCGGTGCATAACTGAAGCTGATACCCGGCGTGAGGACGTGACGGATGGCCTGGACCTTGTCGCCGAAGAGTTTGCGGCTGGGGGTATAGAAGCCGTAGAGCTTCGTATCGACATTCAGCGAGACATTCCAGTCGTAGACGTTGTAGAAGCCCGTCACCGTGTCGGTCACCTCCTTCTGGTTTTGCGCGTCCCAGTACTTCTCCGCCCGCCTGAAGAGCATACGGTCTGTGAAGTTGAAACTGGGGGTGATGTTCACATAGCCCAGAGCCGTGAAGGTGGCCTTGACGGGGATGCTGTGCTGGATGCCGTTCTGCCAGTCCTTGGCCAGACTGGTGTGCAGGATCCGGTCCTCCTTCACGTTGTTGATCTGGTTCTTGAAGTTACCTGTATAAGACATCGAGATCTTCTCATACCACCTGGCCGATCCCGCCGCCTTCTTCCGTTTGAAGGGATAGAACTGGGCGACGTTGACGGTAAGCGTCGGCAATTCCACACTGAGCGTCGAGTCGCGCATGTTCTGCGTGATGTTGAACGACGAGTTGATTGTCATGCCGATGCTGGAGAATCCCGTGTTGAAACCCACGGCCGAGGTACGCGTCGATTGCGTCCTCGTGGTGGGGTTATACATCGAAGTGAGGTTGTTGGAGTCGTAGGCCGTCGAGGAGTAGTTCACGCGGGCATTGAACGAGCGGTAGGGATTGGCCTTTGCGTCCTGCGTGTGGTTCCACGTCAGCTTGAAGTCCGTCGTCAGCAGGTAGTCGGGCATGTTCTTCTCACCCCTGACGGAGTTCTGGTAGCTGATGAGAAAGTTACCGCTGAAACGGTAGCGCTTCTTATAGTTCGACGTGGCAGTCACACCCCACGAACCCTTTGTATAGATCTCACCCAACAGCTTCAGATCCATCTTGTCGCTGATAGCGAAATAGTAGCCGCCGTCACGCAGATAGAAACCCTTATCCGACTCGTCACCGTAGGTAGGCATGATCAGTCCGCTGGAGTAGCTCTTCGTGAAGGGGAAGAAGCCGTAGGGCACGGCTAACGGCAGCGGCACGTCGGCCACAACGAGGTACGTCGGTCCGAACACCACATCCTTGCCCGGCCTGACCTTCGCCCTCGACATCGCCAGATAGAAGTCCGGATGCGGATCGTCGCAGGTGGTATAGCGGCCGTGCTGGATATACATCTCCCCGTCAGCACCGCGCTTCGACAGTTCACTGGTCAGGAAGCCGTCGTCCTGTGCGGTATAGACATCTTTGATCAGCCCCTTCTTCGACTTGAAGTTGAATGACATCGGACCCGTCTGATACTCGTCGCTGCCCATCTTGAACACAGGCGAACCTATCGTCTGCTGCGTGGTCGAGTCGAGCCTACCTTCCGCATGCACGATATTGCTGTCGAGGCTCATGAATATCTTCTCACTCGCCAGGTCCATATTCTGGTATTTCACCTTCGAGTCGCCATATAGTCTGGCCTGCGAGATGGCGGCGTTATATGTCAGCGAGTCGTTGGCAGAATACTCCACAGGCGAGTCGATACCGCTCTTGCGGCTGCGGTTGATGCTGTCGAGTGCCAGCGAGTCGTCCACGGCCTTATTATGTTTCCAGATGGCCAGTTCCAGCGAGTCCATCGTTGTCGTGTCGCGCTTCAGTTTGGCAGCCGCCTCCTGCAGCACCGTCGTCGGCGATGCCGGCATCACCAGCGAGTCGCCCTCCGTGAAGCCTTCACGGATCACATCGACCGCCGCCTGCACGCTGTCGCGGGGCACCTCGTCAGCTATGAGGCTGTCTTGTGGGATGATTATGGAGTCTTTTCGAGGAACGAGGAAGGAGGAAGGAGGAAGGAGATTACCTTGGAGGGTGTTTTCTCCCCCTGAGTAGGGGGAGCCAGAGGGGGTCTGATCCGCCTCTGTTGTATTCTCGTTCCTCGTTCCTCCTTCCTCGTTCCTCGAAAGTTTATCCGACCTCAGGGACGCAGGTGTACACGCCATCATCAGCATGAAGGCGCCCAATAACCATATGACTGCGTGTTTCCCTCTCAAATCTCCTTTACTCCTTTATTACTTTACTCCTTCTCTCCTTTATCTCCTACTCAAACATGTCCACCCATTTCTGGAACCTTTTGATGCCGTCCCAGCCAAACTTCTCCAGCGCCCGCATCGCTTCTACGACGGTACGCTCACTGCTCGGCTTGGTCTTCGAATAAAACTTATCCGCATAACACACCACCTGTTCCTCCAGCTCCTCGGGCATAAAGTCTTCGTGTGGCAAGGGCAGTTGCTGCTGCTCAATGTCCCACGCCGTCAGTCCCGTGCCCGTATGTCTTTCGCACACGCGCGCATGACGAATCCATCCCTCCTCGCGCAACATCCTTCCGCCGATGAGACCATGACGGATATAGGGCTCTTTGCCATGACAGTAGATGCCCGGCGCGTTGCACTCGCGGATGCCGATGTCATGCAGCATCGCCGCCTCTTCAAGGAACTCGCTGTCCAGTTTCAGTTCCGGATGTTTTTTCGCAATCAGCAGGCAGCGATCCGCCACCTGCCGACTGTGAATGATAAGGAGTCTCCTGAGTTCATCGTCCTCAGGATAATATCTGTCGATTATTTTCTGATAGTCCATTACGCTTCACGTTCTATCCACGCAATCGTATCTCCCTGACGGATCTGCTGTCCGGGCTTCACGCTGATGTCCACCAGCTTACCGCCCATGGCAGCGGGGATCTCTACGATCTCGCCCCACTTCGTCTGGAGATAGCAGAAGGTGTCGCCCTCCTTGTACTTCTGACCGATGAACGGCTCGATGCAGGCAGCAGGCACACCCTCGCCGCCGAAGCTCCAGATCAGCTGTCCAGCCAGCGGCGACTTCACGGCGTCGGCCTTCGCGTGCTTGATGGCGTCGATCTCCTCCTGTGAGATCTTCTTGCCGCCGCCCAGCTTGGCGTCCTTCGCCTTCTGGATGTCGGCCAGCAGGTTCTTCTTCGCCTGACCGCTCTTGAACGGACGATACTGCTCGGGATGCATGGCCAGTTCGAACAGCTCCTCGTCGTCGGGGCCGTACTCCCAGCCGTTCTCGTCCATCTCCTTGCGGAAGCCGTCGAGGGCGTTCTCCAGCAGCGTATGGGGATCCACGTCGGTAAACTCCAGTTTCTTCTGTGCAGCCAGTTCCTTCAGTTCGGGAGCGATCTCGCCGGGCACCTTGCCGCTCTTGCCGAGGATCATGCCCCAGATGGCGTCGTCCATCATCACATAGCGGCCCTTGCCCTGCTCCATCGTCAGGAGGTTCATCAGGGCGATGTTCTTCGTGTACTGCGAGAACGGTGTCACCAGTGGGGGATAACCCACCTTCGGCCACACATACTCCACCTCGTTGAACAGCTTCACGAGCATGTCGTCCATCGTCAGCTCTGCCTCACCCTTCTGGGCGCGCAGCTTGTTGATCATCGTCATGATGCCGCCCAGATCAGCCATCATCGAACCCATCATACCGCCAGGCAGTCCGCAACCTAACAGCAGGCTCGACATGTGTTTGTTCGCGGGATTGATGAAGTAGCCCAGCCAGTCGTCGATGAACTCCTGCGTCAACGTACGGGCCTGCATATAGGCGTTCATATTCAGGTCTGCCACTTCGAAGCCCTCGTTCTTCAGCATTGACTGCACGGAGATGATGTCCGGATGCACCTTACCCCAGCTCAGCGGCTCGATGGCGGTGTCAATCACGTCGGCACCGTTGTTGCACACCTCGAGGATCGAGGCCATCGACAGGCCTGGGCCAGAGTGACCGTGATACTGCACGATGATGTCGGGGTGCTTTGTCTTGATGGCCTTCGTCAGGGCACCCAGCATAGCGGGCTGACCGATACCGGCCATATCCTTCAGACAGATTTCCTCCGCTCCGGCAGCAATCACCTCCTCAGCAATCCTTGAGTAATACTCCACGGTATGCACGGGGCTCGTCGTGATGCAGAGCGTGGCCTGTGGCGTCATGCCGCCCTCCTTCGCCCACTTAATGCTGGGGATGATGTTACGCGTGTCGTTCAGTCCGCAGAAGATACGGGTGATATCGACTCCCTGCGCGTGTTTCACCTTATACATCAGCGCACGCACGTCGTCAGGCACAGGATACATTCTCAGGGCGTTCAGACCGCGGTCGAGCATGTGCGTCTTGATGCCCACCTCATTGAAGGGCTTACAGAAGGCCCTCACGGCGAGGTTCGGGTTCTCGCCCGCCATCAGGTTCACCTGCTCAAAGGCGCCGCCGTTGGTTTCCACTCGGGCGAAACAGCCCATATCGATGATCACCGGGGCAATGCGCTCCAACTGGTCCTTGCGGGGCTGGAACTTGCCTGAACTCTGCCACATGTCCCGATAGACGAGACTAAACTGGATTTTTTTCTTCATATATGCTTCTCTTGTCAGTTATATACTTACAAACTGCAAAAGTAGTCATTTTATTTCATACACAAGCACATTCCCCGCACTTTTTTTGATTATTTATGAATATAAAATATAAAATATAGAATATCTCTCTTCATATTAATCAAACAACGGATTTCACGGATTAAACGGATTACTATGCGTAGCCAATCCGTTTAATCCGTGAAATCCGTTGTCTTTAAAGTTTAACCTCCCTGGTTGTTGTTCGCGGGATGCTCCTGGTTGAGCTTGTAGTCCGCCAAAGTGAAGAACTCACGCACCACCTTCTTCTTGTTGCCGACGGTGATGTTGCGCTTCGTCCAGACACCGGCCAGCTGAAGCGTACACTGGTCACGGAACTTGCGGGAAGTCAACTGCTCGCCCTTGGTGTTCTCAGGGATGAAACGGATGTGGATGCCCTTCACGTTGACATTCACGTCGTACGACTCCACATCGTTGGTGCCCGTCGATTCCACGTAGGGCGTAAACGTGCCGAGGCCGTCCCATTTCACACTCTCACCCGAGGTGAGCAACTCGGTCATCACCGTGGTCAGACGGTCGATGACACCCTCGATGATGTCGCGGCTATAGACCGACTGGTCGAAAGCCACACGCTCGATCAGACCTCGCAGCGACAGGGTGTCGCTGGTTGAATAGGTTCTGCCGAACCACTTACCAAACGCCGTTGAGTCGTCGTTGGTGTTCTGCTCCAGAGCAATCTGGAAAGGTAATTTTGCTGCTGCCATAATTTTAGAACTTTACATTGTTAATAACTAATAAATGAACGATATGTCGTTTTTAGAGAGTAGGCAGGAAAGTCCGACTTTCATGACGGGAATCTCAGCGTTTCATCCCGGGTATCTCAGCGTTTCCCCGCCGGTGTCCGTCGAACCGCCGTCCTCTCGTTTCCGACAATGCAAAGTTACGCAATAAGTCTTATACCAGCCACCAGTTATAGATACGTTAATATGCCATTAACGATCAGAAACACCGAAACGCCTATTAATTTAACAGTCTGTTACACTTCTGTCATCCCGTTCAAGATTCATTAACAACTCGTTCAAGGCTTCTTCACATTTCGCTCATCGTTTCGTGCCTCCCCATGCAAATCCTAAAATCTATATTTCATATTTGATTTTTCAGTCTCTAACCTCCTGAAAATTAGCCACTTGTCTAAAATTTGCCCTATCTTAATATATATATTATAATATATATATTAAGATAGACTATTATTCTATAAAATTTCCAAAATCCTCCCTCCCAATTCTCAAAATATAAAATATAGAATTTAGATTTTATACCTCTTTTAGCAGGAAAGCCATGTACATTGGCAGGGTCAGTAACTGCCACGATTGGAGTACGTTTTCTATCTTTCTTTTATACATATACACACGTTTTCATACCGACTTTTGTACGTACTATGCACATTTTCATACCGACTTTCGGTGCAAAGATACACATTTTTTTATACATCATTACTTTTTAAGGCTGAAAAATGAGATTATTAAGTCAGTTTAACTATTGGATTCACCTCTCCCTTCCTTTGATCCTTGAGCGCATGCTGCAAGGTGCGCTTTTACCACCCGGAAGTTGTACCGAAATGTTAAATCATGGCAAATATTTGGCTGAAGCGTTTGTGGTATCAAAAATAATTCCTATCTTTGTGGCGGATAAACAATAAAAACGAAAGAAATATGCCAGAAGTATTCAGATTTTTTGGGTTCTCGTTCTTCTTCTACAGCAAGGAACACGAGCCGCTGCATATCCACGTAGAGGGCAATGGTGGCATGGCCAAGTTCGAGTGGAATGGTACGGAGTTTGTTCTTACCGAGAAGCAGGGTATCAAATCGAACGATTTCCGCAAGATCAAAACTGTGATTGACGAGAACGCTGACATCATTATCAAACGTTGGAACGAACATTTTAATAAATAAAGGAGGACAAGCCCATGAAGATTAAGGAAATTTGGTTCGATGCTGAACACATATACGGTCGTGACGAGGAAGGACATGAGTACAGTCAGTCGCTCCTCTGGTATCCCAAGCTTCGGGCGGCTACCGATGAAGAAAGGGCCGCTTACACTTTTGGCTTCGATGGTATCCACTGGCGTGTACTCGACGAGGACATCAGTTTCGAGAGTTTCACCTACGACGATACTGAACCGACGCCCCTGCAGCGGTTCTTTCTTACCCACAAGGAAATCAATGTAGCAGAGTTTGCCCGTTCTTTGGGTATGAACGCCACATTGCTGCGCAACTACATCAATGGCTTTAAGAAACCTTCAGTCGAGCGTGAGAATGCCATTCTTGCTCACATCCACAAATTGGGCAAGGAAATGATGGCAGCGTGTTTCTGATGAGACAAAATCATGACAGGCTTCAACTCATATATTGATGGTCTTGACCTCTCTGCGCTGAATGAGTATTGTGTTAATCACGGAAGATTAAGTAGTCGCTGGGACAGGTACTTGGGTATGACGGCTCCTATGACTCAGAATCTGTCCCCACGGCTATTCTTTCCTAAGCTAAAAGCAATTGTTTCCTAGTAAAACCACAAAATGGCACCCTATAAGTGATACATCAAATTTGTTTACACAAAACTACCATCCAATATCAGACCGCTCAGAAAAAAAGTGTTTTTTCTGCAATAATCCTTGTGGATTCCAAATAATTTTCGTATCTTTGCAGGCAGTAAAAGACTTACTAAAATAATTTCACTACAAGCAGTCATCAACTCTATGACGAATCAGATAGATAGCAAAAAACAAAAAGCCCGCCTGGCGCTGATCCTGAAGACAGGACGACTGCGGCTGTGGTTCTACTATC
>ONCZ01000021.1 GCA_900316445.1 uncultured Prevotellaceae bacterium | reverse complement strand
TCTACGTCTGTTGCCTGATTGAACTCATAGGTTACCATCAGTACCTCTCTCTCTTTGTAACCATCAATGGTCATTGAAACTGGAGTCTTTGCCATAATTAATTTCCTTTCTTTAATTTTTAAATTGTTAATATTAAAATGTTTAATCTCTTTCTCTGTCTGATTGAGCTTCGCTCGAAACCGCTTTCGCTCGAAATAGCTCGAATTGCATTCGGCTCTTTACTCGCTGATTCGCGGTTTTGACGATGCAAAGTTACGACGGATTTTGGCTCATTGCAACTTTTTTTGCAGATTTCTTCTAAAGTATAGGCGACAGAGAAACCAATTCGCGACAATTTGCCCGAAGTGGCTTAAAATTTGTCGTGAATCAGTAAAAATCTTATGAAATTATTTGCTTAATGGAAAATTTGCACTACCTTTGCAGCGCATAAACTTAAACCGCAATGATCAGGTACACAAAAAGGGAGGAGATATGGAATGCGACGTCGCACGGCGGGGGAATCCTGTTGGGCGTGGTGTTCGGTGTGATCTTCCTGGTGTGGTGTTTCCAGAGCGACAACAACTGGGCACGCTGGGGAGTGATCCTCTACCTGTTCGGTATGCTGGCCTCGTATGCGGCTTCGACCCTCTACCACTCGATGAAACACCACTCGAAGTGGAAGGAGCGGTTGCGGAAGTGGGACCATGCAGCCATTTACTGGCACATTGCAGGCTCGTATTCGCCACTGACACTTGTCGCCCTGCGTACGCAGGGCTATTGGGGGTGGGCGCTGTTTGTGTTCGTGTGGACTTGTGCCATCGTGGGGACGGTTATCAGTTTTGTCCGTCTGAAGGAACACTCGAATGTGGAGACCTTCTGTTTCATCGGTATGGGACTGAGTGTGCTTGTGGCGTTCAAGCCTTTGATGGATTCAGTGTCGGCGGCTGCCGTCATCTGGCTTATAGCGGAAGGTGTCAGTTATATCACGGGTGCCGTGTTTTATTCCTTTAATAAGACGAAGTATATGCACTCCGTATTCCATTTCTTTGTATTGGCAGGTTCGGTCTGCCATATCATCGCCGTCTGGGACGTGCTGATGGAATACCTCTAATTATTATACTGCAGTGGCCAGAAAGCACGTAGCGTGGTAAGCATACCATTGGGCAAAAGGAGCGTGAACTGGTATTCCAAATTGCGTACCCAGTGGTAGCGGAGGAACTGCTGGAAGGTAAGGGGCTGCCCGTTGACTTGTTCGATGATGCAGTTGGAACGGAAACCTGCCTGCCAGGCCTTGCCGTCCTGCATCACCATGCCGATCATGGCCCGTCCGTTACGTTCGACGATGACGATGTCGTGCAGACGGTTGGCAACGGTGACGGAGGTGATGCCGTCGTAGGGCTGGAATACGAGCTGGCGACGGAAGGGGTTGATGACCAAAGCACCATAGTCGAGCAGCGGGGCACCGATGTGGGAACCGCCATTGACGGTGGTACAGTTGACTTCATGGAAAGCGAAGTCGCCCCAGAGAAGGCGTCGCAGGGCGAGGAACGTGATCTGTCCGGAACGCTCTGTGCCGAAGTGTCCGATGGCATGACTGCCGTAGGTGGTGCCCTCTATCTGGGCTGCAATCTCAGGGTGGTGGCTTTTCATCTGGGCAAACGTCTTGGCATTGATGGCATAGGGCAAGGGACTGCCTGTGTCGAAGAGCACCTCGTCTTCAACACCGGCGAAAGGACTTATTTTTATATAAGGTACGTGCTTGCGCAGGTGATACTTCAAAGCCTCGCCTGGCGTGTAAGCATAATGGTCGCGACGGTCGGTGAGCGTGAGCTGGTTCTCACGGACATCGATGCGGGCGGCGATACCCTTATTGAACAGGGCAAAGCCGATGATGCCGTCTTCACCGCGACGCACGATGCTGCGGCTCATGCGCTGCACCTTGTAGCCGCTGATCGTGAGAGGACCTAAGCGGAAGGGCGGCAGTTGGACGGTCTTCATCTGCCGCACACGTCCTGCCGCATCTTCCGACTCGATGGTGCCGAGGGTTCTGACGCCAGGCAGCATCACGTCGTCGTAGAGGATGCCCTGGCTGGCACCCGTATCGAGTTTGAAACGACAGAGGCATCCGTTGAAGTCAAGGGTGACGTAAAGCTGTCCGCGTTCCACCTCAAGGGGGACGGCGAAGAGGAAATTGCGTTGCGACACGAAGAAGTCTGTGTCGTAGCGCTTTACCTGTCCGAAGCTGTTGACTGTCGTCAGGACGAGCATCATCAGCAGTAACCATCGTCTCATCATCCTGCAAAGATACACCTTTTCTTAGACAAAAGGACAAAATAAACTAAAAAATTATGTTCTTATGTACTTATATCTAAAAAAATATGTAATTTTGCACGCAAAATTGTAAATTTACAAATAATTATGGCTTATACACGTATGACTGCTGCAGAGGCTGCAGCACTGATTAAGAATGGCGACCAGATCGCTATGAGTGGTTTCACACCGGCTGGTGTGGCCAAGGCTACAACGAAAGAGTTGGCAAAGCTCGCCATTGCCGAGCATGAAGCCGGCCGTGAGTTCAAGGTGGCTATCTTCACGGGTGCCTCCACTGGTCAGAGCACCGACGGTGACTTGGCTAATGCTCAGGCTATCAAGTACCGTGCCCCCTACACGACGAACCCCGATTTCCGTAAGCATGTGAACCTGGGTGAGATCCCTTACAACGACCTGCACCTGAGTCACATGGCACAGGAACTGCGCTACGGCTTCTATGGTCCTGTGGACTGGGCCATCCTCGAGGTGTGCGACATCGAGGAGGTGGGCAACGACTATCATGTCTATCTGACTGCTGCCGGTGGTATCTCTCCGACAGGCGCTCGTCTGGCAAAGAAGGTCATTCTGGAGCTGAACTCGTTCCATAATCCCAACGCCAAGTTCATTCACGACGTGTATGAGCCGTTGGATCCTCCCTATCGTAAGGCTATCCCCATCGAGCATGTGGGTGACCGTATCGGCAAGCCCTATGTGAGCATCCCCAAAGACAAGGTGGCTGGTGTCGTGGAGTGTAACATCCCCGATGAGGCCCGTGCCTTCAAGGACAGCGACCCCGTGACGGATAAGATCGGCTTCCTGACAGCAGAGTTCCTCGTGGACGAGATGCACAAGGGCCGTATCCCCAAGGAGTTCCTGCCGTTGCAGAGTGGTGTGGGCTCGACGGCCAATGCCATCCTCGGCGCCTTAGGTGAGGACAAGCATGTCCCCGATTTCAACATCTATACAGAGGTGATCCAGAACTCCGTCATCGATATGATGCTGAGTGGTCGTGTGAAGGATGCTTCTGCTTGCTCGCTGACGGTCAGCAATGAGTGCCTGATGCAGGTGTATGACAATATGGATTATATGAAGAACCACCTGACGCTGCGTCAGAGCGAGATCTCTAATTCGCCTGAAATCATCCGTCGCTTAGGCGTCATCGCCATCAATACCGCCATCGAGGCAGACCTCTATGGAAACGTGAACTCTACCCATATCAGCGGTACGAAGATGATGAACGGTATCGGTGGTTCGGGTGACTTCATCCGCAACGCGTACCTCTCTATATTTACTTGTCCGTCTGTGGCCAAGGGTGGCGTGATCTCTTCTATCGTGCCGTTCGTCAGCCATCAGGATTCTTCGGAGCACGATGTGAACATCATCGTCACGGAGCAGGGTATCGCAGACCTTCGCGGCAAGAGCCCCGCACAGCGTGCAGAGTGCATCATCGAAAACTGTGCACATCCCGACTACAAGCAGCTGTTGTGGGACTACCTGAAGCTGGGTACAGGCGGACATACCCGTCATTGCCTCATCGCTGCCTTCGCCATGCACGACACGCTGGCCCGCAAGGGTGACATGCATTTGACGGACTTCTCAGAGTACATCAAATAATGGAATCAAAATTAGTCATTTACAATACGCTGACGCGGCAGAAGGAACGCTTCGAGCCGCTCCACGCCCCCAATGTGGGCATGTATGTCTGTGGTCCTACCGTTTATGGTGATCCCCATCTGGGGCACGCCCGTCCTGCCATCACCTTCGACCTGGTGTTCCGCTATCTGAAGCATCTGGGTTATAAGGTACGTTATGTGCGTAACATCACCGATGTGGGCCATCTGGAACATGATGCCGACGAGGGTGAGGACAAGATCGCCAAGAAGGCCCGGCTGGAACAGTTGGAGCCGATGGAGATTGCCCAGTATTTCACTAATCGTTACCACGCTGCGATGGATGCGCTGAATGTGTTGCGCCCTTCCATCGAGCCCCATGCCTCCGGGCATATCATCGAACAGCAGCAGCTGGTGCAGCAGATCATCGACAACGGCTTTGCCTACGAGAGCAACGGTTCGATCTATTTCGACATCGAGGCCTATAATAAGAAGTTCCAGTATGGTGTCCTCTCCGGCCGTTCGTTGGAGAACATCAAGGATGCCTCGCGTGAACTCGATGGTGTAGGGGAGAAGCATAACCAGGCCGACTTCGCCCTGTGGAAGAAGGCCCAGCCTGAACACATTATGCGCTGGCCCTCACCTTGGAGTGATGGTTTCCCCGGCTGGCACTGTGAGTGTACGGCCATGGGTCGTAAGTATCTGGGTGAGGAGTTCGATATCCACGGTGGCGGTCTGGATCTGGTGTTCCCTCACCATGAGTGTGAGATAGCCCAGGCACAGGCTTCGATGGGACATCCTGCCGTGAAGTACTGGATGCACAACAACATGCTGACCATCAACGGTCAGAAGATGGGAAAATCGTACAATAACTTCATCACGCTGGAGCAGTTCTTCACGGGCAACCACGAGAAGCTTGAGAAGGCCTATTCGCCGATGACCATCCGCTTCTTCATCCTCTCTGCCCACTATCGTGGCACGGTGGACTTCTCGAACGAAGCCCTGCAGGCAGCCGAGAAGGGACTGGAGAAATTGCTGAACGCCATCACAGACCTGGAGCGTGTCCAGGTGTCTGACAAGTGCGATGCTGAGACGGAGAAGGTTGTGAAGAGCCTGCGTGAGAAGTGCTACGACGCCATGAACGACGATCTCGCCACGCCGCTGGTCATCAGCTATCTCTTCGAGGCTTGTACGGTGGTGAATAAACTCACCGACCACAAGGCTACCATCTGTGCCGACTGCCTGAAGGAACTCTCAGAGACCATGCGCCTCTTTGCTTTCGACATCCTCGGATTGCAGAGCCGTAGTCAGGAGTCAGGAGCCAGGAGCCAGGAGAGAGAGGAAGCCTTCGGTAAGGTGGTGGACATGGTGCTTGAACTCCGTGCGAAGGCCAAAGCCGACAAGGACTGGGCTACCAGTGACAAGATCCGCGACGAACTCGCCGCCGCCGGCTTCGAAGTCAAGGACACCAAGGACGGTGTTACCTGGAAACTGAACAAATAATTTTTAAGAAGACAACGGATTTCACGGATTAAACGGATTTTAGACAAAGCCACATGATGGCTGCGCACATAATAATCCGTGAAATCAGTGAAATCCGTTGTTTAAATAAGCCTCTTTTGTCATTTCGACGGCGATGGTGTTTTCGCGGAAGTCATCGAAGGAGATGTATTCCAATCCGCCGTGGGGACGGTTGGTACCCCAGGAGTTCTTCATGATGAAGTACTTCTCTCCCTTGTCGTCGTGGGCGATGCCGACGATAGCCATCGCGTGTCCCTTGTCCTCCCAGCAGACACCGTGATGCTGACGCACGGCACGTTCCGTCTTGGCGAAGAGTGAGTCCATGGGGATGTTCAGATAACGGTCGTGCAGCCAGTTGTCCTCCATCTCGAGCTCAAACTCCTGATAGTAGGGCTTGCTGTCGTCGCTCATCAGCTGCATATACTCCCCAGGCTTGCAGACGCTGCGTGCAAACTCCAGAGGAGTATAGGTCGCGCCATACATAAAGACCCACTTTGGCGCAGGCGTCTCTATCTTCCTCATGGCGTCGTAGCCGCAGATGCCGTATTTCTCCAACAGCCGTAGCGTGGTGGCAGGCTCGCCACGCTTGCTCTTCGGACACAGCGGTTCCTGCTCCAGCATCTTCTCTATATAATAAGGTGAGAGGTTCACTGAGTCGCCCCATGCCAGATGCTCCGTCTCGATGGCGGCGAGCATAGCATAGATCCAGCAAGTCTGAGACTTCCCCTGATTCTTGATAGGGGTCATTCTGTTCAACACTTCGTGGGTATAGTGCTTCTCCTCTGCGACGCAGCCACAGAGCAGAAACACGATACCTATCAATACAATATTCTTCATTATTATGAATTTTCTGGTGCAAAGGTACAAACTATCGTGCATATATGCAAGACAATTGTATAAGAAAAATCTACTTCCACTTCACGGTGCTTGACATATGCAAAGGTTTACGCGCTTTTATTGAGATTGTTGCATGAAAGTTGCTATAATATTCATGAATGTCGTACCTTTGCAGGCGAAAGCCTGCTAAGGTGCTTGTGTTAAATATGAATTAGAATATGGTCATTAAGTAAGATTGGAAGAAATGAACAAGTGTTTGATGTTGGTAGCAGCCATGATGGCTGCCATGAGTCTGGAGGCTCAGACGGAACGCTCCGATGACTTCAAGTCAAAGTATGAACTGAAAGAGGTGGTGGTGATGAGTCGCCACAATATCCGCTCGCCGCTGACTTCCGGCGGTGCTGCCTATATGCGAGTGACACCATACGAATGGTTTAAGTGGACATCGCCCAGCAGCCAGCTGTCGCAGCGTGGCGGTGTGCTCGAGACGGAGATGGGCCAGTTCTTCCGTAAATGGGTGGTCAGCGCAGGCCTGCTGCCCGACAACTACCGTCCTCAGGAAGGCGAGGTGCTGTTCTATGCCAACTCGCGCCAGCGTACGTTCACCACGGCGAAATACTTCTCTGCCGGTTTCCTGCCTTTTGCTAATGTGGAGATTCAGCATAAGTACGACGAGGACAAGATGGACCCAGTGTTCAAGGCCCAGTTCACGAAGATGAATGATGAATACCGCCAGCAGATCCTGGCTGAAATGGAAACTCTGCATGGCGGTCCGGAGGCCTGGATGCAGAGTGTGCAGCCCACGCTGACGCTGATGGAGGAGGTGATCGACATGGCCCATTCGCCTGCCGCCGCCAACGATACCGTCCATTTCCGCTTCGATGATACGCAGTATAAAATTGAAAAAGGCGACGAACCTAAGATGACGGGCGGCTTCAAGCTGGCATATGGCGTGTCGGATGCCCTCGTGCTTCAATGCTATGAGAGTGAGGATATGGCTGCCTTCGGTCATGAACTGACTGAGGAACAGTGGCGTGATATTTGCCGAGTCAAGGAGGTACACGACGGTCTGCTCTACGCCACTCACAGCGCTGCCGTCAACCTGGCCTATCCGCTGGTGAGCCGCATCCGTGAGGAACTCGCCCACGCCAGCCGCAAGTTCACCTTTCTCTGTGGTCACGATGTCAACCTGACTTCTATCGGAGCAGCCTTGCGCCTGAACCTTCCTGAGACGGAGCAGGCATTGGAGGTGCGCACGCCCATCGGCTCGAAGCTCGTCTTCGAGAAATGGAGCGACGGCAGCGAAGACTATGTCGCCATCAATCTCGTCTATCCGAAATACAGCCAGATGCATGCCCGCACGCTGCTCTCACTTGAAGAGCCGCCGATGGTGCAGACGGTCACCATCGAGGGTCTGACAGCTAACAGCGACGGTCTCTACCGTCTGGCCGACCTCGATGCCCGTATGGCGAGTGCGATGGCTGAATACGATGCCATCGAGGATGCACCGACAGCCGTGTCCTCAGCTACGCGCACCGCCGCCACCAGTGAAGGGCATTCCTATACGCTGAATGGAATACCGGCAAATGCTTCTACTCGTGGTATTGTGATCACAAACGGTAAAAAGATATTAAGATAACAAGGCGTTCAATCTCATGATTAATGGCTAAGCCTTTGGTATGTATTATACGGCCCTCCTAATTTACGTTAAATCCTAAAGAAATGTTTTTAAGAGGTTTGTCCTATCGAAAATAAAGTTGTATATTTGCACGGTAATAAAGAACTAGCGGTAATTACGAACAAATAAGAGATTCATGCAAAGAGTAGACTTATTTCCGACTCATGAGTATCAGGGGCTGAAGTTACGTACCGGCCGGCCGTATCCCTTTGGGGCAATGGTCATCGGTAATGCGGTGAACTTCTCCATATACTCCCGTTATGCCACAGACTGTACATTGGTGCTCTTCCACAACCATGAGGAGGAACCCTTTGTGGAGATCCCCTTCTTCAGGGAGTTCCGCCTGGGCAATGTGTTTTCGATGATGGTGTTCGACCTCGACTATGAGAATATTGAATACGGCTTCCGCATGGATGGTCCCTTCGACCCACAGCAGGGGCATCGGTTCGACAAAACGAAGATACTGATGGATCCCTACTCAAAACTCATTGTGGGCCGTGACGTGTGGGGCAAGCAGCCCGACTGGAACAACAAGTACCAGTATCGTTCACGCGTGGTCTTCGATGACTTTGACTGGGGGGATGACCTTCCTTTGGAAACCCCTGTCAACGATCTTGTGATCTACGAGATGCATGTGCGCAACTTCACTTGTGGTGCTGCCTCTGGTGTGAAGCATCCCGGCACGTTTGCCGGTATTGCCGAGAAGATTCCTTATCTGAAGGAACTGGGAGTGAACTGTGTGGAGCTGATGCCCATTCATGAGTTCGATGAGTTTGAGAACTACCGGCCTTCGCCCGTTGACGGGCACATGCTTTACAACCTGTGGGGGTATAGCAATGTGGGCTTCTTCGCTCCCAAGGCTGCATACGCAGCCACGGGTAAGTTCTCTATGCAGGTGGACGAGCTGAAGAACCTGGTCAAGCAGTTGCATGCCAACGGCATTGAGGTGATTCTCGACGTGGTGTTTAACCATACTGCAGAAGGTAACGAAAACGGCCCGTATATTTCCTATAGAGGTATCGACAATAAGACCTACTACATGCTGACTCCGGATGGCAACTACTTCAACTTCAGTGGATGCGGTAACACGCTGAACTGCAATAACCCCAACGTGCGCGATATGATTGTGGAAAGTCTGCGCTACTGGGTGACCGACTATCATGTAGACGGATTCCGTTTCGACCTGGCCGCTATCCTCGGACGTGACCAGAACGGCAATCCGATGGCGAATCCTCCCTTGCTGGAGTCACTGGCTCACGACCCGATTCTCGGTAAGACCAAGCTGATTGCCGAGGCATGGGATGCCGGCGGTCTGTATCAGGTGGGATCGTTCCCCTCATGGGGGCGCTGGGCAGAATGGAATGGAAAGTTCCGTGATGCCATGCGGCGCTTCCTGAAGAGCGACGAGTATGTGCTCGACGATGTGAAGGAGCGTATCATCGGCTCGCCAGACCTGTATGCCTCGCAGAACCGTGGCATCAAGGCCAGCGTGAACTTCATCACCGCCCACGACGGCTTTACGATGATGGACCTCGTGTCGTACAACGGCAAGCACAACGAGGCCAATGGCGAGGATAACCGCGACGGAGAGGACCGCAACAACAGCTGGAACTGCGGCTGGGAAGGTGAGTGCGACGATGAGTGCGTCAATAACCTGCGCCATAAGCAGATCAAGAATGCCGTGACGATGCTGATGACCAGCCAGGGCATTCCCATGGTGCTCTCGGGCGATGAGATGGGCAACACGCAGTGGGGTAACAACAATGCCTACTGTCAGGATAACGAGATAGCGTGGCTCGACTGGAACAACCTGGAGAAGAATGCCGACCTCTTCAACTTCTTCAAGAAAATCATCAAATTCCGCAGGATGCACAAGGTGTTGCGCTACGACGAGCATCTCAGTCACAATGATTATCGCAATCTGGGCTATCCCGACTTCTCATGGCATGGCGTAAAAGCCTGGCAACCGTGGACCGGCTATAATAACCTGACGTTGGCATTTATGCTAAACGGACATTATGCCGACGATGACAGTATCCCTGACGACTTCATCTATGTGGCCATGAACATGCACTGGGAGATGCATGGTTTCGAACTGCCGCGGTTGCCGGAGGACTACAAATGGCATGTATTTGCCAACACCGAGATGGTTCCTCCTGATGATGTTTGCGAACCAGGTGAGGAGCCCCTTGTAGAGAGCCAGAACGAGGTACTCGTGGGCGGTCGTTCCATTATGGTATTGGTAGGCAAGAAGCCAGTTTTACATCAATAGCCTTTGTTCTGCGTGATGTTCGGATTGAGGGTGATGATATCCCCTGGGATGGGGTAGACGGTGGTGTGATGGTCGGTCTCGTCGACTTTCTCATCATAGACATCTCCTTGGAAGAGACTTTCATATTGTCCGAAGCGTATCAGGTCCTGACGCCGCCAGCCCTCCCAGCAGAGTTCGAGCAGGCGCTCGTCGAGCAGAGTTTCAAGACTGATCTGCCTCTCAGGCATCTCTGCACGTTCGCGGACGGCATTTAAGTCTGCCTGTCCGTTGTCGCCATTGCGCAACTTGGCCTCTGCACGCATCAGCAGAGCGTCGGCAAAACGGAAGAGCACGATGTCGTTGTCTATCAACTGGCCGTCCTTCGTGCCGTTTTTGTCCACCTCGTATTTCTTCATACGGGCACCAGCCGTCTCCACATAAGGACTGCCGCCGAGGTAGAGCTTCACTTCCAAGGGATAATAGCGGAGCGGGTTTCCAGTACGGTCGAGCACAAGGTCGCCGTCATAGTCGTAAACCTCATCAGCCCAGTAGTTGATGTTGAAGCGTTCGTCCTGCTCATCTGTACCGTAGCCGAAGACCTGGAGTGCTTTCAGCGTGGCACAGGTACCGTTTTCGCCGGAGAATCCGTAGGCGGCAGCGTGGCGGTAGTGCCAGGAGCGGTACATGTACTGCATCTCGTTGTAGTAGAGGTCTTTGTCCATGGGGATAATCCAGATGTTCTCAGGCGAGTTCTCATTGTATACGGCGAAGTTCTCGCGGTACGTTTCAGCCAGTTTGAATCCGAATTCATTTTCCAGGATGTTGCAGTAGTAGATGGTTGCCTCCCAGGCATTCATCACCTGTCCGTCGATGTTGAACATCATCTTGCTGCCATCAGGACGATTGAGGTCTGTCCAGTCATCATCGGCATAGACCTCGGCGTTGAGCATCAGTTTGGCGAGTACGAAAATGGCCACGGACTGCGTGACACGAGCGTAAAAGTCTCCGCGGTGTACGCTGATCTCTGAAGAGAGGTGGGGCCAGGACTCCATCAGTTCACTCACGACGAAGTCGAACACCTGACTGCGCTCTGCCTGTTGTATCTGATTGATGGATTTGTCAGTGGAAGTGATGATGGGTACGCGTGCGAAGAGGTCGAGCAGATACCAGTAGCAGATGGCCCTGATGCTGCGCACCTCTGCCTTGTAGGACATCAAGTCGGAAGCATTAAGTAGATGGCCGTGGGCATCGAGCTGTTCGATGGAACGGTTGCAGAGGGTGATGACCTTATAGAGGTACAGCCAGGATTTCTTCATCATGGTGTGGCCTGGTGTCCAGGAGTGACGGTACATGTCCTGCCATATCTCACCGTCGTACCAGTCGTTGCCGCGAGTGGGAATCATGGCTTCGTCGGAGCCGAATGTCTGTAGATCGTAGATGCCTCGGCAGGTGCCCTGGAGGCCTTGGCCGTCATCATTTCCGCCTATATAATTATATAAGGTGGCGACGGTGTTGCGGAAGAGAGCTTCAGGGGTCCTGAAGGCTTCTTCCTCTGTAATCTGGTCCCGCGGGTTCTCATCTAAGGAGCATGATGTGAACATCATGCTGAATGATAAATGATAAATGATGAATGATAAAGCGATCAGTCGCCTTTTGAATATCCTGGTAATCATCTGTAAACTGTAAACTATAAACTGTAAACTAGAATTTGACGCTCAGTCCCATCGTATATGACCGATAGACCGGATAGACATTCTTGTCGTCGATGCCGAGTGTGCCGTTGATGACACTGGAATTGATGATCGGCGTCACTCCGCTGTAGCCGGTGATGGTGGCGAGATTGTTGACGGAGGCAGAGATCCTGAGTGCCTGGACGTGCTTCGAGTGAATGGGAATGTTCCAGCCTATGTTAATGTAGTCGATGTTCACATAGTCGCCTGGTTCCAGGTAGTAGTCGCTGATGGTCTGGTCCTGGATGTTCTCGATGTCGGCTCCCTTGGCAACGTTATAGTTCGACAACGAAAGCACGTTGTTGTAGGTCAGCGCGTTGCCGTTGAAGATCTTGTGTCCGAAGGCACCGTTGATCTGCATCGTCATGTCCCACTGCTTGTAGCGGAAGGCGATGTTCGAACCCATCATGGCCTTGGGCGTGGCCTGGCCGCAGATCTGTTTTTCGTCATCGACGTCGTACCATTTGCTGCCGTCCTCATCGACAATGAAGCCGTTACAGTGGGGCAGATAGAACACGCCGAGCTGCTCGCCCACAATCTGATAGCAGACGTCGCTGGAGCCGTGGAAGCCTGCGCCCCAGAGTGAGGAGATACCCTTCATGCTGGGTGCCGACAGGTACTGGCCGTTGTAATAGCCGTCGAGCGAGAGAAGCTTGTTGTTCTCAAACGACCAGTTCATATTGATGGCGAGTTCCATGTCGTTGGTGCGCAAGGGCGTGATGCCGAAACCGATCTCTAGTCCGAAGTTCTCCATCGAACCCAGATTGGCCAGCAGCTTATCGTAGGTGTATGGCGGCACGGGCACATCATAGACATAGAGCATGTCGGTGGTCTTCGAATAGTAGTTATCGATGGTGATGGCGATGCGGTTGTTCCAGAAGGTGAGGTCGAGACCGATGTTGAATGTGCGCTTGATCTCCCATTTCAGGTCAGGATTGGCATTACGCACGATGCCGAGGGTTACGGCTGGTGCATCTTCTACAGGCACGACACCGTTGGGCTGTATGAGCTGCATGGAGTTGTAGGAGTCGATGCCAGCCTGGTTTCCCGACAGTCCATAGCCGATACGCAACTTGGCATTGTTGATGAATTTCTGCTTCTTCATCCAAGGCTCCTTGCTGATGACCCAGGCACCACTGACTGAGGGGAAGAAACCCCAGCGGTGGTTCTTGCCGAACTTTGAAGAAGCATCGCCACGGGCATTCACCGTCAGGGTGTATCTGTCTAAGAGGGTGTATGTGGCGCGCATCAGAAGCGACTCCATGTGTGAGTCGGCGTAGTAGGAGTCGGTGCCGTCCCAGGGCCGTGCGACGCCTGCTGAGAGCTTGTCGTAGCCGAAGGCATCGGTGTTGAATCCTGTCGAGGTGACATAGAACCCTTTCTTCTTCGTGTTCTCCGCCTCTGCCAGTGCCATCACGTTCAGGGTGGAGTGGCTGAGGTTGAGAATGTAGGTGAGCGAGATGTTACCCAGCATATCCTCGGTCTTCTCGTGCTGTCGGTAGGCTTGACCCCTGTTCCATACGCTGGTGGGGTAGTAGTGGGCGTCGTCAATGTTGTTGAACGAGTAGGAACCGAAGACGCGCAGTGTCAGGTCCCTGGTGAGGATGACCTTTCCCTTCAGATGGACATTGAAGTGCCCGTTGTCCTCATCTTGAGTCATATCCAACAGCGATAGGGGGTTGCTGATCCAGATGGCCTCTGTCACCTGGTCGTATTCTCCTGCGCTGTTCTTCGTCTCAGGGAAGGTGGGATTGAAGGTGGCGGCAGAATAGAGCAGCTTCTGTTTGAAGGGCGGGTAGGAGAGTCGGTGCAGCGATCCCACCATACCGAGGTCAACCGTCAGGTGGTTGTCGAAGGCTATCTGTGTGATGTCGAGCTTGGCAATATAGCTTTTGTTGCTCTGAGTCTTGACCACTGTGTTGTGCTCCATCATACCCACCGAAGCACGGTAGTTAGCGGTTTCCGTTCCGCCACCGAAGGCGACGTGGTGGTTCTGTACGAAACCCGTGCGCTCGATGGCCTTGCGGAAGTCCGTGTCATAGCCCAGGTCGATATGGGGTCGTCCATAGCGTTGGCATGCACGGCGGTATTCGTCAGCATTCATCATCTCCATACGCTTGAACACCTTCTCAAAGCCAACGCTGCCGTCGTAGGAGATATGGAACTTCTGGTTCTTGCCTTTCTTTGTGGCCACCTCGATGACACCCGTTGCACCACGGCTGCCGTACTGGGCCGTCTCTGAGGCATCTTTCAGGATGGTGAAGCTCTCGATGTCGGCAGGATAGATGGTCGAGAGGACGTCGAGGTCTGCCGTCACACCGTCAATGATTACCAATGGGTTGTTGTTGCCTGTCAGCGACGTCGTACCACGTACCCGCACTGCTGAGACCATAGCCTCCTGATTACCGTCATTGGTCACCTGCACACCTGCCGCCTGACCGCTCAGGGCGTCGAGCGATGAGGTCATCAGACCTTTGTTCATGCGGGCCTCCGTCACCTGGTCCACAGCACCAGTCAGCGTGTTCAGGTTCCCTTTGGAGTAGCCCACGCGCAGGGTAGGCAGTTCCACCGAGTCGCGTTTTTCGGTTTGTGCTGCGGAGGTCAGGGCCATCGTTAGCAGCAGTATCATACCATAGATTCTTTTCATTGATATCCGTTTTTGGGTTTCTTGCTTGCAAAGATAATAAAAATATTGTTCACAAAGGACACAAAGCACACAAAATTTGTTTTTTTTAGTGTCCTTTGTGTCCTTTGTGGAAAAAATACATTATCTTTGCAGTCGATATATGAAAAAGATCGTTTGTTTATTGCTGGCAGTGATGACGGTCGTGCCTTGCCTCTCTAGGAAGAAGGTGGCCGTTGTACTCAGTGGAGGTGGTGCCAAGGGTGTTGCCCATATCGGCGCATTGAAGGTGATCGAGGAGGCTGGCCTGCCCATAGACATTGTCACAGGAACATCGATGGGTAGTCTGGTGGGTGGCCTCTATGCCATCGGCTATAATGCCCACTCCCTCGACTCCATCGCCCGTAACATGGACTGGGCTTATGTGCTTTCAGATAGGGAGGACCTGAGCCGTCAAAGTATTGAAGACCGAAAGCGGCAGAACACCTATATGCTGTCGCGGGGACTGACGTTCGGCAAGCGTAACGCGAATGCCGGTGGTATCATCAAGGGCAAGAACCTGGATGTGCTGCTGCAAAAGCTCTGCATGGGCTATACCGACTCGATGGACTTCAACCGTCTGCCCATCCCCTTTGCCTGTGTGGCGACAAACATCGTCGATAACAGCGAGATAGACTTCACCTCTGGCATCCTGCCTCAGGCTATGCGTGCCTCGATGGCCATCCCTGCCGTCTTCTCGCCTGTCCGTATTGGCGATCAGGTGCTCTGCGATGGCGGCCTGTGCAATAACTATCCTGCCGACCTTGCCCGGAAGTTGGGGGCAGACATTGTGATCGGCGTCACCGTACAGGATTCGCTGAGGAAAGCCGACGAGCTGGGAAGTACGCTTAATATCCTGATGCAGGTTGTGGATTTTAACACGCTGAACAAATACAACGAGAACCTCGCCATCACCGATGTGGCCATCCGCGTGAATCCTGAGGGCTACAGCGCTGCCAGCTTCAATCCTGCTGCCGTCGACACGCTGCTCCGTCGTGGCGAAGAGGAGGCCAGACGCCATTGGGACGAACTGATCGCCCTGAAGGACAGTATTGGCATCGGACCGGACTTTGAGCCTGTCCGCCTGAGTCCCCTGCGTCCAACGGTGATGACGGAAAAGGTGCGCATCGTCGGCTGTAAGTTTGAGAATATGACACCCCAGGACGAGAAGTTCCTGAGTCAGAAGTTCCACCTGAACAGCCTCGACAGCATCAACACCAAGGGCGAGGAGGAAATCACCACCTCGATGCGTGTGGACTTGTACTTCCAGACTGCCACATCAAAACTGGTGGAGGTGGAAGGCGGTGAGGGCCAGTCGCCTGGCTACATCCTGGTATTGACGGCTGGTAACCGTAAGACGAGCCAGCTGAACTTAGGCTTCCGCTTCGATACGGAGGAGATGGTGGCCCTGCAGCTGAATGCGAACCTGCCGCTGAAGGAGACGCTGTACTTCAGCTCCGACATCACGCTCCGTCTGGGTAAGCGTGTGCTGGCTGGCGGTGAGATCATGTACCACCCGCACGGCCTGCGTCTCACCCGTCCTACCTTCTCTTATTATTTCCGTCGTAACGACATCGACATCTATTATGAGGGCGATCGCGGTTACACCATCCTTTACAACCATCACCAGGCCGCCATTGAACCCCTTAACTTCAGCATCCGGAACTTCAACTTCCGCATAGGTCTCCGTTGGGACTATTACCACTTCAGCAACCAGTTGATGTCACATGAATTGGATGATTTGTATTTCGAGAATGAACATTACTTCAGTTATCGGGCTTCCGTGAATTTCAATTCCGAGAACGACTGGCATTTCCCCACCCGTGGCGCTCGCTTCCAGGCGGCCTATGCCTATGTCACCACCAACTTCTACCAGATGAGCATCGTTGATGGTGAGTTTGCCGATCGTGGTGTGGGTGACTTGAGTGCTTCCTGGCGGAAGTCGTTCCCGCTGAGTGACAGCTTCACCTTCCAGCCCTTGCTTTACGGACGCCTGCTTTTCGGTACGATAATCCCCAGTGTCTTTAGCAATTACTTTGGTGGCAATACCTTTGGCCACTATTTGGAGCAACAGATGCCCTTTGCCGGCTTTGGCCACATGGAGGCTGCTGACGACCAGTTCGTTGCCGTTCAGCTACAGGGACAGCAACGCCTCGGACGGAGCCATTACGTGTTGCTCAAGGTGGCTGTGGCCCAGCAATCCGATGATTTGAAGGATCTGCTGAAGACCCAGACGCAGTTAGGCGGTCAGCTGGCGTATTATTATAATTCAATGTTTGGTCCGTTGGGGGGTACCGTCGGCTACTCCAGACGCACCAAGTCTCCTTATTTTTATATTAATTTAGGATATGTGTTCTGAATATGAGATTATGGCACCCGTAGGCTCCCGCGAGTCGCTGGCGGCTGCTATACAGGCAGGAGCGGACAGCATATACTTCGGTATCGAGAAACTGAATATGCGTGCCCACTCTGCCTCTACTTTTACAATTGATGACCTTCGTGACATTGCCCGCCAGTGCGATGAACACGGCATCAAGAGCTACCTCACCGTCAATACGATCATCTACGGCGAGGACATCCCCCTGATGCACGAAATCATCGATGCCGCTAAGGCCGCTGGAATCTCGGCTGTGATTGCCTCCGATGTCGCTGTGATGACCTATTGTAATAAGGTGGGGCAGGAGGTACATTTAAGCACGCAACTGAATATCTCGAACATCGAGGCCCTGCGCTTCTATGCCCAGTTCGCCGATGTGGTAGTGCTGGCACGAGAGTTGAATATGGATCAGGTGGCAGAGATATATCGTCAGGTGGAGGCAGAGCATATCTGTGGTCCAAGTGGTGAGATGATCCGTATCGAGATGTTTTGTCACGGTGCCCTCTGCATGGCCATCAGCGGCAAGTGTTATATGAGCCTGCATGCTGCCAACCGCTCTGCCAACCGTGGGGAGTGCATCCAGGTGTGCCGTCGCTCGTACACCGCTACAGACAACGAGACGGGCTATCAGCTCGATATCGACAATAAATACATCATGTCGCCCAAGGACCTGAAGACCATCCGTTTCATTGACCGTATGATGAAGGCTGGTGTGCGCGTTTTCAAGATTGAGGGTCGTGCCCGTGGCCCGGAGTATGTCTATACCGTCGTGAAGTGCTACAAGGAGGCCATCCAGGCGGTGCTCGACGGCACGTTTACGGAGGAGCGCAAGGATGAGTGGGATGAACGTCTTGCCACCGTCTTCAACCGTGGCTTCTGGGACGGTTACTATCAAGGTCAGCTTATGGGCGAGTGGAACAAGAACTACGGCTCCAACGCTACGGAGCGCAAAGTCTATATCGGTAAGGGCACAAAGTACTACTCAAAGCTCGGTGTCGCTGAGTTCACCGTTGAGGCTAACACCTTCAAAGTGGGCGACAAGATGCTTATCACGGGTCCTACCACGGGTGTCATCTATGTCACTGCCGATGAAATCCACGACGACAACGGTCCCGTCTCCGTCGCCCAGCAGGGCACCCGTGTCTCTATCGCCGTCTCCTCCAAGGTCCGTCCCAGCGACAAACTCTTCAAGTTAGAAAAAAGCGGAGATAATATATAAAAAGGTGTAAGAATCTTAGGCGGTTTGAAAATAAAATAGTATCTTTGCAGTCTGAATGGAGAAGACTATGTCAAAAACGAATATGAAGAATAATACTGAGACCGGAAAAGTGAGGAAATCGATACTGCTTATCGTGGCATCTGTGTTGCTGCTGATGGTGGTGGTGTCTTTTCTGATCTGCCGTTATACCCTTATGAAGGAGGCCCATATATGTTATATGGGCATTATGAATGTGGCATCTGAGAAGATCTCTAAGACCGTCGGCGGTATGGAGATGAATGCCCTGAACGTGTTTGACGAGGTGGGGAAACACATGGACTCCCCTGAGTCGGTGATCGACGCCTTGAAGAGCAAGACCAGCCTGAATCCTGATGTCAAGGGCTATTTCGCTGCCTTCGTGCCCAACTATTTTCCGCAGAAGGGACAATGGTTTGAACCGTATGTACACCGGACGGATTCCAGGGGCGGGTTCACGGTCAGGGATGTGGGCTCGGCCAGCCACGACTATACGAAGTCAGACTGGTATATCCAAGCCTTGGACGCGAAGGGGAGCTTCTGGTCTGATCCTTATTTCTATTATGACGGTACGGGCATCAGTGGCCGCTATTGTACGTTTGTGAAGCCTGTCTTCGATGCGTCAGGGCGTCTGGCTTGCGTCTGCGGAGCCGATATGACTTTCGAATGGCTGACCAACGAACTGAAACGGATGGACGACGCCACCAGACGCAGTGATATGCTGTCAAAGTTCCGTATGTTTGCCGGGCTTGATTTCTATACCGTACTTCTCGACAAGGACGGCAATTGCATCGCCTATCCACAGGGGAAGAGCGTGCCGTTGAAGGATGAGGAGGTGCTGCGCAATCTGGCAGAGAAGAAAAGCGGTTCTGTCGATGTGGAGGTTAATGGTGTGTCGTCGTTGGCCTATTACGCCCCGATGGACCATGTCGGTTGGTCGGTGGCGGTGATCGTACCCAATCACGTGGTATGGAAGCCGATGCTCATCGTGGGGGCAATCCTCCTTGGGGTGGCTGGGTTCGGACTTTTGGTCGTATGGTTGGCCCTGCGACGTAGTAGTAAATAAAGAAAAGAAGAATAAGATGACAATCAACGAGATTCAAGACGAGATTATAGAGGAGTTTTCCGGTTTCGATGACTGGATGGACAAATACCAGCTGCTGATAGACCTGGGCAACGAGCAGGAACCGTTGGAGGAGAAGTATAAGACGGAACAGAACCTGATTGACGGCTGTCAGAGCAGGGTATGGCTGGTGGCGGATTATGTAAAGGAGTCAGGAGACGGGAGTCAGGAGACAGGAGACAGGAGTCTGGAGACAGGAGACAGGAGTCAGGAGACGGGGGTGATTCATTTCCGGGCAGAGAGTGATGCGCTGATTGTGAAGGGTATCGTGGCCCTGCTCATCAGGGTGCTTTCTGGACATACGCCTCAGGAGATACTGGACGCCGACCTATATTTCATCGAGGAGATCGGTCTGAAAGAGCATCTGTCGCCCACACGTTCTAACGGACTTGTAGCAATGGTGAAGCAGATGCGCAGTTACGCATTGGCTTTCAGTCTGAAACGATAAAAGAGGATACAGAAAACAGCCCGCTTTGGAGAACTGATGTTTGTCAGAAGTTTTCTAAAGCGGACAACTTTATGCATGGCTGTTTTGTATAAAGTTTTCTATATTTGGAATATAACTATCTGGAAATCAGATGATTGACAATTATTAACAGAAGAAAAGTTTCCCAAAACGGAAAACTTACGGATTTTATTTGTAACTTTGCAAACGATTTTCGTTTATAATTAACTCTATACTAAAAGCAAGGTAAAAAGATATGATTCAAACTGTAGTAAAGCGTGACGGACGCATCGTGGGATTCAACGAGCAGAAGATTATGGCTGCCATCCGTAAGGCCATGCTCCACACTGACAAGGGTGAGGATGAACGGCTGCTGTATCAGATCACGGACCACATCGCCCAGGGTGGCGATAGTCAGATGACCGTGGAGCAGATTCAGGACCTTGTGGAGGTGGAGCTGATGAAGTCGAGCCGTAAGGATGTGGCCCAGAAGTACATCGCCTACCGCCATCAGCGCAGCGTGGCCCGTAAGGCGAAGACCCGTGAAGTGTTTCTCGACATTGTGAACATCAAGCACAATGATGTCACCCGTGAGAATGCCAACATGAATGCCGATACTCCTGCCGGCATGATGATGAAGTTCGCGAGCGAGACCACGAAGCCCTTCGTCGATGACTACCTGTTGTCGGAGGATACTCGTGAGGCCGTGGAGAAGAACTATATACACATCCACGATAAGGACTATTATCCGACGAAGTCGCTCACTTGTGTGCAGCACCCATTGGACAATATCCTGAACTGTGGCTTCATCGCTGGTCATGGTGCCTCGCGCCCTGCCCGTCGTATTGAGACGGCTTCGGTGCTGGCATGTATCTCGATGGAGTGCTGCCAGAACGAGATGCACGGTGGTCAGGCCATTCCTGCCTTCGACTTCTACCTCGCACCCTATGTGCGGATGAGTTATGTGGAGGAGCTGAAGGCATTGGAAGACCTGAACGGCGAGAGCTATAAGGACCTGTACGACGAGCCGCTGATGGACTATATCAAGAAACCGCTCGACGGACTGACGGGCAGGGAACGTGCCCAGCAGCACGCCATCAACAAGACCGTAGGTCGTGTGCATCAGGCGATGGAGGCTTTCATCCACAATATGAACACCATCCACTCGCGTGGTGGTAATCAGGTGGTGTTCTCCTCTATTAATTATGGTACGGACACCAGTGCGGAGGGGCGTTGCATCATGCGTGAGATCCTGCTCTCCACCTATGAGGGTGTGGGAAACGGCGAGACAGCCATTTTCCCCATCCAGATCTGGAAGAAGAAACGGGGTGTGAACTACCTGCCAGAGGATCGTAACTTCGACCTCTACCAGCTCGCCTGTAAGGTGACGGCCCGCAGGTTCTTCCCCAACTTCCTGAACCTCGATGCTACCTACAATCAGGATAGCGACTGGCGGGCAGACGATCCGAAGCGCTATGTGCATGAGGTGGCCACGATGGGTTGTCGTACCCGTGTGTTTGAGAACCGCTTCGGACCGAAGACTTCCATCGGACGTGGCAATCTCTCGTTTACGACCATCAATATCGTGAAGCTCGCCATCGAGTGCATGTTGGAAGTGAAAAGTGAGGAGTTGACCCAGGAAGTGAAGGACAAGCGTGTGGCGTTGTTCTTCGCCAAGCTCGACCATATGCTTGAGGTGGCTGCCAAGCAGCTCGACGACCGTTATCAGTTCCAGAAGACCGCCTTCGCCAAGCAGTTCCCCCTGCTGATGAAGAGTCTCTGGATCGGTGCCGATAAGCTGAAGCCTTATGATACTATCGAGAGCGTGATCAATCAGGGAACCCTCGGCATCGGCTTCATCGGACTGGCTGAGTGTCTCGTCGCTCTCACAGGTAAGCATCACGGCGAGAGTGCAGAGAGTCAGGAACTGGGATTGAAGATCGTCAGTTATATGCGTCAGCGCATCAACGACTTCTGTGAGCAGTATCATCACAACTACTCCGTGCTTGCCACACCCGCAGAGGGCCTGAGTGGTAAGTTCACGAAGAAGGATCGCAAGCAGTTCGGCTCCATCCCGGGTGTGACGGATCGTGACTACTATACGAACTCGAACCATGTGCCCGTGTACTACAAGTGCTCTGCCCGTCATAAGGCGGAGGTGGAGGCACCATACCATGAGATGACTCGTGGCGGACATATCTTCTATGTGGAGATAGACGGCGATGCCACCCACAACCCACAAGTGATTATGAGTGTGGTGGACATGATGGATCAGCTGAATATGGGCTATGGCTCTGTGAACCATAACCGCAACCGTTGTATGGACTGCGGTTATGAGAATGCGGATGATCATCTCGACACCTGTCCGAAGTGCGGTTCAAAGAACATCGACAAGCTGCAGCGTATCACGGGCTATCTCGTGGGAACGACAGACCGCTGGAACTCGGGCAAGCTCGCAGAACTCAACGACCGTGTGACACACATCGACCACGGAACAAAAGATTTGTTTGGAGATTGATCAGAGTTCTTGATATCATAGAAGATACGATGGTGGATGGTCCGGGGTTCCGGACCTCCATCTATTGTGCAGGCTGCAGTCATAAGTGTCCGGGCTGTCATAATCCCCAGTCGTGGGATTTTAATGGCGGACGAGAGATGACAACGGCAGAACTGATGCGTATCATCATGGCCGACCCCTTCGCCAACGTGACATTCTCTGGAGGCGACCCGATGTATCAGGCAGCAGGCTTCGCCGAACTGGCGAGAGCTATCCACGAGCAGTCGAACAAAGACATCTGGTGTTATACGGGCTTTACGTTTGAAAGCCTGATCCATGAGGACCAACGTGAACTGCTGGAACAACTCGATGTGTTGGTGGATGGTTCGTTCATCGAGAAACTGCGCGATCCTGATCTCTTGTTCCGAGGCTCTTCCAATCAACGCCTCATCGACGTCCCTGCCTCACTCTATGCCGGCAAGACCATCCTCTGGCAACCAAACATCGATGTTTGAAGATCACTCCTCGTTCAGGTAGAATTTCGAGTATGCTACGTAGTGCTCAGCGTTGTCTGTCTGTCCTGGGCGGACGGGCTTGAGGTACTTCGCAGGTACGCCCCCCCAGATCTCGCCGGCAGGGATCTTCGTGTTCTGGAGCACGAGGGCACCTGCTGCCACGATGCTGCCTTCGCCCACCTCACAGCCGTCGAGTAGGGTGGAGCCCATGCCGATGAGGGCGTGGTCGTGGATGGTGCAGGCATGGATGGTGACGTTGTGGCCGATGGTCACGTACGAGCCGATATGCGTGGGACCTGTGTCGAAAGTGACATGAACGCACGAGCCATCCTGGATATTCGTGCAGTTGCCGATGGTGATAGGAGCCACGTCGCCACGGACGACGGCATTGAACCATACGGAACACTCGTCGCCCATCGTCACATCACCCACAATTGTGGCGTTCTCGCTGAAATAACAGTCTCGCCCCCACTTGGGAGCGAGACCGCGATATGATTTGATTAAAGCCATAATCAATCCGTGTAATTCGTGTAATCCGTTGTCGATTACAGGTTCGGATTGATCTTGTTCCACTCTGAGATGGGAGGAACGATGTTCAGTGTCACCAGCTCGTCGCGCATCTTGCAGAGGTGCTCGTAGCTCTGATCCAGCTTAGCGTTCTCCTCGGCAGTACCCTGAGGAACCTCGAACTTGGCACCCTCAGCAGTCATAGTGGTCTTCATGGCCATCATGATGTGGTCGTACTTGTCGGTCTTCACGTAGGTGCCAACGGGGAAGCGGAAGGGCTCACCACCCATGGCTGCACGGATCATCTCAACAGAGAGGTAGCTGGGGCTCTGGAATGAAGAACGTCCGCGGAGCTCGATGATCTTCGCACCACCCTTGGTGACGTCGACCTTCATCTGCTCCCACTCCTCTGCGGGGAACTCTGCTGTACCGATGATGTCTGTCAGCTTGCGGCCTGCGATCTCCACGTGGCTGCCGAATACGGCCATCTGCTCACCGTGGCCACCGTAGGTAGCGCAACCTGTGATCTGATTCTGCATCACACCGAACTTCTTGGCCAGTGCGCTCTGCAGACGGGTGGTGTCAAGACCAGCGAGGGTTGTCACCTGTCCGGGCTTCAGACCAGAATAGAGCAGTGTCACCAGACCTGTGAGGTCAGCGGGGTTGAAAATAATCACCACGTGCTTCACATCGGGGCAGAACTTCTTGATGTTCTGGCCGAGCTCCTCTGCGATCTTGCAGTTGCCTGCGAGCAGATCTTCGCGGGTCATACCGGCCTTACGGGGAGCGCCACCTGAAGAAATAATGTACTTAGCGTTTTTGAAAGCCTCCTCAGCGTCGGTGGTAGCCACGATGTTCACATCGTCGAAGCCACTCTGGCGCATCTCCTCGGCAACACCCTCGGGAGAGAACACGTCGTAAAGACAGATTTCACTTGTCAGACCCATCATCAGGGCAGACTGAGCCATGTTCGAACCAATCATTCCGGCTGCGCCGACGATGGTCAATTTTTCGTTCGTTAAAAATGCCATAATGTATAATTATAATTTAATAAGTTGTATCAAAAGTGCTGCAAAGATACGAAAAAAAAATGTATATCCATCCTTTTGACTATTAATCTGTGTTAATCGGTGAGATTTATGCTACTTATTGTGTATCTTTGTCAACTGAAAATGGCAAAACCATAGCAAGGTTTATGAAACGACAACAACTGATATTAGGCTTAATGATGACTGTGCTGACCGTTTTGGCGCAGACGGACACCATCCCGATGATCAAGATTGTGCCCCAGCGGCTGCCTGACCTGAATATCCCCCGTTTCTGCCACGGTACGTTCTTTGCCGACGGAGAACTGACGGTGACGGGCGGCCACACCTCCAGCTTTGTACCCACCCCTACCGCCGAATTCCTCAAGGACGGCCAATGGCAGGTGTTGCAGATGGCCTATACCCACGACGACGGTCTGTGCGTGCCGCTCCGCAACGGCAAAGTGCTCCTGGCTGGCGGCTATGAGAAGAATCTGGGCGTGGGGCAGACCATCGAGGCTGAACTGTACGACCCCGCCACCCACACCTTCGAGGGTTTCGGCTGTCTCGATAGACGGCGGACCCAGGTCTCCGGCATCGAACTGCCTAACGGACAGGTGGTCGCAGCAGGCAACTGGTATCATCCCGATGCCATCGAGACCTATGATGGCGGTATGTATTTCGAGACGGCCCGCGACGTGTCCTTACATCGCAGTCGCCCTTATCTTTTCCGCACTTCCGACGGTGACGTGATGGTGATAAGCGGTTGCTGGGATAACTACGGAAAGCCCATTACCAGTAACATTGTCGATCGTCTGAAGGGCGAGCCGTTCCGCGTATCGTTATTAGAAACGTGGAAGCCTTACCTGTTTGGTCATACTCCCCGTAGCGATGACAGCTTTATCGGCGACGAGGAGAAAGGCGACTGTGCCTATCTCCTTCCCGTTAAGGACTCCACTGGCCAGGTGGCCATCGCCGAAGTGCGCGATACGGTATTCTCACTCCTGCCCACCACTGTACACATTCCCATGAAGAGCCGTTTTGGTGGGATTTCCTATTACACCCCCGTCGTCGTTGACCGTCAGTCGCAGCGTGGCTACATCATAGGCTGCGACACGCTCTGCCGGAAATACATCCTTTGCATCGAGTATGCTCAGCAGCCCGCCCCGCTGACACTCTACTATACTGATCCGTTGACGGATGCCGACGGGTGTATACCCGTCTTGTCGCCTGAAGGCCATTTAGTCACTACAGGCGGTATTGCTCATGGTGGCACTTGGTTCACGCCAACCGCAGCAGTCTGGCTCTTTCCCGTCGGCAATCGTATCGCCACTACTGAGGCAATGGACAGTCCCATCTGGCCTTGGATCCTCATTGCAGGCCTGATTGTCCTGGCTCTTCTCGCGTACCTTATTATATATAAGAGACGGCACCAGACTCCAGAGGACACGATTCCTGAGGTGACGGCTCCTGAACCTACTCCAGAGACTCCGCGTGACGAACAGCTGATGCAGCGCATCATCCGGCTGATGGAAGAACAACGGCCGTATCTCGACAGCGACCTGAAACAGGCAGATGTGGCTACGGCTCTCAGTGTACGCTTAGACGAAGTGTCACGTTGCATCAATTCCTATGCGTTTAACTTCTCGCAGTTCGTCAACGGCTATCGCATCGAATATGCCAAGCAACTGATACTTCGGAAGCCGGGCATCAAGATGACGCAGGTTGCCATAGAGTCGGGATTCTCCAACGAAACGACATTCTTCCGAACCTTCAAAAACATCGTCGGAATGACCCCCAGTGAGTGGGCCTCGCAGAAAACGACTTACAAATCATAAATTGTAAGTCGTTTTTTATGAATTGTAAGCCTTCTTGCTGATAATATCCCTACCTTTGTGGCCAGTATGATCCACATAGGCAGTCTCATAGAACAGGAACTACGTAGGCAAGACCGGTCCGTGACTTGGTTTGCCAGCGAGTTGCATTTTGACCGCACCAATGTCTACAAGGTTTTCAAGAAGAAATGCATCGACACCCTGCTGCTGGAGAATATCTGCGTCATCCTCCGACACAACTTCTTTCTCGACTACGCTGAAGACATAGGTCCCCTATTACGCTGAAAAAACAAACAAATGATGCAAGTGTGGACAAATCGGCCACACATGATCTCAGGATATTTCAAAAACTATTCGTATCTTTGCGCCAGATATTAAAACAATTAAAAACTTATAAGTATGAAAACTGCCAGACAACTATTCAAGACGATGCTATTCCTGCTACTCTTGTCAGGAATTGCAGGTTGCAGTAAAGACAGTGACAACAGCAAGGGCGGCGGGATCGATCCTGTCCCTCAAGACAATACCGGTGTCACAGTGACTAACAAGGCTACCGATGCCTGGGGGCTCTCAGAAATAGAGGACAGGTCCGCCATAGGAACCTTTATCAATTACGCCTTCAAACTCGAGGATCTTAAAGTGCAGGCTTTCAAAGTTTGCAGCGACAACTGGGAGGGCGACCTGCTGAGCGGTGTCGGTCCTAACTCTGACCCCACGAGACTTTTCGATATCATACGCGACCTCTCGCAGAATTACGAGACATATAAGTCTGCAGCAACCACAGTATTGGCAATGACGGACGAACCCGTTACCCGTGCTCCTGGTATGGAGGGAGCCTTGCAGGCCGGTTATGATGCCTACACCTATACGAATCGAAAGGCAGAGGAAATCAAGGAATGCCTGGCAGCTGAGAGAGTTCTTGGCAATTCGAAGGCTATGGACGAACTCTACAGCTTTCTGCCTGCATCCGTGAAACAGAACACGAAGACAGCCAAGGAATGGTTCATCAACTTCAACAACGGCAAATACGACAGTTATGCCAATGCTATCCGTAATGCCTGGTATGATGCTGGCAGCATGTACAGCGGTCAGGAGAATTACCAATATGCTGAGAAATTCGCCAAGGACATTAGTGACATTTATCAGGGCAAGGACCCTCAGAAGGCCAATATGCTTGAAGTGGCCGGCATAGCAGTGACTGCCGCAGCCTCGGTTGAGATTATGGCTATAGATCAGCTGACAGGAGGTCAGCTGGGAGATCTCACGGACAAGATAAACAAGATAGACGACATCACCGAAATCTATAAGGAGACTACGAAACTCATCGACAAGATTCAGACCAAGACAGCTACTTCCGATGACCTGAAGGCTTTTGGGGCCATGTTGGGCAGCAAGTACGTACAGGAGCACTTCAATGACCTGTTCCCCAAAGGAACCAGCAAGACTATACAGGATATAGCCGGAACCGTCGCTTCGATGGTGATGAAGAAAGGCGTGACGAAGCTCCAGCAGAAAGCCGCTGAGGGCCTCGGTTTCAACATTATGGAGGTTCTCGACAACATCAAGTCGCAGGGCGGTATCTTGTATTCAGTTTTACGTGATCCCCAGACGGGTAAGACCACTATCGGCGTGCCCAGCAAGGACGGCAATGTCAGGGTGATTCTCGATACGCAGCCCGACGGAACGGCGAAGCTGACAGTCATCAAGAACGACGGCTATGTGAACCAGGTGATTGATGCATCGGGTAAGGTGACCACATTCAATGCCATGCCCGACGGGAGCAATGCCGTGCTGAGGTTCTCGAAGCCCTCGGTCACCTTCTACAACTGGGATGGGGAGTCGAAGGAACTGAAGGTTTACAGCAATTACGAGAAACTTACGCCCTCTACGGATACCGACTGGTGCAGTGTGTCACTGGATGATTACGGCAATCTGACCCTCGTGGCTAAAGCCAACAAGACTGGCAAGAAGCGCTCGGGCACCGTCACCGTCACAGGCTCCACCTACGACTATGACACAGGAAAGGAATACACCAGCAAGGCAACGCTCCGCATAGAGCAGTGGGAAGAGCAGCAGATGTTGCTGAGCGGCTCGCCAGACAAATTCGAACTGAAGTCGAATGCACAGGATAAGACGCTTACAATAACGACCAACCTTCCATATTTTGAAGTCCCATACGATGAAGAGTACGACTGGATCACTCCCGTCCGCACCGGCAGCGGCTACACCTACACGATTCATTTTGATGAGAACGGAGGATTAGATAAACGCAAGGGTACCATCACCATCAAAGGCTGGTTTGACCAAAGGCTTGCTCCTGCTATGATTACCTCTATTCCCGTCACTCAGGAATCAGCGTCATTAGGTGAGATCAGCGTAACACCCGATTCGCTGAAATTCAAGGCCGAAGGCGGAATGGACGAGATTACGTTCTATACGGCAGGATATCCCTACTATGGTAAAGATGTAGCTGATGATGCCAAAGATTGGCTGACAGTTGAATTTGGGGCTGGGTATGAGGATGAGTCGGATAAGCTTGTGAATATCTTCGTCAGTAAAAACACAACCTCCGTGGCCCGAATAGGAGTAGTCGCCTTCTGGGTATCCGATGTGGAGAATCCCACTGAGAGCCAGAAGAATAAGGTGACTCTCACTGTGAAGCAGGAGGGCGTTCAGGTTGCCTCGCTGGCCGTTACGCCCACCAAACTGGACTATGATGGCGAGGGCGGTACACAGACAGTGACGATAACCACCAACCAGCCGAAGATAACCTATTCCATGAGCGATGAGGATAAGTCGTGGATCACAGTCAGCGGTACAAAGAGTGCCATAGACTTCAAGGTAGAGCCCAATCCCTCTACAGAGCCCCGCACGGCAAAAGTTGAAATCCGCGCCCGCAACGAGAACAACGACATCGTAGCCAAGGAAACTGTTACGATCAATCAGAAAGGCGGAACCAATACCGCTAGCGTGCTCGACTTCGTGAAGTATGTCAGAGTGAAGTTTACAAGTACTGTACAGTACGATTTACATGCCACAAACGGTGAATCAGCTTCTAATGAACAATGGCATTCAAGAAATTTCAATTATACAATCGGAACGATAGGTGCAGAAACTACCACTAATGTTTCATGTTCAGGTAATACAGCGACGGTGACAATGACGTCAACTGCTTATGATGATATATCCAATAAAACAAATGTACCTGGTGATTGGGAGGTTAACAAGGGAATTTCTAATTTAACGCTGGTGATAGAGAACATTAACGATATTAAAAATGCCAAAATCAAGAGTATAGAAGGAAAGGGCGAGTGGTCACGGGCTTATGCGGGAGATCTTAATCAAAAGCAGGAGGGTGAATTAAAAGCGTCGGACATTCCTATCAAGGAAACCTCCAGCAACAAATGGTCTTTCATAGGCGAAAAGAAAAACGGTGCTGTTATCAGCAAATGGGTATATAAAGAGACGTATACCCCTCATTATTATAATAATCCCAATTTAACAAAAGTAAAGACATATACTTGGACTGGCCAAGATGATTACAAAATAGAAGTCTACTTAGTTGATGAGGTTCCGGTGTACTCAATTTATGCGACAAGATAATAACTACAGTAGGTCTGGTTCCTGACCACTGCCTCACAGTGGGGACGTCCCCATTGTGAGGCAAATTGTAACAGCTGTTACAATGTGTGCTCTCAGATTTGTGTTTAATACTTGTGTCAATAAATTTCAAAGAGTTGGCTTGTTTGCTCGAGGATGTTGTATCTATTTGATTATCAATGTGTTGTGTTCTTCTGATTTTGGGCTAAGGAAAGTGGGAGTTTATTGGCAGTAAACTCCGACTTTCATGCCTACTTTCTCCCAGAAACATGCCTAGTTTCTTCAAGAAAACTCTCAGGTTGTTCGGAATGTAAAATAAAATGATTCCGTCCTTTTCTCAATACCATCCAAAAACTTAACACGTTCGCCCTGATTTCGTTGTCGTCTCTGAAAAGCTATCAGACCTCCCGTCCTCTTTTGAAACGCCTGTGTATATCGGGGTTTCAACACGGGAGGTCTTCAGACAAGACCTCCCTTACACCTCCCTTGGACCTCCCCTGCTCAGACAACATGAATCGTACAGTATAACAGCATGGCCAGGTCCAATTGATAACAACACAGCAAGACGATTACTATATTTCAAACTCAAGTGCGGATGGCTTCTGCTGTCCGCACTTTTTTTGCAAAAAGCTTGGACGATTCAAAAATTGTTCGTATCTTTGCACCCACAAACTTATTGTATAACATTTAAATATAAAGCGTATGAGAGCACAAATAGCAAAAAAATGTGTTAATTCTCCAAGTATTCTTGGCAGTTTCAATTCTTTTATGTACTTTTGCCATGAGTAATCGGAGAGAAAAGGCGAAAGCCCAAACTGCTCAAATCAACAAGCAGTTGCAAAGTGAAAAGAAACCAGTTCGCAAAGAGAAACTGATACTCGAAGGAGGCAAATTCTGTCTCGATATTGCGAAACTCATCTTAGGAGGAGTTGTCTTGGCGAGTGTGATGCAACAAGATGTTAATCTTTGGTTGCTTATCTTCATTGGATTAGGGACGGTAATGTCTTTCATTGCATTTGGATTTATTCTAATAGGAAAACTTAAATAAAAAGGATATGGCATTGATTGTACTATTTGCAATTTTAGGAGTGATTGCGATTATCGGAATTATCTGGTCGCACTTCTATTTTCAAGACCAGACAGTATAGAGCATGGATTACGTGGACTCACAGGAACAGGTCCCGTGAGCAGTTTCATACAAAGAATCGCTATCAGTAATGGTAGCGATTCTTGTCTGTCAGATAAGAGAAGAGACATTCTCCTTCGGCTTTAGTGCCTACTCCCTACGTCGTTAGTGCCTACAGACTCTGTTTTTACTGCCTATATACTATATGGTTGACTACTGTCAATCACTTGGATGACTTTAGTCAACCAGTAGATTGACTTATGTCGTCCACTTGGTTGACTTAAGTCAACCTTATACTTTCAAGGCACTAACGACATAGGAAGCAGGCACTAACGACATAGACTGTAGGCGGTAAAGGCATAGAGAGAAGACTCACGGGGATAATCTTTGAAGAAATGTTTGGTGGTTTGGAAAATATTTTGTATCTTTGTACCCGTTATGAATAGCAGACTTTCAATCCTTTTGCTGGGTGTCGCGATATGCGGACTTGCAGCATGTACCTCCATTGAAGATAATACTGTCGGACCTGTGCCGATAGGGGAGATGTGTCTTTACGTGAATGGCGAGCATTATGATATTGCGTTGCCTGCCACAGAGGCTGTTGATCTCAGAACCCTCAACTCCGAGTTCGAGCCCGACATCCGCGTTGAGAATGATGATGCGTTCGAGAGCATCACCGTTTCGCCCTTTACGGGGATTGCGAAGGACAAGCAGATAGAGATTGCCTACACGATTGGCGGACAGAGTGGTATCGTGCGTCTGAACGCCCTCCACAGCGGTATTCCCGATATCGTGGCCGAGGGTAAGGGCGTCATTCCTGGCGATTTCTATCTCTCGTTTATCTACCAGCGGCTCATCATGAAGTACGATAACGACGGGCAGATCCTCTATTACCGTTACGATCCCACGTTAGATGTCGGCACTTTCAAAGAGTTAGGTTACTGGGATTTCAAGAAACATGTGTTCGACGGTAAGACCTATTATAGTTTCCATGCTCCTGACGATAACTTCGCCGACCGTGCTTTCACGGGCTACGACCCTGGGATGCGCGTGCTACTCGATGACCACTATGTTCCTGTAGATACCATTCACGCCCTGCCCAGTCGCGACGGTTATCTGAAGGGTGGCGAGCCTCTTGACGGCCACGACTTCTATTTCTTCTCGCCCACGCACTGGATTGCCTCGGCTTCGTATGTGGAGCGTGAGGTGGACGGCAAGATGCTTGCCGTCGGCTATCTGCAGGAGGTGGAGAATGGTGAGGTGGTGTTCGATTGGTGGAGCAGCGACCACAAGGAGATGGCTGAGTGGGGCAGTCCCGTGTTCGACACCAGCTACGACTACGTACATTTTAATTCCGTGCAGGTGTTGCCGGATGACAATTGGCTCTGTTCCTTCCGTGCCCTCAGCTCATTGCTGAAGATCGACCACGAGACGGGTGACATCCTCTGGCGTATCAACGGCGAGGCATTGGCTGACAGCCTGAGTTTCTATGGTCAGCACTATGCCACTTTCCACAAAGATAATACGTTGACGCTCTTTGACAATGGCAACGGTCACGACCCGCAACTCACACGGGTGCTCCGCCTCAATGTCGATCCTGAGACGGGAGAAGTCTCTGGTGGTGGTGATATGCTCAACCCTGGTGGAAATTACTTCACTCAGGCCTGTGGAGCTGTGCAGCTTTTCAGTGGTGACCGCTTCACAGTGGGCTGGGGCTGGAGCAGTGAGGCAGGCAATAACACCCGCCTTGTCTCTGAGCACGATGCTGAAGGGCGCGTGGTTTTCGCTCTCAGTCGTAGTGCTGCGGACTGCATGCCCAATTCCGTCAATCCCTCTTATCGCTGTGTGAAATACGAGTAGAATATGGCAGAAACGATTAATAAACGATTGGAAGACCTTCGGGAGGTGATGAGGCGGGAGCATCTTGCGGCCTGCATCTTCCCCAGTACAGACCCCCATCAGAGTGAATATGTGGCTGACCATTGGAAGGCTAGGGAGTGGATCAGCGGTTTCAACGGTTCGGCAGGTACGGCGGTGGTGACGCTGACGTCGGCAGCCCTTTGGACGGACTCGCGTTATTTCCTTGCGGCTGAGGAACAGTTGAAGGGGACGGAGTATCAACTGATGAAACTGAAGATCGAGGGTACGCCAACGATTGCCGAGTGGTTGGGTAAGGAGATCATGCAGAGTCGCCATCCGTATGAGGACTGGAGCGAGGTGGCCATCGACGGCCGATGCAGTTCTGTGAATGAGGTGAAGGAACTGATAACAGACCTTCGTAAGCAGAATGGCCTCACGCTGCGGACGAACTTCGATCCGCTGAAACTGATCTGGAAGGACCGTCCAGTGATACCTGAGAATCCTGTGGAGATCTATCCGATAGAATATGCGGGGGAGAGCAGTCGTGACAAGATCGGCCGTATCCGTCAGGCCCTGCGGGAGAAACATGCGGATGGTTTGCTGATGGCTGCTCTCGACGATATAGCCTGGACGTTGAATCTTCGAGGCTCAGATGTGCATTGTAATCCTGTTTTCGTCTCGTATCTGCTCATCTCGTCGAAGAGCGTCACATTATATATAAATAAGGTGAAGCTGACGCCCGAGGTCTCTGCCTATCTGAAGGCGGAGGATATCAAGGTGGAGGATTATGAGCAGGTGGAGAATGGTCTGAAGAACTACTTTGAATACAATATCCTGCTCGATCCTGATGAGATCAACTACCGACTTTATGAAGTTGTCAGGAACAAAGGTCGTCGGGACAATCACCCTCAGACGGAAATCGTAGAGGAAGAGTCGCCCGTGAAGCGGATGAAGACCGTGAAGAATGAAAGGGAAATAGCGGGTTTTAGGTCGGCGATGCTGAAAGACGGCATCGCGATGGTAAAGTTTTTGAAGTGGCTATCGGAATGTTCTGATTATTCGGAGTATTCTGAAATATCGGTTTCTGACAAGTTAGAGAGCCTTCGTGCTGAGCAGCCGCTCTTCAGGGGTATCTCCTTTGATACCATCGCGGGCTATGGGGCGCATGGGGCCATCGTTCATTATGAGGCGACACCAGAGACGGATATCCCCTTGGAACCCAGCGGGTTGCTGTTGCTCGACAGTGGTGCGCAGTATCTCGATGGTACGACGGATATCACCCGTACCATTGCCCTCGGACCGCTGACGGAGGAAATGAAGAGGGTCTATACGCTGGTGCTGAAGGGCCATATTCAGATTGAACTGTGTAAGTTCCCCAGTGGTGCCAGTGGTACGCAGATCGATATTCTTGCCCGTCAGGCCATGTGGCGCGAAGGGCTGAACTATCTGCACGGCACGGGTCACGGTGTGGGTACTTATCTCAACGTGCATGAGGGTCCGCATCAGTTCCGTATGGAGTGGAAGCCTGCGCCCTTGGTGGAAAGAATGACCATCACAGACGAACCGGGCATCTATCTTGCAGGTAAGTTCGGCGTGCGTATCGAGAATACGCTTCTTATCGTGCCGTATAAGGAAACGGAGTTCGGCAAGTTCCTGCAGTTCGAGTCGCTCACCCTCTGTCCCATCGACAAGGCGCCTATCCTTATCGATATGCTCCTGCCCGAGGAAATCGATTGGCTCAACGACTACCACCAGCGTGTCTTCGATACCCTTTCGCCTTACCTCTCCGATGATGAAACAGATTGGCTTCGCGAGGCTTGTGCTCCAATCTGATTTTAACGACAACTATGACAACTTAGACAACAATTGATAAAATATCAGAAAATTATCAGTTGTTTTTAATAAAAATAAGATAAAAACTTGGTGGATTCCTAAAAATGTTGTAACTTTGCACCCGCTTTTCGTGGCACCTGTGCCCGAGGCATGAAGTTTAACATAAAATTTTAAAGCAAAAGACAAATGATTATTGTACCGGTAAAAGAAGGCGAGAACATCGAGAAGGCCCTCAAGAAGTTCAAGAGAAAGTTCGAGAAGACAGGGGTTATCAAGGAGCTGCGCCGTCGTCAGCAGTTCGATAAGCCGTCTGTACTGAAGCGCCTGAAGATGGAGCACGCCATTTACGTACAGCAGCTTCGTGCGAACGAGGAATAAAAAAAAGTCCCCGAAAAATTTGGTAGTTTCGAAAATTCTTCGTAAATTCGTAGCCGAAAACAGAATGTTACTAAAATTCTGTCAAAAGGCAATAGAATGATAGACCAGTTTCTAAACTACCTGCGCTTCGAGCGGAATGCGTCACCGCAGACCGTGCAGACATACGAGGATAGCCTTCGGGAGTTTGAATCGTATCTGATTTTTAGGGATGGCGGGCTCTCCTTAGGGACGGTGGACACCGACCTGATCCGTGACTGGATGGAGAGTCTGATGGATAGAGGAAACAATGCATCAACGATCAATAAGAAGTTGAGTGCATTGCGTTCCTTTTTTCGCTTTGCCCTGAAGCGAAGGCTGGTGGAGAAGGATCCCGCCCACGCTGTGACGGGTCCGAAGAAATCGAAGCCCCTGCCGCAGTTCCTCCGTGAGGGAGAGATGGACCGTCTGCTCGACGATATCGAGTGGGGTGATAGTTATAAAGAGGTTCGCGCGCGTACCTTTTTTATATTATTATATGAGACGGGACTCCGTCGTTCGGAGTTGACGGGACTGAACAATGCCGATGTGGACTTCGAGTCCTGCCAGCTCAAGGTGACGGGTAAGCGCAACAAACAGCGCATCGTGCCTTTCGGCGCGGAACTGGCTGAGACCCTCAAAAGGTATATCGCCGTGCGCGATGAACAGGTGGATGGTGATTGCGACGCCCTGTTCCTGAGTGACAAGGGCCATCGGATGACGGGCGACCAGGTTTATCAGATCGTGCATCAGCACCTGACAGGGGCGACGTCGTTGAAGAAACGCTCTCCCCACGTGCTGCGTCACACTTTTGCCACGGCGATGCTGAACAACGGTGCAGGCCTTGAGAGTATCAAGAACCTGTTGGGCCACGAGAGCGTCAGTACGACGGAGATCTATGCCCACACCACGTTCGAGCAGTTGAAACGAGTGTATGAAGAGGCTCATCCCCGAGCCTGAACCTTATTATTAACCCTTTTAAAATTGGAGGTAACTATGGAGATTAAGATCCAGTCGATTCACTTCGACGCTACTGAGAAGTTAGAGGCGTTCATCGAAAAGAAGGTCGCCAAGTTGGAAAAATCATTTGAGGATATACAGAAGGTGGAGGTGCAGCTGAAAGTAGTGAAGCCGGCCACGGCCCAGAACAAGGAGGCCAGTCTCTCTGTGGCAGTGCCCGGAAGCACGCTGTTTGTTGAGAAGACCAGCGATACATTTGAGGAAAGTATCGATCTTTGCGTAGACTCTATGCGCTCACAACTACAGAAATTCAAGGAAAAATTAAGGAATAGATAAAAAAAACATCGAAAAGTTTTGGTAATTCAAAAATAAGTAGTAACTTTGGAGAGCGGCTGCTTAGAAAAGCCTCTTTAGCTCAGTTGGCCAGAGCACGTGATTTGTAATCTCGGGGTCGTTGGTTCGAATCCGACAAGAGGCTCAAAAGGGAGGAAAAAAGGAGCGGCGAAAGCCAATCCGCGTTAGCTCGAAAGAGCAAACGATTTGGGTGTTTTCCAGAGTGGCCAAATGGGGCAGACTGTAAATCTGCTGTCTTTCGACTTCGGTGGTTCGAATCCATCAGCACCCACTTCAAGAGACATGCTGCGGAAATAGCTCAGTCGATAGAGCACTAGCCTTCCAAGCTGGGGGTCGCGGGTTTGAGCCCCGTTTTCCGCTCAACTCGCTGTAATAGCTCAGTGGTAGAGCACTTCCTTGGTAAGGAAGAGGTCCTGAGTTCAACTCTCAGTTACAGCTCTCTTGTAAAGAGGAGGAGACTGAAAATTCAGAATTTATAAACATTTAATAACAACAAAAATGGCAAAAGAGAATTTTGTGCGTACCAAACCGCACGTAAACATTGGTACTATCGGTCACGTTGACCACGGTAAGACAACTTTGACTGCCGCTATCACGCTTGTGCTTTCAAAGCGCGTTGCTGGTAACGAGGGTAAGATCAAGTCATTCGATCAGATTGACAATGCTCCTGAGGAGAAGGAGCGTGGTATCACTATCAACACCGCTCACGTTGAGTATGAGACAGAGAAGCGTCACTATGCTCACGTTGACTGCCCGGGACACGCTGACTATGTGAAGAACATGGTAACTGGTGCTGCCCAGATGGATGGTGCTATCCTCGTGGTTGCTGCTACTGACGGTCCTATGCCTCAGACCCGTGAGCACGTGCTGCTCGCCCGTCAGGTGAACGTTCCCCGTCTGGTGGTGTTCCTGAACAAGTGCGATATGGTTGACGACGAGGAGATGCTGGAGCTCGTTGAGATGGAGGTCCAGGAGATTCTCGCTCAGTATGAGTTCGAGGATGATACTCCTATTATCCGTGGTTCTGCCCTCGGTGCCCTGAACGGCGTTGAGAAGTGGGAAGACAAGGTGATGGAGCTGATGGATACCTGTGACACTTGGATCCAGGAGCCTCCCCGTGCTACAGATAAGCCCTTCCTGATGCCTGTTGAGGACGTGTTCTCTATCACAGGTCGTGGTACTGTTGCTACTGGTCGTATCGAGACTGGTGTGATCCACGTGGGTGATGAGGTCGAGCTGCTCGGTCTCGGTGAGGACAAGAAGTCTGTCGTTACTGGTGTTGAGATGTTCCGTAAGATCCTGGATGAGGGTCAGGCTGGTGATAACGTTGGTCTGCTGCTCCGCGGTATCGATAAGAACGAGATCAAGCGCGGTATGGTGCTCTGCCATCCGGGTCAGATCAAGCCCTTCAAGAAGTTCAAGGCTTCTATCTATGTCCTGAAGAAGGAAGAG
>ONCZ01000059.1 GCA_900316445.1 uncultured Prevotellaceae bacterium | reverse complement strand
TCATCGATCAGCCGGGCAATACCGTTCACGCGGTTGTGGTTAGCGGAGTGGGCATCACTTATATTCTTTCTTAAGTCCGCATCTGTGTCATAGGCTTGCCATAAGTCGGCATAGCTAAGGAAGAACTGTCGCTGCTGGTGGCGCAGGGCCTCGCCAGAGAGTCCTTCGGCCTGCAGTTGTTCTTTCCACAAGGTGTAGGCCAGTGACACACCGCCCTGGTCAGCTATATTCTCGCCGAGCGTCTTCTCGCCGTCTGCCGGCAGGCCCGGAGCCTGTTCCAGTTCGTTGAAGCGGTCAATCATCTTCTGCTGCTGCAGCTTGAATTGAGCCATATCTTCGTCGGTCCACCAGTTGACCTTTATGCCCTTGGCATCATACTGTGCCCCAAGGGGATCGAAGCCGTGAGTCATTTCGTGGCCAAACACCATAGCCGTGGCATAACGCTGGGCATTGTTCTTGTCGGTGGGGAACATTTCAGGCATGACAAATGCCGGGTTGATGATAAGTTCATTGCAATTAGGAATGTAGAAGGCATTGACTGTCGATGGGGAATATAGGCCGATATTACTGGCGACATAATCCCATGCATGGCCGTTAGCGGGCAGGCCGTCTAAAGAGCGCAGGTAGTCAGTGTACTGTTTCAGATACTGCATGCTGGCCTCTATGACCGTGTTACCCGTCAGTACGAAGTCGGCATTGTACAGACGTTCGGGCTTGCCCACCGTGAAGTGCATCGACTTCAATTTCTCCAGCGCCTTGGCCTTGGTGTCACTGCCCAGCCAGTCGAGTTGCTCAATGCGTTGCCCCAGGCGTTGGCGCATCTTTTCCAGGATCTCGCGGCAACCCTCCACGTCGCAATCCTCCAGGAGTATGGAAAAATCATAGTCCATGGTGGCAGTAGGATTCAGCGTATAGAGACGCTTGATGATACCATGCCCATCATAATGATCAGTATATCGGAACAAGAACGAGAACCTGCCATAGATATAATACTGCAGGTAGAGCAGCCAGGTGTCGGTGCTGTATTCGTCAAGCAAGGCCAGCGCCTTATCCACGTCACTGTTGATTATTGTCGATTCGTTTACATGGAAGGCCTCGTTGAAGGCCGCCTTCAGGTTTTCACCCTCCCCGGCCCGTGTGCCGGCGGCATTCAGGCATTGCAGTGTGGCGGGCTGGATCTGCTTGATTCTGACTGTGCCGGTCTGTTCATCCGAGAAACTGTAGCTATAATACAAAGCACCCATTTTATTCTCTATCTCAAGGATTTTCTCCACCTTGGCACTGATGTCAGGCGATTCGAGGTCCAACCCCATCAGTTCGTGCAGTATGAAATATGGTGGATCAGATTCACTGATTCCCCTGGTATTGCCATGATTAGCCTGTAACGCCATGAACACGCTTGCCCAGAAATGCGCATTGTACGGCATTCCGGCGGCAAGGACATTCTTTATTTTCCCTTTAACGGACTCTACCGATATCCGCACCAGTGCAGGGCATCCTATGTCCGTCAGCTTACCGAAATTCCTGATCAGATCGGCCTTGCTGATATCGCCGTCCATTTTCAGCGTCGCCAGGAAGTCGTTGATCACCTTGATTTCCTCACTCTTCTCTGGTGCCGGCTGGGTCATCAGTTTGATCAGTTTGCCGGCCACGGGCGAATCGCAGTTGCCCAGATTGCTTTTGAGTTTCTCATCGATGTGCTTCGCAAGTCGGTGATTGGTACTAATGTCGTCGGCATCCCTCGTCTTGAGCCAACCGCCGATGGCAAAATTCCAGAACGAGTCGCCGGGCCTGACCGTGCGATCCATCCAGTCTTCATGCATGAAGGTCTCATTGGCCAATTCTCCGGCAGGGTCGTAGGGCGGGTCGGGAATGACGGGATTATCTACTGTGCCGATCGCATCGGTACAAGCCGTCAGCATCATCATAGCGCCGCAGAAAGCCAGGATGGCGGCCAGCATCCATCGAGTCATTTTTCTCATAACCGTTTTTAACTATTTAAGTACAATTGATAGTTTCGGATGCAAAGATAACAAATAAAAAACAGAATCCTTAAAAAATCATGCACGTATTTGGTAAGAGGCCCAAATACGTGCATGATCGATAGAACTTTATTTTATCTACTTGATCAGCTGCTGCCTTTCTTTTTCTATATCAAAAGGTTGACAAGCGCCATTGATGTCGTATGTCAGAACGACCCTCTCTGTATTCACGTCCAATGAGCACGAGGCACCTTCAATCAACGGAATACAACTGTTGCTGCCAACTGGGAAACCGCAGCATACTGGAATGTCATAGTCATGCAGATGGGCGATCAGCATTTGTTCGACACTACCATACTGAAGATCGTACTTGATGGAGTTGAATGTGCCGAAGATGATGCCTTTTACTCTCTCAAAGTCAAGTTGCAAGCGCAGCATACAGAATAATCGGTCGATACTGTGTAACGATTCTTCCACCTCTTCGATAAAAAGGATGATGTCCTGCTTTGACGGAAGACGGTATTTCGTTCCTGCTATGGCGGAGTAGCTGGTGAGATTGCCTCCTACGAGGATGCCCTCTGCACGGCCTATCCGATTATATGGGTTGCCTTGGATATTGTATTGTGGCACCGTTCCAAAAAGGATATTTCGTGTGATGCTTGATGCCGGTTCCTGACAATCGGCTATCTGGAAAGCCATGGGTCCGTGAATGCACATTACACCTGCACCGACAATGGCATAAAGCAGCGTGGTGATGTCTCCATGACCAATGAACCATTTAGGGTGTTGCTGAAAGCACTCCTGCGGGATGCGGTTTAGCAGGTGAATGGTTCCATAACCGCCTCTTGAACAGACGACCGCCTTGATCGTATCGTCTTCGAGCGCCCATAGGAGGTCGGCAGCCCGTTCATCGGCAGTCCCTGCATAAGCATTTACATTCTGGTCATTGGTGTGCGGTCCGATGGCAGGTTGCAGTCCCCAGCTTTTGATGGTTTCTGCAGCCTGCTCCAGAGCCTCTTGCGCAACCCAATAGGCAGGGGATACAAGTGCCACCTTGTCTCCTTCTTCCAAAAATGATGGCTGAACAATCTTCTTACCTTTATACATATTTCAATTATATTATCCTGTTTTCGGCCTGCAAAGGTATGAAGAATGAATGTAATTTTAGCAAATAGATATGCACGCATTTGGGTTAAGTCCCAAATACGTGCATTATTCGCTTGGGGGGAATAGCAAAGATTTTCTTCCCACAGTCCTAGTCATGCCTATGGTATGAGCATGAAGGGTTAAACACTCACCGTTGATGACTGACTCCTCGAACGAGACCAAGGAGTTTCAAACAGATAGTTTTAAGTCTAAACGTCACTCTTGTATCTAACTATCTATTATTCAATGGCTTAAGCGGTGACGTTATATGCTTTAAAACGTCACTATAACGTCACTTTTACTCATTTTAAGTAATAAGACTATACAAAATTGATGGCAATTTGCCTTTAAACTTCTGATAATAAGGCAGTTCGACAATCACACAAACGGTATGGACTATCAGTTTAGGCTAGGTAAACTATTAGTTTAGGCTAGGTAAACTAATAGTTTAGACTGTCTAAACTATGATAAACTCCTATCTTAGTCCGGACTCGTAGAGGCGTAAATCTCTGGTAAATACTCTCATAGTGACGTTATGGTGACGTTTCAAAATGCCAAACGTCACCATCTAACACCCTGAATACCAATAAGAAAGGCACAAAAGTGACGTTTTGAGCCATGAGAAGAAAAGAAATGGCTGACTGTCACAGCCAACCACCCCGTTGATAACTAAACAAATACTTATATGAATTTTATACCTGTGATTAAACTCAGACTTGCGGTGCAAAGGTACGGCAAATAAATAAGGTGCGCAATACCTAAAAACGAGGTTTTTAAGCATGGCGCACTTGTGATGACCTGCAAAAGTGATTAATCAAAAGTAGGTATGGCTTTTACCAAAGCAGAATGTGAGTCTGCATGTCAATAACGGCTTTTGTTCATGTCCCTTTTGTGTTATAGAACAAAATTTGTAGGAATTCTTTTCCAATTATTGTCTGTTTTCCCGTTTAAATTTGTACCTTTGCACCAAAATCAAATGTAGAACAGTTATGAAAAGAACCATTCTCGCTGCCATCACGTTATTATTGGCCATCACACTACAAGCACAAAAGCGTGTGAGCAACCGTATGTACAACCCCGATCCGGCGCCTGTGGTATCAGGCGACCGCCTCTATGTGTTCACTGGGCATGACCTGGACACGGCAACTTACTTCCGTATGCCCGACTGGCAGGTGTTCTCCACTACCGACATGGAGCACTGGACCGATCACGGTATCGTATTGACCACAGCCAACTTCAAGTGGGCCAAGCAGGGCGACAATGCCTGGGCCTCGCAGGCCATCGAGCGCAACGGCAAGTGGTATTGGTATGTGGCTGCAGAGGACACTACCAAGCACCTCCACGGCATCGGCGTAGCAGTAGCCGACCGTCCGGAAGGCCCTTGGGCTGACCCCATCGGGAAGCCGCTCATCCCCGGCAACTGGGGCTTCATCGACCCTACGGTGTTTATCGATGACGACGGACAGGCGTGGCTCTTCTGGGGCAACAACGGCTGCTGGTATGCGAAGTTGAACGAGGACATGATCAGCATCGACACCAGCTTCGCCGACAACGGCATCTGCGACATGCGCCCCATGCTGGACGACGAGGCACAATTCGGGCCAAAATGTCTGAAGATGGACTACCAACTGCACAAGAAGGTGATGAAGACAGGCTTCGAGGAAGCACCGTGGATCTATAAGATTGGCGATACCTACTTCCTGGAGTATGCCGCCGGTGGTGTGCCTGAGCATTGGGCCTACTCGACGGCCAAGAGCATCCACGGTCCATGGCACTATGAAGGCCGTATCACCGACGAGTCGCCAGGATCCTTTACCATCCACGGCGGCACCATCGACTTCAAGGGTAAGTCGTACCTCTTCTATCACGACGGCATCCCCTCTGGTGGCAACGGTTTCCGTCGCACTACCGCCTTCCGCGAGTTCCAGCGCATGAAGGATGGCCGCATACCCAAGATCAACATCGAAGCGAAATAGGGTTCATCCCATGACCACGTCGAGCACCATCATCAGGACGAAGCCAATGGCAAAACCGATGGTGCTGAGATTGGAGTGCTGGCCGCTGGAGGCTTCGGGGATGAGTTCCTCGACCACGACGTAGAACATGGCTCCTGCGGCAAAGGCAAGCATATAGGGGAGAACGGGCATGAGCAGTGAGGCCAATAGCAGGACGGCGATGGCTCCAATGGGCTCTACGGCCCCGCTGAGGGAACCGATGGCAAACGAGCGCCACCGGCTGTTGCCGGCAGCCCGCATCGGCATGGAGATAATGGCTCCCTCGGGCACATTCTGAATGGCGATACCCACGGCGACAGCCAGAGCACTGGCAAGGGAAATGTTCGTCGCCCCGCTGTCGGCTCCGGCGAACACCACACCGACGGCCATACCTTCAGGCAGATTATGGATGGTGACGGCGAGGGCGAGCATCGCGGTCCTGGAAAGATGCGAACGCATGCCTTCCGGCTTGTCTGTGCCGATGTGCAGATGCGGGGTCAGTTCGTCGATGAGCAGCAGGAAGCCCATGCCGAGAAGGAATCCAAAAGCCGCAGGCATCACAGACCATTTGCCGCTATCAGCCTCCATCTCCATCGCAGGGATGAGCAGCGACCATACCGATGCTGCCACCATCACACCCGAAGCAAAGCCCAGGAGTGACTTTTGCAATCGTACGGACATCTCACCCCGCATGAAGAACACGAAAGCCGAGCCAAGCATCGTGCCCAGCAGCGGAATCAGCAGTCCTATGATCAATGTCATCATCAGCGGGGCAATATTGCAATTCAGTCGTTACAGGGTAAGTTACAGTTTTATCTCCATGGTCGTTTTCTGGACTTTCATGCCCATGTTCCGATAGAAGCTTAATGCCGGATCATTGCCCTCCCATACATTCAGGGTGATGTTGTTGCAGCCTATTGAGAGGGCGTAATCACGCACATGCTCATACAAAGCCTTTCCGACGTGTTGGCCGCGCGCCTTCTCATCTACGCAGATGTCGTCGATATAGAGCGTCTTGATGTCCTGAAGCAGTTTGTCGTTCCTGACCTCTGTAACCAGGCAGAAGGCATGGCCTAAGACCTCTCCGCGATCGAAGACGAAGATGGGTTTGCTGTCATCGTCGAGCAGGGCTTCGAGCTGCTGCTCATCATACTTGGTCGTGTGGGGTTTGAACAAGTCCGGGCGTATCTCGTGATGCACCATATCAACCTGATGCAACAACTGGATGATACGGCTGATGTCATTTTTGTTTGCTCTTCTAACCATTATGTTTGTTTCGTTTTTTACTGTGATCCATGTCGTCGGCATGGTCTATTTTTTAACTGTCGTTGCAAAGGTACGAATAATTATTGGCACTTCAGGCGTTTGATTGCCTTTTTTAACAAAATGGCCAGAATGGATATGACTGCTGCTATCGACAAAAGGACGGCCCAAGGCGGCGTGACATTCCAAAGGATTTCTGCCTCAATGCGCCATGAGGGCAGAGGCGGCATATCGGCGGGACGTGGCTGGAGGAGCCGGCCTTGCGTCAGGAGGATGATGTCGCCCACCTTCTCGTCAAGACTGACGACGGCAGGGGTTTCACGCACCAAAGGCCGCATCCGCTCAGGGAGGTCGGAACCCAGAGCGTTCAGTCTGTAGCCGAGGGTATCGTCGAAGAGTTCAGAAAACTTGGCATATTCGCCTTCGATGTGCAGCTGGCGCCGCAGGTCGGCATCGGGAATATGGATCAGCGGTTCGTCTTTCCATACTTCCGGACGAAGCAGCCAGCCATAGACCACCTGCTCGGGAGAAAGCCCTCTGTAACGGTTCTTGCCATAAACGGACTGCAGGAAACTATGGGCAAAGGTGGAGAAGGGACAGAGGCGACCGCGCCATACAACTTGCTCGCGGGCCACTTCTTTGGCCTTGTCGGCATTGATGGTCTGGATGGAGCGGGCAGAGCATTCGAGGAGTGAGGAGTGTGGAGTGAGGAGTGAGATATGCAAAAAGCAGAGAAGTAGTGCCATCCTCCGCCACCAAACATTTCTCACTCCACACTCCACACTCCTCACTCCTCGAATATTTAGAATTTCGGCATCGTTGGCAGATCAACAGCCTTCACAGCCATACACTCCATCTCGATAAGCCAGCCCGGACGGCAGACGGGAGCATGGACGATGACGTAGGGCTTGCCGGCAAAGCGCTCCTCATAAAGCTCGCGTACCACGTCGTAGTCGGCTGTGTCGCGCAGATAGACCACCATCTCAGCCACATCGTTGAAATTACAGTCGGCCTCAGCCAACAGGGCCTCGACATTCTCCCACATACGGTGTGTCTGCTTGATGATATCCTTGGGATACATCACCTCACCTTTATTATTAATAGAAGCGGTGCCGGAGATAAAGACATGGCGACGGTCGGCATAGTTGACCTGGGTGCCACGCTCAAAGCTCACACCATAGTCGCTGGTGCGGTTCAGATGGGTGGAGGCATAGAGATAGTGTATCTGCTCCTTCCTGATGCCGGCGATGGCATAGTTGTCCATCTGCGAGAGCACATTGGGATCCTGCTGACGGCCTCCGATACCCGTAGAGGCGATGAAATGGGTGTTCACCGTCAGCCCTTGCGTGAAGAAGAACTGGTTGCGGGCCCTTACCACACCGCCATAGTTCAGGTCGACATCGTTGACAAAGAACCAGGTACGGATACAGTTGGCCTCCAGCGTACATCCTTCCTGAATCAGCTGCATGTTATACTCATTGAAGAGCAGTCGCGTCTGGTATTCCGAATTGGCTGCCATATTGTGGGCTGAGCCGTTCCAAAGATGACGGAACCCGCCGTGGCGCACTTCATACAAGCCACTCTGGCTGACACCTGTCTGCACATTCGTCATCAGATAGACCCAGAGGGCGATCTTCGTACCGTCGAGCGGTGCCTGCTGGATGATGCTCTTGGCACAGTCGGTGACATCTGAGGCGATGACCTCGTCAGCCTGATTGGCGGCATCGCTGAGGAAATAGCGTTTGAATACGGCCTGAGCACCGTTGAGCGGGCCCTCTATCAGCTGGTTGTAGACTCCTAAGACCGCCTCTAACTGCTGGGCGTAGGAGAGCCGCGGCGAACCGACGTGGATCATGACATGATACTCACGTACCTCCGTCCCATTATCAAATTGGAACACATCGGCAAATGCGTTCTCAAACTTATAATTCTGATGTTTCTTATCCATATATTTTCATATCATCTGTAAACTGTAAACCGTAAACTGTAAACCAATCTCTTACTTCGCTCCGTTATTAATCCAGCTGTCGATGAGCGGGAGGATGGTCATCTCGTTCTTCTCTGAAACGAGGTCGCGATGATCCATCGAAATACCTTCCACCGTTTGCTGGTTCAGCACCATGTGGAGCACGCTGTTGCTGGCATCGTTGGTCTCAACCAGTTTCCGGCCCTCCACTTTCCTGGAATCAACATCCACAAGGGCCGCACGGCTCTTTCCTTCCGTGAGATAGAGTCCTGCGGCCGCACGGTTGCTGGCTCCGTGGCAGTTCGCACAAGTGGTGTTGAAGAAGGCCTGTTGTATGGCATTGAACATACTGATATCGACGTCGCCCACATCCATCTTGACCACTTCCGTAGCCTTGGATACATCCACCTCTTTGAAAGTGACGATATGCTTCCTCAGACGGTCGAGGATGCAGAGGCGTACCAGCGTGACATTCTCCTTGATGCCCGACAGTTCGACATGGGCCTTACCGTCTGTGACATCGCTGCCGGAGATCACCTTCGACACGCTGGCATACTCATCGTCAGCACCCTCGAAGCCTGCGATGGACACCCGGTAGGCGCTGGTCCAACTGTCAAGTCCGTCGAGCACGCCCTCAAGTACGACAGTCTTTCCTTCCGACGAGGCGACAGTCTCCGGATAGATGCGCCCATCATCGCAGGAGATGAGCGCGACGACGGTCAGGCTGAAAAGAAACGTAATGACCTTAGAACGCATATTGAAGCATGATTTGAGCCATGTGGGTGCAGATGCCGAGGTCGTCCATATCACGGTCGAGCTGTGTCTCGTGACCTGTACGTCCGATGTACTGATACATAGCTGAGAGTTTGATGTTGGTCTTGGGCACGAAGTAGTTGACGGTGGCGGCAGGCATATTGAGGATACCGTCCTTGGTGGTACCATTACGGTCGAAGAAATCATAGCGCAGGCCAAGCTGCATCTGCGGATGAACGAAATAACCCACCTGGGCATATCCACCCCAGTAATTGTAGGTGTCGTCGATCTTCTGACGGTCTGTGAAACCGATATGCATATAGTAGGCCTCTGCACCAATGTACCATCTGTTCTTCAGCATGGCAAACTCCACGCCGGCACGGAAATCATTAGTCGATTCGTTTTCCGACTCCACGTTGTAGTTGGCGCTGACACCAATAAGCATCTTGTCCTCATGCTGCAACTTGGGGTTACCCTGTGTCATGGGCATGGCACCCTTGGGCTGGTAGGTCAGACGTCCGGCATAGAGCAGAGAGGGGATATGGATATCGTCGCTGATGGTCTTGGTGGCACCGTTCTGGGCAGAACCGGTTCCATTCCAGAGACCCACCTCATAGCCGAACTTATTGGCCAGGAATCCATGCACCTCCACCCCAAGGTCGAAGCCGGTGCCAATGCCAGGAGTGACCGCATTCAGCGAGTAAGGCAGGATGGCCACAGCCGTAAGCGATGTGGGCAGCGAAGAGAAGAGCGTCTCGCCAAGCGTGGTGAGGTAGGCATGAGTGAACGGTGTCTTGAACTTACCGGCACGGAAACGGAGTTCCGGACTGACGGCATAGTCGATCCAAGCCTGCTGAAGCACGTTGCCTCCGGAGGCTGCCGCATTGATACAGACGTTATAGTCGATCTTTCCGAAGGCCTTGCCCGTGAAACCGATGATGGCATAAGGCATGGCAAAGCCGGAGTTGGCGACATTGTCCTGATTGTAGGCCTTGTCGAGACCTTCATCATCGTAGTATTTGAAGTTGAGGGTACTCTGCAAATAGAGATAGGGCTTGAACACGAAACTCCCGTCATTACTCTGGAGTGTGAAGCCGCGGTCGTCGGCAATAGGAATCACGCCGTTGTCCATATTCAACTCTGTCTGTGCCCATGCTGGGCTAAATGATGAATGACAAATGATAAATGATAAAGCTATCGGCAGCCTTTTGCTCATTCTCTTAAAGGAAATCATCTTATTGGTAATCATAATTCTCAATTCTCAATTTTCAATTCTCAATTTTCAATTATCTAAAGTGACCCGAGGAACTGCACCAGCTGGTCACGCTGTTTCTTACTCATATTCTTGAACTTGTTCTTTGAGGCTTCACCCTCACCGCCATGCCACATGATGGCCTCGACGAAGTTACGGGCCCGGCCGTCGTGAAGGAAATAGGTATGTCCGTTCACTTTCTTCTGCAAGCCCACACCCCATAGCGGTGTGGTACGCCACTCATTGCCGCGTGCCAGACCGCTGACGAAGTTGTCGTTCAGTCCGACACCCATGATCTCCGACCCCATGTCGTGAAGCAGGAAGTCGGAATAGGGATGGATGGTCTGTCCTCCGAGCCAGGGGAGTGCCGTACCGGCAAGGAGCACGGATCCACGGGTCTTAGTATGGAGTGTCGTGACGTGGCAGAGATGGCATCCAGCGTCATAGAAGAGTTGCTCGCCTGCCTTCACATCAGCATCGTTGACATTGCGGCGGGCAGGAACGGCCAGTCCCTGCATATAGAGGTCTACGCACTCCATATCCTCTGTCGGCACGTCGAGCATGTCGTAGGAGAGTCCCATCATCGAGCCTTCATCCATCTGGCGCTGTCCTTCACAGATTTCTTCGGGATAGCGGCTGTTGGTCATACCCATATCGCTCGAGAATCCCAGTTCCACGGTCAGGTCTGCATGCTGTGCCTTGTTGCCAGAGAGTCCGAGCTGCAGCCTGCCGCGCTCGTTGATGTAGTTGGCCCTTCCGCTGATGCCCCATTCGGGATAGTTGCTCTTGCGGGCCAATGCCTCGATCTCATTCTGGTCGAGGGCCATGATTTGTCCCATGCCGACATGCCGGAGCGGCACACGGACGGTACAGAAGAGGTCATCGGGACTGATACTGTCGGCATACCATTCCGTGATATGCCATTTCGGCACACAGAGCGTGTATTTCTCACCATCGGGGAAACTGAATTCCATAGAGTCGATCTTCACTTTCAGTTTGCCTTCCGGCCTTACGCCATAGATAGCCTGATCATGGATCACACGGCCATAGTTGGGGAAGAAGGTACCGTTTTTACGGGTGATATAGATGAGCGAGGCGGTAAACCCGTAAGGGCCGGAACCGTCATCGCTCCCATTCTTAAAACTGGTCCAGTAGGTAGGCTCCGTACGTCCTGCATTGCGGTGACAACTGCCACAGCTGTAGCCGGCATAGACGGGACCGAGACCGCCGCCATGACCATTCTCGTTGGCCACCTTCACGTTGTCATACAGACGGTCGCCGGTATTAAAACGAGAGGCGTATGACCCCGAGAGCCACCGTGCAGCCTGGTCGTAAGCCACCGACGAGTTGTAGAAGCCTGTAGATGTGCCGGCAGAGAGTGCATAGCCTCTGGGAATGCTGATGTCATCCACGTCCAGCTGGTCGCTTTCGTCACAGGCGGTCAACCCCCAAACGGCCGAAAATAACATAAATGCATATAAGTATTTATTCATATCACGTGCATCGTTTCCTATTTTATCTCTTTTAGACCACAATAGCGAAGACGGAAAATCTCGTTCCGTCTCCGCTTAGCGGAATCTGTTTGATTCCTCTGCGCTTACTTTGTAGCATTCACCAGGAAGGGCTTCAGCTCGTTCTCCAGCACATCAGACAGTTCAGCACATGCATCCATAGCATCGGCAGCCTCAGCAGAGTTGATGTTGTTGCGGAAAGGCTGGGGAATGGCCTGGATGGCATTGGCAGCGGCGTTGATGCATGCCTTCACCCTGGCGTCGAGTTCGGGATTATACTTGGCAACGAGTTTCGACAGCGAGTTGGTGTTGATACTGCCGTCGCGGGAGCCAAAGTAGGCGTTGCGGATAGAGAGGATGTTGTTAGTATAGTCGTCGCGGGAGTGCCAACTGTACCACGACTCTACGGCATAGAGGGCCTCGGTGGTCTTACCGGAGACATAGAGGTCGTATGGCTCACCGATCTTTGCCCCTCCAACCTCGCCTGCGATATCTACGCAGCCGTCGATGATCTGCTCGATACAGCTGAGTCCGCTGGTGAAGTCTCCGCTGTTATGGTTCTTGAAGGCTGCGGCATAGCCGTTGTTCCAGGCATTGACCAGGAGCGTCACGTCATCCACGAGCAGCTGGGCCGTGTTTCTCATATACTGAGCCCACGCATTAGCATTGGCCTCGCTGTACACGGTGTTGGCAGGATCATCGTCGGTAGCAGCATCGTTCAGCGTACGAGCCTTGCCGTCGCGGAAAGCCAGGAACTCGAGGGTGTGGAAACCACGGATGTTCTGGGCAGCGGCAATCGCATCGTCATCCTCGTCGTAGTCGCCGGTCCACTCCATCTCGTTCCACTGCTGCGACATCAGGGTGTTCACGATAGCCTCCTGATCGAGCGGCCAGGAGTCCATGTTAGGATCAAGACCGTAGTCGGCCACAGGGCCGAAGAGGAAAGCCTCTGACGACTCCCAAGGCTCACGGGCAGTCAGCCAGGCCTCACAGATCTTCGAGAAACCAGCGTTTGAGGGATTGTTACCGAAAGCGACCACCGCGTCGTAAAGGGCGCTGTTTTTCGTCTTCAGGTCTGAGTAGGTCGGAAGCACGACGGCATCAACATACTGGTTGATAATGGCATCATACTCCGAGTCCTGAATGCTGACTGTTTCACTACCCTTCTTGTCGTCATCACTGCTGCAAGCGGTGAATGCACAGAGTCCCATCATGGCGAGACTCATCATCATAAGATTCTTTTTCATTTCCTTTTTATATTAACTAACGTATACCTTTTCACCTTTTCGTAAACCATCCGATATAGGCAATGCCGATGCCAAACTCGTTCTCGCTGTTATAGGCACCCTTGCCGAACACCTTGGCGGTGCCGATCTGACGGGTCGTATAGTCGGCCTTGACCACGAGGTTGGGCAAAGCCTTCCAGTTGATGCCGAAATTCCACTTACTCACCTGACAGCGTGCATCCATCACGTCCATTCCCTCTCCCTTCTCCTGGGAGTTATAGTATTCATATTGTGCAAAGGGATAGATCACCGGGAAGCGGTGGCCACCCCCGCAAATGGTTTTCAGATTGACACCCACCTCAGCATTGTATGAAACGGCACGCTTGGCAATAGGCGTCAGTCGGCTGTAACCCGACTTATTCGACAGTCTGCCGTTCTTGGCGCCTACCAGGTCTGCATGGGCGATGTTGCCCGACAGATAGTTGGCACGGGCGGTCACATACTTATTAGTATATTGTGCATCCATCGACCAGATCGTCACGGGGATCTTTCCGATTTCATCATACGTGATCAGCTTATCGGCGTTGGCTCCCGTGTTGGCACAATAATAGAGCGAAGCACCAAGACGCAGGCCGGGAACACCCGTATAGTTCAGACGGGCCACGTAGGCCGGACTGGTGAAATTGTCACCCTCAAAGAGTCCCTGCTTGCCGCCTCTTACCCACTTGTTGCGGTCAAAGCCGTTGGCGTTCAGACCTGTCACGATCATCGCCTCATAGTCGAAGGTAGCATAGCCCTTGCCAAACTTACCAAGGAACTCAATACCAGTCTCATGCCAGGTACAGGGGATGATCGTCATCTCGCCCTCAGGACGTGAAGAGCCAAAGAAGTTGATGGGCTCGTGGTGCGCATTGGTGAGGCCTACGGGCACAATCAGATGACCCACTCGGACATTCAGTTCGGGAATGATCATCCTCGTGATGTGGAACTGTTCCAATGCCACTTCACCGCCTTTCTCCACTTCTGTCTCGTATTCACCGTTCTCGGTATTCTCCAGTTCGTAGGCCGTGCCAGTACCTCCATATTCAAATTCTATCTCAGCACCGAGAATCCACTTCGGTGTGAACTTATAGTCGAATGCCAGTACAAACCGGGGAATCGAAATGGTGTTGTGGTTCTGCTTGGCATTACCTTCGCTATGACCATAGAAACGGTTAATACCATAGTCCTTGAAATTCGCAACCACCTCTCCATAGCCGCCGAAGCGGAATTTGTCATAACCGAGTGTATCGGGAACCTGCGCCCTTGCAGGACTAAATGATAAATGACAAATGACGAATGATAAAGCTATCAATACCTTCTGTCTCATATATAATTATGTTAATATGTTACTATGTCTTTAACTTTTACTATGTCTTTAACTTACTCTGTCTTTTTGCGGCTGCAAAGGTACGGCAGTTTACCGGTTTCACCAATACCTAAAAATAGTGAAATCGCCTAAAAACGGGCATTTGGAGCGGTTGGCAAAGAGGAAAATACCTAATTATGATTATTGCACATATCGGAAATAATGTCTACCTTTGCACCCGATAATCAATAGTAGGTAGTGTTTTGTGTTTTTTAGAGTTTATAGTTTATAGATGAAGAATCAGAAAATGTATGAGGCGGACGACAAGATGATCTCACTCATCCGCGATAATTACGACCTGCTGCAGATGTTAGGCAGCTTCGGCATCAGCCTTGGTTTTGGCGATAAGACGGTCATGGAAACGTGTCAGGACAACGGCGTGGACACATACACCTTCTTGGCGGTGGTCAACTTCACGGCCAACAACTACGGTGAGTTCGATGCCGACGAACAACTCAGCGTCCCTACCCTGCTGCACTACTTAGAGGCCAGCCACGCCTATTTCCTCGACTTCCAGCTGCCCTATATCCGCCGGGAATTGCAGGAATCGCTCGACGAGAGCGAGTCGCTGGCCAAACTGATACTGCGCTTCTACGATGAATATGCCCACGAGATCCGCCGCCACATGAAATATGAGCAGAAGACGCTCTTCCCCTACGTGCAGTCGCTGATAGAGGGGCATCCCGCCAACGACTATAATGTGGATACCTTCTCCAAGCACCACGGGGCTACAGACAAGAGACTGCGCGAGCTGAAACTCCTCATCATCAAATACCTGCCTCAGGACGGCCTGCACAACAACCAGCTCACCGCCACCCTCCACGACATCTACGAGAACGAGGTGTGGCTTCGTCAGCACGCGATGGTCGAGGATCATATCTTCGTGCCCGCCATCCGCCGTCTGGAGCAACAGACCAGGCAGAGCGACGTCACCCGTAATATCACAGACATGGTGTTCAAGGCTGCAACCAGTCAGAATCCTGATGCCCTCTCCGACCGTGAGAAGGATGTCATCATATCCCTGGTGCAGGGCATGTCGAACAAGGAGATTGCCGACCACCTCTGCATCTCGGTTAACACCGTCATCACCCACCGCCGCAACATCGCCCGCAAGTTGCAGATCCACTCACCGGCAGGACTGACCATCTACGCTATCGTCAACAATAAGAATTAAGAATTTACAAACGGAGGCTCCTACTTTCAGAAGTAAGAGCCTCCGCGATTTTTACAGCCTTTTCCATTCCCCCCTCGCTATGGCCTTGTCAAGGCGGTCAACGACCACAGGCGTTATCCATCGATAGCCTTGTTCCATACGGGCCATACCCAACAACACCAAACGGTACTCTGCGAAATTCCTTCTCGGGTCTTCCAGGACTCTGTCTTTAGGTATGCCAGTATAGGAAGATACGAAATCGATATAACCCGCCGTATCATTCTCCGGGTATGGCGCCCAATGCTCGACAATGCTCCTGATGGTGTTCCATCCCCGCTTACGGTAAGTGACCGCAATGTTGATGATGGCCGCCCGCCATCCATACTCCAAGGTGTGGAACTCACAGAAACGGGGTTCCCTACTCTGGGCAACAAGCCCATACCATTTTGCTGACGACCTCTCGATGTTGAGAGGGTTACACAGACGGATGCCTTTGGGCGCCCGCTGTGGCCAGCAAATTCTGTGTTGTAGAAGACGCGGTCGAGAAGATAGAGTCGCGCAATCCGCTTTGGCGTGACGACTTCACACAGTTCTATCGCTCATATATGGCTGGTATGGAATATGACGGACAGGAACAGGACCAGACATCCCATAAGTTGTTCGATGCCCAGGCAGAAGCCATCCGCCAGATAGCCTCGCAGGAATCGTGCGTCATCGTTGGCCGATGCGGATTCCATATCTTCCGTAATCACCCCAACGCCTTGAAAATTTTTGTTCATGCCGACGATCATTGTCGCAAACGCCGCATCGCAGAGAAGTTCGGACTTGACGAGGCCGATGCAGCTGCCATGATTGTTGACAATGACTATTCGCGTGAACTCTATACCAAAACCTTTACGGGGAGCGATTGGACTGATGCCCGTAACTATGATATGACGCTCAACGTAAGGCGCTTTGGAGTTAATGGTGCCGTGGATTTCATCTTACAGTCTATTGAGTAAGCTGAAAGACGGACGTGTGAATGGTGAAAACCTGCTTTTGCCCATGAAGTGTAGTGAAAGCGACTTTATTTTCACCATTCACTTTTCTTATCCCCTGCACTCGTTTTTCGGACTCCGCGAAGCACCTAAGCAACGCATTGAATTCTCATCGAATTAGTGAATATGCAAAGAAGTGTGTCATAGAGTCTGTCTGTGTTTGATGGGTGTATGGCGCTGATAATCGTAGAGGGTCAGGCGACGCAGGTGGTAGTAGGCGAGCCAATAGTTCTGAAGCGAGGCAATCTGATTCTGCCGGGCCGTCTGCCAATGGCTCTGGGCCAGTGAGAGGTCGTAGGCGTTGGCCTGGCCTCGGATAAAGCGCTGTAGGGTCTGGTCATAGGCATCCTCAGCGATGGTTAGGGCCTGACGCGAGGTCTCTACGATAGCCTGACGCTCGTTGAATTCGGTGACGGTCAGGGCCACTTCCAGTTCGGTGTCACGTGCCGTCTCCTTCTCGGCATTCTCGGCCACATCCACATTGCTGCGGGCAGCCAACCAGGCGTTCTTGCGCTTACCCCAGTCCTTCAGAGGTACGGTCAGGGTAACGGTAGCCATATCCTGTGTGAGCAGGTTACGATAGGCATCGGCAAAGCGGTCGGCCACCTGGTTCAGACCGATGCTGGCATTGAGGTTCATGCTGAGGTTTTTCTCCACCTTGGCGCGTTCCGCATCGCGACGGGCCTCGGCCGTTGTTTGTCGGCTGCTCAGATACTGCGGGTTATTCTCGCGTGCATGTTGGATGGCTTCTGCCACATCCACATGCAGGGTGCCGATGACCGACGGAATGACGAGCTCTATCTCCGTCAGCCTGTCCATGCCGAGATATACCGTGAGTTCCTGGGCGGCACGGTTACGGGCTATGCGGGCATTGGCAAGGGTGGTACGGGCATTGGTCTTCTCGAGTTCGAGAATGCTCAATTCAGCCTTCGGTATGCTGGATATCTTAAAGCGTCGCTCAGCGATGGCAAAGATGGTGTCACACGAGGCGAGGTACTCCTCGGCCATGCGCTGCTGATCCTGTGCGAGGGCGAGGGCGAAGAACTTGCCGACGGCCTCTTCCGAGGTTGTCTCGATGTCATAGGCAAGTTCCTTCTCTGCGCGAGCCAGTTTGAGAGGTTCTATCCTGCGGGCCCATTTCAGCGGGTTATAGAAGAGCAGGTCCTGCTTGTAGCCCACTCTGATGGGGATGGTCATGAACTGCGTCTCGTTCTGTTCTCCGAAGGTGCGGAGGTAGCCCAGCTGTGTGGAGCCGTATATCTGTCCACCCCAGCGCTCGATGTCCTGAGTGGCGGTGATGCCGGCCTGAGAATAGAACATACGCTGTTGGCGGTATACGTCGATGTCCTCGAAGGAGAGATAGCGCTGGGTCATGTAGCGCTGGTACATCACGGGTGTAGACTCCAATAGAATCTGTGGTTTGCGGGTAGCCTGCCACGACAGGTATTGGTAAAGCGAAGACTGATAAATGCTCTGGTATTTTTGAGCCGACAGGGAGCTGTCGGTGGCCAACCGTACCGTACGGTCGAGGTCGAGCACCACACGCTGCTGCGCCGAGGCGGTGACTACCGCAAAGAGTCCAAATATGACAATCCGTCTCATAGGTTATTTCAGTATAACTTCCACGTTCATACCGTCAAAGAGGTCGGCAGCGTGAGACACATGGGCACGGATGGTGACAGCTCCCTGCTTGTCGACGACGGGGTTGATCTCGCTGACCGTTGCGTCATAGTGCTGTGACTTGTCGGCGATGGGGATGATACTCAATGCCGTTCCCTGCTGATAGCGGCCGAGGTCGGCTTCCATCACGCGGAACTCTACGGCCATGTCACCCGAAGCAATGACTCGACAGACAGGTTGTCCAGCCTGCGCCAACTGATGAGCCTGGATGGTGACATTAGCCACCACACCGTCGAAAGGAGCCGTCAGCACACCGCTACGGAGCTCATGCTGGGCAGCGGCCAGTTGGATGCGTGCCGAGGCGAGCTGACTCTTTGAAAGGGCATAACCCGACTTCACGTCGGCATTGTGTACCACACTGGCGGGCACCTGCGACGTCTTGTCGGGATCATATCCCTGGGAGATGATGACATCCTGCATCTGCAGGTGGGCCTGTTCCATCTGGAGCTGGGCCTGTTCGATGGCGCGTTCCTGCTTGGCGACGGCATTGCGGAGCTTGAACTGGTCGAGCTGGGCCAGAACCTGACCACGGCGCACTTGCTGACCGTTACGTACAAGGACACGCTCGATGGGCAGGGCCGTCTCGAACGACAGGTCGGCGAAATGCTCGGCCACCACTTTTCCCATTGTGCTTGTCGAACCGCTTTCAGGTAGCGGCATCGCCTGATGGGCGGAGTTACTTGCAGGCGTCACTGCCGAGTCGGCCACCATCGTCTGTGTTGAGTCATTGGCAGGGGTGCCCTTCTCTGCGGGGCCTCTGCTGCAGCCTGCTGCCATCGCAGCCACAGCCATCCATATCATCAGTTTCTTCATATATTTAATTCTCCAAATCAGTTTTCTTCTTTGATTCTCAGGCACAGCAGTGTCAGGTCATCGTTGGGAGTAGCACCAGCACGATGTTTCTCCACGGCCTCCTTAATCATCTCAATGGCTTCGGTCGTGGTCTTGTCGCCTGTCTTCGACATCAGCTCCAGAACAGCAGCATTGCCGAAGAGCTTCTGCTCGGGGTTCTCGGCCTCGTTCAGTCCGTCGGTATATACCAGCAGCAGCTTGCCTCGGATGTTGTTGACGGATTCACCGTAAAAAGGATCGTCTTCCCACAGTCCGAGCGGCTGGTTGTCGTATTCCATCGACAGGAAGTTGGCCTTTCCGCCTTCCTTCTCTACCAGTACGGGGGGATTATGGCCGCAGTTACAGAAATCCATACAACCGGTCTTGAGGTCAATCAAGCCGATGAACATGGTGACGAACATACCTCGGTCGTTATCCTTCGAGAGGAAGAGGTTAATCTCGGTGGCTATCTGCTCCGGCTTCTTTCCCTGCTGGGCAATGATACGGAAGAGGTTACGCGTAACGGCCATGAACAGCGAGGCGGGGATGCCTTTGCCGCTGACGTCGCCGATGCAGAAATAGAGACGCTCGTCTTGTACGAAGAAGTCGTAGAGGTCACCGCCCACTTCCTTCGCGGGGGTCATCGATGCAAAGAGGTCGATGTCGTGGCGGTTGGGGAACGGAGGGAAGATACGTGGTACCATCCCCATCTGGATGTCGCTGGCCACCTGCAGCTCGTTCTCGATGGCAGCCTTCGAGGCTGTGGTATCCTTCAGTTCTTCAATATAGTTAACCAGCGACTTCTGCATGTTTCCGAATGACTGGTTGAGCTGTCCTATCTCGTCGATGCGCTCTTCGTCGGGCAGAGTCTGATCGAACTGTCCTGAGGCGATAGTCTCGGCCTGTTTGGCCAACTGGTGAAGGGGTTTAAGTTCGCGCCCGATGATACGGCTGATAAAGAACAGCATCAACAGCAGGCCGAAGATGACGATGCCAATAACAACACGATACAAACGGTTATAGCCGCTGAAGATGTCGCTCTCGGGACAGACCACGGCGACGCTCCATCCCGTAGTGCCGATGGGCTTGTAAAACACGAAGCAGTCCTCGCCATCGAAGTTAAGCCTTCTCACACCTTCCTCGCCGTTTAGCATGGCGTCGCCGAGGGCGGTGCGTGCGGTATCCTCATGTTCGAGGGTCTCGGTGAAGATGCTCTGGTAGAATAGCTTCGTCGTGTCAGGATGAACGAAGTAGGTGCCGCCCCCACCCACCATGATACTGTAAGAGTGAGGGTAGGGCTTTACGGCCGAGATGGTGTTCGACAGCCAGCCGAGAGAGAGGTCCACCGAGAAGGTGCCTATGAATTCGCCGTTCTTGTCCTTCATGGGCTTACAGTAGGAAGCAATCATCTCTTTCGAATAGATGTCGTCGGGGTTATAGTCAACAAAAGGCTCTGTCCATGTAGGACGGTCGAGCAATTTACAGAGCTGGTACCAGTCCATCACGAAATAGTCATAATGCTCGTTACCCTCCTGGGTAGTCTGGATGGTCTTGCCGTTGTTGTAGCTGAAAGCCGAGAAGTACTTGCCGCGATCCTTGAAGTAGTAAGGTTCGAAGGCGATGGAACAGCCGTTGAGGTCGGGATTGTTCTCCAGAATACGGCGACTATATACGAACATCGAGTCGGGGGCGTCGAGATGACGGGTGGGGAGCCAGTCGGTATTGTTGGTGGCCACTTCCACGCTGTGGAGGATGTCGGTTACGCGGAGCACGGTGTTGTCGAGCACCTGAGTAGCCCTGTTCATGGCCTCCTCTTTCACGGCCCGGCGCGACTCATAGAACAGATAGCTGAGGGCTGCCAGGAAGACCATGGTAGCGAAGAGCACGATCCAGAGGCTGAGCCTCGTGGAAAGCGACTGACGGATGTATTTCAGAGGGTTCTTCATAAGTCTATTTGGCTATGAGTTGTTCGTATGTCACTTCGTTCTTGAGCATCATGTTCTCTACCATGAGGCGGCTGGCCTTCTTCACCATGTCGGGGCGCAGACGATACTCGCGTTTCTTCGACTCGCGGTCAACCAACAGGTTGAGCACCTCGGCCAGCATCAGCTTCTGGAGCACGCGGTTGGTACCGATATGCTCGCGGCGCACGTAGTCCATCACGATGTCGAGCGTCTCGTCGGGATGGGCCACGGCCCACTCCCAGCCTTTCTTGCTGGCCTGTGCAAAGCGGCGGGCCTCGTCGCGATGCTCATCGTAGTAGGCTCTTGTCATGTAGAGACCGTCTTCCTGAACGTTGTAGTCGTGGTCGCTGAAACGATAGACGTTGCGCTCAGTGAGCTTCACGCCGGCCTGTGCCAGCTGATAGTACTCATTGTAGCTCATGACCAGCGTGGCGTCGATGGCACCTGATACAAATAGGTTTACGTTCGAAGCGAAGCGCACCCACTCGTAGTTCAGGTGTTCCTTGATGCTCATGCAGATGGCGAGTTGTCCGAAACCGGTGCTCCATATTCCCACCTTCATGCCGGGCTGCTTCAGCGGGTCTACGTCCTTACGTGATACGAGCACCAATGAGGTATTCATCGACGTCTGTAGAATATTTACCATGGGGATGCCGTCATCAATGACCTCCAAGGCCTGACAGAGTCCCAGCGTGGTGGCCTGACTCTCGTTGTTACGCACACGAGAGATGGCAGGCTGGGTGATGGAGGGGTGAACGATGTCCACGTCGAGGCCGGCCTGCTTGTAGAATCCTTTCTCCTTGGCGACATAATACCCCGCAAACTGGGCTTGCGCCGTCCACTGAGGCGTGAAGATGAATTTCTTCTGTGCCTGTATCGGGAGTAGGGCCAGTATCACTCCCGCTGCCATGATCAAAAACTTCTTTCTCATATCTCTTTTTTACTTTTTTACCTTTTTACCCTCTTACCTTTACAACTGTCTCTGTGCCATTTCGTAGAAGAGACCCTTGTTCTCCATCAGTTCCTCAAACGTACCCTCCTCGGCTATGCGCCCCTTGTCGAGAACGATGATGCGGTCGCAGTGGCGGATGGTAGAGAGTCGGTGGGCGATGACCACTCGGGTACACATCAGCTCGTCGAGATTGTCACTCACGGCCTTCTGCGAGATGTTGTCGAGAGCCGATGTCGCCTCGTCGAAGAAGATGATGTCGGGCTTCGAGATGAGGGCACGGGCGATGAGGATACGCTGCTTCTGTCCGCCGCTGAATCCGCCGCCGCCTTCCTGTACCACAGTGTGGAGTCCCATCGGCATGTTGCGCACGTCGTCTTCCAGACAGGCCATGCGTAGTGCGTCCCACGCATCCTCATGCGTAGCCCAGGGGGCTGTGATGGTGATGTTATGGAACAGGTCGCCCGTAAACAGGCTACCACTCTGCAGACAGCAGCCTATCTTGCGTCTCAGCGAGGTCTTGTCAACCTTCGCCAGGTCGTAGTTGTCGTAGTAGATACCGCCCGTCAGCGGCTTCTCGAAACCGAGCAGCAGTCGCATGAGCGTGGATTTGCCGCAGCCCGACTTGCCTACGATGCCTACATACTCTCCCGGATCGATGCGGAGCGACAGGTCGTCGAGTATCAGCGGACCGTCTTCGGTATATCTAAATGATACACCAGAGACTTCGATGCCGCCGAAGAGATCCTCCACCTGAGGCGCCTTGTCTTCCATTTCGGGCACTGCCTCCAAAATGGGCTTCACGCTCTCCAGCAGCGGTTTGATCTTTGCCAGACTCGGCAGTTCCGCGTTGAGTTGTACCAGTGAGGCGGTAATCATGCCGAAGGCCGAACTGAAGGCGATATAGTCGGAGGTGTTCACACTGTTCGACAAGGTGCTCCAAAAAAGCAACATCGTACCGCCAAGGGCGAGGAAAGCGCTCAGGGCCGGATAGAGTCTCACCTTGAAGTCGGGATTGTAGATAATGCTTGCTGCATCGCTGTAGTGGTCGAGCCAGCGGGTAAAGGCACGGTTCTCAGACCCCGTCAGTTTCAGTTTCTGGATACCTGCAAAGAGATTGTATTCCAGTCCGCTGAGCCTTGCAGAGCGCTCCGTATAATCATGTTGCAGTCTGACAGTACGATAATAGTTCAGCACAAGCACCAGTGCCTGGGCCACGATGATGCCGAGGGCCGGCCACAACAGTTTGCCGCCATAGATATACACCTGTACCAGGTAGATGATGCTCAGCACGGCCGAGAGCAGCGCACCAATGATATTCTCGTTCATCAGTGAGCATAGCGTCGACACGTTCTGCAGCTTGGCCGTCAGCTCACCGCTGGCGTTCTTCGAGAAGAATGTCGGACTGAGCAGGAACGTGCGGGCCATCACCGCGTTCTGCACGTGCAGTTCCACGATGTGTTGTATCCTGATGATATAAAGGTTACGCGTCAGGGTGAGCAGCAGTGTGCCCACGGTGGCACCGATGAGCAGACCGGTGATGGGATGCAGGTCGCTGGCGTCGCCCGTAGGAATCACGGTGTCGAAGATCAGCTTGTTGGCCATCGGCGTAAACATGCCGAGCAGCACCACCACGAGGGCGCACACCACCAGCAGCAGGGCATTGGGCCCCGACACCACGCTCCATGTAAAGGCGATGAGGTCTTTCAGGGTGAGAGGCCTCAAGGGCAGCGCCTTGGTAAAGGTGATGGCCTTGGGTTTCAGCTCCTCCTTCATCTCGCGGCGCGACACCTCCTGGATTGTTCCATCTTGCTTCCTATATTGGTATCCCAGTCCGGTCCTGGTAGGCGTGAGGGCTACGAGACGGCCGTCGTTGGCATAACCCAGCAGCGGCCCCACGCACTCGCGCCACCACTCGCCAGTCAGAAGAATGTCGCGCATCATGATGCCACGGGGACGGAGAATGCCCGTCAGCTGCTCTTCGGGAGTTAGCAGGTCGTCATCCTCCAGCTCATAGTCGGTAATGCCGAGGGCTTCGAGCACCTGCCGCAGCGCACTCTCGTTGTCCTGCGGTACGACGTGTTTCTGCTGCTGCAGCCCCAGCCGTTTATAGGTCTTCTCGTTCACCTCGGCCATCGCAGCCTTCTCAGCCGCCCGCCGCTTGTTGATTTGGTTGATATATACTGCCATAGTCTATTCACTCTTCATCAGATCCCTGTACATGCCGTCCTGTTCTATGAGCTCTTCGTGGCGGCCTCGCTGCAGTATCTTGCCCTGGTCCATCACGATGATCTCGTCGCAGTCGCGGATGGTCGACAGACGGTGGGCCACAATGATCTGCGTGGGTCCCATGCGTCGGATACGGCGCATCACCTCGTCTTCGGTTTTCGGGTCGAGGGCGCTGGTAGCCTCGTCCATAATCAGGATGGCCGGCTCCTTGGCGAGGGCCGTAGCCATCTCTATGCGCTGGCGCTGACCACCTGAGAAGTTCTGTCCGCCTTTCACAATCTTCGTGCCGAAACCTTCAGGGCGGCTTACAATGTCGGCGCGGATCTGTGCATCGTTACAGGCTATCATCATCGTGAAGTCCTCGATAGAGGGATCCCACATACGGATGTTCTGGGCCACGGTGTCGTCGAAGAGCACCACGTTCTGGTCGATTACAGCCACAGAGTTGGTCAGTTCCTCGTTCGATATACTCTCTATAGGTCTGTCGTCGAAAAGGATTTCTCCGCTCCAGGGTTTGTAAAGGCCGCTGATAAGTTTGGCCAGTGTGCTCTTGCCACAGCCTGACGACCCTACGAAAGCCACCGAGTGGCCCGGTTCTATTCTGAGGTTGAAGTCCTCGATGAGCGGGGGCTGCAACGGGGAGTAGCCGAAGGTGACGTGCTTCAGTTCCAGCAGGCCGCCCAGCTTACCCTGTACAACCTCTCCCTCGTTGTCGCGATGGTCTTCGGGATATTTCATCACGTCCTCCACGCGCTCCATCTGCGAGCGCATCTCGACGATGGTCTGCGAGGCGTTCACGATGGCGTTCACCGGCTGCAGGAACGAGCCCATGAATCCCTGGAAGGCCATGAGCATACCCACCGTCAGGTCGCCTTGTAATATCAGATAGGCGCCCAGCACCAGCACCGCCATGTTTACCAGTCCGTTGGCCAGCACGGGTAGCAGGGCCATCTGCGTCTGCTGTTTGTCGGCGTTGGCGTTCATGTTGAACTTATGGGCCCAGAGGCCACTCCAGTATTTGAAGAATCCCATCTCAGCACCTGCGGCCTTGATGCTCTCCATATTGTCGATACATGAGATGGTGGCTGAAAAATACTGTCCCTCGCTATGTTCCATCGAACGGATGAGGTTGATGCGCACCTTCGAGAAGTACTTCACGATACCCAGGTTTACGGCGGCGGCCACGATGCCTATCAGCGTGAGCCAGGTGGAATACGAGAACATCAGCACCAGATAGAGCAGCAGCAGTCCGATGTTGATGACCTGTGGAGCGAGCACATCCACCAGCGAGTGGGTGATTTGCTCGTTCAGGTGCATACGTTGTTGCAGGTCGCCGACGTGCCGCATGGAGAAGAACGACATGGGCAGTCGCAGCAGATGGTAGAGGTATTCGCGGTTACCCTTCAGTGCAAGATGACCCGCTATGCGCTTGGAGTAGCGCGTCTGAAGCAGTACCACGAAAAACTGGTAGGCGGCCAGCGCTCCCATGGCCATGAAGAACCACATGGCCCAGTCGGCATTCTTGCCAGATAGTATCTCATCGAGGAAGATACGGGTGAACAGTGGGGTTAGCAGGGTGATGAAAGCTGTCATCAGGGCGAACGTGAACGTCAGCCAGAAGGCCTCGCCAGCGCCGCTGAGATTCTTCCTAATATACGAGAGGATGCTCGTCTGCTCGCCTTCCTTCTTGAAATGCTCCGTAGGTTTGAAGGTCAGGCAGATGCCTGTGAAATGCTTGCGGAACTCTTCCATCGGCCACTTCACGGGGCCTGAGCCTGGATCGTTCAGATAGGCATTGCCCTTCTTGTCGAAACCCCTGAATACCACAAAGTGCTCAAAGTTCCAATGGATGATGGCAGGTTGCGTGCCTTCAAGGGCCTCAGGCTCCATGCGGAAGCCCTTGGCCTCCAGACCATAATTTCTTGCCGCACGCAGGATGCTTTTCGCCGAAGAACCGTCGCGGCTCACGCCACAGTCGGCGCGCACCTGTTCCAATGGCAGCCACTTGCCGTAGTGGGCCAAGATCATTGTCAGCGACGCGGCACCACACTCTACGGCCTCCATCTGCATCACCATCGGCACCTTCGCTACTTTCCCCATCAATTATGAATTATGAATTGTGAATTATGAATTGTCAATTTCCTGTGACGGTTTCAAGAGCATTGTCAACCGCCCCGATGAGGACGCGCCAGACTGGTTTCTTCTGGGTGATGATCTGAATATTACACAAAGCACCGTTGCCCACCTTCACGTTCTGGCTCTTCTCACGGCTCCATACGAGACTGCCGTTTTGCTCGTCGAGAACCACACGCACCTCATACATAGCCTGTCCATCTGGAATGAACGCTGCTAAAGGATCGAGTTTCACACGTCTGATAATCTCCTGCCGGGTCGTGGGATATTGTTCGATACCGACGACACGTCCGTAGGCATAGCCCCATTTCTCACGCTCCCTATTGGCGGGCGTGGCCTGCACCTGCTGTTTTAGTTTCAGTTTTTCGAGGTCGTTGTAGGTCACGTAGCAAAGCATCTCGCGACCTGCCATCTGCTGCGTCTGCGGCAGTAGCCAGGCCACTGGGTCGCCCGCCTTGAAGACCGAGCCAATGGGCAGCGTCGAGATGACCACACCGTCACGCGGAGCAGCCACCATCGTTGTCGACAATGCATTACGTATCTCCATGATGTCGTTGCCGCTTGCTACAGCAGAGCCGTGACTTTGAAGTGTGCGTGCCACGACACCATCATAAGGTACGCTGACAGGTGCAGCCTCTCCGAATGGGAACACCACGCCCTGAGCTGTTACTTTATAGTTGATGGTACCGAAGATACACCAGTAGAGTACCACTACTATCAAAGCTACCATCGCCCCGAGTACGAGTTTCAGTCTCGGCGATGCCACACGGGCCATCTCCTCGGCCTCGCTATGGTCGTCGAGTGCCTCTAATGCCTCCTTATTGAATAAGTTCGCCATCTTCAGTATTTACATTTCATACTCTCTCTACCGTGATATGACGGGTGAAGCCAGTCATCTTAAGCACGTCGAAGATATCGTCGTTCACGTGTGTCAGCTTCATCTGTCCGCCCAGTGAGCGCACCACGGTACGCATGGTAGACTGGAGAATGCGGAGTCCCGAACTGGCCATATAGTTCAGTTCCGTGCAATCGATCTCCAGGTCAACGCCTTGTTCGAGTGCGGGCTGGATGTCGGTTTCAAACTGTGCAGCGTTCAGTGTGTCGATGCGCTGGCCGGTCTTTACGATGGTCTTACCACCTTCCTTAATAATCTGTGTCATTTTTTTCCTTTTTACTTTTTATTTATATTTTCTTCTTCATTGTCAGTCGGTTTTCCTCTCCCAGGCGCTGGTAGCTCACCTCGTTCATGATGTTCTTGACAATCAGGATACCCATACCGCCCTGTTCGCGGTCCATGGGGTTCACATCGAGGTCGGCATCCTCCTTGGCCGTGGGATCAAACGGCTTGCCATTGTCAGAGAGCACGAAGGTCAGTTCCTGGCCGTCGCTCTCGGCAGTGAGCGTGATGTCGGCCGTTGTTCCTTCGGGATAGGCGTAGAAGATGACGTTGGTCACCATCTCCTCCATAGCCAGTTGCAGTTTCATGGCCACATGCATGTCAAGCTGCAGCTCGTCGCATACACTCTCCATGAACTCCGCCACGCGGTTCAGCTCCTGGTCTTCGTTCTTAAATGTCAGTTGGCATTTCACCTTCTTCTTTCGCGACTCGGCAGAATCGATGCACGCATCATTCTGCTCTCGCTGCTCAATCAGTTCATGTTTCATATTCCTTATGTTTTATAACTGTCGCGGGTTAGTATGTCGCCAGCTTGGCATAAAACTGGCTTACTTCGCGCTCCATGTTCTCCAGCGGAGCCTCGTAGCGCTCGGCCAGCAGGGGTGCCAGCTCGTCTTGCGGCGTGTCCTCCATAAAGGCGCGCAGGATGTCGGTGCCCAGGCGGTTCAGGGTGAATGCTTTCTTCACCTTCCCGCTCTCCTTGTCTTTCATCACGATCACAAAGTGGTCGGCCAGTTCGGCTATGTTTACCTCGTACTTCATGCTTCAATTCCTTTCTCTAAATGGGCTTTATACATCAGTTTCATCTCCTCTCTGAGCTGGTTTTCATACAGCTGGGGCATCTCGGGATAGCACTCCTCGAAATTGGGGCAACTCAATAGGAACATGCAATCAGGATATTTTACGCACTTCCTGCAAAACTCCTTCACCATCGTGCCCTTCTCCTTGAAATAGGCTATCTTCTCGGCATCAAAGCCATCCTGATTGATATGCCCCACGTGGTGTGAGTCGGTATAGTGCTCGCACTTGGTGATGTAGCCGTCGGGTTGTATCACCACCGAGCCGTCGTTGTCGGCCATGCAGTAGCCGGTTTTTATCATGGGTTCATAGGTGTGACGTCTGAACAGTCCCCATCCTTCCAGCTTGTCTTCTATCAGCCGCATCTTCTCCATCAGCAGCCGGCGTTTGTCGTCATTGCACGCCCCCACACGTTTGGCGTTGTCCTCAAACAAGAGATGCAGGTAAGCACTCAGATGCTTATCATCCTTGAAGCGCTCGTGCAGCTCCTCAGCCAACCGCTCCAGGTCGTCGGCATTATGCATATCTATGTTCATGCGGATGGTCACAGCGATGTCAGCCGCCAGCAGGTGGCCGATGTTCTGCATCACCGTCTCATAGGCATTCACACCTTTATATATAAAGGCCTTCACACGGTTGTAGGTCTGCTCCGTGCCGTCGATGGTGATCTGAACTTTTTTCAGGTTCCACAGGTCGTGCGCCTCCTTTACCGTCTCGGCATCCAGCAGAAAACCGTTGCTGGTCATCGTAGAGCTATACTTGACGCCAGCCTCCTTCAGCCGGTTCGCGATGTGGTTGATAACGGGCTTGTTGAAGAGTGGTTCACCACCAAACCACCCGATGCTGACCTCCTCGCCGCCACTGTGCTTGATGATGTATTCGGCCACTTGCTGTGCCGTCTGCTCCGTCATCGGTCTGCGGGTCTGTCCCAGCTCGTAGCAGTAGAAGCAACGGGCGTTGCAGTCGCTGGTGGTCATAACGGTATAGCCCGTGATGTTAGTCTGTTTAGGCTCCATCAATCGGGCCACGTTTCTCAGTTGCAGACTCAGTTGGCAGTCGTCGTGCTCCTCAGGCACCAGGAACCAGTGGCTGATCAGTTCGGGCAGATCGGTGGGGCGTTGTTCAAACACCGCCTGCTCCTCCTGCGACAACAGCACCATCTCTTTGGTCATGTTATGCAGCAGTAGCAGACCGTCGTCAATCGCGGCCTGCACCACGAAGGTCATCAGGCGGTATTTCGCTCCCGCCTGCACCTTCTGTTCGCCCAACAGCTTGAAATAGGGCTTCGCTGGTTCAAATATTGTTTTCATCAATTATTTCAGCGTGATGCACATCAGTGTGAGGTCATCGTTAGGCTCGGCACCAGCACGATGTGCCTCAACGGCAGATTTCAGTTTTTCGATCACCTCATGCGAACTCATATCCTGAGTGTCGGCCATGAGCTCTAAGAGCCTGGCATTGCCCAAGAGCTGCTTCTGTTCGTTCTCCGCTTCGTTCAGGCCATCGGTGTAAACAAGCAGTTGGTGTCCGCGGATGTCTTCAATGGTCTCGCCCTCGAAAGGATCGTCCTCCCAGAGCCCCAGCGGCTGGTTGTCATACTGCATCTTCAGGAACTCTCCATCGATGACAGGCGCGTTGTGTCCGCAGTTGCAGTAGTCGAGACGGCCCGTGTCGAGATGCAGCATGCCGATAAACATGGTGACGAACATGCCTCGGTCGTTGTTCTCGGCCAGCTCATTGTTCATGCGAACGGCGATGTCAACGGGTGTCATGCCCTCGGTGGCCAGTGTGCGGAACAGACGGGCACTCTGCGACATAAACAGCGAGGCAGGCACACCCTTACCTGAGACATCACCCAGACAGAAGTGCAGCCTGCTGCCCTGCAGCACGTAGCCATACAGGTCGCCGCCCACCTCCTTGGCAGGGTTCATCTCGGCGTACATGTCGAGGCCCTCGTACTCGGGGAAGTCGTTGGGCACCATCGACATCTGGATATCCCGCGCGATGCGCAGCTCGCTCTCGATGCGCTCCTTGGCAGCAGTTGTCTCCTCCAGCTGGTCGTAGGCTTTAAGCAGTTTCACATGTGCCTCGCCCAAGCGATGTTCTGCGCGGCGACGATACCATGTGTATATAATAAAAAAGGTGGTAAGCAGCGCCAGCGCCACCAAAGTGCCTATCCACCGCTGACGGGAGAGCTCTATCTGCTGCTGGGCTATCTCGGCATCCTTCTGCTGTGTCTGATAGACGGTGGCCAGCTCTGCTGCATCACTTGCTTTCTGCTTCGCGAAGGCCGAATCGAGATGTTCAACAATATATGCTGCTACGGCCAGTGCCGAGTCGCGACGACCGGCCTTGTAGTTCGCCTGAAACTTGTTTAACACATAACCGGTGATGTTCTCAAGCGAGGCATCCATACCAAGTTCTGCAAAGAGCTGTTCAAGTCCAACGTAGGCATCGGCAGCCTCGGCGTAACGCCCGGTTTCCAGTAGGAATGCTGCACCGTCGATTTGCCCTCGTAGGGTTTTCGAACTCTCGGTCTTCTGATAATCTGCGATGGCGCGATTGGCCTTTGCCAGATTTTTCTGACCTATTGCCAACTGAGCATGGGCAAGACAGTTTATTGCTACCATTCTATCCACCACCGATGACGGAACGCCATCCAGTTTCAGAAAGATGGCGAGGACGGAATCCTGCCGGTTGTACCACTTCTCTGCGCTCTCGTAATCGGTTGTTTCCCGATATCTGTCAAAGATGTTAAAGGCGCAGACGTAAACGTTGTGGACAGACTGCCAGACAGGATTTTCCACACTTATCTCCTGAATGGCGTTGAAAGCCAGATCATACGACTTGGCGGCATCATCCTTCATGCCGAGTCCAAACTGGGCATCACCGACACATTGTCTTAGAATCGCTAAATACTTTTTTCCCTTACCCTCTGCGCCATTCATCTTCTCCATCAGAGGAAGCCCAATCCGCAACACACCATCATAGTCTCTTCTTTGATAAAGCACTTCAGCCATGTCACTTACACAAGCAACGTAATAGACGCTGTCCTGAGAAGGGATGGATTCCATGTCTATGACGGTTTTCAGCACCTCCAGAGCATGCACATGGTCCCCTATGTGAGATAAGGCATCTCCTCGAAGATACGCAGACCTCACTGGTGAAATGTCGCCCGTCTGCTCCAGACTGTCGCACAATGCCAGTATACGTTTAAAATCCATAGTATTACGAGCTGCATCAATCAGGCTGTCGGCCTCCGATTCCTTTTGTGCCGACGGACCGCTCTTCTCGCACGAGGAGAAGGCGAATGTGAGTGCCACCATCGCCATGAGGGCGATGGCAGCGTACTTTAGGGTATGGAAATTCTTTATCATCAGTGATCTCTTTTTCATCACCATCATCTGTTCGTTACTCCTTTCTCTAAATAGTCCTGATACATGGCTTTCATGTCCTGCTGCAACATGTGCTCATACATCTCAGGCATCTCGGCATAACACTCCTTGTAGTTCGGACAGTACAGCAGGAAGAAGCAGTCTGGGTATCTCACGCAGTGCTCGCACGCCTCCATCAGCTTCGTGCCTCTCTTCTTGAAACGGGCCCTCGGCGCCTCGTCGAACCCTTCACGGCTGATGTGGCCTATGTGGTGCGAGTCGGTATAGAGCTCACACTTGGTGATATATCCGTCAGGCTGTATCACCACGTGGGCGTCGTCGTCGGCGTTGCAGGAGTTGGATTTAATCCTTGCCACGTAGTTATTGCCCTTCCATTGCTTCCAGGCAGCCATCTTGTCATAGATCTGCCTCATCCTTTGCAGCAGCTCCCGTCGTGTGTCTTCGTGGCACATCCCAGTGCGCCCTGCCTTGTCCTCAAACAAGAGGCTGAGGTATGCATACAGATGCGTATCATCCTTGAAGCGCTCGTGCAGTTCTTCGGCCAGCCGCTCCAGATTGTCGGCATTATGCATGTCTAAATTCATGCGGATGACCACCTCGATGCCCGCCGCTATCAGATGGCCGATGTTCTCCATCACCCGCTCGTAGGCATTCACACCTTTATATATATAGGCCTTCACGCGGTTGTAGGTCTGCTCGGTACCGTCGAGAGTAATCTGTACATGCTCCAGGTTCCACAGGTCGTGGGCTTCCTTCACGGTGTCGGCATCCATCAGGTAGCCGTTGCTGACCATCGTAGAGGAATATTTCACGCCAGCCTCCTTCAGCCTGTGGCATATCAGGCTGATGACGGGCTTGTTGAAGAGCGGTTCACCGCCAAACCATACGATACTCACGGCTTCGCCGCCACAATGGCCGATGATGTAGTCGGCCGTCTGCAGGGCCGTCTCCTCAGTCATGGGCCTTCGCGACTGCCCCAGCTCGTAGCAATAGAAGCAGCGGGCGTTGCAGTCGCTGGTGGTCATGATGGTATAGTCGGTGATGTGGGGCCGTGGCTGCGCTATCATACGGGCCACCTCCAGGATTTGACGGCTCAGCTTGCAGTCGTCGTGCCCAGTAGGTACCAGGAACCAGCGGTCGATGAGTTCGGGCAGGTCGGTGGGACATTGCCCGAACACGCGCTGCTCTTCCTTCGAGAGCAGCACCATCTCCTTGGTCATGTTGTGGAGCAGCAGCAGACCGTCGTCAACCTCGGCCTGCACCACAAAGTACATCAGGCGGTAGGTCTCCTCAGCCCGATGTTTCTGAAGGCCCAACAACTTCATGTAGGGCTTCGCTGGTTCAATAATTGTCTTCACAGATTAAGAGGACATCCTTTGGAAGGATCAGTAAATTGGTAATAGGGTAACCTTGGATTATACCCTCCAGCCACCTGATCGAGGTCATCCTCGTCGAGTTCCTGACTCATCACTACCTGCTCATCACCGTTCTTTCCAGTGATGGATACCTTCTTCACGTCGTCGTCGAGCTCAATCTGCAAGACGCGCTTTTCTTTCTTCTCTTCCATAATCTTAATAGTTTGATGATTAATATTTGTTACAAAACTTTTTGGTAAAAAGTTCATCAGGCGCTGGGATCAACCCTCCGGCCACCTGGTCGAGGTCGTCCTCGTTGAGTTCCTGGCTCATCACCCGTTCTTTCCAGTGATGGAAACCTTCTTCACGTCGTCGTCGAGTTCAATTCTCAGAACGCGCTTTTCTTTCTTCTCTTCCATAATCTTAATAGTTTGAACATTAAACTTGTGATTCAAAGGGATTAAAGCGGCTTCCCTCCGGCCACCTGGTCGAGGTCATCCTCATCGAGTTCCTGGCTCATCACTACCTGCTCATCACCGTTCTTTCCAGTGATAGAAACCTTCTTCACGTCGTCGTCGAGTTCAATTCTCAGAACGCGCTTTTCTTTCTTCTCTTCCATAATCTTAATAGTTTGATCATTAATCTTTGTTACAAAGGGGTTTAAGCGGAAAAGTATTGAATTTCCCTCCGGCCACCTGGTCGAGGTCGTCCTCGTTGAGTTCTTGGCTCATCACTACCTGCTCATCACCGTTCTTTCCAGTGATGGAAACCTTCTTCACGTCGTCGTCGAGTTCAATTCTCAGAACGCGCTTTTCTTTCTTCTCTTCCATAATCTTAATAGTTTGATCATTATTTGAATTTGCAATGGGGAGGCGACTCATAAATAAGCGGAAACCCTCCGGCCACCTGGTCGAGGTCGTCCTCGTTGAATTCCTGGCTCATCACTACCTGCTCATCACCGTTCTTTCCAGTGATGGAAACCTTCTTCACGTCGTCGTCGAGTTCAATTCTCAGAACGCGCTTTTCTTTCTTTTCTTCCATAATTATTATATTTTAGGGGTTAATTGAATTTCTCTTAGGCAACTACTTCTCTTCTCGTGAGGCCGCATACTGAGCCTTCAGCGCCTGCACATAGGGATTTGCCTGAATCTCAGGCGCCACCTTGTCCACCAATGCCAACCACTCCTCCTCTGTCACCTGAGCAAGCGTGGCGTATATCAGACCCCAGTAACCTAGGAAATCAGAGGGATGCTCTTCAATCAGTTTGAGGCAGATGTCACGCAATTCACCGGTAGCGGCAGAGTCAGTCTCCAGGCGGCTAAGCACATCCTTTAAGATCGGCACAAGATCGCGCACCTGGAAGTTGAGCGATGTCTCTGGTGCGAATTCCTCGGCAACCGTCTTGAGGCCGTCTATCTCGTAGCGCACCGTGTCGCCGGTAGGGACGAATTTCTCCTTCCAGCCGTTGTCGTCCTGACCGAAATGGACGGACATGAGAGTCGTCTTGTCGCTGGGTATGTCGTAGCGGAACCTCCCGTCTTTCACGGGCACATTAGCCAGTTCTTCTCCTGTATCTTCGTTGAACAGGATTACATACTCAGGCACGTCATCCGTATTATGGAAATGACCCACCAAGACCGTTTGCTCCACTTTTGGCTCCAAGACTGGCTTTTCGCCTTGCCCGCAGCCAGCCATCAGGGCCGCCGCTGCCAACATCACTAAATAATTAATTCGTTTCATTTTCTTTGGTTTTTATTGTTGTTAATCATCCATGCACAGAACCAAACGGCGGCAATCACCAGACATACGCCGCCAGCGATATAGGCAATGCCCTCCGGCAGATGGAAGGCGAGTTTCGAAATAAAAAGGAATGTAGTGCAGACGCACGTCATGAACAGAGCAGGAATGAGTGTGATCCAATAGTTCTTCTTCTGACGGACCAGATAGACCGTGATGGCCCAGAGCATGAATACCGCCAGCGCCTGATTGCTCCATCCGGCATATTGCCAAATGGTGTTGAAGCCATTGGCGTCCTCTACCTGCCATATCAGCAGAGCCAGCGAAGCACCGAAGAGGGGCAGACTGACGAGCAGGCGTTTGGGAATGGGCCGCTGCTCGATATGGAATGCTTCTGCGATGATCAGTCGGGCAGATCGGAAAGCCGTATCGCCCGAGGTGATGGGAGCTGCCACGACACCGAGAATGGCCAAGATACCGCCTGTGAGGCCGAGCCAGCTGTTGCACATGATATTCACCACGGCGGGGGCACTGGTCAAAAAGCCCTTATTGCCGACAGCCTCTATGATCTGATAACCCGGAGCAGGTTCCCCATAGAAGAAATACATGGACACAGCAGCCCATACCAGTGCCACAAGCCCCTCGGCGATCATCGAGCCGTAGAACACGGCACGACCCTTGCGCTCTGAAGCCAGACAGCGGGCCATGAGCGGGCTCTGGGTAGCATGGAAGCCACTCAAGGCACCGCAGGCGATGGTGATGAACATACAAGGGAACACCTGGTCGGTGAAGGAGCTGTCGGCCGCCTGGCCCATATTCTCGGGATGCGACCACAACTCGGGCAACTGGGGCCATTCCACAAACAGGCATACCATCAGTGCTGCCACCATGAACAGAAGGGCAATGGCAAACACAGGATAGAAGCGCCCGATAACCTTGTCGATAGGGAGCATCGTGGCCACGATATAATAGACAAAGATACAGATAATCCACATCAGGGCGGTACCGCCATACCCCTGGAGGATGGTGGCGGGACTGAACACAAACACCGTGCCCACCATCAGCAGAAGGAGTACCGAGAACACCAGCATGACCTTACGGGCCTTCTCACCCAGGTATTTCCCGACAATCTCCGGACAACTGGCACCACCGTTACGCATGGAGAGCATACCCGTGAAATAGTCGTGTACGCTGCCTGCGAAGATACATCCCAGCACAATCCACAGATAGGCTACAGGGCCGAACTTGGCGCCCATGATAGCACCGAAGATGGGCCCGGTACCTGCGATGTTCAGAAACTGGATCATAAACACCTTCCAGTTAGGAAGCACAATGTGGTCAACCCCATCGGCCATGGCAACAGCAGGAGTTTCCCTGTCGTCAGGGCCAAACACGCTGTCCACAAAACGGCCATACAACAGATAGCCTAAGACAAGTGCTATAAGACTAATGCAAAATGTAACCATTGATCAAATAATTATTTATTTTTCGTCAACACGAGGCGGAAACCAAGTGAGTTGCACTTGTGGGATGATGCCTGCTGCCATAACCATGTTCAGGATTCTATTACGTTTCATAAGCGGTTACATTAATTATTCTAGTTTGTCGTACATTAACAGTCATTACGTAAAAGAAGCATAACGCTCCGCAATTCCCATCATGTCGTGAAAAGCGACAGAGTCACCATTCAGGGGACAAATATAGGAAAAAATGTGTGAACTGCCAAGTTTTTTATCGATTTTCTTTCATTTTACTGTAACTTTTCTTGTTTTTGGCCGCGCGTATATCCCAAAATCCCGAAATATAACGCTTGTGTCTATCAAATCAGTGCGACTCTGCAACATGTGTCTAGTGATTTAGCTTATAAAGAGTAGGTAGCCGTGGGGACAGATCCTGAGTCATAGGAGCCGTCATACCCAAGTACCTGTCCCAGCGACTACTTAGAAATGCAAGCGTTTTTGAATTAAAACGTGCAATGAGATAAAAAAAGATGCCTGAAAATTTGGAATTATTGTGTCTATCTTTATAGATACAGAGGGACGGTTCTTTTGTTATAATGATCTTTTTTAAAGAAGAAAATGGAAAACGGAAGTCAGAGCGGCTTCCGTTTTTCTCGTCTGGCTTTTGAAATTATCGCCTAATCATTTGGAACTTATTGATTTTTTCCCTATCTTTGCAGCCGAAACAAAAGTGTTAGGATTATGACAGCATTAGAACTGAATGCGGAGTTATACCGCGCCATGGGTGAGATAGCAGACAACGAGACGCTGCTGGCCAAGGTCTTGGCGTATGTGAAGGGATTGGTCACTACCCAACAGAAGGGAGCCAATGCAGCCGCCCGCAACGGATGGGCTGCAGCCGCTAAGCAGGCGCATGCCGACGGGGAGGACAAGTTGATGGCAGCCGATGTGTTCGAAGATGAAACGATGGAGGACTGGAAATGGTAAACCAGTTTGATGTTTACTGGGTGGACTTAAACCCTACAGTCGGTGCTGAGATGCAGAAGATTCGACCATGCGTTATTGTCAGCCCCAAAGAGCTTAACGACCATCTCGACACGATAATTATCGTACCTATTACATCGGCTATCCACGGCTATCCTTATCGGGTTGCCTGTCGCATCATGAATCGTGACGGCGAGATGGCAACTGACCAGATTCGCACCATTGACAAACGGCGATTGAAGAATCGTATAACCTCACTCACTTCTGATGAGGTTACCGCTCTACAGGACATCCTGCGCCAGATGTTCTGCGAATGACACAGTAGTGACATAGTAGGGATTTCTCCAAATCTTTTGCCCGAAATATCAATATTCTTAATTCTTAATTCTTAAATTTGTTTTTTTGCCTAGTGGGAAGGGGGAATTGTTGGGTGTTAATTATTAAATTCTATTTATAATATATTTATTATAATAAATATATTATAAATAGAATTTTTAAAGCAAATTTCTGATTTTCAGCTACTTGGAATATCAAAATTAAGAATATAGAATATAGAATTTAGAATTTAGAGTGCGAGTAGAGAGTGGGAAATGGTAAGAGACCACCGACTAATAGTTAAGAAATCTTTAACGAATTGTTAATGAATCTTGAACGGCATGCTCGAAATGTTTCAGGTTCTTAAATAATGAGGCTTCTTGCACT
>ONCZ01000076.1 GCA_900316445.1 uncultured Prevotellaceae bacterium | reverse complement strand
CTGGAGGAAATCAAGAACGAAAAGCAATAACCGAGTCGAAGCGAGTGGAGGAAGTCTACGTAGTGAAAATGGCCAAATTCCGACATGACCTTCACTCACTAATTCGACAAGTTATGAAAAAGTACATTTTTATTCTGAATGCCATCAACGTGATGGCCAAGTTGCTGAAAGACAAGCGAGTGGAAGGTGTTCTGTACTTGGATCAGGACACAGGTAAATTAACATTCAAGGCGTACAACCGCCAGCCTCGCCAGAGCCATGATCGTGTGGTCTGCCAGTTGGAGAATGGTTGGCTGAAGGAGTCGCCCCAGCGTTACAAGTTCTATAACAGCGTGAAGAAAGACCTTGGCCGCCGACTGGTGGACGTGGTGATGCATCGCGAGCTCAATGCCGCCATGCATGTGCTGGAGGTAGAAGAGATCCTGGACAGAGTTTAATCATAACAACGGATTTCACGGATTAAACGGATTTGTATGTTTAGTTATCAGAAGAGTTTTGTGAATCCTACGTTGCCTGTGGACGAGGCCCAGTTTTGGGCCCTCGTCAGGGCGACACAGTGGAACGAGAACATCGACAAGTATCGCGAGACGGGCGACGCCCAGCTAAAGCGCAAGTTGCCAGCCTTCATCTTTCAGGCCACGTTTGACGAGACCACCTCGAAGAGCGGCAAGACAGGTGCCTGGCGCAAACAGGCCGCAACACGCCTGACGGGACTCGTGGTGATGGATATCGACCATGTCGAGAATCCGCAACAACTTTTTGAGAGTTGGGGATTAACGACAACTATGACAACTAAAACAACAATCGCTGCTGGCAGCGATGAGAAAAAGTTGTCCAAGTTGTCTGAGTTGTCGTCAAAAATCTTGCTCGTGTACGTAACCCCAAGTGGACATGGCCTGAAGGTGGTTTTCAAGGCCGATGTCAGCAAGGGTAATCTCATCGACAACCAGCACGCTATGGCGAAGGTCTTGAGCGTGGAGGTTGACGAAAGTTGCAAGGACGCAAGCCGTATGAGCTTCATCTGCAAGGAATCGGATATTTTGTATATGGATAAAGAACTGTTTACGTATGAAAACAAGGAGTTTGCTGAGCGATATAACGCTCTATATCGAGACGGTCATTCACAGGGTAGTTTTAAAGGCACGGATTTCACGGCTTCTAAAGAAGTCGCTGCTGGCTGCGCTGATGATAAAAGCCGTGTTAATCCGTGTAATCCGTGCCAAGAATTAAAATGGAGGGGTTATGATGTACAAAGTATTATTGATGCTCGCTATGCAGACAAGCTGCCCTGTGCAGCAGACAGCAACCGTCACACAGAGAGTCTCAAACTTGCCACAGACCTGTTGCTCATGCTCGATGGCGACAAGGCCAGTGTGCTGCGCATCGTGGAGGCGCAGCCGTGGGTCAAGGAGATCATCGAGGAAAGAGATGAGAATGTGGCCCAGACGGTGGAGAGTGCGGCTGACTGCGTGGCGCAGAAGGAGAAGAAGTATGCCAGTAGTCTTCCGTCCAAGGCAATGCTCGAAGCGATCCAGAAAGTCACAGGCAGATCGTATCAGGAGATTACGAAAGCGCAGACGCAAGGGACGGTAGCGCAGACTGAAGCGGATATTAACCGCTGGCTCTGGGACTGGGGTGAGCAGATAGAGGCTTTGTTTGATGACTTCCCACTGCTGCGAGACATCTGCCGAGGATTGAAGAAGAACCAGTATCCTGCGGCTGTGTTTGTGGCCGGTGGTTTGATGATGACGCTGATGACCAGATGTACTTACAGGTTTTACCATCGTCCTGAAGAGTTGCGTAGGCTAAACAATTCGACGCTGATTATCGGCGATCCTGCATCAGGTAAGTCATTTGCTACCCGTCTGTTCAAACTCCTTGCGGCTCCTATGGTGGCAGCAGACAAGACTGGTATCGCAGCCATCAACCGCTATAAGGAGGAGATGAAGACCAAAGGCGCGAACAAGGAGAAACCGCAGAAGCCAAAGGCACTGTTCAGGGTGCATCCGGCTCGTACTTCCAATGCCCAGTTCATTCAGGACATGGTGAATGCCGTGGAGGTGGTGGACGGTACTGAGATGCAGCTGCACATGCTGACCTTTGACACAGAGTTGGATAATACATTGACCGTTCAGAAGGGCGGATCATGGATTGACAAGCAGTCGATGGAATTGAAGGCTTTCCACAACGAAGAAGATGGTCAGGCCTATTCCAATCTGGATTCTGTAGTGCAGAATTTCATCGTCACCTGGAACTACATCTATACTGGCACGCCCTTGGCACTTCGTAACAAGGTGAATGAGCGCAACTTCGGCTCTGGTCTGGCCACACGTCTGACGGTGATCCCGCTGCCCTCTACGAACTTTGAGATGATGGAGCGTGAAAGCAGGGTGGACTTCGAAAGTGATGAAAGGCTGAAAACTTGGGCCTTCAAACTGGATAGAGTGAAGGGTGAGTTGACCGTTCAAAAGATCGTGGATGAACTCTACGACTGGACGGCTCGCCGAATGGCCGACGCTAAGGAAAACGACTCCAAGGCCGAAGAGATGCTCCTGAAGCGCTGTGCCTATCACGGGTTGAATTTCGCGGCTCCGTTTATCGTGATGCGACATTGGGCCGATATCCATCAGGACGGTTCGTATTGGTGTGGTGAGTTTGAGACTGATGATGTTGACTGGCGACTGGCCGAACTTTTGGTCACTATCCAGTATGCCTGTCAGCGCCATTACTTCCTGGCAATGGCTGAGAAATATTTCGACGATCAGTTGCGCGATGTGTCAGTAAACGCCCATCGTCAACAAAAGACCATCGATGCCTTCAACAGTCTGCCTGAGGAGTTCACCGTTGACGATGCCAAGCGATGTTTCTCGCTGACGAACGAAGCTGCGGCACGTATGAAGATCAGCCGTCTGATGAAGGATCATTTCATAGAAAAAGCAGGTGATTTCGTGGAGAACGGCACCACCAAGTCCGTGTTCAGGAAAACGGGCAGGGTCATGCGCTGACGCCGTAACGCCGTAACACCGTAACGCCGTAACATCTGCGAAAGTGAAAAATGAAGAGTGAAAAGTAAAAATGAATAAGAGTTATGACAGAAGTAAGTATTAACAAGCAGGTAAAACTCAGCGAGCACTTTACGCTGGGGGAGCTCTGCAAGACTGGTGTGAAAACGGCTGATGGGAACATCCCTTCGCACGTGCATATTGAGAATCTGAAGCGCGTTTGCGAGTGGTTAGAGGAACTGCGCAGACGATATAATCAGCAGTATGTTTGTGAGAATGAGGAGCGCTCGGTTTCCCCTCCTGAGTTAGGAGGGGCAAGGGGTGGTCTGCGCTCGGCCGAAGGACGCTTGCTACCGGAGGGACGCAAGAACGAGGGAATGTCTGGCGCTTCTTCAGACCACCCCGCCCATACGGGCACCCCTCCTAACTTAGGAGGGGAAATAAATACCGATGCCCCCATCATTATTACTAGTGGCTATAGATCGCCGGAGCTGAATAAAAAGGTAGGAGGATCGCCGACGAGTAATCATCTGACAGGTTGCGCCGTGGATATCAGGGTGGCTGGTATCGAGCAGGCGATGAGATATGCGGTGATCCTGATGGACTACGCCGACGAGACCAAGCAGGACTATGACGAGCTGCTCATTGAACGCAATAAGAGCGGCGGCTACTGGCTGCACTTCGCGGTAAGACACAAGGACAATCGGAGAAAAACAATGTTCTTGCAGAAGTAAATAAAGGTCACAGGGGGCAGAAACCCTCTGTGATTTTTGAGGTATAACGAAAAAAGTGGGTAAAATATTTGTTAATTCGGGAAAATGCTGTATCTTTGCATCGTGTTTTGATAACACAAACAATTTTAGGACTATAACCATTACCGACCATCCTTTTCCAGAATCTTTTAATGACAGGTGAATGCCTGGCAAAAAAGACAGAATATTGATATGTATAAATGTATATAAAATGAAAAAGAATCTGATGATTTTAGCCTTGGGACTGGCCGCAGTGATGCCAGCAAAGGCACAGTGGAATTCATGGCACACCAGCAGCACGATCAGTGGTGTGTTAGGTGTAGCAAATTCTGCCATTGAATCTGCCGAACGTAAGAAGGCGATGGAAATCCGCGCCAAGGAAAAACTGGAGTATGAACAGAGCTTCAAGGATGCGATGCAAAGCGCCAAGGACTATGAGGGTGGTGAATATTGGGAGGATGCCCTCGCCAAGTATGAGGAGGCTGCCAGGCTGAACTGCAATTATGATTATACAGACCAGCAGCAGATCAGCCGGAAAATCACCGAGCTCTACGTGAAGGCCGGTCGCACGGAAGAGGGTCCCAGCATCCTGAACAATGACAAGGTGACGCTGGCCGACTATTCCAAATACAGATATGTACGCGAGAACCCCGTTTATGTCAACAAGAAGACTACCAACACCAAGATTTTGCGCGTGGCCTGCTCTGATGCGGAGACACGCCTCGAGATGGAGGGTGTGGCTGGAGGCGTTAACGGCGGATGGAACATCAAGGGAAAGGCTTATATCAAGGGTAACAAGGGAGGCAAGAAGGAACTGGTAGGCGTGGAGAACATCACGATGGCTCCTGCAACTGTCAAGATTCCCTGGCCAGGTCAGAAACTGCGTTTCGCCCTGATCTTCGAAGCCCTGCCTGAGGATGCCAAGGAGTTCGACTTCATCGAGCCTTCCACCTCCTGGCAGTTCAAGGACATCAAGTGTAAGTAAATAGTTTAACAATTTAAAATAATAAAGAAATGAAAAAATTTTTGATGGCCGCAGTTGCCTTATTCTGCCTGACAATGACTTGTGTCACGCTTACTTCATGTGGTGATGATAACGATTCAAAAGTTGCCGACAAGGAGTACACTATGACATCCGCTATAGACTGGACCAATGAAGGATCTCTGAGTGAAGCAGAAGTGATAGCCATTGATGTTCTGGGAAAAAGCATTAACGCTACCAACGTGTTTGCAGATGACGCTGATGCCAGAAGGGCACTTGACAAAGTAGCCAATAGGGTAGCAAGTGATATCAGAGGCAATGGTTGGATTGCCGATGGTGCAGTCTATACCATTACCCTCACTTTGAGAAATCAAAACGGCAATACTGTTGACACGCGTAAGATCGTCGTCAGCAACGGCAGCGTGACCGTGAACTGATCTAGCCCGGTTGTGCGATGTGATAAAAAACGAAGCCGTTGGCATTCAATTGTGCCAGCGGCTTCGTTTGCATTTTTTAGTCTATCTGCTTGATGTGATATCTCTCGTTGGAGTTGTAGTCGCGGTCTTTGTCTTTGCCGAAATATTCGAGTAGGTATTTCTTGCCTCTGACCCGCGTGACTTTGATCAGCACCTCCCTGTAAGTGGGACGGCCTTTGTCCATATAACTCTCGTAGGCATTGAAAGAGGTGGACTTCTTACTGTCCTTGTTCTTGACTAGTTTGAACGAAGAGATGTTGCGCTGGCTCTGGGCGATGTCGATATACAAACTGTCGGCCGTGAACCTGAACAGCAGTTCTCCACTCTGGGACACAAACTTCCCATTCAACTCAAGGGCGTGTGACTCAAGGGCGCCACACATCAACAAACACAAAAATAAAATCTTCTTCATAATGATGATCTGTTTATAATTTCTGTATGCAAAGATACGACAAAAAGTGAAAAGTGAAGCGTGAAAAGTGAAAAATTTGTTGTCGCCGAACATTTTTCTTCATTCTTAACCCTTTATTCTTATTTTTTTCGTAATTTTGCACCGTAAATAGAATTAAGAGTTAAGTCTATGGCAAAAGACTCCAAATGGCAGGATGAATACTGGCTGCTGCTGATGCAGATCTATCTCCAGAAGCCGGTGGGACTGAAACCGATGTACTCTCGGCAGATGGTGGACCTGAGCCTGGAACTGCACATCGCCCCGGAAAGGCTGTTTAACAGGATGTGCCAGATTGCCAACCTCGAGACACCCCGTATCGAACATATCTGGGAGGTGTACGGCAGTAATCCCCGCAAACTGACGCGGGCTGTCAGCCTGTGGCGCGAGATGAAGGGCTTTAACAACTCCGAGGCCTTCTACGACGGTGTGGAGCTGAACGAGGGGTTCGAGCGCGATTTCCGTCCCCTGGAGGAGGACGAACGGTTTGTGCCCGTGATGCTCATCCTCATCCTCGACCTCTATTTCCGCCTGACGCCCCAGACGATGGTGGCAGAGACGCCGGAGATACAGGAACTGGCAAAGTTGATGAAACTGAAGTCGAAAGATGTGGCGGAGGTGATGGAGGTGTTCCAATACTGCGATCCCTACCTGAACCGCCGGGGTGTGATCTTCCATCCACTGCTGATCCCCTGTCAGGAGATCTGGCGCCGATATGGTAATTCCGATGTGGATGCGCTCGCCTCCTATGCCGAGCAGTTAAAAGCATATTTTAAGTGATATGGCTGACCAATTTCGACAGACACAGGAACAGTTGCAGCAGCAGAAGCTGTCGCAGGCCATTTCCCACCAGCAGTTGCTTCAGGCCTCGCTGGTGGAGTTGCCGCTGATGCAGCTCGTCGATCGTGTGAATACGGAGATGAACGATAATCCTGCCCTCGAACAGGAGTCGCCATATGATTATTCGGAGTCATCGGATTTCTCGGAGTCGTCGGATTATTCAGATTCTTCTGACGGCCCTGAGGATTATGAGGTGCTGACAGAAAGGGAGGAGCGCCAGTCGGCGCTCGACGAAGCCCTGAGCAATATAGGACGTGATGACGACGAACTGCCAGTCTATCACGGTGGAAGTGCTGTGGCGGAGGAACGCGAGGAGATGGTGTACGGACAGACTACCTCGTTCTACGACCAGTTGAAGGAACAGATGGGACTGCTCGATATGACACCCCGTCAGCACGATATTATGGAGTATCTGATCGGCTCGCTCGACGATGACGGACTGCTTCGGAAGTCTCTTGACGCCATCAGCGACGAACTGGCCATCTATCATAACATCGACGCCACGGAGGCGGAACTGCGTGAGGTGCAGGAACTGTTGCAGGGCTTTGACCCCGCAGGCATCGGTGCCTCGACGCTTCAGGAGTGCCTGCTCCTGCAGATTGACAGAAAGGATCCGTCGTGGGTGAAGGTACAGATGAAGAAGGTTGTCACCGACTATTTCGAGGAGTTCACCCGAAAACACTGGGATAAGATACGGTCGAGTCTGTCGCTTAACGACACACAGGCCGAACAGGTGTTCCACGAACTGCGGAAGCTGAATCCACGGCCTGGTGCCTCGCTGGGAGAGACCGTCGGCAGGAGCCTGCAGCAGATCACGCCCGACTTCATCGTCGATACCCACGACGACGGTACGGTGACGTTCACACTCAATAATGGTGAACTGCCGGAGCTGAAGGTGTCGCAGTCGTTTGTCGACTCGATGGCGGAGTTTCAGCAGAACCGTGACCATATGAGCCGTCAGTCTAAGGAGGCGCTGCTTTATATTAAGAAGAAAGTGGATGCCGCCCAGGGATTCATCGAGGCGCTGAAGATGAGGCGCCACACGCTGACCATCACTATGCGGGCCATCGTACAGCTGCAGCATCAGTTCTTCGTCGATGGTGATGAGGCATCGCTAAGGCCGATGATCCTCAAGGACGTGGCGGAGAAGACGGGACTGGATCTCTCGACGGTCTCACGTGTGAGCAATTCGAAGTATGCCCAGACGCGTTGGGGCACGTTCCCCCTGCGTCATTTCTTCAGCGACAGCTATGTGACGCAGAGTGGCGAGGAACTGTCGACAAGGCAGATTAAAGCAGCGCTGCGGGAGATTGTGGACGCGGAGGACAAGAAACATCCTCTGAGCGACGATGATATCAAGGCTGCCCTGACGGAGCGTGGATTCCCCATCGCCCGTCGTACGGTGGCGAAGTATCGGGAGAAGTTGGGAATTCCTATAGCGAGACTGAGAAAGTGAAAAGGTGAAAAAGTGAAAAGGTGAGAGATGAGGAAACGTGAGAAAACAGCAATCTTGGCGGCACGGATCGTGAGTCTGGTGTTCACACCGTTTTATCTGCCGCTGGTGGGACTGATGGCGCTGTTTGCCTTCAGTTACCTCTCGCTGATGCCTTGGGCGTATAAGTTGCAGGTGCTCACACTGGTGTATGTGTTCACCATCCTCCTGCCTACGGTGCTTATTCATCTCTATCGCCGTTATCAGGGGTGGAACCTTATCGAACTCGGTCATAAGGAGCGTCGTATGGTGCCGTACGTCATCTCCATCCTCTGCTATTTCTTCTGCATCTACCTGATGGATCTCGTTCACATCCCGCATTTCATGAGTGCCATCCTTACGGCAGCACTGTTCATCCAGGTGGCGTGTGCCCTGATCAACGTGTGGTGGAAGATCTCCACGCATACGGCAGCAGTAGGTGGTGTGGCAGGAGCGCTGTTTGTGTTTGGAGAGTTGTTCGGTTTCAATCCTGTGTGGTGGCTCTGTCTGGTGTTCATCCTCGCAGGCATACTGGGTACCAGCCGGATGATTCTCCGTCAACATTCCCTCGCCCAGGTCGTGACAGGCTTCTTCGTAGGAGTCGTCTGTTCCATCCTCGGCCTCGTCTACTTATAATAGACTACAATGATTATAATAACGACAACGATGACAACCAAAACAACTTTTGCCTACGACGGCGACTGCCGTCTGCGGGAAGAAAAAGGACTTTGTCCGAAATAGTTGTCTAAGTTGTCATAGTTGTCGTAAAATTAATAATTTGTCGTAAAATACATAAAGTCAAAATATGAAGCCATTAGTAAGTATTATTATGGGCAGCACCAGTGACCTGCCCGTTATGGAAAAAGCCTGCAAGCTGCTCGACGAGTTGCAGGTGCCTTTTGAAGTGAATGCCCTCTCTGCCCATCGTACCCCTGATGCCGTGGAACAGTTTGCACAGACCGCCAAGGACCGTGGGGTGAAGGTGATTATCGCAGGTGCCGGTATGGCAGCCGCCCTGCCTGGTGTGATTGCCGCCTCGACGACACTGCCTGTCATCGGTGTCCCCATCAAGGGTATGCTCGACGGTCTCGATGCCCTGCTCTCCATCGTCCAGATGCCTCCAGGCATCCCTGTGGCAACGGTCGGCGTGAATGGTGCCCAGAATGCCGCCATCCTCGCTGTGGAGATGATGTCGCTCTACGATGCTGAATTGGCTCAGCGCCTGGCTGTCTATAAGGGCAGCCTGCGTGTGAAGATCGAGAAGGCCAACGAAGAACTCTCGCAGGTGAAGTATAATTTTAAGTGTAATTAGTTGATAGTTTAAAGTTTATAGTTTATAGATGATAACCTGGCAAGCCCAGAACCAATTCTCTGCAGATTGTGAATCTGAAGTCTATAGAAGTAATCATCTATAAACTATAAAATAAACTATAAACAAAAAAGAAAAGAGTATGTACAAACGAAGACTATCAACTGAGGCTCGTGTAGGGAATATCGGCATTGGAGGAGAGAATCCCATCCGCATCCAGTCGATGGCGACGGTGGACACTAACGATACCGAGGGCTGTGTGGCACAGGCAAAGCGTATCATCGATGCTGGTGGCGAACTGGTGCGTTTCACCACACAGGGCACACGTGAGGCAGAGAATATGAAGAACATCTCCGCTCGTCTGAAGGCAGAGGGATATAACCAGCCGTTGGTGGCAGATGTCCATTTCACGGCTCATACCGCTGATGTGGCAGCCCTCTATTGTGAGAAGGTGCGTATCAACCCGGGCAACTATGTGGATCCCGGTCGTACGTTTAAGCATCTGGAGTACACCGATGAGGAGTATGCCGCTGAGTTGGAGAAGATAGAGCGCCAACTGGTGCCATTCCTGAATATCTGTAAGGAACATCATACTGCTGTACGTATCGGTGTGAACCACGGTTCACTTTCGGATCGTATTATGTCCCGTTATGGCGACACGCCAGAGGGCATCGTGGAGAGTTGTCTGGAGTTCCTGCGGATTTTCAAGCGTGAGCAGTTCAATGATGTAGTCATCTCCATCAAGGCATCGAATACGGTGGTGATGGTGACCACTGTCCGTCTGCTGGTGCAGGCAATGGATAAGGAGGATATGCATTATCCTTTGCATCTGGGTGTCACGGAGGCTGGTGAAGGTGAGGATGGCCGTATCAAGTCGGCTGTGGGCATAGGTGCCCTGCTGACAGAGGGTATCGGCGACACCATCCGCGTATCTCTCTCTGAGGAGCCTGAGTGTGAGATTCCTGTCGCCCGCAAACTCGTAGATCTCATTCCTGAGTGCTGCCGTCTGCGTGAGGAGGCTGAGGCGAGTATCAAGGACGATACCATCACCCTCAATATCTTATGTCAAGATTGGGAAACGCTGCAACTCAAGGCTGCTATGGCCGTCGGTGCCTTACTGATAGACAAGAAGGCTACGAAATTGGTTATTCGCAATGTTTCCTTCGAAGAGGCTCGTCTTGTTGAACTCGCCGATGCCATCTTACAAGCAGCAAGGGTGAAGTTCACCAAGACGGAGTACATCTCCTGCCCAGGCTGTGGCCGTACACTCTACAACCTTCAGGAAACCATCGCCAAGATCAAGGCCGCCACGAAAGACCTTGTGGGTCTGAAGATCGGTATTATGGGCTGTATCGTCAATGGTCCTGGTGAGATGGCGGATGCTGACTATGGCTATGTAGGTGCAGGACGTGGAAAGATCTCGCTCTACAAGGGCAAGACCTGTGTCGAGAAAAGCATCCCAGAGGCCGAGGCAGTCGAAAAACTGCTCGAACTCATCCGCAAAGACAGAGGATAAATCAACAACGGATTACACGAATTTCACGGATTTTATTTCCCCTCCTGAGTAGGAGGGGTTAGGGGTGGTCTGATCAGCCTCAGAATCTGCCCTTGCTCAGACCCCCTCTGACTCCCCCTACTCAGGGGGAGAAACAATTACACTTGTGGCATCAAGATTTTCATCAGTTCTTTCATACCTTCTGAGGCGCCCTTCTGGATCTGTGTGACACGACTGCCCGCATTGATGGGGTTCGGGTCGATGAGATAGACAGGCACACCAGGACGGGCGTAGTGCAACAGACCTGCGGCAGGATAGACCACCAGCGACGTGCCGATGATTACAAGTATATCAGCCTCCTGAACTTCCTCTGCGGCAATGGTGATGTTGGGCACAGCCTCGCCGAAGAACACGATGTAAGGACGCAACAGCGAACCGTCACCAGCCTTCGTACCAGGTTCAATCTCACAGTTCTCTGGCGTGAGCTGGATCTGATAACGGGGATCATCGACATTATAACTCGAACAGACCTTCATCAGTTCGCCATGCAGGTGGATCACCTTCGAGGAACCTGCCATCTCGTGCAGGTTGTCCACATTCTGCGTCACCACCGTCACGTTATACTGTTCCTCCAGTTTCGCCACGAGTTTGTGACCCTCGTTAGGCTGCACGCCCCAGCACTTCTTACGGAGCATGTTGTAGAAGTTCGTCACAAGCGTAGGATCAGCCTCCCAGCCTTCGTGGGTGGCCACCTTCGACACGGGATAGTTCTCCCAAAGTCCGTCGGCATCGCGGAAGGTCTTCAGACCACTCTCCACCGACATGCCGGCACCAGTCAATACAACAATCTTTTTCATCATATTATTTACGATTTACTGATTTACGATTTACAATTTTAGTGCAAATATACGCATTCCAGATAAAAAGGTGATGTCCTTTAACTCCTTTTAACTCCTTTAACTCCTTTAACTCCCCAAAAGGTTGTACCTTTGCAGCCGATTTTTGAGAGTACACATTATTAATATATAGAAAGAATGGATAAGTTAAGTTATGCTTTGGGCCTTGGTATCGGCCAGCAACTGGCACAGATGGGTGCCCAGGACATTAGTGCCGAAGACTTCGCTCAGGCCATCAAGGACGTGCTTGAGGGCAAGGAGTTGCAGGTGTCTCATCGTGAGGCCCAGGTGATAGTACAGGACTATTTCAAGAAGCAGGAGCAGAAGCTCCAGGCTGAGCGTGCCGAACAGGGTAAGGTGCATAAGGAGGCTGGTGAGAAGTATCTCGCCGAGAATGCCAAGAAGTCAGAGGTCATCACTCTGCCCAGCGGCCTGCAGTATCAGGTGCTGAAAGAGGGTAACGGCAAGAAGCCCACAGCCAAGGATACGGTGATGTGCCACTACGAGGGTACACTCATCGATGGTACCGTTTTCGACAGCAGTTACAAGCGTGGCGAGCCTGCCACCTTCCCCTTGCAGCAGGTCATCGCTGGTTGGACAGAGGGTCTGCAGCTGATGCAGGAGGGCGCGAAGTACCGTTTCTTCATCCCCTATCGTCTGGCCTATGGCGAGGGTGGTGCCGGTGCACAGATTCCCCCGTTTGCAGCCCTGATCTTCGACGTGGAGTTGATCCAGGTGGTATAAAATTAAAAAATTCAAAGATTAAAAATTAAATATTTATAGTAATATGAAGAAGTTTACATTCGCTGCAATTGCAGCAGTAGCTGCCATTATGATTTCGTCATGTGGCAACGGCACTCCGAAGGCCAACCTGAAGAGTGACATCGACACGATGAGTTATGCAATCGGTATGGCTCAGACCCAGGGTCTGAAAGAGTACCTCGTAGGAAGCATGGATGTTGACACGACCTATATGGCCGAGTTCATCAAGGGTCTCAACGAGGGTGCCAATGCCGGTGACAACAAGAAGAAGGCTGCTTACTATGCCGGTATCCAGATTGGTCAGCAGATTTCCAACCGTATGGTGAAGGGCATCAACTTCCAGCTGTTTGGTGATGACTCTACGAAGACCATCTCTCTGAAGAACTTTATGGCTGGTTTCGTGGCTGCCACGACAGGCAAGAAGGGTCTGATGACGGTTGACTCTGCCCAGGTGATTGCCGAGCGTCTGATGCGTGAGATCAAGGCCAAGCAGATGGAGAAGACCTATGGCCCGAACAAGGAGGCTGGTGAGAAGTTCCTCGCTGAGAATGCCAAGAAGGAGGGTGTGAAGACCCTGCCCAGCGG
>ONCZ01000074.1 GCA_900316445.1 uncultured Prevotellaceae bacterium | reverse complement strand
TGCCCTATGGAACCTCGCAAGGGGGTGACCCTCCCCCTTGACCGCCCCGCTCAGTGGCATCTGCCCCTAAGAACCCTGAGCAGGAAGTGACTCTCTCCCTGCACCCTCCAATCAGGGTTTCCACCCCGATACCCCCTAATGGATGAAATACAGATACTACAAATTTCTGAATTACAGTAAAACAGTAATTACATAAATTCATATTTTCATAAAATCATAAAAACATAAAATCGTAATTTGATATGAGTACAACAGCAAAAGCATCCGACCACGTAAAGCCCTGCAACATCGAGCAGAGTGAACGTCATAACAGACGGGACGCTGATTATATCGCCTCGCTGAACCCACGCACTTTGTATGTGCGTACCGAACTGAGTCATAACAATGAATCGTATGTGATACCCGACTTGAAGGGTGTCACCCTCCAGCAGCACTATGATGCCATCAAAGCTATGGTGAAACAGAAGACTGGCCGAGCCATGCAGGAGAAGAAGGTAACTGTCATTGGTAAGAATGGTAAACCGAAAGAGCGTAACGGCAGCAGTCCCATCCGTGAGAGTGTTGTCAACATCAAGCCTGACACCACAATAGCCGATCTCCAGAAGTACACAAAGAAGGTGCATCAAAGATGGGGAGTCAGAGCCATCCAGATACATATCCACAAAGATGAGGGGCACTATACCAACCCTGATGATCCTTCAACCTGGCAACCCAATCTTCATGCACATATCATCTGGGATTGGATGAACCATGAAACGGGAAAGTCCTTCAAACTCGGCAAGAAAGACATGGAAGAGCTACAGGACATGGCAGCTGAGACATTGGAGATGGAACGAGGCAAGCGAAAGTCAGAGACAGGAGCCGAGCATCTGGAGCGTAACGACTATATTCTATCCCAACAGAAAAAACAGAGTGAGAAGCTTGACGCAGATATTGCTGAAAAACGCGACAGACTCAACGCTGAAAATGGGAATGCCATTAAGTCTGGAATGGCCAATTTCTTTGGAAAGGGCAAGTATGCTAATATGGAAAAAGAGAACAAGCGCCTAAAAGAGGAACTGCCAAAGTATAAGGTAGCCCTACAACGGAAATATCAGCAAGTCCTGGAAGCAGAACGGGATAAACAGAGCCAACAACTCGCTGAGAAAGACAAGATAATCGAAGGACTTCAGACCAAGTTAAAGGGTGAGGTGTTCCGTCATCAGCAAGACAATCAAGAGAAAGATAGAATCATCCGACAAAAAGAGAGCATCATCAATGACTATTGCGAGCGACTTGGGCATTATCTTTCAACCCTCTCTGAATTGCTGAGAGGTGCCGTAAAGGCTGTTATCGATTATGTTCAGTCTGGCTATCGTAGTTTCAGCTATCGTCAGGAATGCGATGTTAGACGCTACATGAATAATCAGCCTGATAAGGATGAAGCAGCAAACGCAGTACTTAATGCCTCGCACCCCTTTTTGAAAGCCGATGAGTGTGAGCGTGTAAAGGGCCAACTATCTTATATCGTTCAGGACATGAAGGAAGAACACAAGCAAAGTCGAAGCCGGGGATTTCACATGTAATGCATACGTCAAAACGAGCTAGTCGATAGATTATACCGACTGGCTCGTTTTAGGCTGCGAAAAATTCGACTCAGGTTCATCGCATTGTTCATCACAGACTGACGAGATTCATTCGACCGCCCTTTGTGAGACAATACGGATGAGTTCGTACCTGACATTTCCTGAATCCTGCGGGGGATTGGCAAGCGTTGTTTTCTTCACCAGTAGTTCGTACTCGTTGCCACGCTCGTAAGTGAAGCCTGTGATTTCCATGAAGCTGACGCACATCCAATGGGCTGCACCTGTCTCCTTAATCTGCATACCTTCAACATAATTGTTGTCTGGGACATTCTGATAAGTTCCAGTTTCTGCTGAAACATAGAGCGTCACCTGTTCCACTTTGTCCTCGTTGTCATTATCGCTGCTGCAAGAGGCGATGGAGAAAGCAGCAAGCACCAAAAACATGATTCTCCCAATCTTCATTGTTCTCATATCGTTATGTTTGAACCGTCAATTGGGCAATGTGATGCACATCCCTTTTATGATTATTCTACTTTTCTTTGAGATATAATGCGGATGAGTTCGTACCTGACATGTGGCGGGGTGGCAAGGGTTGTTTTCTTTACCAATAGTTCGTACTCATTACCACACTCATAGGTAAAGCCTTTTATGGCATAGAAACTCACAATCTGCCAAGTTTGGGTCTTATTCTCCCAAATCTGCATCCCTTCAATAGGGTTTTCTTTTTCTGGGTCGAGCCACATGTCATAGTAAACTCCAGGCTCTTCAGACACATAAATAGTCACTTGTTCCACTTTGTCCTCGTTGTCCTCTTCGCTGCTGCAAGAGGAGAGGGAGAGGACAGCAAGCATTGCAAAGACGAATCCCAAAATCTTCTTTGTTTTCATGTGTGTCTTATGGCTTTAATCTATCAGTATCAATTCTTGGCGTTTATAAGAAATGAGTATTTTTTGCTTGGAAAGCACCTCGCAACCGAAGAGGCCGTCAATGCCCTTGCTCTCTTTGAAATGAGACACCTCGGAGAAGGTCGTTTGCAGTTTCTTGAACGTGCGCCCACCAAGTAAAAGAGTGGTTTTGCCCTTTGTCACCGATGCCCGTCCTTCGCCATATCCTGTGAGATGGGCTTTCTTAATTCCCTTAACCGATGACGGATGCAGTTGGGGCCAATCGCTGGCGAGTAGGTTGGTCTGTGCCCCGCTGTCGAATGCCAGCACGACGGACACACCGCCCACTTGACAGTCGAAGGTCAGCAGATGGCCTTTCATCACGCCATTCACCGTCTGGCAGTGGTAGCCCTCGCTCAGCAGCCATTGGTGGGTAGTGTCTGGATTCAGCAGAACAATCTCACTGCCCTTGAAGTCAAACAGCACGTCAAAGTCCTTGTAGTAACTCTGCCCCAAGATGCCATGCACCTCCACGCCGACGGTCTCCAGATTGCTCAAGTCTGAAAGCATGATGTCCGTATCTGTGAGCGAAATGCCACCCATATCCATCGATTCTACATGGTGCATACCACTGGCTGCACCTTTGCCGACGGCACCTCGACCGCCACCGCCCATCACTTCTCCGTCGATGTTGTGGTCGAAATACTTGCTGTTGAGAATGACGCCGGGCGCACCTGTATCAAAGAACATGTTGCATGGTTTTCCGTCGATGGTAACGGTGACGATGGGCAGCCCGCCATGACGCTCTATAGGCACTCGCGCTATGTTCACTCCTGATGGTACACTGGCCGTCGGGGTGGCACGCCTAATAGATACCTCTGCGTTCAGCAAATTCGCTTCGACCACCATATTGTCGGCATTAAAAAGAAATGTCGCCTCCGTGGTTGTGCTGTCGGATTCTGTCCAGATGTAACGCAAGGTCAACCCCGTACTATCCCGCTCAACATTCGACCGTTTCCACCCCGTTATGGTGGGCATTTGGGCTATAATCTGTTTCAGCACTTTGCCCGCTATCGGCTGTTTGATGGCGGAGAAATGGAATTCTGGTGCCAACAGTTCGTCTATGCCGTCAGACGAATGGTTTTGCGCAGCAGTCAGAATGCGCTCGGCAATTGATTGGCACGTGTTCACGTCTTGTGCCTGCCCCACCAATGTTACAGTGGTAGCAAACATCGCAAAGGCGAGCCTCCAAATCTTCATTGATTTCATTCGACACACAATGGTTACTTTGATGGTTTTAATAGGTATTTCTTGCCATTTTTGATGACTACCGCCTTGTTGGTTTCACTACTGATGGGCCTACCCAGCAGGTCAAATGATAGGCAGGTATGGCTTCCAGTGGCTGCATCGGTGGGATGTATTCCAGCAGTGCCAGACTTGAAGTCACGGGCGGCGAATACACACATTCCTTCCTCTATGACAGACTGGACGACATTGTAGAAAGAGTTTTGTTCATAGTACCGAAGATAATCATCACTCAGCCCGATGCCCTCAACAAGGTATTGCAGATGACCGCTACGGTCGATAGTGATGCGCTTACGGCTTATTCCATTGACAACTACCTTGTCAACGGAAATGACACGCCCTGCACAGCCGTCAATGTCACCGACGGAGAGGTCGAAGTTAAGAAACTCCCTTTGTTCTTCATCAATTACGAGATACACGCGGGCATCTCTTTCGAGGGCAGCGAAGTGGGAAAGGGTTGCCGTGTCATCATTCCAGAACTGTTCGAGTCGCTTACATTTCACGTCACCGACGATGGTATCACCAACAACGGTGATTGTGAACGGGCGGTCGTATTCGCCAGTTTGGTCGTTATACATACGCTGTACGCAGTTCCACACTTTGCCATCGGTTAGCAGTTCCTGGGCCGCTGACGCGCTCGGCTTTGCCGCTTTGCTCTGCAAAGAACTGATACTTGCTGCTGCAATAATTGCAGTGATAATGGCTCTTGTTTTCATACGCTATCTGTTTTTGAGGGTTGATATTAACTGGTAAGTGTCTCTGATTGATTGCAGACTTGTAAGCACATTGTCCACCCTGTACTCCACCGAATCTACGAAAGCGGAAATCTCGTTAAAGTAGCCCTGCGAATAGACTTGGTTGTTGGTGAGGATGGGGGCGAAATTGTTACGAGTGTATAGATATTCGACCGTCTTGTGATGAGACTTGATTTTCTCTATGGGAATTCCCAAAAGAGAGGATGATTTGGGCGAGAAAGTCAGTTTTTCCATTTGCAGGAGATTGTAGATACCAGAATGGGTGCAGACTTTCAAGGATTCTTCGGCATCAGTCCATGTGTAGGCTGTAGATAGTTCCAGCGTTCCGACGATGTGCGGATGCTGGAGCATAAGGAGGTAGGAGTCCTTTGCTATCTGTTGGAAGGCGGTTACCTCAGGCTTACCAAACAGATAGCAAACGAGGTCGAGAGGATGGATGTAGAGGTCGAACAGGGCATCGCCCTCAGGATAGGAACCAGCGAGGTAATGCAAATCATAATTGATTAGGCGCTCCTTGTTGAGCCGCTTCTTCAGCAGTTGGACGGCAGGGGCATAGCGTTTTTGCAGGCCGACTATTGCGACGTGAGAGCCATAAAGTCGCTGCAAGTCTATCAGCTGGTCAAGTTCCTCTAACGACTGGCAGGGCGGTTTCTCAATGAAAAGCGATTTACTGCTGCGGAGGACTTGTGAGGCTATGGAGAAATGAGACGACGGGGAGGCTGAAACGAAAACGCCCTTAATGGTTTCATCGTTCAGAATTTCGTCGAACGAGGTCGTGGATTTCACACCAGGAAACTTCTGCTCTATCAGCCGTGCCTTACGCTCTGAGGTCACGCAGATGTATTTAAGCGGTACGCCGAGGTAATGCAACACAGGATAGAGATTGGTCAGTGAGTGCTGGCCCATGCCGATGAAGGCATATTGATATTGGTACGTTTGGCACAGAAATCGCTCCGTGCGCATCCGTTTGTATCGGTTGATGAGTGCCTGTATCATTGTATTGCTTTTAGATGTTTGCGATAAGTTGTCCGTGGGTCTGCCGTCCACTGATACGGGCCGTAAAACTTCTCAATGAGCCACTTGGGCAGCAGCCGCTCGAAGTTGCGCACAAGGATGATGTCGTACTTGCGATGAAAATTTATCCAGCACTCATTGCAGTCCTTGGAATACTGGCATTGCGTCTGACAGGCCGATGCGCCGTTGAAAATCTCGTCGAGCGATTGCTCGTGGATATTCCCCAGCACCACGTCAAGATTCTGGCAGAGCGGAACGTCCCCGTTGCTATGCACCACAAGACAACTCATGATGCTCTGGCAGCGAAGCCGCAGATGCCCGTTGCGCCATTCGTCATAGAGTGCAACGAAGTCGTAGTTCTCCTGCGTGTCGTGGATGCTTTGGGGAATCTGTTTCACAAAATCCGAAGCCATCAGCAGTTCGCTCGTTGTGTCGAAGAAGGCCATCGTGCCGTAGATGCCAATGCGAATGTCAATTCCATAATGCTTGGCTACATCAATGACAAACGCCATATCTTCGAACGTGTTCCACGGCGACAGACAGAACATCAGCGACAGGGGCACTTCATCTTTGAGGGCTTCCACCACCTCAATTACACGGTCGTAGCCGTCTTGCCCTCTCATTCGTTGGTATGTCTCGCGGCCACCGTCGAGAGAGACGTATAGATGTCGGGGCTGATAGAGACGGACGGCATCTATGACACGACGGGGCGCGAGACAGTTTGATAGCAGCGTATAATTGGGGTGATGCTCACGAAACCAAGCCATGATTTCCTCAGCCTGCGGGTGCAGGATAAACTCGCCGCCCTCCAGTCCTACGGTGGTTCTCCGCGTCACGCACCGGCTCTGCATGATTCGCTGGATGTCTTCGAGCGAAAGATGCTCTACTGGCCGTTTCTGCCAGATGTTACAATGCTTGCACTTCGACTGACACGCCGTGGTCGAGTAAATCATCAGTTGCGAGAGCCGCTTGTGGTGCGGCCTCACAACGTTGTTCAGATAGAGTAGCCCATTGTAGGCGTAGTCAGTCATGCTATACATAAGCAGTACAGTTCTTTCTTTGCTTTTTGAATTAGAAATTAAACCGATTGCAAAATTAGAAATAAGCCCCAAAGCAGCCAAAGAAAGGAGGAAATGAGAATTTTCGATAATTATCAGCCAAAGCAAAACAAGGCTGAAAATCATCGTGTTACGACGGATTTTTGAAATTATTGAAAATTATTTCTTCGGCATTTACGGCTGCAATCGCTGATTTTTGGCTAACTTTGCACCCATAATTACAACAAAGCAGAAGCAAATGAACAGAATATTATACCTCTTAATGATGCTTGCTCTGATTGGATGTGGGCAGTCTAATGGGTTTGACACGACGATGAACCGGGCCGACAGCATCATGGAAGCATGTCAGGACGATGCAACGGTGTCGCTGGCGATACTCGACAGCCTGAGACCGCAACTCCCGGAAATGTCCCGAACACAGAGAATGAGATTCCACCTGCTCTATGGCAAGGCGATGAACAAGGGCTATGTGGAGTTCACTTCCGACAGCACGATGAAAGAAGTGGCGGAATACTACGACCGCCACGGCTCTGACCGCGAGAAAATGACGGCCAACTACGTGCTGGCTGCCGTATATCGTGATTTGGGCGATGCGCCAACGGCGATGAAATACCTAAATGAAGCCACAAACTATGAAGAAGCAAACGAAAAATCATATATAATGCTTTCTCATATACATGGGCAAATGGCAAGTTTACTGGAGGAACAGACTTTGGTTGATAACGTCATCCAAGAACTGGACATTGCTCGCCGCTACGCCCTGCTTGCTGGCGACACAGTGGATGCTATAACAATCCTCAGCTTGAAAGCCCCAACATATCTGTACGGTAATAAAGCGGACTCGGCAGAACTCATCGTTGACTCCTGTATCAATATGTTCATAGCGCGCGGGCATCGTCAATATGCAGCTCAGATTTCCGGCTACGGCCTTAGATATTTAGTCCGGCAAGGGCGCATAGACAAAGCTCGTGAGCGCATAGCAATGTACGAAAACGAGTCTGGCTACTTCCATGACGGCGAAATAGTGGCTGGAAAGGAAATCTATTACGAATTCAAGGGGATGTACTTTCTGAGCGTGGGTGAGACGGACTCAGCGGAAGTTATGTTTCGCAAATGTCTGAAATACAAGGATGACCTCAACACACTGAATGGGGGCTACCGCGGATTGAGTCTGCTCTATGACAAAATCGGCCCGGCAGACTCCACGGCAAAATATGCTTTGTTGGCATACGAAGTCAACGACTCTTCATATCAGAAAGACGTGGCAGGGAAACTGATAAGCCAACAGGCCCTATACAATTACAGCAGGCATCAGGAGGCGGCTCTGAAAAGCGCCAGGCAAACGGCGACATTGCAAAGGTGGCTGTTTGGAACCTTCGTCATTCTTGTTGCTCTGGTATGTTCCACATTATTTATATATAGGAGAAAGAAACGAACCGTGCAGAAGAAAATCGCCATGATGCAAGAGCGTTACGAAACAGAAAAGACGCTGCTGCAACGGGAAATGGAAGAGATGAACGCGCTGCTGGAAGAAAAACAATCATTGTTGGAAAGCAAGGACGACCTGCTGGAGCGCAAGAAGAAAGAACTGGACGCTGAAATAGGAAAGCGCGAGCAGTCAATCGCAGAGTTACAGGAGCGCGTGGCCGAGTATGAGCGCGACATGATCATCAAGGACATTGCCGTCCTGGAGGATGAGATACAAAATGCCTCGGTGAAAGATGATTTCAGCCATTATCTGAAGAACGTCACGGAAGAGCCATCGGGCAAGGACTGGGACAGGCTGATGAGATTTGCCAAGAGCAGGCTCCCCAAACTCTATGTGATGCTGCGCAACTACAACATCAGCGAGCGCGAACTCAGGATATGCCTCCTTACCCGTCTGATGTTCAAGCCCAAGGACATTGCCGTCCTCGTCGGCTGTCGCTTCCCCGAAGTGTCACTCACCCGCAGCCGCCTGCTGAAGAAAATCTATGGCATAGACGGCAAGGCCTCCGACTTCGACAAGCGAATCATGCTGATGTATTAGAGAGCCTGGGACATTAGCTTCACCAACTACGAGTACATCTATGCCGTTGAATTTGCAAGAAATGCCATGATGTTGCGAAGCGTTGCACCGAATTTCACAAGCATACTTTTTCGCCGCGAATTTCACCTGAATTTCACCAAGTACAAAACAAAAACGAGCCACATCTCTGTAACTCGTTGGTTTTCAATGTAGCGGGAGCCGGGATTGAACCGGCGACCTCATGATTATGAATCATGCGCTCTAACCAGCTGAGCTATCCCGCCATCATCTGTTTTGTTAAGCGGGTGCAAAGGTACTACTTTTTCCGGAACTAACAAAATTTTTCGAGAAATATTTTGTATTTCCGCAGAAAATTCGTACTTTTGTGCCGAAATAAACGATCGAAAACAACAACAAGTACTTACCGGAAGCGTATGGGAAAGCAACGAATCGACATCGAATACCCCCTGACGACGAAGTCTCACAACATCGTGTGGGAGCAGATCAGCAGTACCCACGGGCTGGAACGCTGGCTGGCAGACCACGTGGAAGAGCGTGACGGCGAGTTCATCTTCACCTGGGGAGAACCCTGGACGGAACAGGATGTGCGCAAGGCGCAGTTGATAGAGTATGTGAAGTACGACCACATCCGTCTGAAATGGGAGGATGACGAGATCGAGGGCGACGAAGACAGTTACTGGGAGATGCGCATCGGAAAGAGCGAGCTGACGAACCACCTGACCCTGCTGATCACCGACTTCGCCGAAGATGACGATGCCGACGGTCTGAGGATCTTATGGGAGAGCAACCTCGACAGGCTGCACCGTGCCAGCGGACTGTAACTAATTGAGAATTGAGAATTGAGAATTAAGAAACTCTACATATTTATTATTAAGCAGTTCGGGCTGCTGTTCTTTGGTACGTTCTTCATCTGCCAGTTTGTGCTGATGATGCAGTTCCTGTGGCGCTATGTCGATGAACTGATTGGCAAGGGACTGTCGCTCGAAATCATGGCGCAGTTCTTCTGGTACATGGGACTGATGCTGATGCCGCAGGCTTTCCCTCTGGCCATTTTGCTCTCGTCGCTGATTGCCTTTGGCAATCTGGGTGAGAGTTCGGAGCTGACAGCCATCAAGGCAGCGGGAATCTCACTGATGCAGACATTCCGTCCGTTGATCGTCATCGTCCTGTTGATCTCGTGCATCTCCTACTATTTCCAGGACGTGATCGGTCCGAAGGCCAACCTGTCGTTCTACCAACTGCTTGTCTCTGTGAAACACAAGAGTCCGGAACTCGAGATTCCAGAGGGTGTGTTCTACGACGGTTTGCCAGGTTCGAACATCTACGTGCAGAAGAAAGACCTGACGACGGGTAAGCTCTATGGCATCATGATCTACCGTCAGACAGGCAGTTACGAAGACCAGGCCATCATCCTCGCCGACTCCGGCATGATGCAGACGACGGAAGAGAAGAAGCACCTGGTGTTGACGCTCTATAGCGGCGAGTGGTTTGAGAACATGCGTTCGCAGGATCTCGCCAACAGTGCCAATATCCCCTATCGCCGTGAGACCTTCTCGACAAAGCGCATCGTGCTCGACTTCGACAGTGGCCTGAATCTGGCAGATATGGCCGATGTGGCAGGCGATGCCCGTATGAAGCCATTGACCAAACTACTGCATGACATTGACTCCATCAAGGAACATAACGACAGCGTGGGTTATTCGTTCTACACCGAAGCCAAGCGCTACGGTTTGCGTCTGCCAACGGTAAGCGCCGAAGACTCGGTGAAGATCATGAAACAGTTGGCTACCGACAAGACAACCTTCGACAGCATCTACGAGCGACAGTCGCCTATCGACCGTCAAAGTGCCGTAAAGAGTGCCTTAGCCAGTGTGCAGTCGGTGAAGATGGACGTGGAGATGAAGGCAGATTACGCCCGCAGCCTGCACCGATACTATCATCACCACCAGCTGGAGGCTATCAAGAAGTTCACCCTGTCACTTTCGTGCCTGATCTTCTTCTTCATCGGCGCACCGCTGGGCGCCATCATCCGCAAAGGCGGCCTCGGCGTGCCCGTCATCGTGTCGGTGCTGGTGTTCATCATCTACTATATCTTCGACAACACAGGTTTCAGGATGGCACGCGAAGGGCAATGGACCGTCGGCTTCGGCATGACCATCTCGACATGGGCCCTCGCACCCATTGCCGCCTTCTTCACCTATAAGGCTAATAAAGACTCGGTGGTGTTCAATATCAATCTGTACAAAGAAATACTCAGCCGTATATTGGGTCTGCGCACCAAGCGTAACATCACTCGCAAGGATGTCATCATTGAGGATCCCAAGTATCTGACCGATGCCGAGATGCTCAGGAATGTCAGCATCGCCATCGAGCGCTACGGAGAACAGCACCATCTGTTGCGCTGGCCGAATCCCATCAAGGTGTTCTTCCACTCTGGCGACGACCACGATATCGAATCTATCAACTTTGTGCTCGAAACGGCCATCGAGGACCTCTCGTACACGAGGAACAACTACGTGCTGATGAAAATCAACCAATTCCCCGTCATTGCCACCCATGCCCATACGCGCCCCTTCCAGCGCAAATGGCTGAACGCGATCACGGGACTCTTCCTGCCTACGGGACTGTTCTTCTATATCCGCATGATTCGCTTCCGCATCCGTCTCTATCGTGACCTGCAGCACATCATCCGCGTCAACAATAAACTCATCCCCCGTGTCATCGAACTGGGTGACTCGCAAGCCGAGAAATGCAATACATAATATATATAAATAAGGTGTAAGAATGGAACAACTGAAATTAAATACGATTGAGGAGGCGCTGACAGACTTCCGGCAGGGAAAGTTCGTCATTGTCGTTGACGACGAAGACCGCGAGAACGAAGGTGACCTGATCATCGCTGCAGAGAAGGTGACGGCAGAGAAGGTGAACTTCATGCTAATCCACGCTCGCGGTGTGCTCTGCGCCCCCATCACACTCGACCGTTGCAAGGAGCTCGACCTGCCCCATCAGGTGCAAGACAACACCTCGGTGCTGGGTACGCCCTTCACCGTCACCGTCGACAAACTCGAAGGCTGTACCACCGGTGTCTCAGCCCACGACCGTGCAGAGACCATCAAGGCACTCGCCGACCCCACTTCAAAACCTGAGACTTTCGGGCGCCCGGGACACATCTGTCCGCTCTATGCCCAGGACAACGGTGTGCTGCGTCGCAGTGGACATACCGAAGCCGCCATCGATCTCTGCCGAATGGCAGGCCTCTACCCTGCCGGTGCCCTGATGGAGATCATGAACGAAGACGGCTCGATGGCCCGTCTGCCTGAACTCATGGCCTTTGCCAAAGAGTGGAACCTGAAAATCATCAGCATCAAGGATATGATCGCCTATCGTCTCAGGAAAGAGTCGCTGATAGAAGTCGGCGAAGAAGTAGAGATGCCTACGGACTACGGTCACTTCCGACTCGTGCCCTTCCGCCAGAAGAGCAATGGTCTGGAACACATGGCACTCATCAAGGGCGAGTGGCGCGAAGACGAGCCTGTGCTGGTGCGTGTACATTCCTCCTGCATGACAGGCGACATCCTCGGTTCGAAGCGCTGCGACTGCGGCGAACAGCTGCACAAGGCCATGCAGGCCATCGAGAAAGAAGGCAAGGGCGTGGTGATCTATATGCAACAAGAGGGCCGCGGCATCGGACTGATGAACAAGATCGCCGCCTATAAACTGCAGGAAGAAGGTCTCGACACCGTAGATGCCAACGTCCACTTGGGTTTCAAGCCCGATGAACGTGACTACGGCTGTGGAGCACAGATGCTGCGACACTTAGGTGTGCATAAGATGCGGTTGCTGACAAACAACCCCGTGAAGCGCGTCGGCCTCGAGGCTTACGGGCTGGAAATCGTCGAGAATGTGCCCATCGAGGTGACACCTAACCCCTACAACCTGCGCTATCTCGAAACGAAAAAGAACCGCATGGGACATACCCTGCATTTGAAGTAAAAAGTGAGAAGATAAGAGTGAAAAGTGAAAAAAGTATAGTCTTTAACTCCTTTTAACTCCTTTAACTCCTTTAACTCCCCAAAAATTGGTACTTTTGCATCCAAATTTAGAAACCAATGGCAAAACTATCCAATCGATTACAGCGTCTGGCACCATCAGCCACGCTGGCTATGTCACAGAAGAGCTCTGAGATGAAGGCTCAGGGTATCGACGTCATCAATATGAGCGTCGGCGAACCTGACTTCAACACCCCCGACCATATCAAGCAGGAGGCCAAGATCGCCATCGACGAGAACTACTCGAAGTACTCGCCCGTACCCGGTTACCCCTTCCTGCGTCAGGCCATCGCCCGAAAACTGGAGCGTGAGAACCACCTGCACTACTCACCCGACGAGATCCTCGTATCCAACGGTGCCAAGCAGAGTGTGTGCAACACGGTGATGGCGCTGGTGGACGATGGAGAGGAAGTGATCATCCCTGCCCCCTACTGGGTGAGCTACCCGCAGATGGTGCTCCTGACAGGCGGCAAGCCCGTATTCGTGGAGGCCGGCTTCGAACAGAACTTCAAGATGACTGCCGAGCAACTGGAGGCTGCCATCACCCCGAAGACCAGGATGCTCATCCTCTGTTCGCCCAGCAACCCGACGGGCAGCGTATACAGCAAAGACGAATTGAAGGCATTGGCCGACGTCATCCTCAAGCATGAAGACCTGTTTGTGCTGGCAGACGAGATCTACGAGCACATTAACTATATCGGCAAGCACGAGTCGATTGCCCAGTTCCCTGGTATGAAGGAGCGCGCCATCATCGTCAACGGTGTGTCGAAGGCATACGCCATGACAGGCTGGCGCATCGGCTACATCGCCGCACCGGAGTGGATCGTCAAAGGCTGTAACAAGCTGCAAGGTCAGTACACCAGTGGTCCGTGCAGCGTCAGTCAGAAGGCGGCAGAGTTCGCCTACACAAGTGACCAGCAGTGCGTGGAAGACATGCGGAAGGCTTTCGAGCGCCGCAGGGACCTGATCGTGAAGCTGGCCAAGGACATCCCCGGTCTGGAGGTGAACGTGCCCGAGGGTGCCTTCTACCTCTTCCCGAAGTGCTCCAGCTTCTATGGCAAGAGCGACGGCGAGACGACCATCAACAACTCCACTGACTTTGCGATGTATTTGCTCGAAAAGGGGCATGTAGCCACCGTCGGAGGCGACGCTTTCGGCGACCCTGAATGCTTCCGGATGAGCTATGCAACGAGTGACGAAAATATCATCGAAGCAATGAAACGAATCAAGGAGATTGTGGCGAAATTAAAATAAAACGAAAATTTCATAGTTAAAAGTTATTAATTCGTCAAATATCACACTTTATTTTGTTACCTTTGCGAGGTGATTTGATACAGATTAAATTTAAACTTTATATTTTTAATAACTAAAAAAATTAAAATCATTCAATTATGGCAACAACAACAAAGGCTGCAGCCCCAGCTAAAAAATCGGGCTTCCAAGGTGTTAAAGCTGCATGGATTATCCT
>ONCZ01000073.1 GCA_900316445.1 uncultured Prevotellaceae bacterium | reverse complement strand
GCAGATTGCAAAACCGCATCTAACGGCTATGTGCAATCTGCTTTTAATGAATAATCAAGGTCGCCTCTTCAAATGGAGGACTTTTTCAGTGCCCTCCCGTGATGGCTCCCTTCTTTTGTTTGTATAGGCTTATGAGCTCCGAAAATCTTATGATCTCCGCAGATCCTTCAGCTTCTGCTTGTAGGCCTTGCGCAGCTTGCGAACAGCCTTGTCTCGTATCTGGCGCACCCGTTCACGTTTCAGATCCATATCCTCAGCAATCTCAGCCATCGTCTCACGCTCTTGGGTAATGCCAAAGAAGGCGTTCACCACCTGACTCTCCCGCTGGTTCAACGACAGCAGCGCAAATTCAACGGCATTCTCGACAGCCTCGGAGTGAACACGTTCGTCAGCCATAGGCGCATCAGGATTCACCAGCACAGACAGCAGACTCGTATTCGTACGATGCCCGAGAGGGGCATCCACAGACAACGGCTTGCTCTGCTGGTGGGCCGTCGGATCACCCAGCGCATCCTTGGGCACCTGATAGAGCCCGGCCTGCTGAGAGATAGCCTTTTCAATCTGACTACGAATGTGCCCGGCAGCGAAATTCACGAACCTCACGCCTTTCTCACCGTCGAACTTCGTGGCAGCCTTCATCAGTCCGATGTTGCCTTCACTCACCAGATCCTCCATCGCCAAGCCATTGCCTTTATACTGACGGGCTATGACAACCACAAACTTCAGGTTAGCCTCCACCAGTCGTCCCAACGCTTTATCGTCGCCTTGCTTGATCTTCCGCGAGAGTTCACGTTCCTCTTCGTTACTGAGCAGGTTGTTGTGCCCTATCTCGTCCAGATACTTGTTCAATGCACTATCTTCCATAAATCTGTTCTTTTGTTTCTGTTTGCAAATATAATGAAAATCCTCCACTTTTGCCAATCAATGAGCCAAAAACACACCGATTTTTAAGAAAAGTTTTCTCTTTTTGCGCTTCCTTGCATCCGTTTGGAAAATAATTCGTAATTTTGCACCATTAATCAGAAAACAAAAGAGGATTCATGGAATACATGTCACAAGAGGGCTACGACAAGCTCGTGGCCGAATTACGTCATATGGAGAGTGTGGAACTGCCACAGGTAAGGGATGCCATCGCAGAGGCCCGCGACAAGGGCGATCTCAGCGAGAACTTCGAATACCATGCCGCCAAGCGCGAACAAGCCCGATTGCTGGGACGCATCCGATTCAAGCAGAAGGTGCTTGCCAATGCACGGGTTATCGATATGTCGCGACTGGGTACTGACAGCGTACAGCTGCTCAGCAAGGTGGAGATGACCAATCTTGCCACCAATGCCCGAATGACTTACACCATCGCCAGCCCAAACGAGGCTAACCTGCGTGAAGGAAAGATCTCCATCAAGTCACCCATCGCACAGGCGCTGCTGAACAAGAAAGTAGGTGATGTCGTCGAGGTGCGCGTGCCGGCAGGCATGATGAAACTCCGCATCGAGAGCATTTCACTTTAAGATGATTATAAACGGATTTGCAGTATGAAAAAGATACGGCCCATTTCGCTTTTCGCCTTTTCATGTATCGTGAGCATAGGGACGTTGTTGCTATACAACATTCCCTTCTTTAATTATGTATCTCAGAATACCAATGAAAGTACAGGCGGGATTATATTTCTGCAGGCGTCACTTGTTATTATCATGCTGGCGCTCAACTTCATGTTGACCTATCTGGCGATGTGGCTGTTGAGGATAGTCGCTCGTATTCTGCTGGCAATCTTTGCCATCATCAATGCCACGGCGGTCTATTTCATCATCACCTACAGCGCCATCATTAATGCGACAACCATCGAGAACGTATTCAATACCAGATACTCCGAAGCTTCAGGATTCTTCAGTTGGTCACTGTGGATGTTCATCGCTGTCTTTGGTGTCCTCCCCGCCTTGTATTGCCTGATGCAGCCAGTGGTCATCGGCAAAGCGAAGAAACTGGGTATCTATTGCGGCAGTTCTCTCGCTATTATTCTTCTCGTTGCATCGCTGAATATCAGCCAGACACTTTGGATCAGTCAGCACGATACGGAACTGGGCGGACTGCTACAACCCTGGTCGTATGTGGTGAATACTTGTCGTGTCATCAGCAGTTATCAGGATGAACAAGCCGAAGAGATAAAACTTCCTGACGGCACGATTGCAGACCATGAGAAGGCCGTTGTGGTGCTCGTTATCGGTGAGTCGGCACGTAAAGCCAACTTCCAGCTCTACGGCTATCAGCGTGATACCAATCCGTTGCTGTCCAAGCAAGAAGGACTGAAAGTGTATCAGGCTACGGCATGTGCCACTTACACCACTGCCGGCACCAAGGCAATCCTTGAGCCTAAGGACAGCGGTGATCTGTATGAGTTACTGCCCAACTATGCCTTCAGGACTGGTGTTGACGTGTCGTGGCGTACATCCAACTGGGGAGAGCCGCCCATACATATCGATGAATATCTCACCGACACGGACCTTTCCGATTTGTATCAGGGTAAGAGTAATGACTACGATGACATCCTCTATTATGGCCTTCGTGAACGTATAGAATCCAGTAAGAAGGACAAAGTGCTGATTATCCTGCACACCAGCACCAGTCACGGCCCGAAGTACGCCGATAAATATCCCAAGCAATTCGAGGTGTATAAGCCTGTGGCTAAAAACATAGAAGAAGGTGAGAAGAACATCGGCATGCTGATTAATGCGTACGACAACACCATACGCTACACCGACTTCCTGCTGAACAGCCTCATCAACACCTTACGTGAGATGAAAGACTGGCATAGTGCCATGATATTTATCTCCGACCACGGTGAATCACTGGGAGAAAACAAGATGTTCATGCACGGCCTCCCCATGAAGCTGGCACCAAAGGTGCAGTATGAGATACCATTCCTGGTATGGACCTCTGACGGTTTCAGAACGTATAAGCAGACATCAAGCTCTCAGGATGCCCCTGAAGGTGAATTGCCAGCAGTACTCGAACAGCATTACGTTTTCCATTCCGTGCTCAACCTGCTGTCGATACAATCGCCTGCTTACAACAAAGACTATGATATTTTCGCATCCAAATAGTCAATAATATAAGGATATGGAACGGAAACTGTTTTGCGAAATATCGCCCTTCACCTATCGGTTGTCGATGGAGAAAGAAATCCTGAAGCGCCACGTTCGGGACATGTTGCGGAAGACGCAGTTCGCCAGAGAGCGGACGGAGAATTCATTGCCCGTGGTGGTCTATCGCCACAACTCGCTCATCCGTCGGCGTCTGGGCAATGTCAACATGCAGCTGCAGGAGAACAAGGCTACGAACCTGGCCTTGGCGGTGAAGCACATCGACGGGCTGGTGATTCACCCCGGCGAGACATTTTCTGTATGGAAACTCATTGGCCGCACTACCAAACGCAAGGGCTACAAGGAGGGACTCACCATCGCCAAGGGCAAACCCTCACAGGGCATCGGCGGCGGTATGTGTCAGTTGTCGAACCTCATCCACTGGCTCGTATTGCACAGCGAACTGACCATCACGGAGCACCATCACCACGATGGACTCGACCTCTTCCCCGACTTTGGCCGCCAGATACCCTTCGGCACCGGCACCAGCATCTCTTACAACTATATTGACTACCGCTTCCGCAACAATACCCAGAATACCTATCAGCTCCGCCTTTGGACGGACGAAGAATACCTGTGCGGTGAACTTCGGGCTACGGAGCAGCAGCCACATACCTTCCACATCCATGCCGAGAACGAATACTTCTCGCGTGAGAACGGTGTGGTCTATCGTAATGGCGAGGTCTATCGCGACATCATCGACCGCGTCTCAGGAAAGTGTGTCGAAAGCCAGCTCATCCGCACCAACCATGCCCGGGTGATGTACGACTGCCCTCCGTCGATGATTATTAGAGAATAGGATTAAGGCCACGGCTCAAATTCTAATTCCAGCTCTACCCATTGAGGTTCTTCCTGTGTCGTGGCACTCTTTTGATTGGAGACACCCAAGCCTAACAGACGGATGGGATGCGAGTGAAACTCCACCTGTTTCAACAGTTGCTTCGCCAACGGCAGAATCTCGTCTTTGGTGCGGAGAATGTGGTTAACGGTGATGCTGCGGGTAATCTGCTGGAAATCTAAGAATTTCACTTTCAGCGTCAGGGTTCGCCCCTCGAAATCATTCTTTTCGATGCGTCTGACCAGTTCCAGCACCGTATGATACAGATGAATGATGACGGCGGCATTCTCGCTGATGTCCGATTCAAAGGTCTGCTCACAGCTGACACTCTTCCTCTCCCACTCAGAAATAACAGGACGGTTATCTATGCCTCGCGAGAAATCATAGAACACCTGCCCCATCTTGCCAAACTCCTGAGTCAAACGGCTCAGTGACATATTTCTCAGGTCAAGTCCCGTGAAGATTCCCATGCGGTGCATCTTCTCAGCGGTCTTCTGGCCTATACCCCAAATCTTCTCTATCTTCAGCTGCGCGATGAAGTCCAATGCCCTGTCAGGATGAATCACCGTCAGCCCGTCGGGTTTACGCCAGTCGGAGGCTATCTTCGCAAGAAACTTGCAGTAGCTCACACCCGCCGATGCCGTCAGTCCCGTAGTCTCACGGATGCGCTGCTTAATCTCACGGGCAATGTCCACGCCAAGCTCTATACCTTTCTTATTCTCAGTCACATCGAGAAAGGCTTCATCCAGTGAGATAGGCTCTATCAGGTCAGTATAATCGTGGAAGATTTCATGCAGCTGTGCCGATACCTCCTTATATCGCTGGAAGTGCGGCTCAACGATGATCAGCTGCGGACACAGATGCTTGGCCACCTGAATGGACTGCGCCGAATGCACGCCAAACCGCCGTGCCTCATAGCTGGCTGTTGACACCACACCCCGTTCAGCATCGTGTCCTACAGCTATCGGCTTGCCCTTCAGTTCTGGATTATCTCGCTGCTCCACAGCCGCATAGAACTGATCCATATCCACATGAATAATCTTCATACTTGGCTGCAAAGTTACGCAATAAACCTGAAAAATGCGAATATGATAAAACAAAAATGCCGCCGACATACCTTTGAGGGGTACATCGGCGGCATCAAATGAGAGATTACAACTTACCAGATTGCACGTCTTGACGACACATCTCCCAGCCTCGGAGCATGGCGAAGTAATCGAGAGACGAGGTGCCGTTTTCTTGGATGGCCATCGCAGCGCCGAGGGCAATCCAGCGTGCGGGTTGCTCGGCAGGGATGCCGAGAGGCTCGTCGGGCAGGATGCCGGTCAACTTAGAGACGTTGTTTATATACGCCTCGGTGTTGTTCTCCGACTCCGGTGCCCAGCGGCGGATGATGGTGCGGATGGTATAGAGGCGGTGCTTATGATAATAAGTCCGTGTGAGCAGATAGAACGCTGCACGCCAACCGTACTCCAATGATTTGAACTGGCAGAAGGCACGGTCATTTTGTGCCTCTGCGAGACCTTTCCACTGATCCTTACTGTGACGGATGTTCAGCGGATTGCAATTACGAATTCCTCGTGGTGTCATAATGAAAATGTTCTTGTCCTAGTTGAATACTTGAATATTTGAATAAATGAGTGCAGAGCCAAGCTCGCTTGAGCTATGCCGAGTGATGAAAATATCGACGAAGTCAATAGATGAATACTTTAGGGTAGCTCTTGGAGCAACTTGCGGTACGTGCCGTGGGCTATGCGCTCGATGATGCCGTCCTGAAGGAATCGGGTGATGTTGCGCGAAGCCGTAGGCTGAGAGCATTGGAATGAATCCATCATCTGCTGCGTCTTGAACTCGTCAGGCAACTTACGGTAGCAATCATCAAAACGGGTAGTCCGGCGGCGTACCACAAACTCCTTGTTCTGATCGGCGAAGTAGTTGAAGGCCATCTCACCGAAGAAGAACTGCTGACATTTATACTGGATTTCCATCGCCAGGCGACATAGCCGCTTATCTGTGTCATCCATCGTCAGCGTCTTACTCTCCTGCCACTCATCCCAATGGCGCATCAGAATGAACGGAAGCGACACGCCTATGCCGTAGTACGGGATTCGCTTCAAAAGTGTCCTGTCTGCCTTATCGCCGTTGAACTCTGCAATCTCCAGGCGGCTTGACTGCCAGTCAAAGGTTTCATCGTTGAGAGGTTCGATGGGGATTTCTCCTTCTACCCTATCCAGACGATATGCCCAAGTTCTGAGAGCCTCATTGGCATGGGGATCTCTCTTTTGATGCCGCTGAGCCATACCCTTGTCAGGCAGTGGAATCACGGCAAGACGGGTGCTCATACCAGTACCGAAATTTCGCTGATTCACCTTACGATGAAGCGCATAGGGAGTGCCGGTATAGATGAAGTTCCAAAACACGTTGAACATGCCAGTGATGGACTCCTGATTGGCATACATCTGGCCATCCTGCTCATTGTGGAAACTCTTCAATTCAAGGATTTCCCTGTCCTTCCAGTCGCCACCTTTATTATTCTTGGTGACGTTATCCAGCTCCGAGTCGAACGAGAACATATGGAGATTCATGGGAGTGCCCTGAACATTCTCCACCGCTGCCAACATGTGACGAATGAACTCACCAGTAGCCGTTCTGGCTGGATGAACACGAATGCCGACAACAGGCTTTTTGAGGGCGTCGCCCTTCTGTGCCTTGGTGCTTGTGGTTCGTTCTGTTCTACCGTCCTTATACCTATTAACCGCGTCAATGAGACATTGATCAGCCTGGATTATCGGGTCTGCAATCTTGAAATAAAACTTCTCAATCACATTCTTTCCCGCTCCCGGGTCACCGATGATAAAGATGCAATAATTCAGACGTCTGACAATTTCCGGCTCATACCAGAAATGGTAATAGGCCCTTGTCATCAGCGTCCCAAACAGCGCAGCACTACTAAAGAGAATAGCAGGCAACTTATGCGGGTGTGCATTCAGGAACAACTCCTTCATGCATGGATAAAACTCCGCCATCTCCTGCAGTTCCTCCGCCCACTTATCTAGTGGCAACATAGCGTAAATGTCGGTATCTTTTTCCCCTCCTAAGTTAGGAGGGGTGCCGTCAGGCGGGGTGGTCTGATCAACCGCCCCAACCTTCCCGAGTGCCTTACGAAGCTTGTCTGGCATCCTCTCGTTATAGCGCCAGCCCATGACAGAACTGACAGTTCCGGCCACATCCTCACCTTCTGCAGCAAGGTCTTGCACCCATGACAAAGACATCACCACCTCAGTAATCTTCTTCGGGTTCTTGCCAATCAGATACCGTAAATGACTTGCCAACTCCGTCAGCGTGTTATGGCGGTTCTTATCCAGATTCACGCCATCCATCCAAGCCTCGATGATCTTCACATACGGTACACCATTATACGACAACTCAGATTCGGCAACATCTGTTGTCTTTGTTGTCATAGTTGTCGTAAATAGATCTGTAGGCTGGCTCTTGCCGGCACGGTACTGCTCGTTGTATTTCTCGCCGAAAGCAGGATTCTCGTAGGTAAAAATCCGCTCATCCAGTAGGATGATGTCCTCGCGAGTAGTCAGGAATGCACCTCTTGAAGCGTCTTTGCAGGCTTCATCAGGATTGAGACCCAATTTAGCAGAGAAGTCCTTCTGGTTATCAATGAGGTTGCCCACATTGACATCGGCCATAAAGACCACCTTCAAACCATGTCCGGATGGTGTAATATAAACCAGCAAAATGCGGGCTTTATCCTCATCCGACAACTTGTTATATGCCTCATCCCAAATCTCGCGCAGCCTTTCCCCTCCTGAGTAGGAGGGGCCAGGGGTGGTCTGATCCGCCTCATCCACATGGTCAAAGTCAATCACACACAAACCATTCAATCTACATGCCGCCTGTTTCCTCCAACAACCCAATTTACCACTTGCCGAAGCGGTCTCAATATAGGTTGCAATAAAAATCACAAACGGCAGCGACTTTTTCAGGTTGTCGCAATACGTCTGGAGTTTCTTTTCCAAAGTCAAAGCCTTGAAAATCTCGCCTTTGGTTTTACCTCCGGCACCACGTTTCCTACTCGCTTCCTGCCCTTGGCAGAACTTGATGAAATTCTCATCCTGCGCCCACTGATTCAGCAACTCTGTATCTCCTTCAAGGATGGAGGGCAGTGCCTCCCGCAGCTTACGATGTTCTGTCGTAAGCCACTTGGTCTGGGCACTGTCCACCAACTGATTAAAGATACTTTCAGTCACTATTGCTGTGGGCAAATCGAATCTTGATTGATTACAAAACATTTATCGATTTCGCTTGTAAGTTGGTATAACTGCTTCCTTACGTCCAACAATCCTTCGACATCGAATGTGAGCCATGCCACAAGCTGTGACTTCTCACCCTTAACAAGACACACCTTCAGGCTGTCTTTGTTTACCAGATACTCGCCTTTCGGCAAGGTAGGTTCTTCGATCTGAATGTCCTTCGTCAGCTTGGCCAACTCCTTCTGGAAGAAGGCAGCCTTGTCCTCCACATCGGCAGGGCATTTCAGTTCGATACAAGTCAAGGGGTTCTTGCCAGTCGTAGCGTAACGCTTCGAACGACCGACCTTCTTGACGTCCTTCTGTGAGGGTTCACCCTTCTCCTGTGGTGTCACCTCGATAGAGTCATCATCAAACACCCTGGTATTCGACTTGAAACTCTTCACGCACTTCTTTCTCTTTAAATCTTCCATAATTTCCAGAAATTCTAATGTCATTTTCTTTTTTTCTTTAACACGAATTACCACCAATGGCCACGCGCTCGGCTTTGCCGCTTGCTACCAACGGGACGCAAGAATTATCATTAATAATTTATGTAAAATTCATGTTCAATTCGTGGTAATTCGTGTCTAAAATAACTACATCATGTTGATTTTGTCGACATAAATGGTAGTAGCCTGCATGGCCTCGCCAGTCTGCTGGGAGTTCCATTCTCTGACCACCATCGAGCACTGCACCTTATAGATGTACTGCGGGTCGTACTTGGGGCAATTGACTGCCCTCTCTCCCGTAATCTCACCTAGGAATGTGTCCGTGCCGTCAGTCAGTTTCAACACTACCGAGTTAATCACTTTCTGGTCGCCTGTCTTGCGATCCATGTACTGGCGGGTCTGCAGCCCGCTCTGATTCAGAATTCTAACAATCCTTTCCATACAAAAACTCTTTTTAATTAGTGGTCGTATCCTTATGTCGTTTTCCTTGGTCTAAAATCATCTCCTTGATCATCTCCTGTCCTTTCTTCGTCCAGACCGGATAAACGATTTCCTTCAGTTCGCCGGTCTTCTTGTATCGGAAGCAGCTGCGGTACTTCTCATACCCTCGCTCCTGATATTTCAGGGTGAGCTTCAACTCCCGATGTTTTCGGCAGAGCACCTTCATCTCAATGAGAATGTCGTGCATGTCAGTCACGGGGATGCCGATTTCCCGTGCCAGTTCAGTTGATGTAATGCAGTCCTGAGTACCGGCATTACGTTGCTTCATCATGTTGCAGACGAACTCTGAGTTCACCTGCATCGTCATTTTTTCTTTTGTAGTCATAACTAAATCCTTTCTTTATATTATTAATAATGTGTATTCCAGAAACTGCCGTATCGTCGCGACAGGGCAGGCTTTGGCAGTCCACTGACCGCCCAAGAATCATTAACAAATCTGAGTCGAAGTGAGCTTCCGAGGAAGCCAACCTTCATCTCACGTAAACCAAAAACATGAAGAAAGAAACAAACAGTATGTGATTCTGGAAACGATTTCCGTTTCCTGTATTTCGTTGTAGCAGTAAGTCAAACAGCACCGCAATCTCAAACCCTCTTTGATTGAATTGCAGTGCAAAATTAGGCATAAAAAAAGGCATCCCAATGCTCTGCAATGGAATGCCAATTGTTTGCCAACGATATGCCAAAATCAGACTGTCGGCAAGTATGCTTTTCCTAATTCCTCGGCCAATTTCAATGCCACCTCACGACATTGGAAAAACATCTTTTCGTCGTTCTTGCTGTACTGCACTCTGTCCATCTGCTGCGGATTTTGATCCATGAACGACAGGGTGGTCAACTCACGGATGTTACGGTAGTCGCAGGGATATTCCAACGCCTGTTTAAAGGGAAGCTGCCTGATGCGGTCGCAGAACTTCTGGGCGTCAACGGGGAAACAGCAGGCCCAGCGCAGATACCAATAAGCACCGGCCCACTTCTGTTTGTTGTCTATCACCTTGCCCTTGCCTACGCAGGCTGCCAGTGCCCGGGCTATCTGTTCGTCGGTAAAGCCACCCGTAGCAGGATTGTTCCCCAGATGTACACCACCGTTGATTGTAATCTCCTTGGCAATAAAATTCCCCGGACTGTATACCTTGATACAGAATCCGTCGTCTTCATTCATGTTACTTGTCATCGTCTTTTCTAAATTGTATGATTCTTGCTATGTTGTTGCCGGGGCTGTTCACTTCGACATCCATCTTGTCAATCTCCGCAGGGCCAATGCTCTTGGCGTCGCTGGTGGACTGACTCGACACGACGAAAAGGGGAGCTCCAGCGCGCTGCTCCTCCAACTTTTCTTTCCTAAGTCTTTGCTGTTCCGCCTCTCGTTGTTCTGCAAGCAGGTCATATACCGCATCGGTAGTCTCTGTCCAGCCTTCTATGCCGGAGAAAAACTCGTTCATCTGCCTGAAGGCCGCACGGGCTTCCACCAAGCCGTCAACACTGATGATGCGCCTGACAATCCTCACCACGTCGTCTTGCGTGATGTTGAGGGTGCTGGTGATGGGGGTGCCGGTGGTCATCGTCTCGGAGATTGAGCGTATTAATAAATAATGTGATTGTTGAGAGGAAAGATTGTGGGGCGAATGGTGCCGCCAAGGGGCTCTGACCTCGATCTCCGATGATGACCCTCTCAGGAATCGCCGCCGAGGGACTGCCTGTCGACGCTTTTATACGTCGGATAGCAGCCGAAAGTGTCAGCCCGCAGCTCAAAGCGGTCTTGGGAACTGACACGGAATTGCGCTTTGCAGAGATTCCTGTCATACTGAATACCTTTATGAGAAATTCAGTTGCAAAGGTATAAAATTTCCCTCAACCGGCAATGAGATTTTCCATGTTTTTTTTGCAAAGAATTGTTAAGCAAAACCACCCTCTCTCAGTATTCGCCACTCCCACAAATACTTACATCAAAAACCTTCAAGAGAAGCACAAAGGCTCAGGCGAGCTCCGTGATCTTTCCGTGATCTAAGATACAAACAATTCCCGACAATCCATTCAGACCATCGGGAATTTATGAATTATTTGCGGATCATCTCACAAGGGGTCAGACCTTTCGTGAGCATGAAAACAGGCACCCATTCCCAGGTGCCTCATGACTACAACGTTCCTACTGTGTCCTCAGAACACCGCAGCGATTCTTGGGATTTCTTTCAACCGCTCCAGAAACGATTTGTTGCGCTTGGCCGACAGCAGGTTATACTTCATCTGCAGCGTCAGCAGCGGGGCAGCGTCCAACCCCAATGCCTGTTCGATGAGTAGCGCCATCTCAGCACTCAAAGGACGCTTGGCGTTCAGCACCTCATTCAACTGACTGACTGGCACACCAATCTCTGTAGCCAAGCGTCGCTGACTGATGCCACGAAACTCCAGCTCGTCCTTAATCACCTCGCCCGGATGGGTCAGGTAGTGCGGTTCCAGATTGTTTGCAACCATTCTGTCGTCTTTTCCTTCTATGTGTACCATAATCACTCCTATTTATAATGGTTTGACAATTCCGTTAAACTCACCATCTCTGCAATGGTGTTATCGCCCTCGAGTATCTCGCGGAACTCTATGCGATACTGATCGTTCACCTTCACCGACGATAGTCCCTCTTTGTCTCCGTGCAGATGTTCGTAGTGCAGTCCGCCATATTTGGTCAGTCCCATCACATTAGGCTCTGCCATCATCAAGTCCACCACGCGGGTATATTTCTTGATGATTTGAGGCTGAAAGCGATGCTTCTTGTCGCTAGCCTGCCCGTCCTCATAGAGTTCCCTAAGATAGTCTTCTTCGAATGTGACAATCATACTTCGTTCATTATTTCGGGGGCAAAGATACACAATTAATTCGATATTCACAAATTTGTGAACACTTTTTTTTTAGAAGAAGCATCTTTTTTGTTCACTAACTCACGCTTTGGGAGAACGGCGAGGAGTACGACCCAACGCGCAACTAGTCATGGGAACTAGTCATGGGGACAGATTCTGCTTGGGTATAGCCCAGATCTGTCCCCACGACTAGCATCTTTCCCAATTGAAAGTGTGTTAGCTAATGTCAATCCTAAGCCATATCCTTGATTACAATTACGACCAAGATAAAATGCTTTGGGATAATAATCATTAAATGTATACTTTTCGATGTTTAATAATTCTTGGCCATCTTCAAAAACCAAAGTGACCAAACTATCAGCAAAAACGTAGTCCCCAATGTAATTAACCGAGTTTGGAATGCTTAGAAAGCGTAGATTGGTGCAATTATTGTTAAAGGTGCTGAAAATTGTGCTTTTTTGGGTGCTGGAACAAATAAAGTTTCTAAAATACTTGCAACTTTCAGAAATTATACTTATCTTTGCAGCGTCAGAATGTAAGTTCTGGCTATCCGGTAAACATGTGAGGCCTTAGGGGCTGAGAATGCCGAGAGGAGTAAGCCTTCATCGACCCTGCTCCATTTTAAAAGTCACCTTCGGGTGGCTTTTATCTTTCATACAGCTTTTTGAATTCGGTGTAGAACCGAGCCGAGAGGGCAAATCTTCTGAATACTGACAACTCATGCCTTCTTCTGAAAATCAGTACTTCAAGTGCTTTGTCATTTGACTCGAAATAGTTCTTGATATCAGCAGCCAGCATACGGGTGTTGTACCTTGCTGGCATATTTAGAAGCGCACGGTTAGCCTGGTTGGCAGACTCATTCAGTCGAGTAAGCACGATGTTCTTTCCGCTGATATTTTTCAAGTCGAACAACTTATATACACCACGACGCTCCAAGATGTAATCAGGTGTTTTCATGCCGTGAGGATTAGGTAGTATAAAGACACGATAACCATGTTCTACTGCCTTGCGTGCTGCCATCAATAACGATGGGTAGTCATCATCCTGATCGCCACCGACGGTATAGATGAAAGGATTGTCGGGCAGGGCATGAAACTCCTTGCGGGCAGCAATCTCTTTCAACTTAGCGCCGAAGGCAGCACCCTCCAACGTTTTCAGCAATAATAGTTCTGCGGTTATGTCGCCTTTACTTGTTTTACTCATACGAAATGCAAAATTACAAAATAATTCTGAGATAGAAGAGAGTTATCCTAGAAATTACACATTATTTAATAGTAGGGAGTATGGTTGGTTACAAAATGGTGCTAAAGTATTCATTTATTCAAATATTCAACTAGGACAGGAAGGTTTTGAAAATGAATGGTTCGGGATAGGAAGGCGTTCGACTGACCTACCCGATGGGGATAAAGAAATTATAGGTACAAATTTAATTATATAATAATATTAATATTATATATATTATAATATATATAATATTAAAGTTTTCTGTTTGATGGAAACCTCAAAACCTTCCTGTCCTACTTGAATAAATGAATATTTGAATAAATGAGTGCAGATTGCCGGTATAAATGTAGTAAATTTAATTTACAATTTATTGGGTTCCTATTTGGTATCAATTCAAGCCTAAAGCAAACTGAGAGTTTGGGCTAAGGAAAGACCGAGTTTACAGAAATGAAAGTCGGAGTTTAGGCTAAGGAAAGTCAGAGGCGGCAAAAAGACTTAAAAAGGGCAGCTCATGGCTGCCCTAACGATTGGTAAATAATGTTTACTTCTGCTGGGAGGAATGTGCGACGCTTCAGCTTTGTGAGGTGCGAAAGTGCCGGATCTGCAGCAAGAAGACCACGGAGTTTCTGCCAGGCGGTTTGCGGCAGAACATAAGGAAAGTACATTTGGGCCAACTCTGTCCGCCCACAGGCGGACGGTGAGGAAGTTAAAGGGAAGTTAGCAGAATTTACCGCAGTCTGCGACTGCTTGGAAGTTAAAAGGACATTACCTTGTTGCATGATGGTTGAATTTTTGGTGGTGTAACATTGATACTTAAGATTTTTAACTTGACGATACAAAGTTACAAAAAATCGGCGAAATAACCAAAGAAAAGCGCAAATATTTTGGTATAATGTGGAATAACGTTGAACAACGTGAAATAACGTGTTTTGAATGGAATTATTACTTGCATAGTTCAAGAAAAATAGCTATCTTTGCAGTAGATTTGATAAAGGAAGAGTGACCAAGGAAGTGCGAAAGATTCTAATTCAAAAAAATTATGGCAAGAT
>ONCZ01000072.1 GCA_900316445.1 uncultured Prevotellaceae bacterium | reverse complement strand
GATGACGAAGAGACCAGCCTCGTTACTTACGCCTCCACCTATGAGAGTAGAATCAGATGGATGAAGCAGGTAAACATTGGCGTATGCAACGGGCTGACCTGTTTCGTCGATGATGGTGCCCTTGTAACGGGATTCCGTTTTCTGTATGCATTCCACGAAAATCTTACGTCCGTCCTCTTCAGTACTTGTAGTGACTCGGATGGGATAGAAACCAATCATCTGCTGGATGGCTTCTGGCAAGTGCTTGTTCTTTACAGTAGTGGTGATACGGAAGTCCTCCAATTCGTTATAGAGGAAATAAATGGTGTAGCCTGTCTGTTGCTCACTGAGTTGTCTCAGCGCATCAGAGAGGGATACGTTATTGTATTCACGCGATATTCGCGTCTGTGCTTGTGTACTGACAGTCAGTAGCAGGGCAAGAATGAGAGTAAGATATCTGTTCATGGCGGCTGACTATTCTACAGTGATTTGGTTATCCTTCAGCGTAACGGTCAGACGCTCGAACTGGTTGAGGTCGCTAACCACTTGATCAATGCCCTTCTGTGGATTCCATACGAAACGGAAACGGAGTTGTCGGGCTTCGTCATTGACAAACGTGACCTTGGCATCGTAATGGGCGGCTATCTCTGGCAGCATCTTTTCCAGTGGGATGTTGTCATAGATGATGGGCTGTGGTACTGCGATGGTGTCAGTGGTCAACGTATCATTGGGAGTAACGTTTGCGGGCTTTGGAGTATTGATGACCTCCTCAGTCTTTGGCGTATTCTGCTGAGCGTATCTTACAATCTGAATGGCAGCAAAGGCAATACCTGACACAAGCAATACTCCGATGAAAGAGGCTGCTATCTTCATCCAGCCATAACTATGCTGTTTGGGTTGGGCTTTTTGATTAAAATTTTCCCATGCAGCATCCATATCGATGGGCTTGTTAGCCTGACGCTGGCGAATGCTGCGTTTGGCTTCTACCATCATGCGGTAAGTCTCGCGTGTATCTTCATCACGATTGATAATGTCCTGGATTTCCTGCTCAGTGTATGCTTCGGGGGTGTCGAGCATTTCCAGTAATTGATGGATGTTTTCGTTAATTGTTTCCATAATCTTTTAACGTTTGAAATGATTTCTGATTTTCTGAATGCTTTGGGCGAGATACTTGTAGGCAGTATTCGGATTCAGGCCAAGCCGTCGGGCAATCTCTGCAATAGTCAGATCTTCGTCGAAACGGAGATGGTAGATGCTGCGATGCGGTTCTTCCAGTTGCTCGTCCACAAAGACCGAAATATCTTCAAGTTGCTCCAATTGTCTGTCAATGGGTTGCAGGTCTGTCTCGTCTTCTATAGGCAATAGGTTCTTCACCTGTTCGTGCAGTTGCATTTGCCTGCACCACGTCCTCAGCCTCGCCGTCATCGCCCAACAAGACTCTGGCCAGATGAATCATCTCGCTGTAGTTCCGGCGGAAAAGCTGTTCAAGTATTCTATTGTCAAGCATATCTATCTTTCAATTCATTGCACCCTGATTTGAGGGCGCTTCTATATATAAGACACTTCAGACCCATCGTTTTTTTACGGAAACGCTAACTTTTTTCATTTTTCTTTCATTTTTCTTTGTCTAAACACCATTTTATAGTGCAAAGCTGCGATTAAGCGAGTGCCAATATGCATGTATGATTGGCTGATCGTGAGCAGTTTCGCAGCATTTATGCTGCAAAGATAGTGATTTCTTCCTATATATAATGTATGTAGAAAACGAAAAATGTTATACTAAAACGTGTAATGAGAGAAAAAAATGCCTGAAAATTTGGAAATTTCAGAAATAGTTCGTATCTTTGCACCGTCATAAGATCTCTTATGGCTATCCGGGCAGAATCCCGAGAGGGCAAGACTATATCGACACTACCCATTTTAAAAGAGTTGCATCTGCAACTCTTTTTATTTTAAATATCTCTTCATAAACATTTTGATGTAGTCCTTACCCTCAACAAACCGTCGTGACATCCAAGTGGATTCAAATTCTTCGCCAAATATATCGTATGTGAATATGTCTTCTTCCATATCTATGCAAAAATAAGAAAAGCAAACAGATTCTAACTGCGCTTCTCTTTGAGGATGCCGTGACGGTAGGCGTAGAGGAGGTTCTTGAGGTCGGCGACCTGGGTACGGAGTTCCTCGCCCTTGTCGGTGTCGGCGACGAGCATGCGGTGGGCGGACATCTCTACGATCTGGGTGGTCGATTTGATGTCGGTCTCACGGACGATGGCGTCGCGGGCAGAAGTGAACGGCTCGTGCTGTACGAGCTGGAAGCCGCGTGAGTGGTAGACGAGGGTGTAGCCGGCGATGCCCGTCTCGTTGTGGTAGGCCTCTGAGAAGCCGCCGTCGATGACCATCAGCCGTCCGCCGGCCTTGATGGGGTTCTCTCCCTTGGAGGCGTGGACGGGCACGTGGCCGTTGATGATGTGACGGTTCTCGCCCTTCACCTCGAAGGCATCGAGGATGCGGTCGCAGATCTTAGCAGAGTCGCGCAGCTTGAAGTAGTTGCCCTTCTCCTCCTTGTAGGTATCCTTGTCTTTGAGGAAATAGCGCTCAAAGGTGGCCATCTTCGACTTGTCGAACAGCGGAGAATCCTTGCCGCACCAGAGGTAGAGGAAGTAGTCGCGGGCATAGTCACGTGGGAACACCTGCAGCTCTTTATCGACACCCGACTCGAAGGCAGCGCGGATCATCATACCGATGTTGTGCATGAGGGCCTTGCCGCTGTAACGGTTGCCCGGGAATATCTCAACCTCCTTGAGCGAACCGTCATCGTTGAGCGGGATGGAGGCGTGGAAGAGGAGGTTGGAGTTGGTGACGGTGTACATACAGCCGTGAGAGAGCAGCGTGCGGATGTGCTTATGTAGCTTCTCGGAGATGCGGAAGGAGTGGTGGAGCTTGTCCATAAGATCCTTCTCCTCAGCAGTGAGTGTGTTGGGTGAGGCTGGATCGATGGTGGGGAAGTGGCAGCTCTTCATCTCGTAGTCCTTACCGTCGAGGCGGCAGACACCACGCTCGTAGTCGATATGGTCGAACAGACAACGATCGTCCATCTGCCATTCGGGATGACGGTGGATGACTTTGGCCTCCTCCTTGAACTGGATGACGGCGATGGCCTTGTGCATACGGGCGGTGAGCTGTAGCGTCTTCTCGTCAAGTTGCTGGTTGTCGTCGAGCACCCTGGGGATGAACTCCTCGCAGGGGTCGTCACCGTAGGTGTCGAGGGCGAAGGTGGCCAGCGGCACGAGGTTGATGCCGTATTCCTCGATGGTGGCGAGGTTGGCATAGCGCAGACAGAGACGGAGCACGTTGCAGATACAGGCATTGTTGCCTGCGGAGGCTCCCATCCAGAGGATGTCGTGATTGCCCCACTGGATATCCCACGAGTGGTACTGCCGCAGCGTGTCCATGATCTTATGGGCACCCGGGCCTCGGTCGTAGATGTCGCCGAGGATATGCAGCTGGTCGATGGCCAGACGCTGGATGACGTTGCAGATGGCCACGATGAAGTCGTCGGCACGTCCTGTGGAGATAATGGTATTGACGATGACACTGACGTAGGCGGCCTTGTCGCTGTCGCCCAGACTCTCGTGGAGCAGTTCCTCGATGATATAGGAGAAGTCGAGTGGGAGGGACTTGCGCACCTTCGAACGAGTGTACTTCGACGAGACATCACGACACACCTTCACCAGCTGGTGGATGGTGATGCGATACCAGTCGTCGAGATCCTGCTCCTGCGCCTTAATGAGCTCGAGCTTCTGCTCAGGGTAGTAGATGAGCGTGCAGAGTTCCTTCTTCTCCGACTCACGGATGTCGTTGCCGAAGAGTTCGTTCACCTTGCGCTTGATGTTGCCTGAGGCGTTCTTCAGCACGTGCTGGAAGGCCTCGCTCTCACCGTGGAGGTCGGCGAGGAAGTGCTCAGTGCCCTTGGGCAGGTTCATAATGGCCTCGAGGTTGATGATCTCCGTAGCGGCCTCAGCGATGTTGGGGAACGACTGCGAGAGCAGTTGCAGGTAGTGCATATCGGTGTTCATAATCTTTATACTTCTATGTTCAAGTGGTTGTCGAGTTGTTGGCGTATCTGGCGCGTCAGTCGGGTGTCGGCAGGCTGCAGGGGCATATAGCCTTCGTCGAGGGCGGTCTGCTCGTCGAGCACCTGCATCAGTGACTTTGCGAAGGCGGTGAGTTTCTTCTCTTCAAGATGCTCTGCAAGTTGTTCGTCATCGACGGTGTCGCGATAGAGTTCGCGCGTCAGTTCGATGAGATGGAGCAACAGTGGCTGCTGGCGGATCTGATGGATGATGCGCACAAGGTAGTCGGTCTCATTGCCGGTATATTCGCCCACCTTCTCTCGGATGGGTCTTGGCGTCTCGTATTTGTCTGGGAAATAGGCGGCGATGCGTGAGGTGTCGATGGCGGGCACACTGAGGCCGAGGATGCTGATGCCGTAGTCCACGTAGTTGCGGATGTTCTCGTGCTCGGCATAGAGCAGCAGATGACGCCAGTTGACTTCCTCAGAGGGTAGGACGACAGTCCATCGGCGGTCGCCCATAATGCCTACCTTAACCACAGCGCGCAGCATGCGGACGGTTGGCTCGTCCATAAGTTCGAGCGTGTTGGAGTCCATCACCTTCTGATAGACGGCGAAAGTGGCGGTACACATCTCCTGCAGGCTGATGGTGTTGGTGGTGACGGCATTGTGGATCTCCTCCGTGCGACGGTTCCAACCCAGTTTCTGGAAGTTGGTGAGTTCGAGCCTACCCAACAGGATGACCGAATAAGCACGGGTGATGAGCTTCTTATGCCAAAAGCCGGCTGGCACGTTCTTGTTCTTGTCCGTCGCCCATGGTTCCATCTGTCCGTGAAGGGTGAGCACGAGGCGCGAGCCCTTGTTGATGCCTGAAAGAATGGCTCTGGCGGCAGAGACGGAGGGACAGCCGTGACAGTGGATGATGTCGGGTTCCTGTTCCTTCACCGCCTTGCGGATGGCACTCACGCTGTCGGCTGTGCCTACCGACACACTCTGCTGCAGTCCGTCGGTCAGCATACTGACGTGACGGCTGATGAGCGGATTGGATTTCGGATAGACAAACAGGACTTTCATAAGCAAATCGGGAGTCAGGATACAGGAATCAGGAGTCAGTAGAAGTGTAGAGCAGGGTAGTGGAAGAACGCCGCAGGAGGTTATTCCACAGGATACCCAACCGGATGCCGAAGAGATTGAGACCGGAAATCTGCTGTTCGAAAAGTTTTAACAGTTCGAAGGTACAGTCCTTCCTGACAATGATGAAATCGTAACGGCCCCATATGTAGTTGCCGTATTTCCGTTCGCGCACTTTCTTCAGCTTGCGCTCCAGTCGGCGGATATGTCCCTCTGCCTCAGCGACACTGTCGAAGGGCTGCAGGCGGATGTGCTTCTTCGTCACATATCCCAGCGTGAGCTCTGCCTTCTCGTCGAGCACTTCCGCGATGACCTTGAAGACATCCGTATTGGCTGGTGCGTTGTTGGCCTTCGCGATGATAATATACTCATTATGAGATGCTTTGATGCCGATGTTCAAGGCTAACTTCCGGCGGAATGTCTGGGCACTTGGTTTCGGCAGGAAGGTGCTGTAGAGATGATTATATTCGTTCTTCAGCAATTTCAGTACGTCGGGTGTCTCGTCTGTTGACGATTCGTCGACGACGATGACCTCATAGCCCGGCTCATACTCCTGTTTGAGAAAGGCAGGCAACTGTTCTTCCAGTTCGCGAGCCTGATCGTAGACAGTGATAACGACTGAAAAGGGATGCTGTACTGTTTTCATATTTTATTATATTTCATCACTCATATAGCCCTTGGGCAGACGGCGAAGATTGTACTGCGACGCCATGATCTCACCATAGGCACCTGCCGAACGGATGGCGAGCAAATCGCCACGCTTGGCTCGATTGAGGTCGATCTGCTTGGCAAACACGTCCGTCGACTCACAGATGGGTCCGACCACATCGTAGGCCTCCACAGGTTCCTCGCTGCAGATGTTCTCGATCTTATGATAGGCCTGATAGAGGGCAGGACGGATGAGATCTGTAAAACCTGCATCGACGATGGCGAACTTCTTTACGGCACCCTCCTTTATATATAAGGTACGCGTGATGAGCGATCCGCACTGCGCCACCACCGCACGACCGAGTTCGAAGTGGAGCGTCTGACCAGGACGGAGCTTCAGCTTACGGGCGTAAGTGTCGAAGTAGGCCTTGAAGTCAGGAATGGGCACACGGTTGGGGTGAGCGTAGTCCACACCCAGACCACCGCCTACGTTGATATGTTCCACGCGGATGCGATGACGGTCGAGTTCGTCCTGTAGTTCGTTCACACGGTTGCAGAGGGCTTCGAAGTCGCCCATATCGAGGATCTGCGAACCGATATGGAAGTGCAGACCCACGAACTTCACGTTCGACAGTTTCTCTGCCTCGCCAATCACGCTGAGCATATCGCGCATGGCAATGCCGAATTTGTTCTCCGCCAGTCCCGTGGTGATGTTCGCATGAGTATGTGCCCCCACATTGGGATTCAAGCGGAAGGCCACGCGGGCCGTTTTGCCTTTTGCGGCTGCCAGTTCGTTGATGACCTCCAACTCAGGAATGCTCTCCACGTTGAAGCAGAAGATATCGTTGTCGAGGCCGAGGTTGATCTCCCAGTCGGCCTTGCCTACACCTGCATAGACGATCTTCGTCGAGGGGAATCCCGCCTTGACGGAAGCCTCGATCTCTCCGCCGCTGACACAGTCGGCACCCAGTCCTGCCTCACGGATGATGCGGAGGACACGCGGGTTGGCGTTCGCCTTGACGGCATAGTGTACCACGAATCCCTCGTGTTTCTGTGCCTCGGCGTTGATGCTGCGCAGCGTCTCGCGCAACAGTTCCGCATCGTAGTAGTAGAAGGGCGTCTCGATCTGCTGCAGCTTCTCTACAGGGAATTGTCCTTTAGCCATAATTGTGTTGTCGGTATAGTCTTACTTCTTGTAGAAGATGGTGTTGCTGAGATTCTGCAGGGCACGCTTCTTGTCCTCCTCACGGATGAGGAAGGAGATGTTGTAGTTCGAGCCGCCGTAGCTGACCATACGGACGGGGATATCCTTCAGCGCGTCGAGTGCGAGTGTCTCGAAGCCGATGTTCGACCAGTCGAGGTCACCAACCACACAGACGATACACATGTTCGTATCGACGGTCACTGTGCCGTACTTCTTCAGCTCGTCGACGATCTCACCCAGATGGGAAGAGTTGTCGATACTCATCGACACACCCACCTCAGAGGTACAGATCATGTCGATACTTGTCTGATAGCTCTCAAAGATCTCAAACACCTTGCGCAGGAAGCCCGTAGCCAGGAGCATACGTGAAGACTTGATCTTGATGGCGGTGATGTTGTCCTTGGCGGCGATGGCCTTGATCTTGCCGTATTCGGTCTTGTTAGAGATGGTCGTACCCTCTGCATCAGGATCCATCGTGTTCAGCAGACGCACGGGGATGCCGGCGTACTTCGCAGGCTGGATGCAAGTGGGGTGGAGGATCTTGGCGCCGAAGTAGGCCAGCTCTGCAGCCTCCTCGAAGTGCAGCTGATGCACGGGATCAGTCTTGTCGACTACACGCGGGTCGTTGTTGTGCATGCCGTCGATGTCCGTCCAGATCTGGATCTCCTCAGCACTGATGGCCTCGCCGATAAGTGAGGCAGTGTAGTCTGAACCACCGCGCTGCAGGTTGTCGATCTCGCCATAGGCGTTGCGGCAGATGAATCCCTGGGTGAGATATACCTGGGCACCCTCGTTGTCGGCGAGGATGGGCTTCAGCTTCTCACGGATATACATGGGATCGGGCTCTGCGTTCTTGTCCGTGCGCATGAAGTCGAGGGCGTTGAGCAGCACGGCGTTGATGCCCTGCTCCTTCATATAGTTCACGACCATGTTCGTCGAGATGATCTCGCCCTGTGCCACGATGCTCTTCTCCTCGAAGCTGGTGAACAGCTCCTTGGTGAACGAACGGAGGAAATCGAACTCGCTGCGCAGGAACTCACGTGTGGCAGCCTTCGTCTCTTCATTGCTGTAGAGTTCCTCGACGTGTCTGTCATACTTCTGCTCCAGACGGTTGATCACCTCGTTGGCGCCGTCGGGGTTCTTCTTATACAGGTAGTCTGAGATCTCCACCAGTGAGTTGGTGGTGCCAGACATTGCTGAGAGGACAACGAACACGGGTTCGCCTGACTTCGTGACCAGTTTGGTCACCTCTTTCATTCTCTGTGGGGTGCCGACGGACGTACCGCCGAATTTCATCACTTTCATATGTTTTATTTATTTATCATTTATCATTCTTCATTTATCATTTAGGCCGCAGGCCGCTATATCTCCATCCTCTCTGAATAGCGGACGGTGATCTCATCCGTATCAGGCGTATCGTCGACCATCACGAGGTGATGGAAGTCGGTGGTGATCTCCTCCATCTGCTCGTCCTGACAACGGTAGATGATGCTGGGGTTCTCCTTGATCATCGGCAGGTTGTGGGTTGACATCACGACGGCCGTTCCTTTGGCGGCGATGTCGAAGAGCAGTTTGATGATCGTGTCCGACGTTTCCGGGTCGAGGTTGCCTGTGGGCTCGTCGGCGAGGATGAGCTTCGGCTTGTTGAGGATAGCACGGGCGATGGCCACACGCTGCTGTTCACCACCGGAAAGCTCGAAGGGCATGCGGTCGCCCTTGTCGGCCATATCCACAGCCTCCAGCACCTCTGCGATGCGCTCGCTGATGCCGTCGTTCTTCTTCCAGCCTGTGGCCTTCAGCACGAACTCAAGGTTCTTATACACCGTTCGGTCTGCCAGCAGTTGGAAATCCTGGAACACGACGCCCATTTCCCTTCTCAGGGCGGGAATCTCCTTCTGACGGATGGTCAGCAGGTCGTGACCGAGTACCATTGCCTCGTCGGCCTCGTCCATCTCCAACTCACAGTAGAGCGTACGCATCAGCGTGGTCTTACCAGAACCCACACGGCCAATGAGGTAGATGAACTGTCCCTCATCCACTTGGAAGTTCACGTTCTTCAGCACACAGATGCCGTGTCGCTGGTAGATGTTTGCGTTCTTATAACTTATTAGCACTTTGAACTTTGAACTTTAAACTTTGAACTTTATGATTACTTCATCTCTCCTTTTGCTTTGGCCTCGCGACGCTGTTTGTCCCAGTTGGGATCATGACGGCGGTGCAGTTCCTCTACGAGATCCTCGATACGAAGGCCTTTGGCGGTCAGCAGTACGATGAGGTGATAGAGCATGTCCGATGCCTCGTAGGTCAGCTGTTCCTTTGTACCTGTGCAGGCTTCGATAACTGCTTCAAGTGCTTCTTCTCCCACTTTCTGGGCGATGCGCTTCACACCGTCCTTGAACAGCTTCGTTGTATAGCTGCCCTCAGGCATCTCCTCATGCCGCTTGTCGATGAAGTCCTGCAGCTCCTTCAGGAATAGCAGAGTATCCTTTTCCCCTCCTAAGTTAGGAGGGGTAGGGGTGGTCTGAACAATGCTCTTATTCTCTTCCCCCCAGCAAGTGTCGGTTCCCGTATGGCAAGTCGGCCCGTGAGGATGCGCCTTCACCAGCAACGTATCATTGTCGCAGTCCACTTTAATGCTCACGAGGTCGAGGAAGTTTCCGCTGGTCTCGCCCTTCGTCCACAGACAGTTACGACTTCGGCTCCAGAAGGTCACCTTCTTCGTGTCGAGGGTCTTCTGGTACGCCTCTTCGTTCATATAGCCGAGCATCAGCACGTTCTTCGTCTCAGCGTCCTGTACTATCGCAGGCACCAGCCCGCCGCTTTTCTCAAAATCGATTTTCATTTTTTCTTTTTATTTAAACAAGGATTTAAGGATTTATTGATTTTTCCCTATCCCTTGCTTCATCCTTCCAATTCTTTAATCCTTTAATCCTTGTTTTTATTTTTATTATATCCTCACGTTGATTCCCTCTCCGCGCAGGTACTGCTTCAGTTCAGGGATGGGTATCTCGCCGAAGTGGAACACGCTGGCGGCGAGGGCGGCATCCGAATGACCTTCGATAAAGGTATCGCGGAAATGCTCCTTACAACCAGCACCACCGCTGGCGATGATGGGTATCGATAGCGTGTCGGCCAGTTCGCGCAATGCCTCGTTGGCATAGCCTTCTTTCACACCGTCGTGGTTCATCGACGTGAAGAGAATCTCGCCTGCTCCACGATCCTGCGCCTCACGGGCCCACTCAAAGAGTCCGCGCTCCGTCCGCTCACGACCGCCTTTCAGGTAACAATGCCAACCGTCTTCGTCCAGTCGGGCGTCGATGGCACAGACACACACCTGAGAGCCGAAGCGGGTGGTGATCTCATTGATCAGTTCCGGTCTGCGGATGGCGGCTGAGTTCACGCTCACCTTGTCGGCTCCTGCATAGAGCAGCCGTTCCACGTCGGCCAGTTCGTTGATGCCTCCGCCCACGGTGAAGGGGATGTTGATCTCCTTGGCCACGCGGGTGACCATCTCCGTAAAGGTCTTGCGGCCCTCGAAGCTCGCTGTGATGTCGAGGAAGCACAGTTCGTCGGCACCCTGCTCAGAGTAGGCCTTGCCCAGCTCCACTGGGTCGCCGGCACTTCGCAGGTTCACGAAGTTCGTTCCCTTCACGGTCTCGCCGTCCTTCACATCCAAACACGGTATGATTCTCTTTGCTAAACCCATCTTATATTTCTTTTTGCAACGGACCACAGGACTGACACGACTTATCGCTTAGAGTCCTTTTGTCCTGTTGTCCGTTGCTAAATTTTACAATCAGTTCTTTCAGGTCGATGCACCCTTCGTAGATGGCCTTGCCGAATACGACGGCAGGGATGCCCGCTGCGTCGAGGGCCTCGATATCCTCTTTCGACGACACACCGCCAGAGGCGATGAGGTGCAGTTGCGGATATTCCGCCATGATGTCCTTGTAGAGGTCGATGGCGGGCCCTGAGAGGGTGCCGTCCTTCGAGATCTCCGTACACAGCACGTTCCTCACACCTGCATCGACATATTTCTTCAGGAAGGGCAACAGGTCTTCGCCCGAATCCTCTTTCCAACCGTTGATGCTGATCTTCCCGTGGCGCACGTCGGCACCCAGGATGATCTTCTCAGCACCGTATCTCTCCAGCCAACCCATAAACAGCTCGGGCTGCGTGACGGCGATGCTGCCGATGGTCACCATCGAGGCACCAGAGGCAAAGGCCTTCTCAATATCCTCGTCGGTCTTGATGCCGCCGCCGAAATCGACCGTCAGCTTGGTTTCCGTCGTAATCTGACGGAGCACCTCGCTGTTCACGATGTGCTTCGACTTCGCGCCGTCCAGATCGACCACGTGCAGTCGCTCGTAGCCTATGCGCTCGAACTCAAGCGCCATATCCAGAGGCTCGCCATACACCGTCTTCTGGTCATAATCGCCCTTGGTCAGTCTCACGCACTGGCCGTTGATAATATCGATTGCAGGTATAAGCTCTATTTTCATCCTTTTCAGGTAATCATCTATAAACTATAAACTCTCAACTATAAACTCAAAAAGTTCTTGATTATCTGTTCTCCCACCTTCCCGCTCTTCTCCGGATGGAACTGGCAGGCGTAGAAATTATCCTTGTGCATCGAGGCAGAGTAGGGCAGGATATAGTCCGCCGTTGCGATGGTCTCCTCACATACCGGCACATAATAGCTGTGCACGAAATACACATACGGGTGCTCCCCGAGCCCCTGGAGGATAGGATTAATTTTTACCTTTTCACCTTTTAACCCTTTCACCTTTAATTCGTTCCATCCCATACACGGCACCTTGTCCTCGTGCCGCTGCGGCTGGAAGCGCTTCACCTCCGCATCAAACACGCCGATGCAGTCCACATCGCCCTCCTCAGAGTGACGGCACAGCAGCTGCTGACCGATACAGATTCCCAATACGGGCTGTCGCAGGTCGCGGATCAGTTCGTCAAGCCTGCGGGCCTTCAGATATGCCATTGCCCCGCTGGCCTCGCCCTGACCGGGGAAGAGCACCTTGTCGGCCGCCCTCAGCTGTTCGGCATCGTCAGTCAGCACCGGCTCGATACCCAACCGCCTCAGTGCATTCACCACCGAATACACATTCCCTGCGTTATATTTCACTATTGCTACATTCATTCCTATTTTTTTTCTATAACAACGGATTACACGGATTTCACGGATTTATTTCAAGCCATTGAATTGACGGTCTTAAAGATTTTGTTAATCCGTTTAATCTGTCAAATCCGTTGTTCTTAACTAAAGATTATTGTTTTATTCTTGTATGTAAGGATCTTCCGCTGGATGTGCTTCGAGACAGCGTGGGAGAGCACGATCTTCTCCAGGTCTTTGCCCTTCAGCACGAGGCTCTCAGGCGTATCCTTGTGTGTGATGCGCGTCACGTCCTGTTCGATGATCGGTCCAGCGTCGAGTTCTGCCGTCACATAATGGCTCGTGGCTCCGATGATCTTCACACCGCGCTCGTAGGCCTGATGATACGGTTTGGCACCGATGAACGCCGGCAGGAACGAGTGGTGGATGTTGATGATGTGGTGTGGATATTCGGCGATCATCTCGTCTGAGATAATCTGCATGTATCTTGCCAGCACGATAAACGAGATGTCCTCCTTCTTTAGCAGCTCCATCTCCGCCTTCTCCACCTCCTCCTTGTTTGAGTGGTCTTTCTTGATGCTCCACACGTAGTAGGGGATGCCGAACTGGTCGGCCACATAGCGCAGATCCTCGTGGTTCGACACGATACAGGGGATGTCGCAGTTGAACTCTCCCGCCTTCCAGCGCGCCAGCAGGTCGTAGAGGCAGTGGCTCATCTTGCTCACGAAGATCGCCATTCTCGGGCGCTTGTCGCTGTAGTAGAGCGAGAACTTCATCTTATATCTCTGGGCGTAGAGCGTCGTGATATAGTCGTAGAGCTTGTCGCGCGGGATGAGGAAGCCCTCCAGCTCCCATTCGATGCGCATGAAGAACATACCGTCCACCTTGTCCACATACTGATCCAGGTACACGATGTTGCCCTTGTTGTCTGTGATAAACTTCGTCACTTCCGATATGATGCCCTGTTGGTCAGGACAGTGCAGAAGCAGTATTGCCGTTGTTTCCATTTGGTCTTTCTTTGTGTCCATTTTCTTTTTTCAGGGTGCAAAGATACGAATAAGCGAGCAAAAAACCAAATTTATTTGGATTTTTTCGAGCGAGAGTATCTAAGACGTAGTCAAAGGTACTAAAAAATATTCTTTTCCCGCACATATTTGCGCAAAATTATTAAATAGGTGGTAAAATAATGGCATGCGGAGGCTGAGATGCTCCGCACGCCCGGTTGTTTTCAGGCTTTGGTGGCCTTTACGAAACTGTCATCTGTCACGCGTAACACGTAGTTTCTGTGTACCCACTGCCTGATCATGTTCTCACATTTCTTGTCTTGATTGCTCAGTCCCTCCTGCTGTCTCACGCGCTTGGCATCGTTAAGGGTGAACTCATTAGGCAGCATCTCCAGCAGGTTGCGCGGCCCGCGTTTGTTCAGGTTGCTGTCTTCACCTCTCTCCGCCCGCTCGATGTCGGCACCGAAGAACACCATCTTGCACCACATATCGTACCTCAGCGACCAGACTATAAAGTCCTCGATGCTCTTTTCCCACTGCTGACCGTTGGCCACGTAGAGAACACAGGCTTTCAGCCACGCGATGACACACGCCCGGTGCGACAGGTTCCAGTAGGTCTGATTCTGCGACAGCCTGGCAAACTCGGCACACTCCTGTTGCAGCTGCTTGGCCAGTTTGAATGCCTGCTGACATTCTATCAGTCCTCTGGCCGAATTGAGCTTGTCGATATACGGCTTCAATGCTTCATCGAAGGCGAGGTCGTAGAAACCGAACACCGGCTGCTCGCCGCCAATCACCTCTTCGGGGATCGTACAGAAGTTGATGCGCGAGATTGGACCGTCGGTGAGCACGTTTCGGAAGAACCTCCGCCCTTTGATGATCGTCGAACAGGCGTTCCAGTTAAACCGGCATCGCGGTCTGGCTGTCACACTCTGCGTACCGTAGCGCGTCTGACCGTACTCCGACTTCGGGTCGAAGGCGAGACACATCAGTTGGAAGTGTTGCTTGCCCGTCTGACCTTTCAGCTGCTCAAACAGGTCGAGCTCGTTCAGTTTCACATACACGAAGTGTCCCTCTGCTTCGTCCATGCGTGTCACCAGAGCGGGCTTGGTCATATCGGGGTCGATGATCTGTATCACCAGTCCTTCTGGCCTCACCATCTTGTCCTTGTTGGCACCCTTCTTCTGACAGTCCTTCTTCCACTCATCCTCCCGGCGTTCGTTCTCCTCGTCGCGTCGCTTGATGTCGGCCATGATGTGGGCGATGGGCTCGTCGATACAACCCTTACCCGAACCCGTAGGTGCCATCAGACAGTTCATCAGCGTCGCCTCGTGATCGACGTTGTCGGTATAGGTGAAGCTCACCCCACAGAGATGCGACCCCAGCGCCGGGAACACCGCATGGGCCACCGCTGGCTTATACATATCCGGCGTCCTCGATGTCAGCAGACTGATCAGCTTCGGCAGCTTCTTCGGCAACTCCGGCGGCGCTTCTCCCAACATGCCCTGAGGGTGGGAGAGGTCTGCAGCCGACAGCCTGCGACTCTGCGTAAACAGTTCCTCCTGATACTTCAACAGCCGTTGGTTAGGGTTGGTGTAGTTCTGGTAGAAGTCGTTCACCAGTTGCTGGATGTTCTCGTCCTGCCAGTGATCGGGCATCAGCACCTTCAGCACACCATTGGCCTCGGCCTTCGTCAACAGCTGCGTAGCACCACTGAGGAATATCTTCACCGCCGTATGCCTGCCGCCCTCATCTACGAAGTCGCTCCTGTCGAGTCCCTTCTCCTTCATCACCCCCTCAGTGATAAACCAGCTCCGTTCATTCGCCTCTTTGGCTTCGGCGGCCTCGTCGGCACTCGGCGTCTGCCTCTTGGTGGCGCAGCCTTCCCCTCCTGAGTTAGGAGGGGTAGGGGTGGTCTGAACAGACTCACAATTCCCTTGCTCAGACCCCCTCTGGCTCCCCCTACTCAGGGGGAGAAGCCCTGCGGCCGCTTCTTCCCACGGCCGATAATGTTTGTCTGCTTTTTTCGCACCTTTCGGCACCTCCTCCAGACCCTTCTTCGTCCGCTCTCTCAGCACCTCATACTCCTTCTCGCACTCCTCCTTGCTCATCGGCTCTCCGAACAGCTCGTCGTCCAAATACACCAGATCATCTGGGGATCCGCTCGTACTGAACACCACCCGCTGCAAGTCCTTCGTGCCTGTATCCATTTCCAGATGCAACAGCATACTGACGCGCACGATGTTCTCAAGAATAGTCTTGCCCCTCTCGCGCCTGCACACCAGATGCCAACCGCCGCTGGCCGACTGCTCCAGCATCATCAGGCCGATCTCGTCCTTCTTTCCGAGAATCATGTCCCGTATCTTCGGACTCTCGGCCTTATCGTAACAATCCACATCGTAGAAGAAGTAGCTGCCGATGCTCTTCGCCCCTGCTATCTTGCCGTCTATGTGCCCCAGGTTATAGGCCAGCTGCACCAGTTCCCTCTTGTCGGCGTCGCTGCCCTCTCTGGCCTTCGCCAGATGCGCTAGGTTCTCAGGCGAGTCCCTCAGCGCCATCAGCTCCTGTCTGTCCTTAACGGGACGGGCCACCTTCCGGTTCCGCCCGCTCCCGTCTTTAGTGTAAGTAATTTGATAAATCATACCTACTTTCTCCTTCTCTCCTTACTCCTTCTCTCCTTTAAAGTAACTCCATCATGATCTTCTGCGCAATGACGTTCGCCTGACGCACCAGCTCCTTTGCCAGCTCGTCGATGCGGTCATCTTCAATAGAGAACACGTAGTAGTACCTCTTGTTGCGTCCGTGTGAGAACGAACTGTTGTCTTCTCTGAAGATGGGGCTGTTTCTGATGCGCTTCTTATTCTCCGTCATGTAGACGTTTCCGTCCCTCTGGATCTGCACGCTGAACGTCCCTTTGATCTGTTCAAGCTGCACATCCTCGCAACAGGCGAAGTCCGCCGTGTGTCTTCCGTCATCCAACTGTCCCAGCGTCATAAGACCATCTAAAGTCACGCTCTTCTTAATCTTGTTCTTCTTAACCATACATATAATAAATCATCTGCAATCTTTTTTCTGAAACGAATCACCATAATTACCACTAATTTTC
>ONCZ01000106.1 GCA_900316445.1 uncultured Prevotellaceae bacterium | reverse complement strand
ACACAGAAATTCACAGAAATCACAGAAAGTGCCTTCGGCACGGGCTGCGCGATTACCTGCCCTTCTTCTGCGCTCTTCATCGACCAAAGGTCGATATTTCCGTGGTTCCGTCCTGTTTCTGATACTGGCGCTCAGAGTATGCGCCAACCTCTACGATTGTTACTAAGTTTTCCATTATAGTTCTTTAATTTTTTAATTCTTTAATTCTTAAATTCTTTATTCTTTAGCCTTTAGTTCTTTCAGGATCTCCTTTGCATTGCGTTTCTTTCTGAACGTGTAGTTCGTCCTGACGCCGTCGTCGTATTTCACAAAACATCCCAACATCGACCTCATCACGTCATACTTTAGCGCCTCGGAAAAGACAGCATAGTTCTCCATTGTCAGCGGTTTCCTCTGGGCTTTCATCACCATCAGGAAAGCATCCACATAGAGGTACATCAGTTCACTCGGCCTCGGCATGGTGAACGCCAGCCAACCTTCTATCCATGTGCCAATCTTTTTGACGATGGTCTGATAATTCAGCTCAGGGGTATAATCCATCCTCTTCCTTTCCTGCGCCTCCGCAAGGATTGTCTCGGCATAAATCATCCCGTCGAAATAGCACCCTCTTGAAAAATCTGTAAATAGCATATTCTTAATTCGTTTAATTAGTGTAATTCGTTGTCTTTATATCCTGTCGATGATTTCCTCGGCTGTCGGGAATTCGGAGTCTTTTCTACTTTCTCCTTCTCTCCTTACTCCTTCTCTCCTGTCTTTCGTATTAAAGACTTTGATGATCTCTGAGTAGTTCGCTCCGATCACACGCCCCATGTCACCCTGAAGCTGCAAGAGTTCCCGCTCAATAGTAGGCCCGCAGTCAAGTGTTGTCTGGATCACCACTTTCTTCTGCGTTTTGTTCAGGTACACCTTCAACACAGGCGTTTCATACAGCAGCTTACCCTTGACGATCATCTTGAGTTCACTCTTCAGCTCTCCCTTCGTCAGTTCATTGAAGCGTTCCTGCATCGTAGCCACGGGATCAGGATCGTTCGCATCCACATTGATATGAATACTGTACGAACTCTCTTTCTCGCCTTCCGACTTATAGAAAGAGCTCTTTCCCTTCTGCTTGATCATCTTGCGGTTGCTCTCCTTAGGAGTCTCGGGGTTCACTACTACGACATCATTGTCGTACATCTTCACTCTGGCTCTAAAAGCCTTCACCGGCTTTCCGTCCGGCTTTTCAACATACATTTTTTCTGTCATTTATTTATAGTTTTAAATTAATGTTTTTACTACCTTGAGGATGCCATCGTCGTCCATTTGGTCGTCCTCCCTTAGGATACACTCTTCTATGGAGTATATTTCCATCTTCTCGCTTTCCTCTTTGGCAATGGCTCTTTTGATACGGGCTTTTATGGCATTGCATACTCTTCTTCTGGTCAGCAATCCGTCTTTTGCACTTTTGCTAAAGGCATCATAAGCCCCGAGGATTCCCTCGCTAATCAGATCCAGCACGGTCAGCATCTTGGCATTGTCGCCAAAGGTGTATGCCACCCAGATGATATAAGGAATGAATTCCTCCACAAGTTTTTGCACCGACTCCGGCCTATATCTGTTCTGAAGGCAATAGTCCCTCTCACGTTTCGACATGGGCTTAATCTTCTCCGCGTCCTTCAGGAATGCCAGCACATTCGCATCCCCCGACTCCTTCATGTCTTGAATGATCATTCTGTATTTCATACGCGTACCTTATTCTGATTACCCCTGTTGTCAATTCTGCTGCGCACACCCTTCTTCAGGATGTTGTGCTCATAGGCTATCATCTTGTAGCTGATGTCAAGAATGAGGTCTGCTGAAATAACCCCTGTCGTGTGAGCCGTGTGATCATGAGCGAAGTCGTTCAAGTCATCAGCCATTTCCACCTGCATCTCCTCGTCGAAGCTACGCAGCAACTGCATGAAATGACCTTGCAGTGCAGGGCTGATCCTCCCGCGCATACAGTCCAGGATACGCTCTGCCACAGGATCAAGCGGATGTCTGCGAAGGAGATCCTGGTGTACCATTCTTACACCCTTGACCATTTTTCTCACTGTCGAAAAATTTCTTTTTCTCTTCATCTTTGAAGTTTTGTTTTGCGTCGCCCCCTTTAAGGCGACCTTTAAATGATTTATTAAGAAATTCTGGGTGCAAAGGTCGGAAAAATGATTTGGTGGAGAAAAAAAAGAAAGTTCCACAAGAAACTTCCACGGTCTAACTATCTGAATACCAATAAAAAAGGGTGCCTTTCAGCACCCTCAACTTTCACGGAACTTCCACGCCGTGTCGTTTAAAAACCTCCTCAACGGCCTTTTTCACCTTATTATCATCCGGCACAAGACCCAGTTGATTCCTTACAGGATGATGTTTCCCTTTCTCCGGCTCCAACAGCTCTGCCATCATCACATCATTCGTTTCCTTGACGATGATTCCGTCTAATGCCATCATGCGGGAAATCTGCGCCACGAGGTTCCGGTTGAACAACGTACCCTGCTGCTTTCCCCGGTTATAGATCACGCTGCTTACAGCTTCCTCCTCCAGGATGTCCAACCAGATCTTCGCGTAATCCTCCTTATAGTCAGATGCCACCACCGGCATCAGCCTGTTCACATACTCCATCACCGATTGTCTGAGACCGGCATTCGCTTCTTTCTCATCTCTCTTCTTGTAAGCCTCATAGCTCACGTGGACACCGTCGCCCGTCATAACGATGATCTGGGCATTGGGGAAATTACCGCCCTCAAACAGTCCATTCAAAATCTCAGGATTATTTGTCTTTCCCATGGCCATAACTGATGTTAGGGTTATTACCAAAGATGGCATTCAGTTGATCCACCTTAATCATAATACACAGTGTGTTACAAAGCCGGACTTTTGGGCCGCATGTTCTCTTAGCGGCCCAGCATAGCTTGCCAGGCAGCTTTATACTTCTTTTTTTCATTTTACATTTACTTTTACATAATTAATAATGTACCATGAAACGTTGTCCGCGGGGTTAGTTATCTATGGTTTTGGGTTTATTTCTTTAATCGAGACGCAAAGGTAGTACAAAAAACGCGATCCTCCAAACTATTTACGCCAAAATAATGCGCCCATGAAATTATTCATCCAAAAACTTGCACGGTTCAAAAATTATCCCTACCTTTGCACCACGTATCGAAATCATAGTGGAAAGCCGCCGACAATTGTCGACGGCTTCATTGTTCTTCTTCCTACACCTTATTAATATATATACGAATATTAAAAAGGTACTCCGCCATTATTAACACCCGACATGATGGGGACATTGAAAGGATCGTAACCTCCAAACTGGTTTCCACCATTCACCTCTGATCCTCTGATTTCTCCACCGAATGGCGCTTGCCCATCAAGAGTACTGTCTTCCGGATTCTCAAAGCGCGTATATTCACCTCTGAAGTTCAGTAGGGCGATATCCGTTGCACCCTTACGATGCTTGGCGATGATGATCTCTGCCTTCCCTCGATAATCCTCTCCATTGGATCCCTGATAGATGTGATAGTACTCAGGGCGATGAACGAACATCACCATATCTGCATCCTGCTCGATGGCTCCAGACTCTCTGAGATCAGAAAGCAGAGGACGTTTGCCTTCTGCACCATCACGACCTTCTACACCGCGATTCAACTGGCTCAAAGCTATGATGGGAATATTCAGGTCTTTTGCCAGTTCCTTCAGAGACTGTGATATCTTGGCCACTTCCTCCTGCCTGCTGTTAAAACGTATCCCACTGGCATTCATCAGTTGCAGATAGTCAATCATAATCAGCTTGACACCACGCTCACGAACCAGCCTGTGAGCCTTCGTCTTCAGTTCAAACACAGACAGCCCAGGTGTGTCATCAATATACAAAGGCGCATCTATCAGATTGTTGATCCTCTTGTCGAATCTGTCCCATTCCGCCCTGTCCAATTGTCCACTCAGGATTTTCCTACCTTCAATCTCACATACATTGGAGATCAGACGGTTTGACAGCTGCTCGCCTGACATTTCTAGAGAGAAGAAAGCCATCGGAATATTCTGGTCTGCTGCGATGTTTTTTGCCATAGAGAGCGCAAAAGCCGTCTTTCCCATCGCCGGTCTTCCTGCAATGATCACCAAATCCGAATTCTGCCAGCCGCTCGTCAGGTGGTCAAGACGGTAATACCCCGTAGATATGCCAGAAACCTCACCTTTATTTTCCGAATTCTTCATCATGGTCTTGGCTGACATGCCCACCAATGTCTTGATAGACATATAATCCTTTTTCATGTTCGTCTGCGCAATTTCGAACAGGATCCGCTCTGCCTCCATAATGACATCCTTCACATCAAGCGTTTCATCAAAGGCCTTGGCTCCGATGGTGTTGGTGTAATTGATGAGCTGCCTTGACAAATACTTCTCAGCAATGATGCTGGCATGGAAAACGATATTGGCAGAGGTAGCCACCTTGGAACTCAGTTCTGCCACATAGGCTCCTCCTCCCACTTCTTCAAGCGTCCCATCCTTTGTCAGCTGCTCCGTGACAGTCAGCACATCAATAGGTTTTTCATTGATGCTCAGCCTTTCGATGGCCTCATAGATCTTCTGATGGCGAGTCTCGTAGAAACTTTGCGGTTTCAAAGTCTCGCACACTACCACATAGGCGTCTTTATCAATCATCAATGCTCCCAGCACTGCCTTCTCTACCTCAGGAGCCTGAGGCTGTATCTGGGCAAAAGACAGATCTGTTTTCCGTTGTTCTTGTTTCTTTTTACTGTATTCATTCATATCACCATTCATTAAAAACGCTTGCAAATTTAGAGTTATAATCCTGACCTTCCAAACTTTTTTCCTTAAAA
>ONCZ01000071.1 GCA_900316445.1 uncultured Prevotellaceae bacterium | reverse complement strand
GGACGGCCTCGGCACGTTCACGCCCTACGTGGAATCGACGGGTACCAACGATGTGGAGTCGTACGACGTGAATGTCAACGTGAAGGGCATCCACATCCGCTTCATCCCTGAGAACACCAAGGGCGAGCAGTTGACCTCCCGCAAGTTCCGTGACCAGTGCACGCTTCAGTTGGCCGGCGTCTGGACGAAGCGCAACATCACCGTCGGCAACAAGAAGAAGGTGGTGCGCGAGTTCTTCACCTTGGCGGACTACAAGCTCAACCAGGAGCATCCCGCCAACAACAACCAGGGCGGTTAATCCTAAATTCTTAATTCTTAATTCTCAATTTACAGACTGACGTTGAGCCGCAGCACACCGATGCAATTGGTCTCGACGTCAGTCTTTATGATGTCCAGCGCGGTCTTACTTGCACTCGCCATCGCCATAGACGTAGGCAAAGGCGCCACTCTGATAGTCGAAGATCTCCTCAGGGCGGAAGAAACGGGCCACCTCGATGGCAGCGTTCTCTACGGAGTCGGAGGCGTGGACGATGTTCTGCTGGTTGCTCACTGAGTAGTCGCCGCGGATGGTGCCGGGGGCAGCCTGACGGCCGTTGGTGACGCCAGCCATCGTGCGCACCACCTGGACAGCCTCAACGCCCGAGATAGCCATTGCCACGACGGGAGAGGCCTGCATGGAGGCACAGAGGCCGGGGAAGAAGGGCTTGTCGACGAGGTGGGCGTAGTGCTCACGGAGAATCTCGTCGCTCAACTGCATCATCTTCATGCCGGAGATGCGGAGCCCGCGACGCTCAAAACGGTTAACGACTTCGCCAATCAGCTGGCGCTGTACACAACTGGGTTTCAGTAATACTAATGTTGTTTCCATCGGGATAAAATTAAAAAATTAAAAAATTATAAAATTATAAAATTAAACAATTAAACAATTATAAAATTAAAAAATTCAAGAATTAGAGTTGGCGGCCGTCGTTGATGGCGTTGAAGGTGCGCATCACGGTTTGGGATGTGCCGTAGTAGCCGTTATAGGAAGACTGGTATTCCTCCGGGACGGTCTTGCCCGTATAGACGGTGGTGTAGTCCCCCTTGCCTTGCGGACGGCGCTTCACCAGCAGCTCTGCGAGCTGGCCGCCGGAAAAATAAAGGCGGAACTCGTAGTCGTTCTCGAAGTCGAGGATGGGCGAGGTGGCATAGATGAACTGGATGCGCCCCTGCTCGTCGTAGAGGTATTCCTCGTAATACTCCCGTGCGGCGAAGTTGTACTTCTTGACGGCGAAGTCGAGATAGAGCGAGGGGTAGATCTGCTCATCACTGTCGCGCCGCTCCTGATAGTACATCAGCACCTCTTCCTGATGAAAGCCCGTGGCGGGGAGGTTCTGCTTGACGTGTGCGGAGAAGTACTGGGGCACGGGGTATGAGAAGCCCTCAGCCTCCATCTTCTTCACCTGATCAACGTAAGCCTTCGCCTCGGCATAATGCGCACGGATGGCTTTCTTCAAGTCCTGAGCCTGAGCCGTCTGAGTGAGGGCACACAAGGCCAGAATGCATAGGATTGTTTGTGCAATTTGTTTCATCTTCACACCTTTTTGGCGCAAAGATAATCATTTTCCGTGAGAAATGCAAAAAGTTTGGGGCGATTTCATATATTTTACGAAATCGCCCCAAGCTTTACAACTATTAGTATGCCTGCTCATGCACGCCTTTGACCGCACGGCCAGAGGGATCATTCATACCCTTGAAGGCGGCATCCCATTCGAGGGCGATGGCGGTGCTGCAGGCCACACTGGCCTCGCTGGGCACGCTGAGGGCAGCAGAGTCGGAGGGGAAGTGCTCGGCAAAAATCGAGCGGTAGTAGTACTCCTCCTTGTTCTTCGGCGGGTTGATGGGGAAGCGCTCGGCAGCGTGGGCCATCTCTTCGTCGCTGACGGCCTCTGAGGTCATCTGCTTCAGCGTGTCGATCCACGAATAGCCGACACCGTCGCTGAACTGTTCCTTCTGACGCCAGGCCACCTCTTCCGGCAGCATATCGGCAAAGGCCTCACGTACGATCTTCTTCTCGATGGTGTTACCCGGACACATCTTCGCTGCGGGGTTGGTGCGCATAGCCACATCGAGGAACTCCTTGTCGAGGAAGGGCACACGGCCTTCGACACCCCAGGCAGAGAGGCTCTTGTTGGCGCGCAGACAGTCGTAGAGATAGAGCTTCGAGAGTTTGCGCACGGTCTCTTCGTGGAAGTCCTTGGCCGTCGGGGCCTTGTGGAAGTAGAGGTAACCGCCGAAGATCTCATCGGCACCCTCACCGGAGAGTACCATCTTGATGCCCATCGACTTGATGACACGGGCCAGGAGGTACATCGGCGTAGAGGCACGGACGGTGGTGACATCGTAGGTCTCGATGAAGTAGATGACGTCGCGGATGGCATCAAGCCCCTCCTGGATGGTGTAGTTGATTTCGTGGTGGACGGTGCCGATATGGTCGGCCACGAGTTTGGCCTTCGCGAGGTCAGGGGCGCCCTTCAGTCCCACGGCAAACGAGTGCAGACGGGGCCAGTAGGCCTTGGTCTTCGAGTCGTCTTCGATACGCATCTCAGAGTATTTCTCGGCAATGGCGGAGATGACCGATGAGTCGAGACCGCCGGAGAGCAGTACACCGTAGGGCACATCGCTCATCAACTGACGCTTGACGGCAGCTTCCAGGGCGTCGTGAATCGCCTCGACAGAGGCGGGATTATCCTTCACGGCTTCGTACTGCATCCAGTCGCGACAGTAGTACCACTTCTGGCCTGGGTCAACACTCCAATAGTAGTGTCCGGGCAGGAAAGGCTCATAGCGCTCACACTGACCTTCGAGGGCTTTCAGTTCGGAGGCGACATAGACGGTGCCGTCGCTGTCATATCCTATATAAAGAGGTATCACGCCGATGGGGTCGCGGGCAATCAGGAACTCGTCGCGCTCCTCATCGTAAAGTACGAAGGCGAAGATGCCGCTGAGGTCTTCGAGGAAGTCGATGCCCTTCTCACGATACAAAGCCAAGATAACCTCACAGTCGGAGCCCGTCTGAAACTCGTACTGTCCGGCAAAGCGGCGGCGGATCTCCTGATGGTTGTAGATCTCACCATTCACAGCCAGTACTTGTTTCACCACCCTTTTACTCTCCCCCTCAACTGAGGGGGAGTTTGAGGGGGTGTCGCCGTAGGCGTAGAGGGGCTGTCCGCCTGACTCCGGGTCGACGATACTCAATCGCTCATGGGCGAGGATGGCTGAACCACCACAATAGATACCACTCCAGTCTGGTCCGCGATGACGGATCTTCTGACTCATCTTCAATGCCTTGTCACGCAGAGCATGCGACTGCTCCTTGACGTTTAATATTGCTACGATTCCACACATAATGCAAAATTTAAAAATTCAATAATTATAAAATGATACGCCTGTTTTAATTCTTTAATTTTTTAATTTTATAATTTCCCTCACAGGTACGACAGATAGAGGTAGTTGGTCTGGGCGGGGTATTCCGCGGCGAGGGTGTCGATCTGGTTGACGGTGGGCACGAGGCCGAGCATCTTGCGCCATTTGCGGAAGGTGAGGCCGGCCTGCTCCATCTTCATCCGATGCTCCAGGCCTATCGCACGGGCAATCTGGAAGTCGGAGAAGCCATAGACCTTGGCGGCGTGCAGCAACGGGGCGATCTCCGGCGATGCCAGATACTCCTTGAATTCGCTCGGCTCCATAAACTCGGAAACCTCAGAGAGGAGCGTGTTTTCGCGGAGTTGCTGGTCGATATCGACGATGTGTTTCAGCTTCTGCAGGAACCAGCGGTCGATCTTCGTCAACTGATGGATCTGTTCTACAGTATAGCCGATCTTCAAAGCCTTCGACACCACGAAGATGCGCATGTCCGTCGGTTCGTGGAGGGAGGTGGCGATATCAGTAATCCTAATCTCGTGGTTCTCCACGAAACCGTGCATGCCCTGACCAATCATGCGGAGGCCCTTCTGCAAAGACTCCTCGAAAGTGCGCCCGACGGCCATCACCTCACCCACACTCTTCATCGACGAGCCGAGCTGACGCTTTACGCCGTGGAACTTGGTCAGATCCCAACGGGGAATCTTACACACCACGTAGTCGAGAGCGGGCTCGAAGAAGGCACTGGTGGTCTTCGTGACGGAGTTCTTCAGTTCAAAGAGGCCATAGCCGAGGCCGAGTTTGGCAGCTACGAAAGCCAGGGGATAGCCCGTCGCCTTCGATGCTAAGGCCGAGGAACGACTCAGACGAGCGTTGACCTCGATGACGCGATAGTCCTCGGAATTGGGATCGAGGGCGTACTGCACGTTACACTCACCCACGATGCCGATATGACGGATAATCTTGATGGCGAGGGCGCGCAGTTTGTGATATTCGGTGTTGGAGAGTGTCTGGCTGGGGGCCACCACAATCGACTCGCCCGTATGGATGCCCAGCGGGTCGAAGTTCTCCATATTACAGACAGTGATGCAATTGTCGTAACGGTCGCGCACCACCTCGTATTCGATCTCCTTCCAGCCTCGGAGTGACTTCTCCACCAGCACCTGCGACGAGAACGAGAAGGCTTCCTCTGCCTGTGCATTCAGTTCTTCCTCGTTGTCGCAGAAACCCGAACCCAGACCGCCTAAGGCATAGGCGGCCCTGAGGATCACGGGGAAGCCCAGTTCGGCGGTTGCCTGACGCACTTCGTCAATGGTACTGCAAGCCTGGCTCTTGATGGTCTTCACGCCGATCTCATCGAGGCGTTTCACAAAGAGGTCGCGGTCTTCCGTGTCGATGATGGCCTGTACGGGGGTGCCTAACACCTTGACGCCGTATTTCTCCAACACACCGCGTTGGTAGAGCTCCACGCCACAGTTGAGGGCCGTCTGACCGCCAAAACTCAAAAGGATGCCGTCTGGGCGCTCCTTCTCAATGATGCGCTCCACGAACTCAGGGGTCACGGGTTGGAAATAGACCGTATCGGCTACGTCCTTAGAAGTCTGGACAGTGGCAATATTAGGATTGATGAGTACGGAGTGGATGCCTTCTTCCTTCAGGGCCTTGAGTGCCTGGGCACCGCTGTAGTCGAACTCGCCAGCCTGACCGATCTTCAAGGCACCGCTGCCGAGAAGCAGCACTTTAGACCCACCCCCAGCCCCTCCCGAAAGGAGGGGGGCGTAATTAGTTTTGCTCGCAGGATTTGTTCCTAAACTCCCCTCCCTTGGGGAGGGGTTGGGGGTGGGTTCCAGCATCGCCACGAACTCATCAAACAGGAACTCCGTATCCACAGGCCCCGAGCAGGCCTCGGGATGGAACTGGGCAGACATCCAGGGATTGGTCTTATGGCGGATGCCCTCGTTGGAGCCGTCGTTCATATTCACGAAGAGCGGTTCCCAGTCTGAGGGCAGCGTGGAGGCGTCTACCGCATAGCCGTGGTTCTGGGAAGTGATGAAGCACTGGGTGGTACCGACGCGCTGCACGGGTTGGTTATGGGAACGATGTCCGTATTTCAGCTTGTAAGTCTTGGCACCTGCCGCCTTGGCCAAGAGCTGGTTGCCGAGACAGATACCCATACACGGCCGCACTGTCTCATTGTTCAGGAAAGTGCGGATATGCTCCACCGTCTTACTGCATTGCTCAGGGTCGCCAGGACCATTGGCCAGGAAGAGCCCATCGAAGTCTAATTGGTTGAAGTCGTAATCCCAAGGCACGCGCACCACCTCGATGCCACGTCGCAGCAGACAGCGGATGATATTGGCCTTGACACCACAGTCCACCAGCACAACACGGTGTTTCTTTTCACCGAAGGGCTGATAGGTCATCACCTCCTTGCAGCTTACTTTCTCTACCCAATTCACGGAACCGTATTCTTCCGTAAACTTTTCACTTTTCACTTCTTCACTTTTCACTTCTATCCTTCCCATCATCACACCGCTCTCTCGCAGCACCTTCGTCAGTCGGCGGGTGTCGATGCCCGTGAGGGCCGGCACACCTTCGCGCTTCAGCCACGCATCCAGGGATTCCTGGGCATTCCAATGTGAATAGGTCTCGCTATAGTCAGCCACGATCAGGGCCGTGGCGTGGATTCGTTCGCTTTCCATCAATTCGGGCAGACCGTTGTCCGCAGCTTCTGTCGAAGGCACACCATAGTTGCCAACCAGCGGATAGGTCATCACCAGCATCTGTCCGGCATAACTGGGATCCGTCAGACTCTCCGGATAGCCCGTCATTGCCGTGTTAAACACCACCTCGCCCGACACGTTCTTCTCTGCACCGAAAGCCCAGCCACAGAACGTCGTGCCGTCATCGAGGATCAGTCTTGCTTGTCTCTTCATCTTATTTTTATAACTGTAACTTTAATACTTGTTCTACATAATTCACAAACGCCTGGTTCACCATCCGGATGCCACCAGGTGTGGGGTAATGGCCCGTGAAATACCAGTCGCCGGGGTGATTGGGACAGGCCTTGTGCAGACCCTCGATGCTCTGATACACCAGTTCGATGGGCGCCTGCATACCCTCTGGGTGCAGCATCTCCACAATCTTATCATTGATCTCCTCGACGGTGAACGGTGCATAGATATTGCGCACGTGATTCAGCGAGGCTGGCGAATACTTGCAGGCCTTATAGGTATCGGCAATCAGACGCTGCATGCCTCTGTCTTTAATCAGCGCGATGGCGGCACGGAAGGCACAGAGTTCTTCTAGGTGCGACATATCGATGCCGTAATAGTCGGGATAGCGGATCTGCGGCGAACTCGACACCATCACGATCTTCTTGGGGTTCAGACGGTCGAGGATCTTAAAGATGCTCTCTTTCAGCGTCGTACCGCGCACTATCGAGTCGTCGATGATCACAAGGTTATCCTCGTATGGCTTCAGCGAACCATAGCTGATATCATAGACGTGAGCAGCCAGATCGTTGCGCTCAGAGTTGTCGGCGATAAAGGTGCGCAGTTTGATGTCTTTCCACACCACCTTTTCTGTGCGCACCTCTCCATGGAGTTTTCTAAATCCATCCGTCATGCCATAGAAGGCGACCTCTGCCGTATTGGGGATATACGAAAAGACCGTGTGATCCACATCGCCGCCAATAGCCTTGAGGATGGCTGGCGTCAGTTGCTCACCCAGTCGTTTGCGCTCCTGATAGATGTCGCGGTCAGAGCCACGACTGAAATAAATCCTCTCGAACGAGCAGGCACTCAGGGGCTGGGCAGGCATAATCTGTTCCAGCTGGCTCGTCCCGTTCTTATGTACGATCAGCGCCTCGCCTGGCTGTAGTTCGCAGATTTCCTCCGTCTGCAGGTCGAAGGTTGTCTGCAATACAGGCCGTTCGCTGGCCAGCGCCATCATTTCGTCATCGCGATAGTAGAACGCAGGCCGGATGCCCCAAGGATCGCGCACGGCAAACATCTCGCCTGAGCCCGTCAGTCCGCACATCACATAACCACCATCATAATGGCTCATCGTGCTCTTCAACACATTCGCCATCTCCACGTGGCTGTCGATATAATCGGTAATCGCCGTATCCTTCAATCCCTGTTCCTTCGCGAGAGCATACAAACGCTCCACCTCACGGTCCAGACGGTGTCCCATCAGTTCGAGGGTGATATACGAGTCGCCATAGATTCGCGGTGACTGGCCCTGTTGGGTGAGGAACTGGAAGACCTCGTCGATATTGGTCATATTGAAGTTGCCGCACAGGCAGAGGTTCTTCGCACGCCAGTTGTTACGGCGCAGGAAAGGATGTACGAACGTCAGTCCGCTCTTGCCTGTGGTCGAATAGCGCAGATGCCCCATCAGCAGCTCTCCGGCCATCTCCTCCGTCACACGACTGAAGATCTCCGTGATGGCATCCTTGCCTTCGGCCTTCTCACGGAACATATACTCCGTGCCTGGCTCCTTCGTCAGACTGACGGAAGCGATACCGGCTCCCTCTTGTCCGCGATTGTGCTGCTTCTCCATCATCAAGTAGAGTTTGTTGAAACCATAGCGCCACGAACCATACTTCTGCTCGTAGTAACTCAATGGCTTCAACAGGCGGATCATTGCCACACCACACTCATGCTTCAATTCTTCCATACATAAATTCTTTACACAACGGATTACACGGATTTCACGGATTTATTCCGCGCTTAGAATCCGTTAAATCCGTGCAATCCGTTGTCTTTATACATTCCTTGATGAAACTCATGAAGAGCGGGTGCGGGTGCAGGACCGTCGATGAATATTCTGGATGGAACTGTGTGCCGATGTACCAGCGTTTCTCTGGGATTTCGACAATCTCCACAAGGTCGGAGGCTGGGTTGATACCCACGCACTTCATACCGTTCGACTCATATTCGTCTTTATAGGCATTGTTGAACTCATAGCGATGGCGATGTCTTTCGCTGATGAGCGACTTTTCGCCGTAAGCCTCGTAGGTGCGACTGCCCTTGACGAGCTCGCAGTCATAAGCGCCCAGTCGCATCGTACCGCCCAACTCCGTGATGCTCTTCTGTTCCTCCATCATATCGATGACGTTGTGCGGTGTCTGCTTGTCCATCTCACTGCTGTTGGCATCCTTGTAGCCCAGCACGTTGCGGGCAAACTCGATGACCATCATCTGCATACCCAGACAGATGCCGAAGGTGGGGATGTCGTTCGTACGGGTATATTCGGCTGCGATGATCTTGCCTTCGATGCCTCGGTGGCCGAAGCCCGGACAGATGACGATGCCCGCCAAACCTTTCAGTTTCTCTACGACATTCTGGGTCGTAATCTCCTCGCTGTTCACAAAATGGATCCTGGCCTTCACATCGTTGTAGATGCCTGCCAGATTGAGGCTCTCGCGGATGCTCTTGTAGGCATCCTGCAAGTCATATTTGCCCACGAGACCGATATGTACCTCGCGCTTGGCATTGCGCTGCTTCTCCAAGAAGTCGTGCCAAGGCTGCATCGCCGGTGTCTCTCCGACGGGGATGCCGATCTTCCTTAATATTGCCGCGTCAAGCCCTTGCCGCTGCATATTCACAGGCACCTCATAGATCGATGGCATGTCCTCACTCTGCACCACGCACTCCAGATCGACATTACAGAAAGACGCCACCTTCATGCGCAGGGCATTGTCGAGGTGGCGTTCGGTTCTCAATACGAGGATGTCGGGCTGGATACCCATCCCCTGCAACTCTTTGACGGAGTGCTGCGTGGGTTTAGTCTTCAGCTCTTCGGCCGCTTTCAGGTAGGGCACGTAGGTCAGGTGTACACAGACGGCGTTACGCCCCAGTTGCCAGCGCAACTGTCGGATGGCCTCCATAAACGGTGCACTCTCGATGTCGCCTATCGTGCCGCCCACCTCTGTGATGACGAAGTCGAACCCCTCATCAAGCCCCTCGCGCAGCATCCGCCGTTTGATCTCATCGGTGATGTGCGGCACCACCTGGATGGTCTTCCCCAGATAGTCGCCGTGCCGTTCACGATCGATGACGGTCTTGTAGATACGACCCGTCGTGATGGAATTGTTGCGGGTGGTGTGAATACCCGTAAAGCGTTCGTAATGTCCCAGGTCGAGATCGGTCTCCATACCGTCCACCGTCACGTAGCACTCGCCGTGCTCATAGGGGTTCAGTGTCCCAGGGTCGATGTTGATGTAGGGATCGAACTTCTGGATGGTCACTTTGTACCCACGTGCCTGCAACAGTTTGCCGATCGAGGCGGAGATGATTCCTTTACCTAACGAGGAAACCACTCCACCTGTGACGAAAATGTACTTTGTATCCATGCTATGTTGTTTTGAAGTTTGCTTGTCTCTTAATTCTTAATTCTAAATTCTTAATTCTTAATTCTCTGTTTCTCCGCTATGTGCTCCTCATATTCCGCCAGTTCCCGTTCGCCGATGTGCGCCAGTCCGTAGTGCTCGTCGTGTTGCGAGAAGTCAAGTCCCACCTTTTCACTATATACAGAGACACGCATAGGGATGAGCATATCGATCAGCTTGTAACCCAGCCAGCTCATACCGAAGGTATAAACAAACACGATGACGATGGCCAGCAGATGGTAGAGGAAAATCACAAAACCGTCCCACGTGCCGGCAATGAGTCCCTCCTGGATGAAGATACCCGTCAGCACCGTACCGAAGATACCGCCCGTGCCGTGGGTGGGGAACACATCGAGGGCATCGTCGATGCGGGAGTGCGAACGCCAATAGACGGCGACGTTACAGATCAGCGTGATGACAAATGCGATGAAGATGCTTTGACCCACGGTGACATAACCTGCCGACGGTGTGATGGCCACCAGACCGACCACGCAACCCACCGCAGCACCCATCGCCGACGGCTTACGACCACGCAGGCAGTCGAAGAAGATCCACGTCATCATCGCCGTAGCCGAGGCGGTGTTCGTATTCAGGAACGCCTTGACGGCCTGTCCGTCAGCATGCAATGACGAACCGGCATTGAAGCCGAACCATCCTAACCACAGCATTGCCGCACCGAGCAGCACGAAGGGGATGTTAGCCGGCTCACTCTTGCGCGTCTCAGCCTTGCGTCGTCCGAGGAAGATAGCTCCGGCCAGGGCTGCGATACCTGAGGAGGCGTGCACCACGATACCACCGGCAAAGTCGATGACACCCCACTTCATAAACAGTCCCTCTGGGTGCCACGTCATGTGCGCCAGCGGACAGTAGATCATGAAAAAGAAGAACATCATGAAGAACATATAGGCCGAGAAGCGCACACGCTCAGCAAACGAACCTGTGATCAGCGACGGAGTGATGATGGCAAACTTCATCTGGAACAGGGCGAACAGTGCCAACGGGATGGTTGCACCACCTAGGACATTGCCTGCCGGAGTGGTATATACATCGGCACCCACACCGTGGAACATCGGGAACGTCAGCGGATTGCCAATCACACCGCCGATATCATCGCCAAAGCACAAAGAGAAACCTATGACCACCCAGAGCACTGATATCAGTCCCATAGCGATAAACGACTGCAGCATCGTCGAAATCACATTCTTCGCACCCACCATACCGCCATAGAAGAACGATAGTCCGGGTGTCATCATCAAAACGAAAATCGTGGCCGTAATCAGCCACGCCACGTCGGCCGCAGATATCACCGACCAGTCACACTCAAAGGATGGCTCTCCCACCGCCAGGCCTGCCACGGCAATCAGTGTCATCGCCGTCATCAGGATTATCCATCTTTTCTTAATCTTCATACCTTATTTATAATACTGTGTTAAATTCAAGGTGCAAAAGTAATACATTCTGCATTAACAACCATAAATTCGCTTACTTTTTGATTGTTAAAAATCTTACTTACTTACATTTTGTAAAGTTCATAATCCTGTTTGCTTTCTTTTTGCTAACGCTTTGTATCGAAAACCTATCATTCCGTTACAAATCGTCAAAAGCCATAAAAAATCCCCTCTTCCGTGTCGGAGACAGAAGAGGGGACGTATGCCTGGCGAAGATTAAAGTTGACCTGCGGTCGACCTTCTCACGCCATGACATAAGAAACGAGTTCCTTCTGTGCATGGCTTAAAGAGAAGGTTGCAGCGTGAAACCCAGAACCAGGTAAGCTTTCTGTGTGCGAGGGTTCGCGACCACCTGTCCGAAGATAGGAATCGAGAACGAATCGGTGATCTTGATATCCTTCGTCGCCTTCAGCGCGAGGTTGGTGACAGAGAACCCTGATGTCCATTCGTTGTAGAACGTCGTGGCATAGGGAATGATACCCACCGTGGCAGTCCAGTCGACCGTAGCCAACTTGAAGGGGACGTTAGCCTCGAAATAACTACTGTAGGCGCGCTTGCCACTCTTGTTCACACCGTCGTTACCGGCGAAGTTCGTGTACCACTGGAGCGATGCGAAGCCGAAGTCGTAGCCGATGTTGGCCTCAAACACGTGGTTCGTCGAGTGAGCATTGTACATGAAATAGCGGTTGTCGGGGTCGAGACCGGCGTTGAACCAGTAGTCCGTAATGCCGATGTTGAATCCGCCTGTGGTGTAGGCGAGTGTCAGGTCGAACTCCTTCGTGTCGTCAGAATTGGTCAGTCCCACGCTGCCCCAGGCCGTCAGCGACAAGCCTTTATAGCCGATGCCGAGGGTGGGCTGCAAGGACACATTGCCCAAGTCCTGGCCACGCCAGATATAACTACTGACGATATCTCCACTAATCGTTGTCTCAACCTTGTTCTCATTCTCAATCTCATCCTGAGCCATGGCGGTCATACTCATAACCAGTCCCATAGCCAATAAAACAATCTTTTTCATAATCCTTTTTCTTTTAAAAACAACAAATTTCACAATTTATTGCCCTGTTAATACAATTTATTTAGTTGTAACAAGCCTCTCCGTGCTCGTAGATATCCAGACCTTCTTCCTCAATGCGCTTATCGACACGCAGGCCATGAGCAAACTTGATGCCATAGAAGAGGGCGAATCCGCAGGCAGCAGCCCAGAGGTCGATCACAAGGATGCCAAAGCACTCAGCACCGAAGAATCCCCAGCCGTGACCGTAGAAGGCACCGTTAGAAGTAGACAGCAGACCTGTCATCAGCGTACCCAGAATACCGCAGACACCGTGTACTGACGAGGCACCCACAGGATCGTCGATATGCAGCACGTGGTCGATAAATTCGATGGCAAAGACCAGCACCAGTCCACAGACGAGGCCGATGATCACAGCACCGAAGGGCGATACGAGGTCACAGCCTGCCGTGATACCCACAAGACCTGCCAGCACACCGTTCAGCGTCAGAGAGAGCGACGGCTTGCCATACTTGATCATCGTGAGGAACATCGTAGCCACACCACCTGCAGCAGCAGCGAGGTTCGTGGTCAGGAACACGTGCGAGATGGCGATGCGGTTCACTTCTCCGCTTGCAGCCAACTGAGAACCGGGGTTGAATCCGAACCATCCCAGCCAGAGGATGAACACACCCAGGGCAGCCATCGTCAGGTTGTGACCAGGGATAGCACGGCTCTTGCCGTCCTTCGCATACTTGCCGATACGGGGACCGAGGGCCAGCGCACCAATCAGAGCCAGCACACCACCCACGCTATGCACAATGGCAGAGCCTGCAAAGTCGTGGAACACGTCGCCAAACGTCTTCATCATAAAGCCGTCGGCAGCATCGCTGCAAAGCCAACCGCCGCCCCACGTCCAGTGACCCTCAACGGGATAGATGATCAGAGAGATCACGGCGCTGTAAATCAGATACATAGAGAACTTCGTGCGCTCAGCCATAGCACCGCTGACGATGGTGGCAGAAGTGGCACAGAAGACAGTCTCAAAAATCAGGAAACCCTCTACGGGCAGTTCGCCATCATAGAAACTCAGGTCACCCCAGTTCGGCATACCGATGAAACCACCAAGCACATCGCCGCCAAACATAAATCCAAAACCTAAGAAGAAGAACAGCAACGAGCCGAACATAAAGTCGACAAAGTTCTTCATCAGGATGTTTGCCGTGTTCTTACTACGCGTAAATCCAGCTTCACACAGCGCAAAGCCCGGCTGCATCCAGAAAACCAACATGGCTGCCAATAGCATCCATACGGTATCGAGTGATAATCCAATTTCGTTCATAACTTTTATTCTTTTTACAACGGATTGCACTGATTTCACGGATTAGATCTTCGCATAAACATCCGTTTAATCCGTTAAATCCGCTGTCGTTAATAATAATTCGTTTAATTCGCTAAATTCGTGATTTATTTCTTATCACGTAGTACGGTGTCTCCGTGTTCGCCTGTGCGGATGCTCCACGTGTCGATCATCTCGCTCACGAAGATGCGGCCGTCGCCGACCTCACCCGTATGGGCCACCGTCAGTATCACCTTCACCGTCGGCTCCACCAGCGGATCACGACATACGATGGTCAGTGCCACACGCTCTATCACGTCAGTCGAATACTGCACGCCACGATAGATCCTCTCCTGACGGCTCTGTCCGATGCCGTGCACGTTATGGTACTCAAACCAGTCGATGTCTGAGTTGAGCAAGGCCTCTTTGACCTCCTCAAACTTCGTCTTCCTGATAATTGCTTCAATCCTTTTCATACCTTTTTACCTTATTAAATTAATACTCTCTCAACCCTTTCTTTGGGTTACACTTTGATAATTATCGAGTGCAAAGGTACGACGTTTTGATAAATATTCATTCATTTTTCTTTCACTTTGATTGTTAAAACTTTCATCGAGTGACACTTTGTAAACCATACATCACATTTTCCTTTCATTTTGTTTACACTTTGCCTCCAAATCCTCCCCTTTCGTTACAAATCGTCATCACAGCCCCTTATTGTGTACGCACACGCATACTTGACATATATCAAAAGGAGAACCGGCATCCCTTCGATTGCCGGTTCTCTCTTTAATTCCCCTCCTGAGTTAGGAGGGGTTAGGGGTGGTCTGATCCGCCTCAATTTCCCTTCGGCTGCAAATCTGCATACTCCATCGCAACATTCTCAATACACGGGCAATCCTTCTGCGGATTCAGGTCGTGGTGTCCCACGATCAGGGCTTTCGGATAACGCCGGTGCAAATCTTCTAAGAGTCGCCGGAGTGACGTTTTCTGAGCCTCAGTCCTAGTGTCGGCGGGTTGACCCCTGATATCCAACCCACCCTCGTAGCAGACGCCTATCGAGTGGGCGTTGTGGTTCACGCAGTGGGCACCAACCATCCATTCTGGTCTTCCTGGCTCGATCTGTCCGTCACGACGGACCACGTAATGATATCCTATGCCGAGGTGGAAACCCCGATCGCGATGCCATGTATCGATCTGAGCCGCCGAGCTCGTCTGGTCAGGCCGCACTGCCGAACAATGAAGGATGATTAACGTAATACGCCGCATGACTGCATCAGGAATGTTGATACGAAGGCGGTTATCACCGTCAGGATAAAATTTGCTATTTTATTAATCGTTTCGCGTTTCATAA
>ONCZ01000069.1 GCA_900316445.1 uncultured Prevotellaceae bacterium | reverse complement strand
AGGCCTGAAGCGTAGCCAGTATCCTGCAGCGATGTTTGTGGGCTCAGGGGCGATGATGACGCTGATGACCAGATGCACGTACAGGTTCTATCACCGCCCAGAGAGGGAAAGAAGGTTGAATTGTTCGCTGCTCATCATAGGACATCCTGCTTCGAATAAGTCGATGGCTGATGATATCTGCGATATCCTCATGGCTCCCGTGGAGGCTTCGGATAAGGCGGGACTGGCTGCTCTCAATCGCTATAAGCAGGATCAGAAGAAGAAAGCTGCGAATAAGGAGGGTAAGGATAAGCCTCAGGGTATTATCAGGATCCATCCAGCCAGAACGAGTAACGGCCAGCTGATTCAGGATATGCTGAATGCGAAGGAGATTGTGGATGGCAAGGAGATGCAGTTGCACATGTTCACCTTTGATACAGAGTTGGATAATTCCATTACTTTGCAGAGTGGTGGCTCTTGGATCAATAAGCAGAGCATGGAACTGAAGGCTTTCCATAATGAGGAGGACGGCCAGATGTATCAGAACTCGGATTCTCCGGTGGATAAGTTCCATGTGACTTGGAACTATATTTATACAGGCACGCCCATTGCCTTGAAGAAAAAGGTGAATGAGAAGAACTTCGGCAGCGGTCTCAGTACGCGTCTTACGGTGATTCCCATGCCCAAGACGAACTATGAGATGATAGAATTCCAGGAGAAGACGGCCATAGACTGGCAACGCCTGGAACGCATGAAGACTTGGGCGTATAAGCTCGATGCGCGTGCCGGTGAGCTGCCTTTCTGGCCTCTCGTGAAGCGCCTCTATGACTGGACCAAGAACCGCATGGCCGACTGTGCGGAGGATGATTCAGAGGCCAATGAGCTGATGTTGAAGCGTGTGCCATACCACGCCCTGAACTATGCAGCACCTTTTATTGACATGCGCCACTTCGATAGTATGCATCTGGAAGGCAAGTTCTGGGAAGGGGAGTATGAGGTGGATGACACGGACTGGAAACTCTGTGAACTCATCGCCCGCATCCAGTATGCCACCCAGCAGCATTTCTTCGGAGTGATGGCAGAGAAGTACTTTGATGATATGAACAACGATGTACAGATCACGGGTAAGCGTCATTATTCGAAGTCCGTTGAAGGTTTTAATAAACTGCCGGAGATTTTCCAGATGGAGGATGTCATGAAGAGTTTCGGCTACAACAGTGAATCTTCGGCCTATAGTAAAATCAGGCGACTGACAATAGACCAAATGATTGAGAAAACAGAAGAAGCCGGGTTGGTGAAGTATCGAAAGATCAATCATACCGTCGTTTAACTGTGCATTATGCAATTGTGCAATTGTGCAATTTGTGATTTCAAAAAGAAAGAAATGGAAAAAGTAAGTATCAACAAAACTATGCACCTCTCCGAGCATTTGGCTTCGCCGAGTGAGGCTGCGCTCAGCCATTCGAGCGAGCTCAATGGCCTTCGCTTAACGCCTCACTTCTCGCTCGGGGAGGTTACCAAGAGCAAGCATGCAGAGGTGTATAACATCCCCAGTCATGTCGCCATTGAGAATCTGAAAAGAGTATGCGCGTGGTTGGAAGCCCTCCGCCTCCGTTATAATCTGCGGTATGTCAGCGGCTCGGTTTCCCCTCCTGAGTTAGGAGGGGTTAGGGGTGGTCTGAACGAGGGAATGCCTGGCGCTTCTTCAGACCACCCCACCCATACGGGCACCCCTCCTAACTCAGGAGGGGAAATAGATACCGAAGAGCCGATAATCATCAGCAGCGGCTATAGATCGCCGGAGCTGAATAAAAAGGTGGGAGGATCGCCGACGAGTAATCATCTGACAGGTTGCGCTGTGGATATCAGGGTGGCTGGTATTGAGCAGGCGATGCGATATGCGGTGATCCTGATGGACTATGCCGACGAGACCAAGCAGGACTATGACGAACTGCTGATTGAGAGGAATCGGAGTGGTGGCTACTGGCTGCACTTCGCGGTAAGACCCAAGGACAATCGGAGGAAGACGATGGTGATGCAGCTCTAATTGCGATTTATTCTTCAAAAAGTTTGCAAGTTTCGGAAATATTGCCTATATTTGCACCCAAAATAGCTTAAAACAATATGCAGATGTTCGGACATATACGTTTTAATCGGGTGTTGGTGCTGGCCGCCACCATAGTCGTCATGTTCGCTTTTAGCGGTTGCGGGAAGCAGCAGACACAGCAGGAGTATCAGTCGCATGGTGCAAAGCATGTGAAGGGGACCGAGATGGAATCGTTTCTCGATTTTCTGGATTCCCATGCCGACTCGCTGGTGCTGAAGGCTTACAGAGAGGCTAATCCCAAACGGGTACTGGCGGTTATCGACAGCTTGTCTGCAGCAGGGGAACTGAACGAGCTCAGGACTGAAGGCTATCGTGCCATTATCTATAAGGAAATGAATGACGCGAAGAACGCGATCGCCAGTCTGCGTCGCGCCATAGAAGTCAAAAAGCCTTCCGGCAAAGACTATTTCCTGATGGTTTATCTGAAGACCCTTTATGCTGAGCTGCAACAGATGCAGGGTAACAGCGAGGGGGCTCTGCGCACTGCCCTTCCACTGGTAGAGGAGATGCAAAAAGCCGGATATGAAGACAATGAGGTCTGCCATAGGCTTTATTCGGTCTTAGGCGAGTTGCAGCTGAACCTGGATCATCCTGACGAGGCTGCGAAGTACTTCGGGCAGTTGTACGGCATCATCAAGAAAAGCATCCGCAACGATTCTACGGGAAATCATCTGATGGAAGCCGTAGAGACCCTGAACAGTGTCACCTCGACCTACCTCGTCGTGCGCCAGTGGGATGAGGCTGAGCTGTGGCTGAACCGCCTGGACTCTGTCTTCACCCTTTACAAGGCCACACCCTATGCCACTGACTATCCATCTTATTTAGACCTGTACCGTGCCTATGTCGATATGTCGCACGCCATGGTTGCAGAACAGCGCGGGAAGAAGGATGAGGCTCAGAAATACTACAATGACTTCCTGACCACCGATTTGTCGAAGACCGACGAAGGACGGCTGATCGGTTGCAACTACCTGATGCCCAGTCACCGGTATGCCGAGGCGGCAGACAACTTCAGCGTGACAGACCAGTATCTGCACGCCTACGAATATGAACCCAACCTGCAGGTGATCGGCAGCGTGCTGATGCCCAAGTTGCGCGCCAACTATTATGCGGGCCGGAAGGATTCGGCGTTGCATGTGGCGATGCAGATAGCCGAGCAATATGACACGGCCCTCGCCAGACAGAGGCGCGACGCGACGGCCGAGATGGCTACCATCTATGATGTGGAGGGCAAGGAACGGATGATTGCTGAGCGGGAGGCCAAGATATCCCAGCAGCGTTTCATCGGTGTGACGATATTGCTCGTGGCGCTGGTCATCTTCTTCGCCATCTATACAGTGGTGCGCAACCGGATGGCCAAGATGAAGGCCAAACAGGAGCGTATGGAGGGAGAGCTGAACGTCGCCCGTGAGATCCAGATGTCGATGGTTCCTTCCGTATTTCCCCAGTACGAGGGGTTGGACATGTATGCCACGATGACGCCCGCCAAGGAGGTGGGAGGCGACCTCTACGGCTACCAGCTTCAGGGCGACAAACTCTACTTCTGTGTGGGCGACGTGAGCGGCAAGGGGGCGCCAGCCTCGCTCTTCATGGCACAGGTCACGAGACTTTTCCGGACCCTGGCCACCCAGAACCTGATGCCTGCAGACATCTGTTCCCGCATCAACGATGCCATGTCGGGCGAGGATAACGAGAAGTGTATGTTCGTCACCTTCTTCCTCGGACTCTTAGACCTCCGTACAGGCCATCTCGACTATTGTAATGCCGGACACAACCCGCCCGTCATCGATATCGGCAACAGCCGTTGCGACTTCCTCGAGGTGAATCGCAACGTGCCTATCGGACCGATGCCAGGAATGCCCTACGAGGGTGGAGAGATCAGCAGCATCAAGGGCAGGCCCCTGCTCATCTATACCGACGGACTGAATGAGGCTGAGAACAAAGACCGCCAGTTGCTGGGTGATGACCGGCTGCTGGAGATTCTCCGTAAGACAGATTACCATGATCCCCGTCAGCTGATTGAGTCACTGACCGCTGAGGTGGAGAAACACCGCGACGGTGCCGAACCCAACGATGACCTGACGATGATGGTCATCTGCTTGAAATAGTCATCATATTTATTTTCATCATACATAATTTACTGAAGATTTTGGCTAAGATATTTGGATGATAAGAGAAAAAGTCGTATCTTTGCAGACAGAGATGAAGGAGTAGAAAATAAATATGATTAATAGACAGGTATTTCTCAAAACGGTTAGCGTCTATATCGTCGGCTATTTTGTGTTGTTAGCGACCATACTCGGGATGATGTATGCATATCCGAAACCGGAGCTTCACATGCTGGTGAACTCCCTGCATACGAGCTTCCTGGATACATTCTTCAAGTACCTTAGCGTGTTGGCGGAGTGGCCGTTGTATGTTCTGGCGCTGCTCCCCCTGCTGTGGAAGAGGTTCAAGTTTCCTCTCTTCTTTGCCGTGTGTGAGCTGTCGGGAGGTACAGTCCTGCAGATACTGAAGCATCTCATCAGTCACGACCGTCCTGTCAGCGTGTTCGAGAATTATCCGGATCTGGAGTTGCCCCTGGTGCCAGGCGTGGATATGTATCATGGCAATTCCTTCCCCTCAGGACACGCCTCGACGTTCTTTATGTTCTGTACCTGCTGTGTGATTCTCATGGCAATTCACTGTATCCGCGAAGGCAAACTGCGCGACCTCAAAACCAAGATCCTGTTTAACGCGACGTTGCTGTTGCTGTTGATATTTGCCGCCTTGGGGGCCTACTCACGCGTCTATATTTCCCAGCACTTCCTGTCGGATATATGCGTGGGCAGCATCATCGGCTTTACAACACCGTTCCTGATGCTCTACTTGTTCAGGGACAGAATGCGGAGAATTAAAACAAAGAAATGAAACAGTTATTTATACTCATTGCTCTTGTCCTGGCAGTTCAGGCCAAAGCAGACAATTATCGGGACATGGAACCCCTCACACTGGAGACGCCGGAGATGAAAGCCGAACTGGTTGACCTGCCAGAACGGACTTCCATACTCCTTGACATGGCTGCTCCTGCCGCCAGTCCCAAGATGGACTTTGACTTCTTCAAGTCGAAGACGAATCCGGGTGTCAAGCCCTACAAGTTCATGGACGATATGACCTTCGTCGGCATCCCTCTGTTCGTGGCAGGCTTGGCCCTCAAGGGCGACAAGGCCATGTTCCGGGTCAATGCCAAGGCTGATCAGGGAGGCAAGCGTAATACGCAACTCCTGACGGACTTCAAGACAGGTATTGATGACTACACGCAGTTCTTCGGTCCGGCGATGGTTGTCGGACTGAAACTGGGCGGCTATGAAGGGCGCAGCGACTGGCCCCGACTGCTGGCCAGTGCCGGTATGTCGTATCTCATCATGGCCGGTCTCGTCAATGGCATCAAGTACACCGCCAAGGAGATGCGTCCTGACGGCTCTACCGCCAACTCGTGGCCCTCTGGCCATACGGCCACCGCATTCGTGGGTGCCTCGCTGTTACACAAGGAGTATGGTCTGACACGTTCCCCCTGGTGGTCGGTGGCAGGCTATGGTGTGGCAACAGCCACAGGTGTGATGCGTGTCCTGAACAACCGTCACTGGATCAGCGATGTGATGTCGGGTGCCGGCATTGGTATCATGTCCACCGAGTTAGGTTATGCCCTCTGCGACTTGATGTTCAAACAGAAAGGTCTGCTGCGCAACGACATGATCCTTGAGAATGAAAAACCTTCGTTCTTCAGTATCTCCATGGGCGTAGGCCTTGGAGGCAAGGAGCTCGAATTCGAAAGTGGTGACGACAAGAGGACCATCAAGTTCCGTGCCGCCACGGTGGTGGATGCAGAAGGAGCCTACTTCTTCAATAAATACATCGGTGTCGGCGGTCGTCTGAGAATCAGGGCCCAGTCAACGAAGGACTTCGGAGATTTTACCGACTATGCAGCAGCTGAGGATTTCTTTGCCTGGGAGGGCTTGCGCGGCGCCTACCAGATGTTTCGGCCGGAAGACTATCCCGCCGGTAGTTCGGAAGTGGAGAACTTCTATACCTATTATAATAAGATCGGATATAACATGAATTCGGAGGAGTCATGGAGGAATGACAATTCCCCTGTCACAGACATCTATGGCATCGTGAAGAGCGACCATATTACTGAGTTTACGGGTAGCGTCGGCTTGTATTTCAACCTGCCGCTCAGCAGTCACTTCTCACTGGGCACGAAGGCGCTCATCGGCCGTTCCATCACGCAGGAGCTTGACATCGACGGCCACGCCGAGGGTAACCTGAATGACATCAGCTACAAGATGGAGCTCGACAACCGTCCGGGCAAGAAGATCGATGGCAATCCTACCCTGTCAATCAGCGACCTGGAGTATCCCAACAACATGGGTGAGAAGTGGACCGACGACTGGGAATACCTCACCATTGGTGCCAAGTCGTCAACTTCATTTGGCACGGGCATCTCGCTGACGTATAAGTACAAGTCCAACTTCTCATGGCGTCTGTTCTGCGACTACGACTACACCCGCAAGGACTTCACGGCGACGTACGATCCCTTCCACTTTATCGAGAAAGGTGTGACATCCGGCGCATATGTTTTCATGGAAACGATGGGTGACTATGATGACGGAGAGGGATTGAGTGTCAGGGAGTACAGGACCCGCAAGAACATGAACTATGTCACCCTGGGCCTGTCGTTCCTGGTAAACTTTTAATAGACTTATAAACAACAAAAAGAATATGAAAAAGATGATGAACTGGGTGCTCGCCGCCACCCTCATCTGCGGCGCAAGTGTACTGAACTCCTGTAAGAAAGCCAATGCTCAGGAAGACAATCCTGTGCAGAAGGTGCAGAGCAGCGAACTGATTCGTACCAGCCAGAGCTGGGACGGTGTGGAACTGCCCGACTATCTGCAGGGACGTCCCGAATTGGTGGCGGTGAAGTATGTGTTCCCCGCCGGACAGAAACTGGGCTGGCACCACCATCCCGTGATGAACTACGGCATACTGGTGCAGGGCGAACTGACCATCATCGGTCAGGACGGCAAGGAGAAGGTCGTGCATGAGGGCGAGGCTGTCGTCGAAATGGTGAACACCATCCATCACGGCGAGACTGGCCGTGCAGCATCCGGAGATCCCGCTGGATTAGCATGCAGGTGAAAACAAGATAACCTTAATCTTTGATCTTCATGAGCGCGATGCCGATGATGATCCAGATGATTTCACGGACACGGCAGATGATGCTGACGAAGATGCCAAGGGCGGCGGAGAGGCCGAGGGCTGCGATGGAAAGGACGAAACCTCCCTCCTGAACTCCAAGCTGCATGGGCAGGAAACCGATGAGGTTGGCAAAGAGCGTGGTGAACGACACGATGAGGATGGCGTGGAGGTAGGTGAGGGTGATGCCCGTAAAACCGCCTCCGCAGTCGATGCCGAAGAGCAGGAGCATGAAAAGTACCTCGCTCGACTGGACGACACGCGACAGGTATTCGAGGACAAGCGAGCGGTAAAAGGCGCGCTTGTCTTCTGCGTATAAAGAGGCGATCTGCTGGTCGATGTTGCGGAACGTCTCTCCACGGTTCTCCAACAGACGGCTGCTCCAGCCCTTGAGTCCTGGGATACGTCCGAGGAGGTGGAGGGTGCTCACCACCAGTCCCTTGCGATAGCCACGGGAGAAAATCCAAAAGAAGATGAGGCAGAAGATGATGATGATGCCGAGGACGGTGGCGATGGCCGTGTTGATGGGCAGATCGCCCACGGCTGCTAGACCTAAATAGATGAAGATGGAGGAGAACCAGAACCAGAAGTGGGCGAAGAAGTGCATCATCGCATAGAGGATGACGCTGGAGGCGGCGTGCTGGCCGCTGATGTTCTTCGAGAGTTCCAGGATGCGATAAGGTTCGCCTCCAAGGCCGCCGACGGGTGTGGCGTAGTTCAGGGCATAGCCCGTGATGGTGAGGCGGTAGATGCGCCAGAACGAGACCCGGGGCTTGGTGGTTCTCGGGGGTACGGGGGTACGGGGGTACGGGGGCACGAGATTACTGTCTGCGGCGGTATCTGTGCTTGAGGTATTCTCGTACCCCCGTACCCCCGTACCCCCGCACCTCCGTAACTCGGAGTGGATAATAGCTTGCCATGCGAGGGCGTTGATGCCGTAGATGATAATCCACACGCCGACGATGGGGATGAGCCAGTAGCCGGCATGACAGATATGCTCCCAAAGCTCGACGAAGCTGACGTCGAAGGTGAAGAGCATCACGACCACGGCGGCAAGGCCGAGGAAGAAGAAGAGGTTGTTGAGGCGCTGCTTAGACCAAGCCATGACAAGGATGTTTAAAGTTTCTCTGCGAGTTGGCGGCAGAAGGTCTCGTGGCGGTGGTTGACGTACCAGGTGAGGAGGCCCATGCCGAAGATCTCGAAGAGGAAATAGAGGGCAGGCAAGTCGATGAGACAGAAGAGGAACAGCCAGAAGGAACGGAAGTTGAATGTGAGCAGTCCGTTCCAGAAGATGACTGGCAGCGACTTCTGGCGGAAGGCCTCGCGGAAGTCCTCGGGGATGTCGTGGGCAGAGACGGATGTGCCGTCGCCGTATTTCTCACTGAGACGCTTCATCAACTGCTGGAATTGCGGTGTGGACTTCTCCTGGGCTTTGGTGTAGCCGACGTAGGACTTTTGGAACCAACGCTCATACCACGGTGTCTCAGCCGTCATCTGATCGAGGATCTCCTGCTGGCGGCGTGAGGTGTCGAGTTCACTGCCCTTCTCGCCTTTGAGGAAGAAGAGGTGGGTGTTGATGTAGTAGTCTGCCAACCGCTGCTGTCCTGAGATGCCAGCGAAGCCTGACCATAACGCGAAACCGTAACAGATGACGGCGGCGATGAGGGCGTTCTCTGGGGTGTCGGCGATGCCGAGCCATGAGAACTCTAGGTCGTGGTGCTGGTAGAAACGCCAGGTCATGGCCGTGTAAATAGGCACGAACCAGGTGAAGCCTGCTGCACCGTCGAGGATGCGTCCCAACGGACTCTTCTTGCCCGTCATACGGGCCAGCTGACCGTCGGTGCAGTCGAAGATGTCGGCAATCATCAGCATCACGATGGCCACGAGGTTGAGCATCAACCCGTTCCAGCCACAATAGTAGTAGCTGGCGCAGCCGAAGAACACGGCACTGGCAGCACCGATGATCATCGACCAGATGGTGACGGTGTTCGGATGGATGTCGAACTTCGCGAAGAAGACGGCCAGATAGTAGCAGGCGGGACGGATGACGTGGAGGTCAAGCCAGTCCTCGGTCTCTGCAGATTTCAGCGTTGCTTTATATTTCTCGTCCATTACTTTTCGTTCCAAACGCGCTTGATCGTGTCGACGACGACCTGTGTCTGCTCTTTACGGCCGAGGGTGATACGGAGACAGGACTCGAGCCCCTTGTCGGTCATAAACTTGATCTTATAGTCCTGAATCTTCAGGGCCTCCATCAGGGCGTCCTTGATCTCAATGGGATACTTGATGAGGATGAAGTTGGCCACAGACTTGTAAACCTTGAATCCGGGCAGGTCTCCCAGCTCCTTCTTGTAGAGCTGACGGCCCCACTCCATATCGTCGGCCACGCGACGGTAGTGTTCGTCGCTCTCGAGGGCTGCCAAGGCCACGGCCTCGGAGAAACGGTTGAAGCCCAAGTACTTGTTCGAGTAGCTGAGGAACTGCTCGTGCCCTTCGCCGATGAAGCCGAAGCCGCAGCGGAGACCAGGAAGACCGTAGAACTTCGAGAGGGTGCGCGAAATGATGAGGTTGTTGTACTTGTTCACCAGGGGAGCGATATAGTCGGTGTCGCTGGTGATGAAGCTGGCATAGGCCTCGTCTACGAGTACCATCGTATCTGATGGGATATTCTCCATAATACGGCCGATCTCCTCGCTGCTGAGGCTGTTGCCCGTGGGGTTGTTGGGCGAGGCGAGCAGGAGCATACGGGGATGGATGCGGTTGGCATACTCGATAACCTCATCGACGTGATAGGCGAAGGTGTCTTCCATCTCGTGGAGGGGGTACATCTCGAAGGTGCCGCCGCACTCGCTGGCCACACGGTTGTAGTACCACCAAGAGAACTCGGGGATGAGTATGGTTTTGTTATGGCCTTCCATCAGGAAGTAGTGGATGGCGTTCTTGAGGATTTCCTCGCCGCCGTATGCCAGGAGCACACGCTCCTCGGGCACACCGTAGATCTCGCTGAGGCGGACGGTGATGACACTTTTCTTACCCTGGTCGTATATACGTGTGTAGAAGCAGAGATCCTTCGGATCAAAGTTCTTCACGGCGTCAAGCACTTTCTGGCTTGGCTCAAAGTTGAATTCGTTTCTGTCGAGGTAGTTCATATATCTTTATTTTTTATTATTTTTATTAGAATGTGAGTCTGAAGATGTATCTGATTCCCCATTTATGACTGGTGGGGAGGTCGAGATAGTTGAGTCGGCGCACGAGGTCGACGTGGAAGAGCTTGAAGATGTTGTGTACACCCACGACAAGCTCGAAGTAGGGCTGGCCGCTGTCCATGATATTACAGCCGTCTGGGAAGTACATCAGTCGGTCGCTGCCGGCGTTCTGCGGCAGGAACGGATTGTTCTTGTCGCTGAGGCTGCCCCAGAGGGTGTTGATGGCAATGTATTCACGCCACTTGAGCTTCTTCAACAGTGGGATACGGTTGAAGAGTTTTCCGTTCATGTCCCACGACAGCATCATCGAGGCGTAGTGGTCGTTGAGGAACTCCATATTGTTGATTAGGTTGTACATCTCCTCCTCGATGACGTACGACTGGTTGGCGGGTGGCTGGATCAGGAGCATGTAGGGCACCTGGTTCCACTGGATGCCGCCCTTGAGGAAGAGGTCCACCTTACCCCAGCTGTTAAGCCAGAAGCGCTTGTAGATCTTCGCCTCGGTGACGTTTGAAGTATATTGTCCGCCGAGGAATCCCTTGAAGCCGAAGGTGTGGCTGAGGGTGAGGATGGGCACGTCGCGATTGATGGCGACACGGCGCTGCTTGCTGTTGACGTATGTCTCATCAGGGGCATAGCGCAATTCAGCATGCAGCTCGGTGGTGCGCAGGTACTCCCGGTGGTGTACCTTGATATCCTTGTTCTCCTGCATCGGCTGGTTGAGGGTGCGGAACGACATGGCACCCACGGCCTCCATCTCCTCTGCCTTCAGTCCGAGGGTGGTCTTCAGACCGCCGTACATCTCGTATTCAAAAGTGAGCGACTGACGGTTGCAGATGATCATCTTGTCGATCTTCGCCCATTTGAAGGCTACGAGGAAGTTATCCTTATCCGTGGGGAGGAAACGGTCAGAGGGTGTCTGCACGTCGTAGTAACTCTCCAGTCGCAGCGTGCGCTTGGGGTATTCCCACGGTGAATAGACCTTGTCGATGAATGAGTAGTCGAGGCTGGCCTTGTAGTAGTTCTTATGGCTGCCCCAGGCGTGGGCATAGTAGCCGCCAAGGAACCATCGTTTCCAGAGGTTGCCGGTGGTGGTGGCACTGATACGGTTACGCCAGCCGTCGAAGTTGTTACGGGTGAGGATGGTGTTCACCGGCGTAAGGTCGATGGGGTTGGGATCGCCTATCTCGATGGAGTTCTCGATGAGGGCAGTGAGGCCGAACATGAAGTACTTGAAGCCCTTGATGTTCTGGATGTTCTTTATGAAGGAGCCCATATTGTCCTCACTCTTCGTGAGTTCCACCTGTCGGTATTCGTTCCAGAACGATTTCCCTCGCATAGCTGCATCCGGCTCCCTGATCTCCGCTCGTTTGCCCTTGAACATCTTTTTCGGCAACTCGTCGAAAGAGTAGTTCGTGTAACGGTTGTTCTTGATGACGATGGCCTCCTGGATGAACTTCGCAAAGGACAGCTCGGTGACCATATCATCCTCCGTGAGTACCCAGTCGCCGTTGTCGAGGCGTTCGAACTCCTGGTTGATGCGCATGTTCTTCACCCAGTTGACAGATGTCTGCTTGGGCAGGGTGAGCTCACAGCGGCGCACATGATAGGTGGAGTCCTTGAGGATGTAGATGTCGCCACGGAATCCGAAGTCCATCTGGTTGTTGGGCAGGAAGTGGAGATGGATGCACGAGTCGCGCTGGATCTTCACTGTGTCTTCGATGTAGAAGCGATAGAAGGCGATGGCGTCCTTGCCGATAGGCGAGGTGAAGGGGTACTGCACCAGACGGATCTGGTCGTCGTAGAGGTTCACGTCCGTAAAGACCTCCTTCATCACGATGTTCAGCATATCGCCCGTCTGGAAGAGGTCGTTGATACCCGATGCCTGCTGACCCTTGATGATGGTTTTCTTCGACTGCGGATTCTTGCGGTAGATATACTCCGACACGGTCTCTTCGACGCTGATGGGGAGAATGAGCTTGTTTGTGTACTGGCACTCCTCCACCTGGTCCAGCAGCCACGGTGTACTGGAGTAGGGCTTCTTCTGCAACCGCTCCGGTGTGAGGTCGTTGGCGGCCAGAGTCAGTTTTTCATATTTGTCGTATTTGTAGTAGTCGTGGTTCGTCAGGTCGCTGAGTTTCTTGGCTGCGATAACCTTCTTCATCAGTTCCACGGCGGGGTTGTTCTTACGGCTGTATTTGCCTCTCTCGGCCTTGATGGTCACCTCCTTGAGCACGGCATTGTCGGGCTTCAGGGCAATGTTCAGCGGCATCTTCGTGGCGGCGTTGATGAGCACCACCTGCGACTTGTAGCCCACCGAACTGAAGGTGAGGCTCCAGCCTGCATGACGGGCGATGCTGAACTGCCCCTCAAGGTCGGAGATAACGGCAACATTGTGCCCCTTATACACCGCACTGGCATAGGGCAGCGGCTCGCCGGTATCTGCATCGGTGATCTGGCCTTTTATATACTGCTGCGCACTCAGCGGAAGGCTGAGCAACAGTAAAAAAACAAGAATATGTTTCCGCAGTATAGTAATCATCTATAAACTATAAACTTTAAACTATAAACAGTAAATTATTTAAACTGATGGCCTGTGAATGTGTATTCCGTATAGCCGCCCCGCTCATTCATACGGAGGGCCTTTAACTCAGACGTGTTCTTGTCGATGGTGAGCACGAAGGAAGAGAAGAGCATACGGCGCTGGGCCTTCTTCGAGTCGGCCTTCGGCGTGATGGTGAGGATGATATTGTTGCCCTGCTTCGTCACGGCGAGGTCGCTGAACTTGGAGAGGTCGCCCTCACCACCATTGAGTATATACTCGAAGACGGCCTGGAAGGTGGCGAACTGCGGGTTCGTCTGACTGCTCGTCTTGTGGCTCTTGCCCTTGACGACCATCGTGAACTCGCTGCCATGCATGATCAACTGGTCCTTGCCGCCATCGATGGAGATGCTCACGTCGGCAGGCTTCTTCATCGTCAGCGTGCCCTTGGTGACGACATCCTTGGCGATGGCGTCCTTATGACTGGTCTTCGTGGCGGCTGCCGTGACAGTCGTCGTTTTCTTATATTTAGCGACAGCCTTCTGCAAATCGGCATTCTGCGCTACGCAAAAGGTCAATTGACAAATCATCAATGTTAAACTAATCAGCAGTTTTTTCATCTTTTCAAATCTTTTTGTAATCATCTATAAACTATAAACTCTAAACTGTAAACTGTCCGAGGACGGCTTTACAGGTATGTGTCGCTGTCATCGCCACGCCTTCTAGGCCGTGGAGGATAATGTTCTGTCCCGTGAGCAGCAGGTTGGGCAGCGGCGTACGGGGTGAGAGCATCGTCATCATAAGGTTACGGTAGTCCTTGCGCACACCGTAGGCTGAGCCGAAAGGCGTCAGCGTATAGTCGCGGTAGGTGAGCGGCGTACTTGTATAGTGGCTCTCCACCGCCTCTGTCAGTCCTGGCACGACGGTCTCTGCCAGGGCGAGGCAACGGGCATAGGTCTCTTCCTTCCACGTGTTGTAAGCGTGGCTGCGGCGGAAGATACGGGAATCTTCCCATTGCTGGCACTCGTTCCAGGGAACGGGTGTCATAAGGTCTATCTGACGGGTGAAAGTGCTGCCGTCTTCTGGTACACGACAGGAGATCATCACGCCGCCGATATCACCTTTCTGGTCACGTTCGTCGTAGAAAGTCCAGACATTCGGACGGGTATAGACGAACTTGTTGTGGTTGAAGTAGGGCAGGGTGCCCTCCTTGATGGTCAGCGAGGCGGTGAACATACCGAAGGTGTTCTCTAACGATGCCATCCTCCTGCGGAACATATTCTTCAGCACCTGACTCTGACGGATCCAAGAGAACGTCAGGGTGGGGTGTACGTCGCTGATGAAAATATCGGCCTCGTAGGTCTCGCCGTTCCGGCAACGGGCAGCCACGATACGACCGTCTTTCTCTATCAGCTCCTCTACCTCAGCGCGGCAGATGAGTGAACCACCGTAGTGGGAGATATCATCGGTGAGCGATTTCACGATCATATTACCGTCGCCTTTCAATCGCCAACTGCTCTGAATGTAACTGCTCTGTCCGTGGGCAAAGGTGAAGAGGGGCAGCGACTCACGGCGCAGCTCCATCTTCAGGGCATTGCCTGAGACGATGTTCACCAACAGCGGATCCTGGAAGTTCTTCGTGAGCCACTCATAAGCGCCTATTTCCCCTCCTGAGTAGGAGGAACCACCAGCGCTTATTTCCCCTCCTGAGTAGGAGGGGTTGGGGTGGTCTGATCCGCCTCTGTTGGTCTGGTCTGATCCCTGGTCTAATCCAAGCTCCTGCGTCTCACGTAGCATCTTGGTATATCGCAGCAGTGCCTCCCTTTCCTTTGGAAAATCCGCTGCGAGCGTATCGACGAATTTCTCATAGCCCTCTGCCAGCGCAAACGTGTCACCGCCGATGGTCACGAGGTCGAAGCCTTTGGAATCAAGCCGGTGCCAGGGCAGTTTCATCAGTCCTAATGAGTCGAAGAGCCGATGCATCGTCTGACCTTCCGCCAGTCCTCCCACATAGTGCAGGCCTGTATCGAAAGCCAGTCCCTCCCGACGGTAGCTCTGTATGCAGCCGCCTGGCTGTGCCTGTCGCTCCAAAAGCAGAACGTTCTTGCCCTGCTTGCTGAGGATATGGCCACAGACGAGTCCGCCGAATCCTGAACCTATAATGATCACATCGTACTTCATCCCTTTACAGCCCTTTAATTTTTTAATCTTTTAATTTTTTAATTTCCCTGTAAACGGCTGGCTGAACCACGTATGAAAGAATCACTGCTGAGAGAAGTCCGATGAGTGTGGAGAATCCCACGCTCTTGATGGCGGGATGCACGGCGATGAGCATACTGCTCACAGTCACAATCAGTATGACTGCCGAAAAGAATATCGCAGTCTTATGATACCCCAACAGTCTATTCTCCTTTTCTCCTTCTCTCCTTACTCCTTCTCTCCTGTCACCTATGAGCCCATTAATCACGAAGATACTATAGTCAACGCCGATACCAAATATAAACGTCGATATAATAATATTAATGAGGTTGAAGCGCACATCGAAGATCACCATCGCACCCAGTACGATGAGCCAGCTGAGCAGGATGGGTGCGAAGCCCAGCAGCGTGAGTTTCCAGTCGTAGTGGAAACTCACTAATAGCACCACGAAGACGAAGAGCATCGACAGCCACTGGAGCACGTTGAAGTCCTCGCTCATCTGTATCAGCGTGTCCGTCGTATAATAATAGGTGTCGAGCACCAGCAGGTCAGGATCAGCGGCCACGGCGTCGCAGATGCGGATATAGTCGCTCTCGCTGCTGCGCACGGAGTCGTTCTCACAGCGCACGCTGGTGAAGCAGAGATAGTCTCCATTGTAACTCTGTTCCATCAGCGTCGATTGGTAGCCCTCGGGTATGAGTTCTGCCTCATAGAGGGCGTCGGGCTCGTAGTCGGCTGTCGCAGCCTCGAAGAAAGTCTCGAAAGCCTCTGGGCGCAGACCGGCCTTCGGGGCCGATGCGGCGATGAGGCTGCGTACCTTGTTGAGACGCTCAGGAGTCCAGTAGGCCTTCCAGGCGTCGATGCGCTGCTGTTGTTCGTCTAAGGGGATGAATACCTGGCTGGTATGGGTATAGCTCTTCACCAGTCCCATCTGCTGGAGCGAGTCGAGCTTCTTGTCAAGACGGGCGAAGTTTTTGATGGCCTCTTCCATCGTCTTGCCCTGGCTGGCGAAATATTTCTGTTTGTCGCCTGTATAGGTCTTGTCGCGCAACAGCTGCTCCGAGTGCTCCGTCATCTCCTCCAGATAGCCGAGGTTGTGCATATCGGCATCGAAACGCGTTCCGCCATAGAGGTAGAAGCCTACGGCCACCACGACGATGACGGCGATGGTGATCAGCAGCGGCTTCTTACGGTCGAAGGGGTAGTTGTTCAGACGGTCTATCAGCGCGAAGGCCTTCTTGTTCACCTTGTTCTTCTCTGCCCTGAGCATCTGTGGCAGATAAATCAGCGAGAAGAGCGTCGTGCCTAAGATGGCGAAGGCGGCAAAGAGTCCGAAGTCGCGCAGCAAGTCGGTCTTGATGAAGATGAGTCCGGCAAAGGAACCGATGGTCGTGATACAACCCAGCAGCACGGGCTTCGTCTCGTCTTTCAGCACCTGTTCGGGGTCACTGACATACTTATATTGTGTCAGCACGTGGAGCACATAGCTCATCGCCACGCCTAAGACCACGCCGCCGATACCCAAGGCCAGCAACGAGAACTGTCCCTTGATGAAATACATCATCGCCAGACCGAACAGCGTGCCGAAGGCTACGGGCAGCAACAGCAGGGGGATGGTCTCCCAGTTGCGGAAGCAGATGAAGAGGAACACCAGCACGAGGATCAGCGCCCCAGTGATGGTGGTCGTCAGGTCGTGCTTGATCTGCGACGAGTTGTAGTAGCCGCTGGCAGGCGTGCCGTGGTAACTGATCTCCACGTTTGGATGCGACTTGGCAAACTGCGCGATCTGCTCGTTGAGCATCTCGAACATCGCCGAGCCCTGTCCCGTGTTCGTCGCAGAGAAGGCTGGGGTGATAAATGCCACGCAGACCGTCGAGTCGGGCACGAAGAAATGACCGTTGATGGTCTTGTAGCTGCCGGCGCCAGAACTCAACAGCGGTGCCATCTGCTCTGCAAGCAACGTGCGGAGTCCGATGGGGTCGAGCTGGATCAGTTCAGGGAACATCTCTCCGAACTCTCCCTCCAGGTCTTCCTTGTTCTGAAGCATCTGACGGGCGAAATGCCCTGGTGTCAGCATCGTGTCGAGGCTGGCATAGACAGTCGTGTCGATGTAGGCAGGCAGATGGTCCTCTAAATACCCGATGCCGTCGGTCATCAGGTCCTCCGGCAGCGAATAGAAGACATCACCCACCACGTGCATCGCCGAGTCGCGAAGCAAGAGTGTGTCCACGAAAGCATCACAAGTCTCCGTTATTTCCTCCACGCTTGTTTCCCCTCCTGAGTAGGAGCCCTCTGCGCTCGTTTCCCCTCCTAAGTTAGGAGGGGCCAGGGGTGGTCTGAACTGCCTCTGACTAAACAACAAGAACGTCTTGTCCTTAATGCGCAGATTCGCAAAGGCCAACTTCGTCGTGCCGTCCTCATTCTTCGACGAAGGCATGAGCTTGTCAATGTCTTCCTCGAGGTGGATGCGCGTGGCGAAATAGCCCAGGAACACAAACAACGCAACCATCGACAGCCAGCAGACTGCCTGATGGTCACGGAAGAAATTGTATAACTTGATGAAAAGTGCTGTCATGCAGGCAGATGCTGCTCGATGTAGTCGTAGAGGTCGTTGAATGTCTTAATAGAGGGCAGATCGGTGGCGGGAATGGTGATCTTGTAGGTGTACTGCACCAGAGCCACGAGGTCTACCAGGTTGATGCTGTCCAGCTGGAGGGTCTCCTTCAGCACGGCATCAGGTGCGAACTCACTCTGCTCAATCTCAAACTCTTCTGACAGCAGGTTATTTACCTGCTCAATGATTTCTTCTCTTGTCATAATCTTCTTACTTTAATGAATTTTTAATTTTTTAATTCTTTAATTTTTTAATTTTTTGATCACTCTTTCCAGTCCTTGACGATCAGCGTGGAGTTGGTGCCTCCGAAGCCGAACGAGTTGCTGAGGAACATATCGAAGTGCGTCTCCTTCGTCTCAGGCAGCACGTTGATGCAGGCCGTTTCCTCGTCGGGGGCCTCGAAGTTCAGGCTGCCGCCGATGAAGTCGTTCTTCATCATCAGCATCGAATAGATGATCTCACTGGCTCCTGCCATCCACATCTCGTGACCAGTCTGGCTCTTTGTCGAGGTGACGGGCACCTTGTAGTCGCCGAAGATCTGGGCGATGGCCATCGCCTCACGACCGTCACCGGCGTGGGTAGAGGTGGCGTGGGCGTTGATATAGCCGATCTCGCGCAGGTCGACACCGGCATCCTTCAGACACAGCTCCAGCGAACGGGCAGGACCCGTCACGTTGGGTGTAGAGATATGGTCACCGTTGCCCGAGAAGCCCCAGCCCACGATCTCTGCGAGAATCTTCGCACCACGGGCCTTGGCGTGCTCGTAACTCTCCACGACCAGCGTGGCAGCACCACCACCGGGAATCAGTCCGTCACGGTCCTTGTCGAACGGACGGCAGGCCTTCGTAGGCTCGTCCTCACGCACGGAGAACGCCATCAGACCGTCGAACGAGGCGACGCTGAACATATTGGCCTCCTGCGCACCACCGCAGATGATGCAGTCCTGCAGGCCGTTCTTGATCAGCAGATAACCCAGACCTAACGAGTGAGAACCCGAGGCACAGGCGGCTGACGTTGTCAGGTTGATACCCTTCAGGTGGAACAGCGTGGCGAGGTTCATCGTCACCGTCGAGTTCATCGACTGGAAGATGGCACCGCTGCCACAGGCGGCTGTCGCACCAAACTGGCGGAACTTGTCGAGGGCACGCATCGTAGCCTCGGCCACGGAGTCGTTACCGTAGATGACACCCACCTCGTGAGCGTCGATATAGTCTTGTGTGAGACCTGCATGTTCCATGGCCTGGATTGTGGCCATATAAGCGTACTCAGCCTCTTCAGGCATCAGCTGACGCAGATTGCGGTTCAGATAAGGCTTCAGATCAGCCTTGGGGACATTGGCACAGAGTGCCGAACGGAATCCGGCATCCTTGCGCTCCTGACTGAAGATAATGCCGCTCTTACCGTCGTAAAGCGACTGCTTCACCTCGTCGAGTGACGTTCCCAGACATGACCAAATGCCCATTCCTGTAATTACTACTCTTCTTTCCATTATAATATTTACGATTTACGAATTTACAATTTACGATTTATTACTTCTGCGGCAGATTCTGCCTCCAGTCATTTCTCCTTCTCTCCTTACTCCTTCTCTCCTTACTCCTTCTCTCCTTCTCTCCTCGAAATCTCCTTCATCCAGCACCTGCGGCGCTTCACGGTCTGCGGATGCAGCGGCTTCCATTGCGTCAGTTCACGCACGTTGTCCTCCAGCTGCGGACCCGTCTCCGCCCACTTGATCCCATATTTATTATAAATAGGTATAAGGTCGTCGAAGAACAGCGCGTTCACACCCAGACCCTGATAGTCGGGGCGCACGGCCACTAACAGCATCTCCGTGTTGTCCTCGTGCTTCCACTTCAGCGACTTCAGCAGATGCCACCATCCTGTGGGCCACAGACGGCCGCGCGACTTCTGCAGCGCCTCCGACAGACTGGGCATCGTCACGGCGATACCCACCAGCTCGCCTTTGTCGTTCTCCACCAGAGGCACCATATCCATCTTGAACAGAGGCACATACTGGTCGAGGAACTTCTGTGCCTGGGTATCTGAGAAGGCGGAGAATCCGAAAATCGGTGCGTAGGCCTCGTTCAGCAGTTTGAAGATCTTTGGTCCGTAGGCACCCCTCTGCACCTCCTTGCGCGTGGCCTTCACCACCTTCAGTCCCATCTGCTCCCTGGCGTACTGCGCCGTGCGGGCATACCTCGCAGGCACCTCCTCGGGTATGTTGATGCGTATCTGCAGCCAGTCCACCTCCTTCACGAGGCCCAACTGCTCCATGTGCTTGGGGTAATAGTCCAGGTTGTAATAAGCGGTCATGGAGCCCCTCAGCTCGAAGTCCTCCACGAGCATGCCCTCCTTGTCGAAGTCGGTCACGCCCATCGGACCCTGCATCTTGTCCATGCCCTGAGCCTTGCCCCAGGCCTCCACGGTGTCCAACAGCGCCTTCGACACTTCGAGGTCGTCGATGAACTCAATCATGGAGAAACGGACATTGCGTGTCTTCCAGGTGTTGTTGGCCTTCTTGTTGACGACGCCTACCACGCGGCCCACCAGCTCTTTGCCGCGATAGGCCACGAACGGTTGCACCACCGAGGTGCGCTGACTGGCATCCCCCGTAGCTTCAAACATGGCACGCACGTCGCTTCGCATGTCAGGGACATACTGCTTGCATCCGGCATAAACCACATCCGTCACATTCAGGAAATCGTTCATTTCCTGTTTGCTGACGACTTTTACAACCTTTATTTCTTCCATACATCAGCCAGTCAGACTGGCACATATTATCCTGTTTAAACAGTCATTCTATTGAATGATTTCGAAATCGGGTGCAAAATTACTCATAATTTACCAATTATCCGTGTTCAAAACTCGACAATAAGTGTTCGGTTTCAATAATATAATATTCTTTGACGTATTTTAAGATATTTTTAAAGGATATGGAATGTATGGCACGCAACGAACACCTTTTTTAGATAAAACTTGCAAACCTCAGAAATAATGCCTATCTTTGCACCCATGAATAAAAAGATCATCTGCTGTCTGCTGTTCTTCTTGAGTGTTGTCGCACATGCACAAGAGGCTACAGACAGCGTCAGTACACAGGAAAGTAAGTCGACCTTGAAGGCACGGCTGCATCAGGTGCAGCAATACTTGGACGCCAAGGCCAGGGCGCAGGTGGATCCACACTACATCGAAGTACCCGACAAGCCCTGGAGAGTCATCCTCCGTTATAACGCAAGCGTGTTCGACGTGGACTACAGCAACACTGGAGGCGACCCGTCGGCAGGTGACGGCATCGATTGGGAGATGTGCTTTGAGCCGCCGATGGCATCTTCCATTGGCCTGTGGGCGGGCTATCGTGGTACGGGAATAGGTTTCTCCAAGTCGCTCAGCAAAAAGAAGGGAACGACGTTCTCCTTCAGCACCACTGGAGCAAAGTATGGGGCCAGCATCCGGCTGAGAAGTTTTGATATTGACGAAGTGACAATCACCTCAACCATCTATGAAGACGGCACGGTGACGGATAATGAGAGGAAAGGGTATTTAAATGCTCCCGCAAACATTACCTCGCTCTATCTCAACGGCTACTACGTGTTCAACGGACGCCGCTACTCTCAGGCTGCGGCCTACAACCAGTCCGTCATCCAGCGCCGCTCTGCAGGATCCCTGCTCGTAGGAGCCACTTGGTATATGTCTGCTTTCGACTTATCAGATGACAGGAACTCCGTGTTGATGCTCCTGAGTCATGGCGTCGGCCGCGTCAAGCTGTTTCAAGGCAACATCGGTGTCGGCTACGGCTACAACTGGGTACCCCTGCGGGGACTTGTCCTCAACGCCATGGCCATGCCCACCGTCAGTTTATATAACCGTGTGACAGATTACAACTACGACTGCAACTATATATTAGTGCAGGCTGACGGGCCGACCGACGAATACGGGCAATGGAACCCGGAAACGCACACCTGGGCCAACGGGAAGACGCACAGGCCCCTTCCCGAGAATCTCTCTGATCCTACATGGCTTATGGAAATTGACAGTTGGAAAATAGGTTCAGAGAGCGAATTCAGCATGCTCAGGCTCAACCTTGACCTTCGGCTCGGCATTGCCTACAACTGGAGCAACTATTTCGTCGGGCTTCAGGCGCAGTTCAATAATTTCAACTATAAGAAAGACAAGACCAAGGTCGATCTCTTCGACGCATTTGGCCGCGTGTCATTCGGCGTAAGACTATAGACTGTGTACTCAGGCAAGCTCTATCGATAAAAGAGGGTGAACCTCGCGAGAGGGCACTGAAAAAGTCCTCCATTTGAAGAGGCGACCTTGATTATTCATTAAAAGCAGATTGCACATAGCCGTTAGATGCGGTTTTGCAATCTGCTTT
>ONCZ01000104.1 GCA_900316445.1 uncultured Prevotellaceae bacterium | reverse complement strand
TGGTGCTGACCAAGGGCCTGGAGACGCATCCGATGCACGTGCTCCGTACCGAGAACCGCGACAGTGTGTTCGGGGTGGTTACGGGGTGGCAATTGGTCATGCACTACGCGGGCATCCTGTTCGTGCTACTCTTCGTGCCGGCACTGAACCTCTGCGGTATCGTGGCTGGACGTATGGAGCGGCGCAGCGCAGAGATTGCCGTGCGCAAGACCTTCGGCGCACGACGCAGCACGCTCCTGAACCAAGTGGTGATGGAGAACCTGGTACTGACGACTATCGGAGGCATCATCGGCCTCGTATTCTCGTGGCTCGCCATCTACGGCCTGCGAAAGGAAATCCTCGGCATGTTCTTCGACAATAGCACGCTCAATACGGCTCCGATTGTTGAGGGCGAGATGCTCTTTGCCCCCTCGCTGTTTATTGGAGCCTTTGGGGCGATACTCGTGCTTAACCTGTTGGCCGCCGTCATCCCTGCATGGTGGAGCCTGCGGAAACCGATTGTAGAATCAATGATGGAGAAAAGATGAAACAACTGAAAGAAATATTCGCAAACAAGGCCACAATCTGGCTGTTCGTTGAACTGGTGGTTATCACCGTTGTGGCCTGGGCGGTGTTCGACCCCGCTGTCGTGAACCTCTATTATCGCTGTCGGACGCTCGGTTTCGATACGGACAAGCTGCTCTATGCCGAAACGACCGTCGGCGCGTGGGACGAGGATGCCAGCGAAGAGGACAGGAGTGACCCTTACAACCCTACTGAGGAGCGCCGCCAGCAGATGCTGCGCCAGCTGACGGCTGTGGATGGTGTGGCGTCGGCCTATCTCTACGACGAGGAATACGGCTCCATCGGTTTTACGAGTCATGGCTACTCACCGTGTCGCATCGACAAGGATACGCTCTGGCTGGTGGCTATCCGCTTCGTACCCGACTCTCGTTTCTTCGAGACCTACGGGTTGAAGCCTTTGCCCGGCAGCCCCTCGGCTGAACAGCTCTCGCACCTACAGAAGCGTGACCGGCAGGCAGTGCTGACGCGCTCTGGTGCTATGGCGCTCTTCGGGAGCACCGACGTGTTGGGGCGCAAGATTACCATCTGCTATGGTGACCCCGACATCGTCGTGACGGTGGTAGGCGTGGTGGAAGACTTCCGCAAGTCGATGAATAATACCTTGCAGTCGCTAATCATCAGATCCGACAGCCTGAGCAAAACCGAATGCCGCTATGTGATTCGACTGAAGGAGGGGGTGGATGCCCAACGCTTCGTAGAGGAACATGGGCGCGAACTCATCAACAACTGTCAGACGGGCTTCAACCGCATCAGCCGCCTGATGACATTTGAAGAGCATTTGGAGCAGCAGGAACTCGACGAGGGCCGCACGCAGGAGGTGAACCGCAGTCTGGCTCTCGCCCTGTTCTTCCTTATCAATCTGATGCTGGCTGTTATTGGCACCGTGTGGCTCCACGCCAAGCGCCATACGGAGGAGTGTGGCGTGCGCCGTGCTTTCGGAGCCACCCGTTGGCGTGTTCTTTGGGATTTCCTTTGGCGTAACGCCCTGCTGGCCACCGCAGCCGTCGCCGTGGGACTCGTCATCTATCTCAATTACGCCTATAGTGGCCTCACGGTGGAATATGGTAAAGAACACTGCGAGACGCTCTATATGAATAACATCATCGACGTGCCCACCGACAAGACGTGGGTCGATTACTTCTGGCCCCACTTCCTCGTGGTCTCCTCCGTCGTGTACATTATTATATTATGTACTGTTCTCATCGGTACCGCCATCCCCGCCGTGAAGATTATCAAGACGAAGATTACCAACGCACTAAGGGATGAATAAGATAGAATAAATAAACATAATAAACATAATAAACAAAAGAACAATGGAAACAGTGATTAAACTAACGGGCATCAACAAAATCTACCGTACCGACGAAGTGGAGACACAGGCGTTGGAGAATGTGAACCTCGAAGTGCGCAAGGGCGAGTTCCTGAGCATCATGGGGCCGTCGGGCTGTGGCAAGTCGACGCTGCTCAACATCATGGGACTGCTTGACGAGCCAACGAGCGGCGAGATTGAGCTGTGCGGCACAAAGATAGACCCGAAACTGAGCGACAACCGCCTCGCTGAACTGCGCAACAAGACGCTGGGCTTCGTCTTCCAGTCGTTCCACCTCATCCCGACGCTCAACGTCCTCGACAACGTGCAGCTGCCGCTCATCTACCGTGGCGTGCGCAGCGGCGAGCGCATCCGACTGGCCAAGGAGGTCATCGAGCGCGTCGGCCTCTCTCACCGCATGAAGCACCGCCCCACGCAGCTCTCCGGCGGACAGTGCCAGCGCGTGGCCATCGCCCGCGCCATCATCGGCAACCCTGAAATCCTCCTGGCCGACGAGCCAACGGGTAACCTCGACTCGAAGATGGGTGCGGAGATCATGGAACTGCTCCACCGCCTGAACCGCGAGGACGGCCGCACCATCGTCATGGTGACCCACAACGAGCAGCAGGCCGCCCAGACAGACAGGATTATCAAATTCCTCGACGGACGACAGATACAGTGATAAAAGAACCACAGTTTATTTTCGACCACGAATTTCACGAATTACACGAATGATTAAGATCATACGACACGCCTTTGCACTCATCCGCGAAGACAAGCTCTTCTCCGCTATCTACGTCGCGGGCACAGCGGTGGCCATCGCCTCGGCAATGGTGGTGGCGCTCATCCTGCACATCCGCATCAGCAATATCTATCCTGAGGAGCACCGCGACCGCACGGTGTACCTGAAAAGCTACTTCAAGAACGACAAGGGAGCATTCGTGGGTTACTCCGGCTATTCTCCCCTTGCCGTTGAGGAACTGTTCAGCCACCTGAAGTGTGCCGAGGTGGTCAGTGCCAACATGGACAACAGCTATGTCTATCGCTTCACGGCCTGCGAGGAGCTGGGCAAGCAGGAGATGCCGGTGACGATGAAGTTCACCGATGCCAACTTCTACCGCCTCTACGACTTCCAGTTTGTCAGCGGCAGGCCCTACACCGATGAACAACTGCAGCATGCCGAGAAGTGCATCGTTATCACCGACGTGCTGGCCCGCCGGGTGTTTGGAACGACGGAGCAGGTGGCAGGCCGCCAGTTGCTCCTCAACTACCTGCCCTATCGCGTTGTAGGCGTTGTCAGGGAGGTGAGTCCGCTATTGGTCAACTCCTCGGCCGATGTCTACCTGCCCTATACCGTGAATGACTCGCGCAGCCACTGGCAGAGCCGGGACGTGAGCTATGCTGGCGGTCTGGAGGTGACGGTACTGCTGAAGGAGGGCTGCACTTACCAGATGCTGAAGGACGAACTGGAACCCTACCGTGCAAAATACCTCTCGATGCTGCGACAGGCAACGGGCAGGGACTACGAGTTTAGCATTGACGCACAGATGCACTGGGCCAGGACGCTCAACTTCGAAGAATCGTACGATATGTCCACGGGCGACATGCTGTACAACCTGCAATATCCCGCCCTGCTCATGTTGCTGCTCCTGCTGCTGCCAGCCATCAACCTGAGCGGCCTGGTGTCGAACCAGATGGAGGCGCGCATTGCCGAGATGGGCATCCGCAAGGCTTTCGGCGCCAAGCGCCGGACGCTGCTCAGTGAGGTCATCCATGAGAACCTCGTGCTAACGCTCCTGGGCGGCATCGCGGGCTATGCGCTCTCGTGGCTCTTCATCAGCGCCATGTGCAGCAATACCATGTTCCTCACACTGTTCGAGCGCGAGTACGATCCCATCAACAGCGTGTCGCTTCAGCTTGACATGTTCTTCACGCCGACGCTGTTCCTCATTGCCTTCGTCTGCTGCGCCGTGCTCAATCTCATGGCGGCCCTCATTCCTGCCTGGTCGTCGCTGCGCAAACCTATTGTTGAATCATTAAACCAGAAAAGATGAGCATGATACTGAAGAGTCTGTGGACTCGCAAAAAACAGAACGGCTGGATATTTGCCGAGATAGCCATCATCTCCTGCCTGAGTTGGTTCATTGTCGACTTCCTCACCGTCACTTTCTATGCCACCCATTTCTGCATACCGGCAGGCGAGTTTGAGAAAGACCACCTCTGCGTGGGCCAGTTGGGCATCGTCCGCAGTGAGAGTGCCTCTGAGGGGCAAGACATCACCGAGGAAGAGGCCCGTGGGGTCTATGTCATCCGCGACAAGCTGGCCACCATGCCCGAAGTGGCATCCGTCTGCCTCACGCCCGACTATCTGGGGGCCAACCTTCGTTTCTACAACTGGCGCACGCTGGCCCTGGCCGATGACACCACGCGTACCATCGGCTTCTCGCAGTTCTTCTACTACCAGAACGAACATTTCTTCGAGACCCAGGGGCTACGCGCCATTGAGGGCAGTCCCGATGCCGAGACGCTGTCACGGCAGATTGCGCCCGACGGCATCGTCATGACCCGCAGCGTGGCGCAGATGCTCTTCGGCCACGACCATGTGATGGGCAAGCGCGTGGCGATGGTGGACACCCGCTATGAAGGAGGAGAAATCGTCCACGGTGTGGTTGGCTACCACACCATAGCTGGCGTGGTGGAGGACGTGAAGGGTGCGCCCAACGAGCGATACCCCTATGTGGTCTTCTTCCCCAATCCCGGCAGCGGGGCCAGTGCCTACTGCCAACTGCTCGTGCGGCTGAAACCCGATGCTGATGCCAAGATCTTCGTAAAGCAGCTCACGCCTACGCTGACCAACGACTTCCGCGCCGGCATCTGCGTTTTAGGCAGTCTCGAAACCTATCAACAGCACTACGACAAGCAGGTGGCCCACGACTACACGATGTACACCACGCTGGCCACGGTCCCCCTTGTTCTCTTCGGCATCATCGTCGTGCTGGGCACACTGGGCACCTTCTGGCTGCAGATACGCAAGCGCACAGAGGACATCGGCATCATGCGCAGCTTCGGCGCCAAGCGGCGCGACATCTTCCTACAGATATGGGGCGAGGCGGCCGTCCTTACCGCTCTTGCCGTCTTCACGGGCTGTCTTGTCTGGTTTCAAGTTGCCATCCACTGGGATGTGCTCTCAGATGGCAACGCCTACGGCGGCTCCGGCCGCGAGACCGACTGGGTGTCGCAGTTCTGGCCTCATTTCCTCATTGTATCCTCCATCCAGTACCTTTTGCTTCTCGCCATCGTCACCCTCGGCATGGTGGTGCCTACCCTTATAGCTATGTATAAACGTCCCGTAGAAGCTTTGCGGCATGAGTAATAGAAATGTATTTTCATCAAGGTATATTTTATATTGCAAAGTTTGGGATGCACGTTGCAAACTTTGCAATGTACATCCCAAACTTTGGAATTAAAAATTCAAAAGGAGAAAACAGATTTATGAAACGACACTATCTTTTGTTCCTCGCCTTGTCGCCACTGATAGGTTGGGCTCATGAGGACACGCTGCGCCTCTCACTCGACGACTGCATCATGATGGCGCGCCGCCAGAGCATCGATGCAGCGGTAGCCTTAGGCGAACTGCGCTCAGCCTATTGGCAGTGGCGCAG
>ONCZ01000068.1 GCA_900316445.1 uncultured Prevotellaceae bacterium | reverse complement strand
TATAAGTGATGCCCACTCCGCTAACCACAACCGCGTGAACGGTATTGCCCGGCTGATCGATGACTGGTACGACCTCTTCGGCGTGCAGCCCGGCGACAAACTCTATGTGAAGCCCGAGAACCGGGTGAAGATATGGTAGCGCAGAGGTCAAAGTTTTAAGTGAATATAGACAAGCATCGTCATGAAACAGACAGTACACCTTATTATTTATAGTATGATCGTGCTGGCTTTTGTGCGATGTGGGGATGGTAGTTCCGTAAGGCATCTGCCTCACTTGGGAGACACACCCTACCAACAGGATTCCATATTAGTGGCCTACGCTACGGATCCGAAGCGGGCACTCACGATGCTCGACTCGGCATTGCTCTTAGGCAACGTCAGCGACTATCGCGCCCAGTTCATTCGCGCCAAGGTCTACAGCAAGTCGCTTGTGGAGCAGCACCAGGACTCTGCCATCCTCATCTGCAAAGCCTTGCTCAACCACGACTCCGTGAGAAACGAGCCTACAGAGCAGATGAACATCCTCGACATGCTCATCGCCATCAGTCGTGCCAAGCCCGACTACGAGCAGTACCTGCATTGGGCTATGCAGAAAGCCGAACTCTGTCAGCAGCAGGGCGAGGAGACCGAACGCTGGCGCACCGAGGCCGACATCGGACTGGTGATGACGCACCTGAGACAGGTGGACGAGGGACTCAGGAAACTCGACGAGGCCATCGACCATCTCGACAGCCCTGGCAGCATCGACCGCATGGATGCCTTTATCATCGCCGTGAAGCGCAAGATCAACGCGCTCAACGACTTGGGGCGCTATGCCGAGGTGATTCCTTTGGCCCAGCGGATTCTCGACCGGCTGGACCACTACGAACAACACACCAAGGACTACGCCGAGGACAGTTATCGCCTCTCATGGAGCGACCATCCCAACGACCGTGACCGCTATCTGGACTTCAGCCGTGCGCAGGCATGGGGATTCATGGCGATGGCGCATGCCTGTTTGAGTGAAAAGGGAAAAGCGAATAGTGAAAAATCTGCTGCTGCACAAAAAGCAAAAGAGTATCTCGCGCTTTTCAACCAGAGCGGCTATGGTCATACATTCGGTGCCCGCCGCATGATTGCTCCCGCACAGGTGGCCCTTGGTATGTACGACGAGGCTCTGACAACCTACACGGAGATAGAGCGCCGCATGGCTGCCGACACGCTCAATGAGGATTATGCTGTCATCCTACGCTCCCGCGCCATCGCCGCCAAGGCCAAGGGCAGGCTGGCTGAGGCCTACGACTATCAGGCGCGCTACGCAGCCCTTTCGAAGGCTGTCAGCGACAGCCTGCATAAAAGCGAGGCCCACGACTACGCAGCCCGTTACCGTGCCCAGGAACAACAGTTGCAGATCCAGGAGAAGCAGGCTGAGGCCGAACGCTCCCACATCGTCAGTCTCGCCATTGCCGTCGTGGCCTTATTGGCTGTGGCCTTCGCCCTCTATTTCTTCCGCCAGAAAAGGATTGTCAGCGAAAAGAACCGTGCATTGGTGCGTATGATCAGCGGTATGCCTCCCGAACCCGACGACGAGGCGGAAACCGTCGAAGAGAGCCGTGAAGTTCAAAATGCCGACGAGGCCGTCGAAGATTCTGCCACAGACGACAACGCTGATGCCGACATCTTCTCCACCATCGACGCCACCATCCGTTCCGAGCGCCTCTACTCCAACGTCACCCTGCAGCGTCAGGATATCTGCGACCGCTTCGGCATCCGTCGCCATACACTCAACAATCTGCTCTCGACCTACGCCAAAGGGCTGTCCTTCCCACAATATATCAATTCTCTGCGTATGGAGGAGGCTGTCATCCTGTTGCGAGACCATCCCGAGATGACCCTCGCCGCCATTGCTGCTGCCGTGGGGTTCACTCCCGCCAATCTGCGAGAGAAGTTCAAGCGCCAATATGGTATGACACCTGCAGAATACCAAAAGCAACGAGAAAAAATGTCTTAATTTGCTTTAGAGTCCCGTTTCCGATGCACGTATTTGGGTCATATCCCAAATGCGTGCATTGCTTTTGGGCTTTATCATTCCTTTTTTCCGTATCTTTGCACACCGTAAGGAACGGCTTTATGCTGACATTGACTTGATGCGCGAAGACATCATGAGGCGCTTCGGCATTGGTCGTCACCGTTTGAACGACCTGCTGTCGGCCTATGCCGACGGTATGTCCTTCCCTCAGTACATCAATGCCATCCGTATGGAGGAAGCTTACGTGCTCCTTACTGACCACCCAGAGATGACTATCACCGAGGTGGCTCGTCAAGTAGGGTTCACTGCTCCTAATCTGCGCGAGCAGTTCAAACGTTGTTACGGTGTTACACCGATGGAATATCGTGCAGGTTTGGTATCCGATGTGGATGACTAAGTCAGAATATTATCATCTAAGGGAGTATAAGTATATTATTTATTAACATTAAAACAACACAACAATGAAGAAAACTATTATCTCTATGGTAGTCATGGCCATGTTCGTCGTGATGCCTGCTAATGCCCAGGGAATCGCATTCGGTGTGAAGGGCGGTGTAAACTTTACCAAGATGAGCATCGACGATGACGCCGTCAAGTCGGAGTCTGGCGTTGGTTTTTTTATCGGTCCGACGCTGAAGATTGACTTCCTGCCGTTCCTCGGTGTACAGGGATCTATCATGTATGAGCAGGCCAATAGCAAGGTGGATGGCGAGAAGATCAAGCGTCAGAGTATCATCATCCCTATCGACCTCCGCGTGAACCTTAAGCTCAACGAGGTTGCAGGCATCTATCTGGCTACTGGGCCGCAGTTCGGATTTAATGTCGGCGACAGTGAGTTCACCTGGAACGATACGAGTACCTACAAGAACACCTTCGAGATGAAGAAGTCGATGTTCAACTGGAACTTCGGCGCCGGTGCCATGTTGTCCAAGCACTTTGAACTGGGTGTCGTCTACAGTCTCGGCATTTCTAAGACTGGTGAATTGGAAGCAGAGATTGACAAGGCAAAGGCCAATAACAACGAACTCAAGCCCAAGTCGAGCACTTGGCAGATTTCCGCTACATATTTCTTCTAAGACATGAGAAGACATCTGCGGTGGATGATCACAGTTGCCCTCGTCTGCAGTTTTGCAGGCGAGGGTTTGGCACAGAAGAAGAGCTTCTGGAAAAGCGTCGTGGCCTATCTGGACTCTTCTAACGTGAAGGGCGTCGATCCAGCCTACATCACCCAGCCCGACAAGCCCTGGGCCATTGTGCTCAATTCCAACATCGACAAACTGAACCTGGATGTGTCTACCACAGACGGCAATTTTACCTGCGAAATGCAGATCAAGCCTCCTGTATCCACCTCGATCGGTCTTTGGGCGGGCTATCGCGGCTATGGTGCAGGCTACTCCTTGGCACTGTCGGGCAACGATGGTTTCAGTTTCTCCATGAATATGGTGTCGCCAAGTTACGGCATCAACCTCCGCATCAACCGTTTCTCGTTCAAAAACCCAAATGCTTCCTTTTCGGGAACCGATGGCATCATCAGTGAGAGCGGTGAGTTGACAGAGGATTTCCTCAACATGTTCCTGAGCAGACCGATGAAGATCGGCTCGCTTGCATTCGACGGTTATTGGGTATTCAACAAGAAGCGCTTCTCCCTGCTGGCCGCCTACGACCAGTCCACCACCCAACTGCGCTCTGCGGGATCGCTCATCGCCGGCATCATGTACTACTATCAGAAACTCGACTACGACAATCCGCGGAACTTCTTTTTCATCAAGAATGCCGGCAATGTGGGACTGATGAGGGTCTATCAGGGCAGCATCGGTCTGGGCTATACCTACAATTGGGTGCCAGCCCGTGGCTTGGTATTCAACGTGGTGGCTATGCCTGTGCTTACCCTGATCAACAAAGTGAAGTCATCACGCTATGAGATTATCCTTCCAAAAGACGGAGAATACGATGTTATGGACGTTGAAAGCTATCTCGCTGCCATCACGATGCGCCCTGACGGCGAAGAGACCCTCAACGGTGGCGTCCGTCTGAACCTCGATTTGCGTATGGCAGCCTCCTATTGCTGGCGTGACTGGTATGTAGGGGCCACTGGACAAGTCCACCGTTTTCGTTCAAACAATAATAACACCACTCTCAAACTGACCGACTGGACCGTCAAGGCCTTCATCGGCATGAGACTATAACATATTAATTAGTGGTATGAAACAAATCATTCAACTGCTTGTGACCGTCCTCTTTGTGGGGGGACTGATGTTAATGACAGGCTGCTCGCGCAAAGTATATCCGTCGGAAACAGAAACAACCGTCTCCAACCAATGGAGCTTCCCTTTACCTGGTGCTAAGGTTATCAGCCCTTATGGTCAGCGTGGCGGACGGCAGCATACGGGTGTCGACCTTAAGACGAAGGCCAAGGACAAAATCTATGCTGCCTTCGACGGCGAGGTGGTGTTCTCTGGCAGGTTCCACGGCTATGGCAACCTGATACGCATCAAGCACGCCAACGGGCTGGAGACCTATTACGGCCATAATTCCAAGAACATGGTCAAGGTAGGCCAGCGTGTGAAGGCTGGGCAAGTGATAGCCCTCGTCGGACAGACAGGCCGCGCCACTACGCCTCACCTGCACTTTGAGACCCGCGTGAACGGCAAACCTCAGAACCCTGCCAACTACTTCGATCTGAGCAATCACACTTTACGTAAACGCTAAATAGCAAACAATATGAGACAAATGATTCAATGGGTGTTGGCCGCCACCCTGACAAGCGGCCTGAGCGCGGCAATGGTTTCCTGCTCAAGCAACAGTGACAATAGTGTAGGCCCCGCCGGGCATGGGCAGTTGCTCGAAGTGTATGACGTGCATGGCAGCGAGGGCAAGGCCCGGCTGACCGTTGACGGCAAGGTGCTGTTCGTCACCGACGTATATGTCGGCAAGAATGGTCTCGGCAAGACGGGTGAAGGAGACGGCAAGACACCCGTCGGCACACTCCGCCCCCTGAGTGCCTTCGGCATCAAACCTAATCCAGGCACCAAAATGCCCTATATCAACGTGACGCCAAGCACCTATGCCTGCGACGACAACTGCGAGTACTACAACCAGATTATCGACACCGCCGCCGTACACCATAAGTGTGGCGGTGAGGAGATGTACTCCTATCAGCCGCAGTATAACTATGGTATCGCCACCGACTTCAACAAAGAGTGCATCTATCCCAATGGCAGTGCCATTTTCATCCATGTGAAAGGCTCCAAGCCCTATACCGGCGGCTGCATCTCGTTCGACGAGGAGCGTATGGTCGAGATCCTGCGCAACTGCGACATGTCGCTGGTTGTAAAGGTCGGGGAATAGATATAAAGTGAATAATGCACGGCTTCCCGCACACACGATGCACGAAGAGTATTCTTACAGAAAGTTAAATAATGACGGTTTCCTGCCATAAGCTGTAAGGTTTCGCAGTAATCTTCGTATCTTTGCGGCCGTGAAAGCAATTCGGAGACAACTATCTGCATGCGTTTTGTTGGCAGTATTAATGAAGACAAAATGCATTCTGCTGTTGCTGTGTATATGCACGGCAGCGGCAGCCCAAGATAGTTTAAGACATCATCATGCGGAGGACTCGACGGATGTGTTTTTCCGCCATCTGCAACTGAACGAACTGACGGTGACGGGCGTGACGGGCGATACAAAACTGAAGCACGCTACGGCACCCGTATCAATCATCTCGCCCCAGACGCTGCGGGCCACAGCCTCGACAAACATCATCGATGCCATCGCCCACCAGCCGGGTGTCAGCCAGCTGACCACGGGCGGCAGCATCTCGAAACCCATCATCCGCGGGCTGGGCTACAACCGCGTGGTGGTGATGAGCGAAGGTGTGAGGCAGGAAGGACAGCAGTGGGGCGATGAACACGGCGTGGAGGTCGATGGCAGCAGCGTCGGCTCGGTAGAAATCCTGAAGGGTCCCGCCTCGCTGATGTACGGATCGGATGCGATGGCGGGCGTGGTGATCCTGCACGCACAGCCTACGCTGGCTGAGGGAGAGCTGAAAGGCAATATCAGCACGGAGTATCAGACCAACAACGGCCTCTTTCATTACTCGCTGCAGATGGCGGGCAACCAAAAGGGCTTCGTGTGGGACGCCCGCTACAGCGACAAGATGGCGCATGCCTATCAGAATAAGTATGATGACTATGTGCCGGGCTCGCAGTTCAGCGAGCGTGCAGGCCGCCTGATGCTGGGTATTAATAAGGTGTGGGGACACTCTCGGCTCACGTGGACTGCCTATCACCTGACGCCGAGTATCGTGGAGGGTGAGCGTGACACGGAGACGGGAGAACTGGAGCGTGAAGAGGGCTGGACGGGACACCAGTACGGCAAGTCGCTGCCCTTCCAGCAGGTGAAGCACTACAAGGCCGTGTGGGATAACGCGCTGAATCTCTCGTCGGGCTGTCTGAAAGCCATCATCGGCTATCAGCAGAACCGCCGCCAGGAGTTCGAGGAGAGTGAGGATGACTACGAACTGTATTTCAAACTGCACACGCTGACCTACGACCTGCGCTACATCACCAACGAGTGGAACGGATGGAAACTCTCAACGGGCATCGGCGGTATGTATCAGAAATCGGGCAACGAGGGCGAGGAATACTTGATTCCCGACTACCGGCTCTTTGACTTCGGTCTCTATGCCACAGCCACAAAAGCCTTTGGCGACCGCTGGACACTCAGCGGAGGGCTGCGCTATGACCACCGGCGGCTGCACGGATATGAGTTGATGGAGGATGGTGAGATGCGCTTTGAGGATTTCACGCGTCACTTCAATGGCGTGACGGGCAGCATCGGTGCCGTCTGCAACATCAGCGACCACTTCAATCTGCGCCTGAACCTTGCCCGTGGCTTCCGGACACCCAACATGAGCGAATTGGCATCGAACGGCGTTCATGAGGGCTCGCTTCGCTATGAGTTGGGCAACCGGCAGCTGAAGGCCGAATACAGTCTGCAGGCCGACCTCGGACTCGACTTCACCTCGCGCTACGTCTCTGCACAGCTGGCGCTCTTTGCCAACCGCATCGACAACTACATATTTATTAGAGGTGAGGGGCAAGAGGTGAGAGGTGAGAGAATGGACTATCCGGTCTATGTCTATACGCAGGGCGATGCCCGTCTGCTGGGCTTCGAGGCTGGCGTGGACTTCCACCCCGTGCATTCTGTGCATTTCTCCAACGCGTTCTCGTATGTCGATGCCCAACTCACCTCTTACCTCTCACCTCTCACCTCTCAAGACAAGTACCTCCCCTTCACGCCTGCCCCAAAATGGTCATCGGAACTGAAATGGGAACTCTTCCACCATTCGCATACCACCGTCAATCATCATCATACCACGGATGCCACCCACCGCTCACCCTTCAACAATCTCTACGTCGCCGTCGGGCTTGACTGCTATCTGAGGCAGACACACATCTACCGTGCCGACGACACAGAGACCGAGACGCCCGGCTATGCCCTGCTCTCACTCTCGGCAGGAACAGATATCCAGTGGCGTGGCAAGAAGGTCGCAGAATTCCACATCACCGCTGACAACCTGCTGGACAAGGCCTACCAGAACCACCTGAGCCGACTGAAGTATGCCGATGTGAACGTCGTCACTGGCCGTCGTGGTGTCTACAACATGGGGCGCAACATCACGTTTAAGGTTGTGATAAGTATCAACTAATTGTTAATGTTGGTTGCGATTTTGCAGGAAATAGGGGATTATTGTGTATCTTTGCAGTTGATATGGGAAAGATCATCGTGGCGGGCATAGGGCCTGGCAGTAAAGAGGACATCACGCCTGCCGTGCTGGAGGCAGTGCGGCAGGCGGATGCGATAGTTGGATATAAGTACTATTTCCAATTTATCGAGGCGTATGTGAAGGAGGGGTGTGAGTGTATCGACACTGGTATGAAGAAGGAACGTGAGCGGGCTGAGCAGGCGTTTCTGCTGGCAGAACAGGGGAAGACCGTCGTGGTGATCTCTTCTGGCGATGCCGGGCTATACGGAATGGCGCCACTCATCTACGAGATGAAACAGGAAAGGGTGTCTGATATCGAAATTATCACCTTGCCGGGCATCTCGGCTTTCCAGAAGGCAGCTTCATTGCTGGGGGCTCCCATCGGTCACGACGTGTGTATCATCTCCCTGTCAGACCTGATGACGCCCTGGGAGGTGATCGAGCGCCGCATCAAGGCTGCTGCCGAGGGTGATTTCGTCACGGCCGTCTATAACCCTAAGTCACATGGCCGCTATTGGCAGCTCTATCGCTTGCAGGAACTGTTCTTGAATGGTCGCTCTGCAGATACCCCTGTGGGCTATGTCCGTCAGGCAGGGCGTGAGGAGCAGGAGGTAAGGATCACAACCCTTGCCGATTTCGACCCTGAGGACGTGGATATGTTTACAGTCATCCTCATTGGCAATTCGCAGTCGTACGTGGCCGACGGGAAGATCATCACCCCTCGTGGATATTATCGTGAGAAGGCTGACGGCGGCACAAAAATAGGTCAGGAGATCATGATGGAGTCATTCCGTACCATCGCAGGGGAACTTCATGGGAAAGATTATCCTCTCGGCCACAAATGGGCTTTGCTGCATGCCATCCACACTACTGCCGACTTCGATATGGAGAATATCCTCTATACTGATCCGAAGGCTGTAGAGACATTATATAATAAGGTGAAGGACGGCACGCTGAAAACAATCGTGACAGACGTGACGATGGTGACGAGCGGCATCCGCAAGGGAGCCTTGCAGCGTCTGGGCATCGAGGCCAAATGCTATCTCTCAGACCCTCGTGTATCAGAAATGGTCAATGAGAACATCACCCGTACTCAGGCTGGCATCCGTCTCGCCGTCGAGGAACACCCCGATGCACTCTTTGCCTTCGGCAATGCCCCCACGGCGCTGATGGAACTCTGCGATCTGATCCGCAAGGGCAAGGCCCGTCCTGCCGGTATCATCGCAGCACCTGTGGGCTTTGTGCATGTCAGGGAGTCGAAACACATGGTGAAACCCTTCAAGGACATCCCCAAGATAATTGTTGAGGGTAGGAAGGGAGGCTCGAACCTGGCAGCCACGCTCTGCAATGCCATCCTCACGTTCGACGATGCAGAACAACTTAAGCCGGGAAGAGACTTGTGACGTTTTGAGATTTGAGGTTTGAGGTTTGAGGTTTGAAATTGGAATTATAAGGGTTATGATTAGATTCATTGTCATTGGTATCACAGACAATCCACAGCCCTGGTTTCCACCTGATGTGCAGGAGATCATCAGGAACGGGAAGGTGTTCTCTGGTGGCAGGCGGCATCATGAGATCGTTGCGCCGCTGTTGCCTGTTGATGCCCAATGGATTGACATCACCGTTCCCCTCGATGCCGTCTTCGAACAGTACAAATCTCACTCCTCACTCCACATTTCTCACTCCTCACTCCTCACTCCTCACTCCTCGACAATCATCATCTTCGCCAGTGGCGATCCGCTGTTCTTCGGCTTTGCCAATACCATCAGGCGGAAGATGCCTGAGGCGGAGATGGTGGTCTTTCCCACGTTCAACGCCCTTCAGATGCTGGCCCATCGGCTGGTGATGCCCTATCACGATATGCGTATCGTCTCGCTGACAGGCCGTCCTTGGCATGAGTTTGACAAAGCCCTCATCGAAAGGGCAGAAAAGATCGGTGTGCTGACAGACCGTGAACATACCCCTTCAGCCATCGCCCAACGGATGCTCGACTATGGCTACACCGATTATAATATGTCTGTTGGAGAGCATCTTGGAAATCCGTCGCTCGAAAAGGTCAGTACTCTCACCCTCGAGGAAGCGGCACGGTGTGACTTTGACCATCCCAACTGTATCATTTTGGCACGGATTACACGGATTAACACGGATTTAAATTCAAAGACAGATAATAAAAGCAGTGTAAATCCGTGTAATCCGTGCCTAAGAAAAAAATTCGGCATTCCCGACTCCGCCTTCGTGTTGCTCGATGGTCGTGAGAAAATGATCACCAAGATGCCCATCCGTCTGTTGACGCTCCAAGCCCTCGAATTGCCCATGAGACATGTCTTTTGGGACATCGGCTTCTGCACAGGCAGCGTATCCATCGAGGCCCGCCTGCAGTTCCCTCATCTCACGGTCTGTGCCTTCGAGATCCGTCCTGAGTGCGAGGCCATCATCCAAGAGAATGCCCGTCGCTTTGGAGCCCCAGGCATCGACATCCATATCGGCGATTTCCTTGAAACAGACATCTCTGCCCTCCCTCGCCCAGATGCTGTCTTCATCGGAGGTCACGGTGGCCGCCTGAAAGACATTATGTCGAAAGTCCTCTCTATCCTTGCCCCTGATGGCATCATCGTCTTCAATAGTGTGGTTGCGCCAAAGGTCACCATAGACAGCCGTCAGCTATGGGATGATGCATGTGCAGAATTGGGACTACAACAAGATCCGCCAACAAGAATACAACTCAACGATAATCATCCAATAACTATATTGAAATGCAGAAGATAGCGATTATACAAATAAGTGAGGAGGGCAAGAATATCGTCCGCCTCATTCAGAGTCAAGTATTTGCCCAGAAGAATGAAGCTGAAATGAAGGAGCAGCGAGGGCAGAGTCAAGCTCGATTGAGCTCTGCCGAGTCGCGACTGAATTCGAACGAAGTTCAAATCATCAGCCGTGTGAATGTTGGTAAGCGCTGGAAGGATTTCGATGCGTTTGTGTTCGTTGGGGCGATGGGTATCTGTGTGAGGACGATAGCGCCGTATATCAAGGATAAGCACGAAGATCCCGCTGTGGTGTGTGTTGACAGTTTGGGCCTGAATGCTATCTCAGTGCTCAGCGGACATATAGGAGGGGCTAACGACCTGGCGAGAGATATTGCTGCTATGATTGGTGCCCGTGAGGTGATTACTACTCAGAGCGACAATGCAGGTCTTTGGCAACTGGATATGCTTGAGGCGAGGTTTGACTGGCCCATTGCCAGTTTTGAGGATGAAATGGACCAATGTATCTTTGCTTTCGTCAATCGCGAACCAACGGCCTTGTTGATGGAAGTTCGCGATGAGGGAACGGACTATTTGGAAGCTACGAAGCCTGATCACGTGACCATCATTGACGATATCAGCGAGGCTGATCCCGATAAATACAGCCTGCTCATTATGGTGACACCCTTTAGTCGCCATGCGCCTGATGGTATGCTCGAACTCCATTTCGTGCCGATGGTGGGAACGATTGGCTTTGGATTGGCGCATCATCCTGAAGATTACGAGGCAATCTACGACGAGATAGACGAGGCCTTTGCCAATAGAGGCATCCTGCCCTGTTCTCATAAGTACTGTACGATTGATGTGAAAGAAGACGAAGAGTTCTGTGCGATGCTTGAAGATGAATACGACGAAGAGGTGGTGTTCTTTACGGCCGAAGAACTCTCGCAAGTCGAAGTGCCCAATCCGAGTACAACCGTTGAGAAGTATGTAGGTACATCCAGTGTCTGTGAAGCGGCTGCCATTCTCGGCTCCAATCATGGAAAACTGATTATTCCTAAGGTGAAGGGCAAGAACTGGACTGCGGCTTTGGCCATCGACTACAATCATTTGCGTCAGAAGGCAGGTCACATAGAGATTGTGGGTGCTGGGCCTGGCGATCCTGACTTGGTATCTGTAAGAGGTCGCAAGATGTTGGAGAAGGCAGACCTTATCTTATATGCAGGCTCTTTGGTTCCTAAGGCTTTGACAGAATGCCACAAGCAAGGAGCCGTCGTTCGTTCTTCTGCCGATATGGCCCTCGAAGAGCAATGCGAACTGATGAAGAAACACTACGACAAAGGCCATTTTATCGTTCGTCTGCATACGGGCGATCCCTGCATCTTTGGTGCTATCCAGGAACAGATGGTCTTCTTCGACCAAAACGGAATGGACTATCATATCACCCCAGGCATCAGTTCTTTCCTCGCAGCAGCCGCAGAACTGCAGAGCCAGTTTACGATTCCGGAGCGTTGTCAAACCATCATCCTCACTCGCGGTGAGGGACGGACGCCGATGCCAGAGAAAGAGCAACTACATCTGTTGGCCAAGAGTCAGAGTACGATGTGCATCTTCCTCTCGGCTGCCATTGTCGACGATGTGCAGCGCGAACTCTTGCAGGAATATCCAGAGGATACGCCTGTTGCTGCCTGCTACCATCTGACGTGGCCAGACCAGAAGATCTATCGTGGCAAGTTGAAAGACCTCGCAAAGATCGTCCACGATAATAAACTCACGCTGACCACGATGCTTGTGGTGGGTGAGGCCATCGACAACCGTCAGGGTCTCTCGGAGCTCTATAACAAGCACTTTACCCATCTGTTCAGACAAGGCGAAGATCCATCATGATACTCGTATTCGGAGGAACGACAGAGGGCCGCAAGGCTGTGGAGGTATTGGAGGAGGCAGGCTCACCTTTCTTCTATAGTACGAAGACAGGTGAACAAGACTTGACGCTGCAGCATGGCATCCGTATCGACGGAGCGATGGATGCGGAGGCGATGAAGACCTTCATCAGGGAGCACGACATCCGACTCATCGTGGATGCAGCCCATCCGTTTGCCTCAACGCTCCATCAGACGATTGCTGCCGTTTCCGAAGATTGTCAGATTCCTTTCATCCGATACGAACGGATCTATCCGCCTCGTGACCCGGATATCACGTGGATTGACGACTACTCGCTAATCCCTGATGACATCCACTCACTCTTGGCCACTACTGGCGTCCAGAGCATCAGTCGCCTTAAGTATCTGGAAGCTAGAGGCGTTCGAGTGTATTATCGCATATTGCCTCGTGAGTCATCTTTGGCTTTGGCGAAAGAACAAGGGGCAACACCTGAACAACTATGCTATTATGAGGACAGCAGTGTGATAGATATCGATGCAGAGGCCATCCTGCTCAAAGAGAGTGGTGAGACGGGAGGCTTTAGCGAGAAGGTGACAGCCGCCCGTGCCAAGGGTATGCGTATCATCGCTCTCAAGCGTCCTCCATTATCCATTATCCATTATCCATTTTCCATTGTTAATGGGCCTTATGGCCTGCGGAGGGCTGTGGAGCATCTGTTGCCGGAGTTTTATCCCTTGCATAGTGGACTGACGACGGGAACCTGTGCCACAGCAGCTGCAGTTGCAGCGACCATACGACTGGCGAAAGGCGAGACTCCCAAAGAGGTGCCTGTTATCCTCCCCAATGGTGAGACGATCCAAGTGCCGGTGACCTATGGCGATGATTATGCCTCTTGTTTTAAGGAGGCTGGTGACGATCCAGACATCACCAACGGCATAGAGGTGAGGGCAAAGGTAATCGAATCTCGGAGGTACGAGGGTACGGGGGCGCGGGGGTACGAGAATACTCCAGCCTCAGACAAATCTCGCGCCCCCGTACCCCCGTGCCTCCGCACCCCCGCTATAGCTATATATGGTGGTGAGGGTGTAGGAACCATTACCCTGCCTGGCTTTGACTATCCCCCAGGTTCTCTAGCCATCAACAAAGCCCCTCGCGAGATGATCCGTCAAAATCTGGAAAAACTCTGTACCTCTGTGTCTCTGTGTTTAAAAAACATTTCCGTCACTATCTCCGTCCCCAACGGAGCAGAAATCGCCAAGAAGACCTTTAATCCCCGTCTGGGCATCGAGGGTGGCATCTCGATTATAGGTGTCTCTGGCATCGTGAAGCCTTTCTCAGAGGAAGCCTTTATCGACTCCATCCGCAAATGTATGATGATAGCCCAGGCCAGCGGTACAGACCGTGTGGTGATCAATAGTGGTGGTAAAAGCGAGCGCTTTGTGAAGGCTCTCTATCCAGATCTGCCTCGTCAGGCATTCGTGGAATACGGCAACTATATCGGTGAGACGTTAAAGATCGCCCACGAACTCCATTTTAAGAATGTTACCCTTGGCGTGATGCTGGGCAAAGCCGTCAAACTGGCAGCAGGTCATCTCGACACCCACAGCCGCAAGACTACGATGGACCTCGACTTCATTAAGCAGATGCTTCAAGAATCAGGAGTATCCATCGACATCAGCAACATCACTTTGGCACGAGAACTATGGGAACGTATTCCTTCAACCCAGCTTGATGACTTCGCCCATACCGTCATCCGCCATTGTGCGGACTATTGCAATCCTCTCCTCCCTGACGGTTCCCTCACTATTCTACTTATTGACGACAACGGGAATATCTATCCTAACTGATAACGACGCTCAAAATGATTTCTGGATTAAATTATTCTAATTCCTTTCTTAAATAAATAATCAATGTATAAAGACCTCTTTATCGACTTCGACGATACGCTCTACGATACTTACGGCAATGCCGTGATTGCCTTGCAGGAGACCTATGACGCTTTCCGTCTTGATCGTTATTTCGACAGCCCCAAGACGTTCTATGATGCCTATTGGTCTGCGAATATCGACCTGTGGTCGCGCTATTCGAAAGGAGAGATAGATCGTCCGTTCCTCATTGTGGAGCGTTTCCGTCGCCCTCTGAGTGTAGGCAAAGGCCTTGATGTCACCAAAGAACTGTGTTTGGAGATGAGTGATAGGTTCCTCGATTTCTGTTCTTCTAAGTCTGGGGTGGTGGATGGTGCCCACGAATTGATGGACTATCTGAAACAGAAAGGCTATCGGATGCATATGACGAGCAACGGCTTCCACGAAGTACAATATAAGAAACTCGCTGCCTGCGGACTCCGCGATTATTTCGATACCATCATCCTCAGCGAAGATGCTGGTGTCAACAAGCCCTCGCCACTCTATTTCGACTATGCCCTCAAGACATCAGGTGCCAGTCGCGAAACGACCTTGATGATTGGCGACAATCTGCAAACGGATATCCTCGGAGCCCTCAACGTAGGCCTCGATGCGATGCTTGTTAATCGTTGGAAGGTCGATGTCAGCGAAAACCCTCAGCCTCCTACCTTTGTCGTCAACAGCCTTCGCGACATCATCAATATTCTGTAATTATTCCCCTACGTCATCTTTCCTTCTGCGGAAGAGGACCATTGCAATGACGGGAGCTCCCACGAGGGCTGTGACGCTATTGACTGGTAAGGCACCCTCAAAGCCAGGCATACGGGCGATGAGATTGCAAAGTAGCGCCAAGGCAGCACCACACAGGGCTGTGGCTGGCATCAGGATACGATGATCGGAAGTACGGAAGATGGCACGGGCCAGATGGGGGACCGCCAGACCAATGAACATAATAGGACCGCAATAGGCTGTGACGATAGCCACAAGAACGCCGCTGGAAACGATAACCAGCATACGACTGCGACGGATGTTCAAGCCAAGGTTCGCTGCATAACGGTCGCCCAACAGAAGAAGGTTCATCGGTTTTACCAATAGGTAGGCCATTGGCAGCAAGATGCACATCAGCACGATGAACAACACCATCTCGTCGCCAGAAACACGAGAGAACGATCCCAGTCCCCACACCACGAAGGCCTTCACGTCCTCCTCTGGCGACAGGAACTTCAGCACGCCGATGATGGCATTGGCCAGGTAGCCGATCATCACACCTATTATTAATAAGGTGACGTTGCCCTTCACCTTCTGCGAGATCCACACTATCAGCATCATCACTGCCAAAGCACCAACGATAGCCGCCACACTCATCGCCGCATCGCCCAGATAACCTAAACGACTCAATGCCACACCGCCAATCCTTCCAGACAGCAATACCACAAAGGCCACACCAAGGGCAGAGCCATTCGAGATACCCAAAACCGAAGGACCTGCCAGCGGATTGCGGAACACCGTCTGCATCTGTAATCCGCTGACCGCCAGACCAGCACCAGCCATAATAGCCGTCAAGGCCTGTGGCAGTCGTGACTTCCAGATGATGTTCGCCCAGATCTCATTGCCCTCAGCACCAAAGAGGATACGGCAGACATCCGCCACAGGTATCTTCACGGATCCCAACAGCAGATTGACAATCGCCAGTACGACAATAGTCACAAGAAGGACAATGAACTTTGATGCTCTCATATTCTTTATTCAACCACGAATTTCACGAATTACACTAATTTGCTGCGCCTGAGAATAATTAGTTAAATTCGTGTAATTCGTGGTCGTTTTTATCTCAATAATTTGTAGTATTTGGGTTTGTAATCCGGTTCGACAAGTTCTGGGTGGAAGATGGCCACGAAGTCTTTCAGCAGTACATCTGGCTGTACAGGTGAGATCTCGTAGTACGGCTGCTGCTTCATATTGCAGTAAATCACCTTCCGTTCCTTGAATGCCTTGAAGAGTTCGTTGCGAGGCTCTGAGGCCTTCAATGCCTCATACGAGAACTCGCCTGGGAAACTGTTCAGGATGCGCCAGTAGTCGGCATTGGCAGCCAGCGCATACATCTTCTCAAACTCCAGATTCTCGCCACTTGTCTCCTCGTCGTTGATCACGTAGTCGGCTCCAGCGTCGCGGAAGATCTGTGCCAGATAGTTCTTACCTCCGACAGCGTGCCAGTTGCCATAGTGCATCTCACCGCTGAAAAGTGTTGGTAACCCACCCCCAGCCCCTCCCGAAGGGTGGGGAGTTTGATTAGTTTTGCTTTCGACTTTTGCCTTCAGTTCGTTGTATCGGCTCTCGATGCCGGCAAAGACCTCATTGGCCTTTTGTTCCTTGCCGATAAACATCCCGATAAACTTAATCCACTCTGCCTGTCCCAACGGATCCAACTCCTGATAGCCTAAATGTGGCACCAGCGTGATGCCCGTCTCCTTGATGGCATCATAGCCGCCACGCTTCGAGGGCGAGATGAAGATCACCTGCGGATTAGCTGCCAGTACCATCTCCGTATCGAAGTTTCCCTCCATACCGATCTTCACGATGCGGCCGTCCTTCACCCTTGCCAGTATATCCTCATTGAACAGATTCTTCGTGCCCGTCAGACCTTTCACCACATCGTGGGCATCGAGGATGGTGAAGTTCGACAGCTGCAGCGACGTCATACAGATGGTATTCGTAATAGGTACACGAACCTTCGTATAGCCTTCAGGCACAGCCGCATCGTCCGAATGTACCAAGGCGAACTGATATTTGCCCCCCTGCCTAAGGGGGGCTGTCGCAGACTGAGGGGTGGGAGCGCCCACATCCACCAGTCTGACATCAGCCGAGTCGCGAACGCTGAACCCTGTGGCATACTTCACATCGATGCCCACAACCGAGTCCTTCGCACCATCGTCTGTTCCGCTATTGGTCCTTGCTCCTTTCCCAGAGCAGGCACTCACCAATACGGCCACAGCCGACGTCCAGGTCTGGGTCTCGTAGAACATGGCGATATAGCCGCGTACCTTCAATTCGTTGCCGTCGAGCCAGATGGAACACTTGTAGGTCTTGCCGTTTTTGGGGTTGTAGATCCTGCCGCCTTCCCACTTCTCGCCTTTCTTGGTGAGGCCTGTGAGGATGTTCACACCTACCAGCTTTCGGCTCTGCAGCTTCTTGTCAGGATTGTGCACATCGAGCTGTCCGTCGCCTTTCTTCAGCCAGACAATCTCTCCACCTGGGAGTCTCCCCCTTCTGTTACCCACTTGCCGATCACCCCCTGGGCGTATCCGGCTGCTGACATCACCATCAGCACTAAACTCAATAATACCTTTTTCATTTTCGTTATTTGTTTTTGATTTCCAAAATACCATCTACTTCATGCGTGACGAACGGACCTTCCTTCACTTCGAAGATCACAGAACCCGACTCCAGGCATTCGACCCCATGCCAGGTGTTCTTGGGGATGTCGACGCCTATTCGGCCTTCTTCCTGGCTGAGCACGACGCTCTCCCAGACCGAACCGTCGTCATGATAGGTCGTAACCCTGACTTTCCCTCTGAGCAGGACAAAGGTCTCATCCTTGGTTACGTGATGATGCACAGCAACCTGTGTCCCCATCTCCAAGGCATTCAGAAAGCGATGGCACTTATCCTCCAACGACTGATGGAAGTTGTAATTCATCCTCAGCCTCGGCGAAGCCTTCGCCTCTTCAACCACCTTATTGATTAATGTATTATCTATAATCTTCATATCATTCTTTATTATCTGCCCTTTTCTTCGCCTTTTCATTCAAACCTCACAAAGTGTCAGACCCTTTGTGAGTACTTCATTGTAACAGAGGGACGATTCTTTTGTTATGTCACAACGACTATATTCGAAATCTGTCTCGTCCCACCTTGTCTTAACTCTGGGGTGTTGATGCGGATGTCGCAGTCTACAACGAAAATAGTGTTGGACTTGTTGGAACGGATTACATTTTCATCGTGCATATCGCTGAGGTAAATGTCAGGAGTGGCATAGGTCCAGTTGCGAGGATTTTTCTGCTCGAAGCCCATTTGGCGCATGTAGTCAGCAATTTCTTCATCGCTCACGGGTTGTCCGTCAATGAAGGGTTGTTCTACGATAATCTTAAACTCTCCGTTCTTGTTGCGACCAAAACCAAGAATGGTTAATCGTGTCTCAGGAAAATAGGTGTTGTGGAGTGCAATGCGATCAAGGGCAAAGATTGGTTGGATAAAGTAATCAAGGCCAATAGATTTAATCAGCGTAGATCCATGATCGTAAACCTTAGCCTCACCACCCTCAGCAATCTGTTCACCAAGTATCTTTGGCAATTGTTCGTCAACGCTTTCAGTCCAAACTCCGACGGCTTTGGCCCATTGCTCAATTACACTTTCTTGCTGCGTTCCAAGTTGGCACTCTCTTTGGTAGTCGCTGAGTGCTGACGAATCCTGTCTATCTGTGCCAGCTTCTGCTCCCGCGAGCAGGGATGCAATGACATTTGTAGCACCTCCCGCTGAGCAGCCATGCTGTTCCTGCGGTGAAAATCGTTGATAAACCAACCTTCCGCTGATGAATTGTTCTGCATAACTATCAAGTTTTAGCAGGCCTTCAGACGTAAAGCCCTCTGCAATGATGGTACGGACGGATGCCCAAAAGTCTGCATTGTTCATAATTAATTCCTATTTTGCTGCAAATATACAACTTTTTTCTGAAAGACAAACAATTTCAAGAGAAAAAGTACTGATTGGGAATAATTTGAAGCTAATATGAAACTGACAACAGTTTCTGGATAAATCTTTTATTCAGTCATAAAATGGAGGGTGCTTCCTCTTTCGATGCAGGCAGATTACTCCTTCGATGGTGGCATGAAACTATATGGTTGACTTATGTCAGTCACATGGACGACTGTAGTCATTCAAGTGGTTGACTTATGTCATCCAAGTGATCGACAATAGTCAACCTTATAGTTTGAAGGGAGTAAAGACGTAGAGAATAGGCAGTAAAGACAGAGCGTGCAGGCACAAAAAGCCTATCATGCAGGCACTAAAGTCATATCACGCAGGCGTCAAAGGCGGAGTGCCCACGAAAAAAGTCAAGCAAAATTTGGTGTTTTGCGCGAATTGCACTATCTTTGCACCATTATGCAGATGAGTATTGATCAGACAAAGTGGTACGACCGTATCTGGGCGGCGTTTATCTTCTTCACGCGACTGCCTTTCTGGCGGTTGCACGAACCGCCGAAGGAGTGCTACAAGACGGTAGTGGAGCATTGGCCGCTGACGGGCTGGCTCACGGGTGGCGCAATGGGAGTCATCATCTATTTCGGCAGTCTAGTGCTTCCGATGACGGTGACGGTGTTGCTCGCCATCGCCGTCAGACTGCTGATCACTGGGGCGCTGCACGAAGACGGACTGGCTGACTTCTTCGACGGTTTCGGAGGTGGAGGCAACGACCGTCAGCGCATCCTCGACATTATGAAAGACTCCCGCATCGGCACGTATGGGGTGCTGGGGCTCGTCTTCTACGAACTGCTTCTGGCAGCTACCATCATTTCGATTCCTGCCTATTGCGCTGCGTTTATGGTGCTGGCAGCCGACACTTTCTCAAAGATGGTGACCTCGCAGCTGATACTGATGATGCCTTACGCCAGACGGGAAGAGGAGGCGAAGGCTAAGACCGTCTATCGGAGGTTCAGCGCCTGGGCGGGAGTCAGTCTGGCTATACAGGGACTGCCAGCGATGCTGTTCTTCATCTGGATGATGGGGCTCGACTGGCAGGTGATGATCTTCATTCCCGCCATCGTGTTCTACGGGCTCTATCTGCTGATATGGCGCAAGCTTCACGGTTATACGGGCGACTGCTGCGGAGCAGTTTGCCTGTTGGTGGAACTGACTGTGTATCTGGTGGTTAGCGCCATAAACTATATGAATCCTCTATGAAACGAATCATTCTGATTACTGGTGGCCAGCGCTCAGGCAAGAGCAGCAAGGCCGAGGAACTGGCATTGAGTCTGTCTGAGAATCCTGTCTATATGGCGACGGCCCACGTCTGGGACGAGGAGTTCCGAGAGCGGGTAAGAAGGCATCAGGAGCGTCGTGGGCCTCAATGGACGAACATCGAGGAGGAGACGGCCTTGAGCAAGCACGATATGACGGGCCGCGTGGTGGTCATCGACTGCGTGACGCTCTGGCTGACGAACTTCTTCTTTGCCAATGAGTCCAATACGGATATTTCGATCGAACTGGCTAAGGCAGAGTTCGATGCCTTTACGTCGAAAGATGCCACCTATATCTTCGTGACCAATGAGATTGGTAGCGGAGGAGTCAGCGACAATGCCATCCAGCGCAAGTTCACAGACCTGCAGGGCTGGATGAACCAGTATATAGCGCAGAAGGCCGACGAAGTGATACTGATGGTCAGCGGAATACCAATAAAGATTAAATGAAAGAATTCAATATAACCCCAGTGGATCGATCGTTGCAGGGGGCGATACAAGAGAAGATTGACAACCTGAATAAGCCCAAAGGCTCGTTAGGACGCTTGGAGGAATTGGCGATGCAGGTGTGTCTTGTGCAGCAGACGTTAGAGCCATCGCTGGCCCATCCTTGTCATTTGCTGTTGGGTGGCGATCACGGTATAGAGCGTGAGGGCGTGAGTGTCAGTCCTCGAGAGGTCACTTGGCAGCAGATGATCAACTTCACTCGTGGTGGCGGAGGCGTGAATATGTTCTGTCGCCAGCATGGTTTTAAGTTGCGGATTGTTGATGTCGGCGTGGATTATGACTTCTCTGATGTTCCTGGGATTATTGATCGCAAGATAGCCCGAGGCACGAAGAACTTCCTCTATGAGCCTGCGATGAGTGAGGAGGAGTTTGACAGGGCCATACAGATAGGTAGCGACCTCGTGGATGATTGCGTGAAAGAAGGTTGTCGCGTTTTGTGCATCGGAGAGATGGGCATTGGCAACACCTCGCCATCGAGTATCTGGATGAGTCTTTTTGGCGATATTCCCCTGAAGGATTGCATTGGCGCTGGGGCTGGTCTTAATAATGACGGCATTCGTCATAAGTACGAGGTGCTGTCAAAGGCTCTCGCTCGCCACCAGTCATCTCTCTCACCTCTTACCTCTCACCTCTTACCTCTAAGAATCTTCGGTGGCTTTGAGATGATCGCTGCCATTGGGGCGATGCTGCGGGCTGCTGAGTTACACCTTATTATATTAATAGACGGGTTCATTATGACTGCCTGTGCTTTGGGAGCCATCTTGCTTTATCCTGCCTCGCAAGACTATATGATCTTCACCCATTGTGGCGATGAGGCTGGTCACAAGATGATGCTCGACATCGTTGATGCCAAGCCCCTCTTACACTTTGGGCTGCGATTAGGCGAGGGGACAGGTGCCCTCTGCGCCTATCCCCTCGTCGATTCAGCCGTCCGTATGATGAACGAGATGAATAATTTCGAGAAGGCACAGATCACCAAATACTTCTAAAAACTATTTCTTGTCATAGTTTTTTTTCATCCACTCAAGGCGCGCGTTGATCCACTCCTTCAGATCTTGCACCTCATTCCAATAAGAACCCCAGATGTTGAAGTTCTTATAAGTATAGCGGTATAGTGTGCCCCATCGTTCCTCATTCTTCATGGCCGAATAATTCAGACGGGCGGCATTACTGTTTAGGAAGTTGAAGATGTCATTCTTATGGCTATAGAAATAGTTGAAGCGTTCCTTCACCTTCTTGACAAATACGGGGTCTTCCATCAGACGGGAATACCATTGTGAACAGGAGAGGAGGTCTCCACGAGGAAACACCCATTGCAGGTAGCTCTCATTTTGTTCTTTTAGGTTACCATAGGCAATATCAAAGTCCCAGAGTGGCCCCATCCTCAATTTTCCACCTCTCTTCAAGTTCATATAGGTACTGAAATTGAACATACAGTCAACATTTAGGGCAATTTCGTGAATCAGATACCAGTCTACAAAGGAATCCATATCAAGATATTTCTGCCAGCCCTCATCAGGATCCTTGAAGTTGCTGGAGAAAAGAGCCTCCGCAGCGGCATTCACGTATCCGACGACATACTCATAGTCTGCATTGAGATACTCAATGTTTTTTGGTTCCTTGATCTCCAGACTCACTTCCATGTGCCCTGGCTTGAAATGGACGATGTCATCATGATCATCGGCATATCGGTTGCTTTTCAGGATGAACCCGTCATCACCGACATCGACGCGATGTTTGGATATCTTGATTTTTTCTGATAGCATATAGGTTCCGTCATAACGGCCGTTCACAATCAGCTCCACGAAATGGGCGCATGGTGTCCACTCCAGATTGCTGATCTTGCCCATATAGTAGGATACGGCATTGCGAAGCATCGTCTTGTCAGAATAGTTGGAAACCAATACCCACGACTTGTCTTTGTGCTCCCCGAGTAAGCCAATCTTCTCGTCAAACTTCAGACGATACGGCTTTTTGGGCTGACCCCACGAACTGTTACCGCGACCTTTAATATGAATGGGAGCCGTCACCACATGGCCTGGTTTTCGTGAACTCACACCCTCCACCAGTTTGAAGGTACCGTTCAGATAGTAGTCCTTGGAAGTCACTTCCTCTCCCCCGTCAATGTTTATGTACATCACAGGCAAACCGATATTAGTCTCACTCGCGATGTCCCGACTCAGCGCAGGGCTTCCTGAGATAGCACACGTCATTGCATCAAACTCTTCCTTCAGCCAGTCCATCCGGGAATTCAGCCAGCGCTTCATGGGGAAAACGGTTTGCTGATAGAGTAGCCATGTCTGTTCACCTGAATTCAATGCCTTAGTGGTGTATGTATTCCACTTATTGTTGTCTTCCTGAATGGCATATTTCAGATATTCAGCTGTGTTGGTGATTTCTGTGATGATATCGTTTTTGTGACTGTAAAAGTAGTCATAGCGTTCCTTCACCTTACCAACAAACGTTGGGTCCATGAAAAGACGGGAATACCAGTTCACCCCCTTGATGACAAAACCTTTAGGACTAGAATCCGCGTTAAATGCTGCTTCGAAATCCCAGAGTGGCCCCATCTTCAGCTTACCGCCGCGAGTCAGGTTCATCATGCAGTTACGCTTGAAGGCACCTCGTTCGTTCTTTGAGATCTCATTGATCAGATACCAGTCTACGAAGGAATCGATATCCATATATTTCTGCCAGCCAGAGACTTGGTTGGTAAAGTCCTCAGAGAAGAGTGCACGCTCCGCAGAGGCAACAAAACTACTGACATAATTCACATTCTCCTCTTTCTGTGATACAAAGGGAGCAAGGACACTCACTGCCTTTTCCAAATGCGCTGTACTGAATGAGGGAGCAGACGCAGTGGCACCGATGCCAAGCATGAAACCATCCTTCCCGACATTCACCCGCCCCTCCGACGCTTCCAGATCCTCACCCATCAGGTAAGTGCCGTAATATCTGCCATTCATGATCAGGTTCACATGATGAAAACGGGGTGTATATTCCAAGGCGCTGATACTTCCCAAATAAAAGGCGGTATGGTTGTGCAGCATCGTCTTGTCGCCAGTGTTGGTATAGAACTTCCATGTCCTTCCGACAGGCGAGTCGAGTAGCGAGACCGCATCATTTGTCAGGATGGAATAAGCATTCTTTCCCAGCTGGTTGTCTACATCGATACGTGGGTTGTAACAGATTGTACCTTCAGCCTTTATCTTCGTATTGGCCTGAATGATATAACCATTTGAACTCGTTTGGGAATTACCGGCAATCTTTATCTTTCCATCAAAATACTGACCAGCTTCTGTGATGTCCTTATGGCTGGTGGTCTCCATCCAGACCATTGGTAAGCCTGTATAGGCTTCAACGTAGACGGTATAGTGCTTTACCGCTTTTGCAGAGATGACACTCATGACAACGGGCTGACTGAAATCAATCTTCGAAACGCCACTCTCAACCTCTTCGCCATTGATGGTCACGACAGAACCTTGGATCGTAAAGCGGGGCACGAGCTCTTTACTGCTCGTCACGTTAAGTATTCGACATTTTGCAATGCTGTCACCGATAATATCACATCTCACATCCTCAATGAGTTGAAGGGGATTGTCGGCAGCCATAAACTCCAGGCGCGTGAGCCTCTCCTTGATTCCTGGGAGAGGGGCGCTACACGAAATCAAGCCAATAAGGGCAAGGGCTACGAAAACAGGTCTCTTCACCATATTACCTATACAAGACAAGCAAAATCATCAATGACATGGCAAAGGTAAGCATAAAATCTGAAATAATCACTCCTTTTGGAGGATTATTTGACGTTTGAGAACAATTTTCCCGTTTTGTGTCTAAATGTCCAAATGAACTGAAACACTGAAACAGTGAAACGCAAGTGCGAATTATGTAAATACTTTTCATAAGCATTTGCGCATTCCCAATAGAATTTGTATTTGTTTGACAATCAAAGGTTTATGATTGCCTTGACTTTGGGCTAAGGAAAGTGGAGGTTTGGGCTAAGGAAAGTCGGAGTTTAGTGCCTGTAAAGTCCCACTTTAGTGCCTTGTTTCTCTAAGAAAGAAGAAAGTAGTGAAATTGTGTAAAGTAATTTGATTTCTATACTCATAATGTGTCAGACTCATTGTGAACAACGGACGGCAGCCGATATGAAAGCTGCCGTCCGTATGATGAACGAGATGAATACCTTCGACAAAGCGAAGATCACCAAATACTTCTAATTCTTTACATAAATCTTTTTTCCATTAACGATGTTCAGTCCCTTCTGCAGGGAATTGAGCCGCTGACCTTGGAGGTTGTAGATACTTGAATTCTTTAATTTTTCAATTTTTACATTTTCCTCGATTCCATCCGTCAGCGTTTCGAACTCACCAGAGAAGGACTCGCGACTATTCTCCACGGTGACAGTGTAATGGTCTTTAGCATAGTCAGAGATATCAATGTTGAGGGCTACGATGTTACCTGCGTTGATGACTTTCTCATAGACGGCTTTGCCTGATCCGTCAGTAATGCACACCTGATAGGCATCGTCGAGTGGGCCAAGATTAATGTCTAACTGTTGGTCGTTGTATTCACCATATAGCGATGGCTCATCCTCACTCCTAACCCGTGATTTTGGCTTTAGCTTGTGAGTATGGGTGAAGTCGAAGCGGTTTTTCCTGGCTCCCGCAGGGGTAGCCTCATCCTCATATTTGTCATTGAGGAAGATGACTTCATCACCAACGACACACGCCATCAGGAACTCTGGTACACGATCTGCTAATGTATCAATATAATAGGCATTTTTAGTCGGACCGTCAATACCTCCGACGCCTTCTAACCAGATGGTATTATTGGCGATTTGGTCTTCATTTACACAAATCATGACATCTCTATATACACCCTTAAAGCCGTCTAATCCTCCTGTCTGCTTCGGCCCTATTATGAAAGGCAGATAATCACCCAAGAGAGACACGGTCTCATTGGCACCGAGGGAGAAGTCATACTTCATCACCATAGACTGTGTCCTCTCATCATAAAAGTACACTTTCTGATTCTCTTCATACCATGCTCCCACATACCTCAGGGAATTTGGTTGTGATAAATATTCATAATATGGATAATTTGGACTAGTAAAATGCTGGCACATCATCATCTTGCAGGTCTTTCCGTCAATGATCGTATCACCATCGAAATAGTAGTAGTCAACTATCTGCACAGGGCTATCCAGATCAGTCGGAATAGTTCCCACCTTCCATACTTTACCATCTTCAATCATTGGGCGATACTCATTCTGTGGTGTCTTGTTGATGACCGAATGCTCCTCTCCTATATTATCCACAATGATGTAGTTGATATTGGGATTTAAACCAGAGACATAGAAGTCGGTTGTATAGTGACTCATACAAGTGGTTAATTGCCCTAACTCTTCTATTCTAAAATGGAGCTTGCGTACCATTGGATCATCAGTTCTTTCCTCGGTAAAGTAGGCATAGTAGTAGCCTCCGCAATTTAAGACCAAATTTCCCCAGACATGCAGACGGTCACCTTCCAATTCGTAGGAAAACTGTTCATGCCAGTCTTCCAAATTATCTGGTACACCTTTGGGCAGTTCGCAGCCATAAACGGGACCATACATATTACATAACGAGAATGGCAGATAATCATTATCCCCAGGGCGATCTATTCTATATATGTATGCTAGACAAGACATGACCCCCGTAGTATACGGACGAATGAATGTGTTTTTAAGTGTTCCTACACCTTCTATCCATGTTGTGGCTTCTGTATAATCACCAGAACCGTTGTCGAGACCAATGGTCCATGTGCGTAGTTTACGATACTTGAAAGTCCATGCGCCTTCAGAAGTGAGGGAATCAAGCATTTGAATCTGTGGACCGTCTTCTAGCCATCCTTGCTTCAATACCTTGCAATTCATTGGCTCGCCGAGGACGCCATACTCGTAAGTGAATGTATCGCCCTCTTTAAGTGAGAAGTCATAAAGCATGACTTCCTTGCCTCCCTCGTACTTGTATACTCGACGGTTTTCCTCACGGAACAGTCCTTCTTCTTGATAAAGTGTGTCTACTACGAAACCAGTACGACCTAGATGGACGTATGTCTTGCCGTCACGCTCTACTTCCTCGTACATCTCGTATCTTTCAAAACTACAGGGAACGTAAGGGTTAGTGGGGTTACTTACCACATGCCATTGCTTGCCCAACTCCACAAAGGGAATGTAGTCGTTTGAATCCTCCTGTGCCCACATCGTCATAGATGCCAGAACGCACGTAATAAATAATAATGATCTTTTCATATCGGTTTGTTTTTTTGTTAATTATTAATGTTTAATTCTTCAGTATCTGCTCCAACGTGATGTCTGGATTGGTCTCTCCGAATACGTCCTTCTTTAGTTTGAGCTTGCGATGCTGGACGGCTGAGACGGTGATGCAATATATGTTGCCAATGGTGCGGTTGCTGAGGCCGAGCCGTGTGAGGATACACAGGTGAATGTCGTCTTCCTGCATCGTGGGGTATTGCTCACGTATCTTGGCAAAGCGGTTACTGTCGATGGCGTTAAGCGTCCGTTCTATCTCGCTCCATTCGTGCGGACTGAGGTAGATGAGCGAATCGCCGCCTTTGTTGAGTTTCTTCAGCACTTCCGTACGTTCGAGGATGAAGTTTTGCAGGAATGCCACCACTTCATTGGCCTGGTGCAGCAAGGTCTTCTGATGCTCTGTTTCCTCCTGAAGCCGACGTTTCTCCTGTTCCTGCAAACGGATACGATAGCGAAGTGCCAGTACTGTTGCAATAAGGATGATCATCGCAGCAATGATGACTATCAGGAGTGTCCGACCATACATCTTTGAGCGGTATTCCAGTTGCTGATTCTCCATTTCCTGGCGCAACGTCTCCTGATAGTACTGGTCTTTCTGTTCAAGCGCCTTGTAATAGATATCCTCTATCTGGTCAAAGGCTTCATCTACGCTGTCCTCCACCTGTGTGGCACCCATCCGTCTCAAGGCTATCTTGGCGAGATTACTCTGTACGATATAACCCAGATGGACATCGTTGCCTGGATCAATCTGCCGATAAATAGTCTCTGCCGAATCGAGCATATTAAGGCTGAGGTAACTGCGAGCCAGCACTTGTAATGTGGCAGACCTCAGGTCGGTTGTTGCTGTTGATTCTGCCTGATGGGCGTAGTCGAGTGCCTGGCGATAGTCTTCCTTGGCCCAGGTGATGTTGGCAAGACTGGTGAGTGTCTGACACATCAGGTCAGTCATCTGGCTATTCTCAGCGATACCGTAAGCACGGTTGATGTAATCGAGTGCTTCGTCGAAGGAACCCTCTGTGGTGAAGGCCACTTGTGCGGCATAAGTGCCTGCATAATCAAGCAACATAACGTAATTTCGCTCATCGTCAGGATGCTGCTCATAGACAGTCAGGGCTTTCTTCATCAGTCGCAAGGCCTCCTCAGGATTACTCTGCGACAATGCTTCCGCCAATCGCTGATGCGCGATATAATAGGTGTGCCAGTCCTTGGACGCTTCCGACAACTGTATGGTCTTTCGCAACAGAGTCTCACCCAGACGGATGCTGTCATTGGCCAAAGCAGCCTCTGCCTCCTCCAGAATTCTGACTCCTGTCTCCTGACTCCTGTCTTCTGACTCCTGACTGCAAGCAATCATCAGAACACCTATTAATATGTATAATGACCTTCTAAACATTGCTACCGATTATTTATGATTTCTCGGTTGCAAAGTTACGACATTATTTCGAAAGTTGTATCAGTTGCCTATGGAAAAGATACAAACGGGATAAAGTTGGAAACTGCTACAAATCAAGGTGTTACGAAAAAGCGCACGCTACAGCCTATGGAAAAAAGCTTATGAGGGTATGGAAAGAAAGGCAAAAAGACAAGCGGCAACAGTCAGTATGACCATCAAAACCTCTGCCATGCGGTTTATTCGGACGGCTGTTTTCATGTCTTCGGTGGTGAGGGGACGGTCGTTCGTGCCGATGTAGGGTTTGTCGAAAAGTTCGCCGAAGTAGTAGTGGGGGCCACCAAAGCGGCAATCGAGGATGGCGGCGAGGGCGGCTTCTGGATAGCCGCTGTTGGGAGAGGCGTGGTTGCGAGCGTATTTGAGGACGAACTTTAGCCTGTTCTTGCGTCCCGATGGTAGCAAGCGACCAGAGGTCGAGCGCAGACCCCCTCTGACTCCCCCTAACTTAGGGGGAGAATACAGGAGCATCAAGAGGGCGGTGAGGCGGGCGGGAATATAGTTGGCGATGTCGTCGATGTGGGCAGCCCAGCAGCCGAAGTCACGATAGCGTTCTGTCTTGTAGCCGATCATCGAGTCGAGGGTGTTTACCATCTTATAGGCCAGCATACCAGGTGTGCCAAGGATGGCGAGCCAGAAGAGGGGAGCAATTACACCGTCGCTCAGATTCTCTGATAATGTTTCAAGGGCAGCGGTACGAACCTCTTGGGCAGAGAGCTCAGACGTATCACGTCCCACGATACGGGCCACCTGTTTACGGCCTTCCTCCAAAGAGCGGTCGAGTGCCAGAAAGACTTCCCGCACCTCGCGGATGAGTGTCGTTCCTGCCAGACAATAGAAGATGGCAAGGGCATCGAAGATATAGAGAAGTATGGGAATCTGATAAACCTGCTCACGGGTGCCGTCGAAGATGAAGAGGGCGAAGATACCCAGTATCTTTCTGAGCATCCAGGTTGTAGCGAAGACGAATAGAATCAGACCGATGGCAATCAGCGCGCCCTTCAGTTTGCGATGCGTCCCTTTGTTATACTGATGCTCACAAGCGGCAATCATCTTGCCAAACCATACGATGGGATGTGGCAACTTCTGAGGGTCGCCAAAGAACAGGTCGAGCAGCCAGCCGATAAGCAGGGAGAAGGGATTAGTCATGGGTCAAGATTTGATAGATTTGTTCGATATCGATATGTTGGCGAACGTGGTCAGCCAGCTTGTCGTATTGCTCTTCCTTGAAAGCTTGATAGTTGAAAGAGGCATTTGTCTGGCTCAGCTTCTCAGCAAAGGGTTGCAGGAGGAAGTCCACGAAAGAAGCATTGTCGAGGATACCGTGAACGTAGGTGCCCATGCATTTGTTGTCGACGATATAGCCGTCTTGGCGACCATCGGAAAGATGTAGCAGGGGCGAGGGCAGAGCGGAACCAAAAGGAAGAGTTTCGCCCATGTGGATCTCATAACCCTTTCCATACTCACATTCCACCTGCCTCGTCACTTTCTCGCCACTCATCGTGGTGGAGACGGGGAGGAGGCCGAGGCCAGGGAGGCGCTCGATGTCGCCCTCCACATGAATGGGGTCGCAAACCTCGACACCCATGAGTTGGTAACCGCCACAGATGCCCAATACGGAGGCTCCATTACGATGAGCCTGGATAATGGCCTGAGCACAGCCGTTACGACGCAGTTCATAGAGGTCGTGGAGCGTCGATTTGGTGCCAGGTAGGATTATGATGTCCGCCTTGTGGATATCGTCCACGTTGTTTGTATAGCCACATTCACCTTGCCCTGCTGCATCTCGAACGACTTCTGAGCCAGCGCCACAGAGTCCTCTTCCTCGATATGTATATCTTTATAATAAGGTATGACACCCAGGACAGGCACGCCACAGAGATCTTCTAGCATCTTGCGCCCCTCCTCAAAGAGACGCATATCCCCACGGAACTTATTGATGATGATGCCCTTGATAAGCTTACGGTCTTCTGGCGATTGCAAGGCGATGCTGCCATAGACGGAGGCAAACACGCCTCCTCTGTCGATATCGCCCACCAGGATGACATCAGCCTTAGCATGACGGGCCATCGACATATTCACCAAGTCGCGGTCTTTCAGATTGATCTCTGCGATGCTGCCGGCGCCCTCCATCACGATGGGATTATAGCGAGCAGCGAGACGGTCGAAGGCGGAGCAGACCTCGGAGCGGAAGTCTATTCTTTCCCCTCCTGAGTAGGAGGGGTTCTTTGCAGAGCAAAGCGGCAAAGCCGAGCGAGGGGTGGTCTGATCCGCCTCAACATTCCCCTGCTCAGACCCCCTCTGACTCCCCCTACTCAGGGGGAGAACTGGTTTCTTACGCCAGTAATCATACGCATCCTTATTGCCGAGAGGGCGACCGTTAAGGATCACTTGTGAGGTATGGTCGCTCTGGGGTTTCAGCAGCAGGGGGTTCATATCCGTGTGGCAGGGGATGCCTGCGGCTTCGGCTTGAACAGCCTGGGCACGACCTATCTCCAAACCATCAGGTGTGGCGTAAGAATTGAGAGCCATGTTCTGAGCCTTAAAGGGAGCAGGGTGGTAACCGTCTTGCTTGAAGATGCGACAGAAGGCCGCAGCCACGATGCTTTTGCCGACATCGCTGCCCGTTCCTGCGAACATGATGGGATGTAACCCACCCCCAACCCCTCCCCAAGGGAGGGGGGCTTGATTACCTTCAAGTGTAGTATCTGTAGCAGGTGTATCCAAACTCTCCTCCCTTAGGGAGGGGTTGGGGGTGGGTGCTAAGTGGGTATAGGATGCCAAGACGTTCTTATATCTGAAGACGGGTGTGCTGACAGGTCCGCCCTTAGCGTTATAGACCTGAGTGGCAGACTGTGGCTTGCCTAAGCGCTCGGCTTTGCCGCTTTTCTTCGAAAAGAACTGCGTATAATGGAACTCATGTCCTCGATACTCCTTGCCGTCGAGCTCAAAGCGACGATAGCCAAGCGAGAGTTTACGGTCTGCTTTGCGGGCTGTTATGGAATAGGGCAGCACACCGCACATCGGATAATCGCCATCATCTGTGACGATACGCTCGCAGAGATACATCATCCCACCACATTCGGCTATGATGCGGCCTCCTTGCTCGGCATAGTCCTTAATGGCTTTGCGGCAGGCTTCGTTCTGCACCAGCGCCTCTAAATGTTTCTCAGGATAGCCGCCGGGCAGATAGAGCAGGTCGATGTTGCTAAGATCTGGCACATCCTTCTCTGGATCGAAGAACCTCTTTATGGGGAAACGATCCAAAGTCTCCTGATAAAGGAACGAAAAACTCTCGGCATTTTTCGCCACGAGTGTAACCTTTTCCCCTCCTGAGTCAGGAGGGATGCCTTTAGGCGGGGTGGTCTGAACAAGGGAATGTCTGCGCTTGTTCAGACCCCCTCTGACTCCCCCTGACTCAGGGGGAGAAACGATTACCTTGTTAAACAGTTCTTGGAGGTTGATATGCTCCTCCAAGAGCCTTGTCAGCTCCTTGGTTTCCGGCATTTCTGAATAGTCGAGGCCTAAATATCGTGAACCTTGTTCCAGCGAAGCATCTTTCGGCAGATAACCCAAGCACGCAATATCCAAATCGTCGCACACCTGCCGCAGCATCTGGAAATGCCTCTCCGATCCCACCTTATTATATATAACGCCCGCGAAGCGGATATCTTTTCTGAAATAGATGAAGCCAGACAACAGCGCTGCCATCGAATACGCTGCACTCTTCGCATCGACCACCAGCACGACTGGGATATCCAGTACTCGGGCTATCTCATAAGAAGAACCTTTCTCGCGGTCATAGCCGTCGAAGAGCCCCATCATCCCTTCCACGATGCAAATATCGGCATCAGCGCCGTAATGCCAGAAGAGTTCGCGGACGTGCTCTGGGGTTGCCATAAACGTATCGAGATTGATGCTGGGACGTCCGCAGACAGCCTCGTGGAACTTCGTGTCGATATAGTCCGGGCCGCACTTAAAGGGCTGTACCTTGTAGCCCTTCTGGCTCAGCAACGCCATCAGTCCTCTGGCAACGGTTGTCTTGCCAGAGCCGCTCGTCGGAGCCGCTATAAGAAATGCCTTTCTTGCTGTCATCATCACTATTTCTGCTGCAAAATTAAAAAAAATCCGTTAATTATGCATCATCTATCCGAAAAAGTTGTATCTTTGCACGCAGATAATGGCAATCTGGTGGCTGATGCCGCCTGATGTAAGGGAATCCGGTGAGAGTCCGGAACTGTACCTGCAGCTGTAATCCCCCTTAGCAAGGTCTGCTTGTATGACGCCACTGACACGAAGTCGGGAAGGTAAAGCAGACTGGGGAAAGTCAGAAGACCTGCCGTTTTTAATAAAGACAGACATTGGCTATTGGCCTGATGTTGTTGGCTGTCGGCACCTATGCCCAGACGGATGTCTGGCGTACGGACAGCCTGCAGGAGGTGGTGGTGACAGGAACTGGTACCCGTCACCTGATGAAGGATGCGCCCGTTCAGACGGAGGTCATTACCAGCAAGATGCTGAGTCAGTATGGCGGTAAGAGCCTGGAGGATATCCTCGCCGGACTGACCGCCTCGTTTGCCTTCAACGAGGGCGATATGGGTTCCCAGATGCAGCTGAACGGTCTGGGCAACAACTATATCCTGATACTCATCGACGGCAAGCGCATTCATGGCGATGTGGGTGGTGAGAACGACCTCTCGCTCATCGACCCCCACAACATCGCAAAGATAGAGATCGTGAAGGGCGCCCAGAGTGCCCTCTACGGCAGCGATGCGATGGCTGGCGTCATCAACATCATCACCAAGAAGCACACCGAGAAGGGGCTTTATGCAGACAACGTCACCCGCTATGGCTCCCACAACGACCTGCGCCAGCACAACACGCTGGCTTTCCGTATCGGCAAGGTGAACAGTCAGACCAACTTCCAGCTGCAGCGAAACGACGGCTGGCAGAACACACCTGAGGAATATGCCGAGGGAATGGTGCTGACAGACAGCAAGAACAAGACGGTGAACAAGTTCCGCAACTGGCAGGTGGCAGAACGCCTGACCTATCAGCCTTTTGACGGTCTGGAACTCTATGCCGAAGGTTCCTACTACAAGAAAAACATCCTCCGCCCCACCAACGGCTCTCACCCCAGCTGCGATGTCTATACCTACGATCTGCGTTACAACAATGCCTCGGCTTCTGTCGGCGGCAAGTGGTATCTGGGGAGTGAAAAGAGAGAAGTGAAAAGTGAAAAGTCTAATTACCTGTCGCTGGATGTCGATTGGAACAAACACGCCTATTACTACGACTATACCGCCAAGCACTACGACTATGTGCTGCTCATCGGCGAGGAATACGGCGATCAGAACGGCGAGTGGTTCTCTGTGGCTATGATGCCAGGGCAGAGCAAGTTGCAGAGTGACCAGCAGCGGGTGATGGGTCTGCTCAAGGGTATCTTCTATCTCCCTTACGAGAACACGCTGAACGCAGGCCTTGAATACCGCTACGACTATCTGAATGCCCCTGACCGCACAGAGACGGGCACCGCCGACGACTGGACCTCCGCTCTCTACGTGCAGGATGAGTTCGACCTGCTGAAGTGGTTCAATCTGACTGCCGGTCTCCGCTTAGTCGATAACCGCAACTTCGGTTTCCGTCTGACGCCCAAGGTCAGCACGATGTTCTCTGCCGGTGACTTCCGATTCCGTCTGGGTTGGAGTCAGGGCTTCAAGACGCCTACCGTCAAGGAGCTCCATTACCGCTATCTCCACATGATGGGCAGCAGCATCTTCTATAACATCGGCAACGTTAACCTCAATCCCCAGACCAGCAACTACTACTCCGCCAACGCCGAGTATCGTGGCCGTCGGTTCTCGATGGCCGTCACGGGCTATATCAACAAGCTCGACAACATGATTACGCTGGTCAATGTGTCCGAAGGTGAGATCCCTGCTGGTGTCACCACCGCCTATCAGGGTGACGGCAGCATGAAGGTGCAGGCCAGGATGTATAAGAACATGGACGATGCCCGGACCTGTGGCTTGGATGTCACGCTGTCTTATAAGGTGATGAAGGACCTGAGCCTGAACGCTGCCTACAGTTACCTCGACACCAAAGCCCATCTCTACGATGAGCATAAAGACCGGATGACCACCGTCGTCATCGACGGTTCGGCCTATCACAAATGGAGTGCTTCGGCCATGTACAGTCACACGTTCTCCCCCGTCTATCGACTGGGAGTCAGCCTTTCAACCCGTGGCAGCAGCACCCGTTACTATCAGAACAACGGCAACGGCGAGCCCTATCAGATCTGGCGCATCAACACCACCCACGACCTGGGCAAGTCTGGCAAGATGCTGACTTACCGGCTGGAATTCGGTGTGGATAACATCTTCAATTACGTGGACCGCACCATGCGCCCCTATCATTTGGGCAACAACACGTCGGGAACCACGGTCTATGGCACCTTCGGCATCAAGTTCAACTATGGCAAGAAAGTCAAAAACAATATTTTATCCACTAAACAACATTCAAATGATGAAGAAAATTAAGTCTTTCCTCGTGGCTGCGATCGCAATGGCCTTTGTAGCCCCTATGTTCATCGCCTGTGGCGATGACGACAAGTCGGATACGGTTGAAAGCATCGTATCAGAGTACACCATTAACGACCAGATGGTTGCCAACCAGAAGGCCAAGTCAGGTAAGAACGTCGCCGTCCTCTTGGTAGCCTTCGGTTCCACCTGGAACAACGCCTTCCAGGCTTTCGACAAGACCAAGGCTGCCTACGAGGCTGCCTTCCCCAATGCCGACGTCTATGTCAGCTTCTCCAGCGACATCTGCATCAACCGTGCCAGTGCTGGTGAGAACACCGACGACAACGGCAACATCGTCCGCCGCGACTACTACGAGCCCCGTTACCTCTTGCACGCCATCGGTGCTGCCAAGTACGGCACCATCTATGTGCAGTCGCTTCAGGTCATCCCCGGTGAGGAGTTTGCCGCCGTTGTGGCTGCCGTCAAGAAGTTCATGAACAACGGTTACATCGCCACCGCCCACCTCGACGACGACTATCTGGCCCGCCTGGAGGCCAACGAGTCCATCTTCTTAGGTATGCCGCTGCTCAGCGACCCCGACGAGGACATCCCCCAGGTGGCCAAGGAGCTCAACGCCCTCTACTCCTCTGAGGCTCAGGACGGTACTGTCGCCTTCATGGGCCACGGCAACCCCGACACCTACGACACCTTCAAGGCCAACGTCCGTTACACCCAGCTCGAGGAGGCCTTGCAGGCTTATAACCCCAACTTTTTCGTCGGCACCGTCGATATGCCCGACAACTACAAGCAGGATGTGAAGGCTATCTCCATGCCCTGATGTCTATCGCCGGTGACCACGCTCACAACGATATGGCCGGACAGGGTGACGAGTACTGGGATCCCGAGGATCCTGAGAGCGAGGACAACAGCTGGTACGAATATTTCAACCACAACGGCTTCCAGTCCAACGTTCCCCTGTCAGGCAATCACCCCTTAGGACTGCTCGAGCTCCCTGGTGTGCTGCAGGTATGGATCAACCACACCAAGAACGCAGAGTTCCTGGAGGATGCCTATCACAGCATGTATCCTGAAGAATAACAAGGGTGATGGTTATTAGACGTGTATTATTATATAAGTTTGTGCGTGGAGGTGCTGTCGTGAGACAGCATCTCCTTCTTGCCCTTCTGCTGGCTGGCAGCTTAGGCGCTCAGGCACAGATCCACAAGATGGAGCGCACCGATTCGTCGATGACGACTCGTACCTTTAACCTTAATCCCGTTGTCGTGACCGGTTCCGGTCACCACCAGCGACTGAAAAGCACCGCCACGCCCGTTCACGTCCTTTCCGCCCAGGAGATCCATGAACAAGGCATCACCAACTTCGGCGACGCCCTGACCCGTATGATGCCCCAGGCTTCGATGGCCCCCAACTCCATGGGAACCTTCCTCCGTCTCAATGGCCTTGGCAACAAGTACATCCTCATCCTCATCAACGGCCAGAAGCTCTCCGGCGACATCTCCAACAACGTCGATCTCTCGCGGATCAATATGTCCCGAGTCAAACGTATCGAGATCCTCGACGGCGCTGCCTCCTCCCTTTATGGCTCCGACGCCATCGCCGGTGTCATCAACATCATCACCGACCAGCCCACACAGCATCTCATCAGCGTTGCCAGCGATACCAGGGTGTCAGGTCACGGCCAGCTCACAGAGGATGTGACACTCGACATCTATAAGAACGGCTTCGGCTCCTACACCTCGTTCACCCACGACCGCGCCGACAGCTACCAGAACAACAACCAGGAATACATCAAGGGCTCCGACACAGAGCTCCAACCGACGATCGCCCCGCTCTTTACGGGCTATCGCTCTAACATCATCGGACAGAAATTTACCTATGCCCCCACGGACCACCTGGCTCTCAATGCGGGTTTAGACTATTCATACAAGATCACCTCCCGTCCCGACACCCGTCCCGACACCCGTTCCGACATCACCGGCGGCACCGACTACGAGATGCGCTACAAAGGCTTCCGTTGGAATCTGGGTGGCATCTATAAGTTCACCTCTAAGAACTCTCTCCAGGCCACCTTCACCGTCGATCGTTTCCGCTATGGCAAGGAGTACGATGTCGCCACGAGCGACTATGCCGTGGGCGACTATGTCCAGTCGAAGAAGCAACGGATGATGGACGGCGAGTTGAAGGCAATCCTTGGACTCACACGCCACTCCACCACCATCTTCGGTGCCAACTGGCGCAAGGACTACCTGACGGCTACCTCAGGCAATATCGACCAGAACGTCTATACCCTGGCCGCCTATGCCCAGCACGAGCAGATGCTCTTCAAGGACTTCACTGCCACCGTCGGTCTGCGACTGACGCACCACGAGACCTTCAACAACCATCTGACGCCTAAGGTGGCTTTGATGTACGCCCCGGGCAATTTCCGTTTCCGTGCCACCTATTCTTCCGGCTTCCGTGCCCCGGGTCTCGACGAACTCTACTACCATTACTTCTCCGTCAACCGTGGCAAGGCACAGATCAGTTTCGGTAACCCGAACCTCTCGCCAGAGAAGAGCCACTACGTATCCCTCAATGCCGAATACCGCTCACAGTTCATCGCCGTGAGCCTGACAGGCTATCTCAACCGTATCAACGATATGGTGATCAAGGAGAATGTTCCCGTGGCTGAAGGGGATTTGCAGATGCTCCGCCGGGAGTTCCCTGAGATGACCGACGACCAGGCCGCTAAGCTCGTCTCATACGCCCTCTATCAGAACAGCGACGTTGGCGACGTCAAGGGCCTGCAGCTCAACCTCTCCGCCAACCTCTTCCCGGGATTCAACCTCTCCGCCAATTACGTCTATACCTATGCCCGCAACAAGAGTGGCGACGAGTGGACTCCTATGGAGCGCAGCATCCGTCATGCCGCCACCTTCGCCGCCGACTATCACCACGCCTGGGGCCTATACGCCCTGAATGTCAACCTCAACGGCCGTCTGCAGTCCAAGACCTACTACACCGGCGCTTACGAAGATGCCCCGGGCTTCGGTGTCTGGAACCTCAACACCACCCACACCTTCGACATCGCCAAATGGGCCGTCCTGGAGCCCAGTCTCGGCATCGACAACATCTTCGACCGTGTCGATCGCCGCCCAGACTCCAGTGTCCGCAAATACGCCCTCTTCAGTCCTGGCCGTATGCTCGTCGCAGGACTGAAGGTGCGCTTTAAGAAATAAGCCTATTTCATCGCTTCCTCTAACCGCTTCCTGATCTCTTCGTTGCCGGGGAAGCCGATGACCTTATACGTCTGTTCGCCCTGAATGTTATAGACGGCGTAGGTGGGAATGCCACTCGACTCGTACTTCGCGAGGATGTAGCTGTATTGTTCTGGCGTCAGATAATAATGGTCGCCGTCAATGTCCTTGATCATCTCCTGCCAGGTGGACATGGGCGACGAGGGCGAGGTGATATACACAAACTGCACGTTCTGCCCCTTCATCTGCTCCTTCATGGGTGCCATCGCCTTATGGCCTGCACGGCACGGTCCGCACCACGTCGCCCACATGTCTATCAGCACCGCCTTGCCCTTATACCTGTCGAGGATGGTCTGGAGGATACTCTCAGGCTTCACTTCGTCGAACTTCTTGAAGAAGATGCTTTCCTTCTGGGCCAGCTCCTGAGCCAGCCTTTCCTGTTCCTTCTGATAGTCGGTGACGATGCCCTTGCAGTCTTCATACTTCATCTGCGCCATCAGTCCGTCCCACTCCTTCTCGTCTGTGCTGAACATAAAATACACCGTCTGCAGCTCGTTGAGCCAGGGGGCCCTTGTGCTGAAGTCCTTGTCCAGCTGGCTCAGCGGCAGCGTCCAGAACCTGTCGCTGCATGGCGATGTCGGCTTGTCCAGATACTGATAGCTGTATGCCTTCTCCGCCTCGGAGAGCACCAGCAGGCTGTCGTTCGCCTTGAGCAGGTCTCTGTACTCCTTTTGGCTGGTGATCCTCGCTTTGCCCGTCGTCATCATCAGATTCGTATAATTGCCGCCGAAGAAGCGCGACCACTCCACGAAGTTGCCCTCCGCCTCCATGCACAGCAGATCTTTGGCAGCCGTCGTATAGTCAGACGCCTTCACTTCGGCTATTTTCTTGTCGAACTCGTCCTTCAGCCATGCCAGGCGCTTCTCGGGCGTGTCGCACTGGCTGAGGGCCTCGTAGCGGATTACCTGGGCATCCTTCGGCAACAGTTTCACAAACTTTTCATTCAGGTCCATATTCGTCTTAGCGAGGAAGCCCTTTATGGCCAGCGGCCGGTTGTTGCCCTCCCCGATATTCATCAGCAGCGAGATCTCCTGTCCCGGGGCTATCACGAGAGGACCGCCTGCCACGCCAGACACGCCTACCGACACCTCCCTGGTCATCCTCAGCGGGATCTCAGCCGTTGCGGTGCCGTCGTCGGCTAAGGGGAACGACTTGTCGAAATACTCCTTCTCCCCCAACGGCCGGAAGCCACCCACGCGCAGCTCCATTCCCATGCCGGGCTTATAACCCAACAGTTTCACCTTGATTCTGGCCACGCCCTTCCCGATCTTGGCCTCGGGCAGCATTTCGTCCTGGGCATACTTCACGCCTTTCCACTCGGCAGGCCACTCCGGTTCCTTTTTGGTCTTTTTGTCGCAGATGTTAAAGAAGCGGAAGGCCCCTTCGTCGTAGCCCTCTATGAAGTCTATCTCCTTGGTGTCTGTGGGAACGGGCTTGAAGTGGAGCACCAGGTCAGCCAGTCCGCTCTCCGGCATCCAGAAGAGTGAGTCGAGTTCCACGTCCGACTCCGCCTCTGAGGTCTTCTTACCGCTGACAACGGCATACTCCTTGCCGTCGGGCGTCTTCAGGAACGACTCTTTGGCGAAGCGGATCCAGTAGTTTGGTATGAATTTGACGCGGAAGTGCATCACCGTTTCCGTCTCTTTCAGCTCCATCTTCGTGATGTCAAACTCAATGTTGCCTGATCCCGTAAAGGCCGATGGGTTCTCCCACACCACCTCTTTCTGTGCCCATCCTGCAATTGTGATAAAGGCAAGCAATAATGTTGATAATAGTTTCTTCATATCCGTTAATTTGTTAGTTTGCTGCAAAGGTACAAAAACATCCGATACCCTCCAAAAAATATATAGAAACAAAAACCGTTTTAGGCCTTATTAACAAACGAAAACTATGTCTCGCCTTAGGTCATATATGTTCCAGATTGAGCAGAAAGCAAATGAAAGACAATAATCCTTAAAAAGTAATAAATTCTTCGGATTTTTTGCAAGGTTTTGCTTCTTCGTTCATTATATATATAGATTAAGGTGTAATTTCGCATTTAAAGTAAAACGTATATGAATAAGAACAACGTATTATGGATCTTTGTTCTGCTGATGCTGGCTTTCGGCATGAGCAGTTGCAGTAGTGATGAAGAAGATACTGTGACTAATAATGGAGGTCCTGTGACTAACAATGAAAAAGTTGTGATTGATCCAGACGGAATTGTCGACTATCAGTTTTCTGAGGCGGTTCATACCGACTCGGTCGATGGATGCACTATCACACGTGATGAGACTGGCAGGATAGTCCGCCTTGATTTTTATAAGGAAGGCGTTGATCCGATAGAGAAACTCAGCAGTTGCCCGTCATCTTTCGATGACATCAAGCACCTGTTTCCCTTGAGCGAGGGTCATGAAATCCGTCTGGAAGGCACGTCCCATTTGGAGACTATTACTGGTGAAAAACTACCCCAATGTAGTGAGATATACTGTCTTTACTATAAAGGTGTGCTTGTAGATTACGGCTACGGCAGATTTCATGCCTACTATCTCGACATGCCAGAGGGAAAATGGTTGACTTGGGCAGACACCAAGTCTCTTATCGACGTCAGTGATGTGAATACGATTCCCGCTATTTCTGAGCAGCAGGCAAAACAAGTCTTTGCTGACTATCAGAAGGTTGACAGAGACGACTCGTGGGACTGTAAACTCCGCATCAGGGAATATTCTACCAGAAAGGATGATGCCGTCGTCCGCAAACACATACTGGTTTACGATGTTACCGGTCCATATCCTCCCGAGGCTGGTCCCTGTGCGACGGGGTGGAGCAGACCTAATGCCGTGATTGATGCCCATACCGGTCATATTATCGCCACGAATAGATAGAAGAAGATATGAATAAGAACAACGTATTATGGATCTTTGCCCTGCTGATGCTGGCCTTCGGCATGAGCAGCTGCGGCATTGAAAAGGAGGTTTCTGTAAGGTTGTAAGGTTGTAAGAATGTAAGGTTAGGAATCCCGATTTCGTTTGATGCGCTCGTCGATCAGCACGTCGATGCCGACGGCAGAACCCGCATAAATAAGGCATTGGGCGAAATACCAGAGGACTGAATCATGGATTTCACCTACCGGCTCGACGCAGAAGGCGGCGACGCAGAGGCCCACACCGGAAATGAGCATA
>ONCZ01000066.1 GCA_900316445.1 uncultured Prevotellaceae bacterium | reverse complement strand
TAACCGCCTTCGTATCAACATTCCTGATGCAGTCATGCGGCGTATTACATTGATAGTCCTTCACTGTTCGGCAGTGCGGCCTGACCAGACGAGCTCGGCGGCTCAGATCGATAGCTGGCACAGACAGAGAGGCTGGAAGCTCGGCATTGGCTACCATTACGTGGTCCGTCGTGACGGAGAGATCGAGCCGGGAAGACCTGAATGGCTTATAGGTGCCCACTGCCTGAACCACAACGCCCACTCGATAGGCGTCTGCTACGAGGGTGGGCTGGACATCAGAGGTCAACCCGACGACACTAGGACCGAGGCGCAGAAAGCATCACTCCGGCGACTACTCACGGACCTTCACCGCCGCTATCCGCGTGCATTGATCGTGGGACACCACGACTTAAATCCAAAGAAGGATTGCCCGTGTATCAAGAATGTCGCGAAAGAGTACGCTGATCTACAACCAAAGTGAATTTAAGGCGGATGAAATCATCCCTGTCAGATTCTGGCAGGGATGTTATTTTGAAGGAAGGAAGGTGAGGCGGAGGATGGCGGTGGTGTCAGGAGTGACACGAAAATGGTTGTCGGTACGGAGGCCGACGAGCCAGAGAATGGTGTCGGTGGCATCGGTGACGACGAGTTGACGGCGCTTTTCAAGGACGGAAAGTTTAAGGTCGGTGAGGAAGTCGCTGACGAGGCGATGGCCAGACATACCGAAGGGACAGAAAGTGTCACCCTCGTGGACAAGACGGAGGGTTAACGGGAATTGAACCTTTGATAGATCAAGAGTGGCACAATAAGGTGTTTTTGAGACGGTTATGACGGATGTTGATTCAACTTTTAAGAGGCGCTGGTCGGAAGTGCGGTAGTTACCGGGCTCGGGGATGCGGAGAGGAGGAAGAGGCGAGGAAATGGGCTCGACAATGAGGCGGTCACGGTCAATGACGAGGGTGTGAGAAGGGGAAGAGAACTCTTTGCCGGAGGTGGAATCGAGACAGTCAAGCAGCTGATCGATCTGAGAGCGGTTGAAGCCCAGCGGGGAGAGGAGTTCGTGAAGGAGGCAGAGGGGAGAGGGAGATTGTTTGATATCCGAAATAGGGAGAGAAAACGGAGGCACATTTCCTTCCGTCGCACGCAGGGGAAGTTCTTGCGTCCCTTCGGTAGCAAGCGGCAAAGCCGAGCGCCCCTGTGCTTCGCCAGCTTCGCACAGAGGGGACAGTCCCCGTGTGCGACCCCAAGCGCTCCAAAAGTCGTTATAAACTTTTTCAGCTTCGGAGAGGTAGGCGGCGGAGCGGGCGATGTTATCGGAGGCGGCGGGAGAAAGCTGATTGAGAAGGGGAATCAGACGCAGACGGATTTTGTTGCGGAGGACATCATCGACGAGGTTGGTGGAGTCGGTGACGTAGTCTTGGCCGATAGAATCGAGATATTGGAGGATGTCCTGACGGCTGACGCAGAGCAGAGGACGGACAATGTGGCCGTTGCGGGGACGGATGCCCGTCAGACCGTGAATGCCTGCACCGCGGAGGAGGTTCATCAGGAAGGTCTCTACGGCATCGTCACGATGATGGGCGACGCTGACGGTCTCGGCCCCGATGTCCTGACGCAACTGATCGAAATAGCGGTAACGAAGTTCGCGTGCCGCCATTTCAATGCTTACTTGATGTAATGAGGCGTATTCAGCTGTGTCAAAGTGGATTAAGTGAAGCGGTACATCATTCTGCTGACAGAGATTCTTGACGAACTGCTCGTCGCGGTCGCTCTCGTCGCCACGCAGATGGAAATTGCAGTGGGCAGCCTCAATGCGGTAGCCTGCAGCCAGGAGAACGCGCAACAAGGCGACGCTGTCGGCTCCCCCGCTGAGGGCTACGATATGCAGACCTTCACGGGACAGTAGCCCCTCCTTCTTGATGTAAGTTTCAACTCTATTAACCATTGTCTTCTTTTGCAACGGACTACAGGACTAAAGGACTTTTTTCATACTGGATAAGTCGTGTCAGTCGTGTAGTCCGTTGCTAAATTACTCTACGTATAGTACCAGTCCTTTGAGATATTCGCCCTCGGGATGGTAGATGTTGATGGGATGGTCGGCGGGCTGGTGCAGCTGATGGAGGATGCGCACCTGACGGCCTGCCTGAGCCGCTGCCGTGAAGACGGCATTGCGGAAATGGTCTTTCGTGACCACCTGCGAACAACTGAACGTGAAGAGGATGCCGCCGGGCTGAATCTTCTGGAAAGCCTTGTGGTTCAGGCGGGTATAGCCTTTCAGGGCGTTGTGCAGGGCACCACGGTGCTTGGCAAAGGCGGGCGGATCAAGGATGATCAGGTCGTATTGACTGCCAGCCTGTTCGAGGTAGCGGAAGGCATCTTCGCAGAAGGCCTGATGACGCTGGTCGCCGGGGAAGTTCAGTTCGACATTGCGGTTGGTGAGTTCGATGGCCTTTGCGCTGCTATCGACGGAATGGACGAGTTCTGCCCCGCCCCGCATAGCATAAAACGAGAATCCACCGGTGTAACAGAACATATTCAGCACCCGACGGCCCTTGGCGAAACGCTCAAGCAGCAGGCGGTTGTCGCGCTGGTCGACGAAGAAGCCCGTCTTCTGTCCGCGCAGCCAATCGACATAGAACAGCAGTCCGTTCTCCATCGCGGTATTGTCGTCAGAGCCGCCATAGATGAAGTAGCTCAGCGTGCCGTCGTCGGAAAGTCCGGTTTCATCGGCTCGCATCTTGCCCGGCAGCGTGGTCTCGCTCTTATAATAGACGTGGGCGATACGGCCCTCCATCACCTTCACCAGCTGGCTGGCGATGGCATCGCGGCTGATGTGCATACCGACGCTGTGGGCCTGCATAACGGCCGTCTGACCATAGACATCGATGACCAGTCCAGGCAGCAGGTCGCCCTCGCCGTGCACCAGACGGTAGGTATTGTTCTGAGGATTGTCTGCAAGGCCGATGGACAGTCTCACCTGCAGGGCGGAGGCCAGCCGACGGCCCCAGAACGCCTCGTCGATGGATTCGTCGTGAAAGGAGAGCACCCGCACGGCGATGGAGCCCATCTGATAGTGTCCGACAGCGATGAAATCGCCGTGACTGTTGACGACACGCACCACTTCGCCCTCTCCGATTCCCTCGTCGGCCTGTTGGATGGCCCCTGAGAACACCCAGGGATGGAAGCGGAGCAGACTCTCCTCCTTGCCTCGTTTAAGATAGACCTGTTTCATTGTTCTGATTCACGTTTTCTTCCGGTCTGAACTCCAGCTCATAGTCGCGGGTAGCCAGCAGCCGGCTCACTTCATTATAAATACGTACGCAAGCCCATGCGTCGATGGCTGCGTACTCCATCTGTCTCTCTGTCAGTTCGCGGCGCTCCCAGTTGGAGAGGCGTTCCGCCTTGCTGATGCGCTCTATGAAGAGGTTGGCATAGATCTTCACCAGGCTCTGATCCTCGATGCCCAGTTCGCGCACCATATCCTGAAGGTCGATGAAATGGCCCGGTTCGAAGTTGCCGAGCTGTCGGAGAGAGAGCATATCGTTGTTCCAAGCCAGTCCCACCTTCGTCACCGTCTTGTCGCCCAGGAGCCGTTTGACAGCCGGGCAGAGTCCGATCCTGTTCAGGCGGAAGAGGAAGCATTCGGTACGTGTCGACACCTGTAGCAGGGAACAGTAGTAACGCTTGCCTTTCTCAAAGGCCGGCCGTGTCTCGGTGTCGAAGCCGAGGATGGGCTGTGACAGCAGATAGTCGACGGCATGTTCCGCCTCGACGGGAGATGTCACGACATAGATCTTACCATAAAACTCCACCCGCTTGAGATGCGAAATCATGGCCTTATCGACCTTATTATATATTAACTTTTTCATTTCTTGGTGCAAAATTACAAAAAAAACATCATTTTATGATGAAATCTAAGTTTTTTCAACTACTTTTGCATCAAAATTGCGAAAAGAGACAAGATATGGCAAAGAAAAAGAAAGAAAAAAGGTCACAAAAAAGCTCCGGCGGCAGTCTGTCGAGTGTGCTGAGCTTTGACAAGATATTCCACAACGAGACACTCAACTTCACGCTGGGCATCGCCGTGGTGCTCGTGGCACTGTTCATGACGCTGGCGTTTATCTCGTATCTCTCCACGGGAGCCGCAGACCAGAGCATGATCGAGGATCCGCGGGAGGGTGAGATCCTGAACCAGCACCATGAGTTTATGAACACCTGTGGCAGCATCGGTGCCTGGTGCTCGTGGTATTTCATCAAGCGCTGCTTCGGTCTGCCGGCGTTCCTTATCCCGTTGTTCCTGCTGCTGTTGGGCGTGCATCTGACAAGAGCCTACAAGGTGAACCTGTTGAAGTGGTTCCTCTCGCTGATGATCCTGATGATCTGGGCGTCGGTGGCGATGTCGCTGTTGCTGGCCCCGTTCTTCACCGAGACCTGTTACAGTCCCGGCGGCGATCACGGTATGTACGTCTGCCACTTCCTCGGCAATCTCGTAGGTACTCCCGGACTGACGGCCATCCTCGGACTGACCGCCATCGCCTTCCTGACCTACCTGAGTGCAGAGACCATCTTAGTGATCCGTAAGTTGTTGAACCCGAGCAAGTTCCTTGATAAGGTTAAATTTGTGGTTGCAAATAACGATCCCAACGAAAAGCCCGATTCTTACGAGAACCTGATAGAGGAAGAAGAGGATGACGAGGACGAAGACAACGATGAGCCTACCGTGTTTGACAATCCCGTCGAACAGGTGGTTGAATTCAAAAAGGACGGTTCTGCCGAGGTCATCGACAACGTCTATGATGCCGGTGAAAACGGACATTCCGGCCAATCCGGCAAGGACGTAGATTTCGATGTGGAGGCCACCCAAGGTGACGAGGCCGCAGACAAGAAGACCGTTGCCCCGGCTTTGGAAGACCTCGAACCTTACGATCCGAAGCGCGATCTGGAGAACTACCACTATCCCACCCTCGACCTGCTGAAGAAATACGACAACGACGGTAAGCCATATATCGATATGGCCGAGCAGACCGCCAACAAGAACCGCATCGTGGAGGTGTTGCGTACTTTCGGCGTAGAGATCTCGAGCATCAAGGCGACGGTAGGTCCGACCATCACCCTTTATGAAATTACGCTGGCTCCCGGTGTCCGTATCTCGAAGGTCCGTTCGCTGGAAGACGATATCGCCCTGAGCCTCTCAGCCCTCGGCATCCGTATCATCGCCCCCATCCCGGGCAAGGGCACTATCGGTATCGAAGTTCCTAACGCCAAGCCTTCGATCGTGTCGATGGAATCGATCCTGAATTCCAAGAAGTTCCAGGAATCGACGATGGAACTGCCTTGTGCCGTCGGTAAGACGATCACCAACGAGGTGTTTATGTTCGACCTCGCCAAGGCACCCCACCTGCTTGTGGCCGGTGCTACAGGACAAGGTAAGTCCGTCGGTCTGAACGCCATCATCACATCTTTATTATATAAGAAGCACCCCGCAGAGCTGAAGATTGTGCTCGTGGACCCGAAGAAGGTGGAGTTCTCGATCTACAATCCGCTGATCAACCATTTCCTGGCGAAGGTGCCCGATGACGATGCCGATCCCATCATCACCGACGTGACGAAGGTGGTACGGACGCTGAACTCGCTCTGTAAGCTGATGGATACCCGCTACGACCTGCTGAAGGAGGTGGGTGCCAGAAATATCAAGGAGTACAACAGGAAGTTCATCGACCGTAAGATCCCGCCTCGCGGTGGTCACGGGTATATGCCATATATCGTGGTGATCATCGATGAGTTCGGTGATCTGATTATGACCGCCGGCAAGGAGATTGAGTTGCCTATCGCCCGTATCGCCCAGCTGGCCCGTGCCGTGGGTATCCATATGGTCATCGCCACCCAGCGTCCTACGACGACCATCATCACCGGTAATATCAAAGCCAACTTCCCCGCCCGTATCGCCTTCAAGGTGAGTGCCGGCATTGACTCGAAGACCATCCTCGACCGTACTGGTGCCCAGCAGCTGATCGGTAAGGGTGATATGCTCTATCTGGGCGGTGCAGAGCCTATCCGTGTGCAGTGTGCCTTCGTCGACACACCAGAGGTGGAGCGCATCAATGAGTACATCGCTGAACAGCAGAGCTATAACATGGCCTTCGAACTGCCCGAGCCTGATACGCCAGAGGCCGACTTCGACGGCGGTGGCGACAAGGATGTGGATATGCAGCACCTCGATCCGTTGTTTGAGGATGCCGCCCGTCTGATTGTCATCAACCAAAGCGGTTCTACGTCGCTCATCCAGCGTAAGTTCGCCATTGGCTACAACCGCGCAGGCCGTCTGATGGATCAGTTGGAGAAGGCCGGTGTTGTCGGTGCCGCTATGGGTTCGAAGCCCCGTGAGGTGATGATCCAGGATGAGAACAGCCTGAATAATCTGCTGGCAAGCCTGAGATAAAGGTGAAAAAGTAAAAAGGTAAAAAAGTAAAAAGGTAAAAAAGTAAAAAGGTAAAAAAATGAAAAGACAAAAGGTATTATGATGAACAAAATAGGAAATATAATAAAGGTAAAGGCGGTGATGACAGGAGTTTTACTCTTTCACCTTTTCTCCTTTTCACCTTTAAGCGTTTCGGCCCAGACGGCGAAGAGTGTGCTTGACAAGGCAGCCGCCACCGTGACGATGAAGGACGGTGTGAAGGCTGATTTCAAGATGACGGGCAGCATGGGCTCGACCAGCGGTACCATCATCATCAAGGGCAAGAAGTTCCACGCCACTACCCCGCAGGCCAGTGTCTGGTTCGACGGCAAGACGCAGTGGACCTATATGAAAGACAACGACGAGGTGAACATCGTCAACCCTACCGAGGCACAGTTGCAGACCATTAACCCCTACAACTTCCTCAACCTCTATAAGAAGGGTTACAACGCCACACTGAACAGCAACGGCAATAACCATGTAGTCCATCTGACCGCCTCGACGGCCAGCAATAAGATCAAGGAACTGTTTATCACGATCGACAAGAAGACGAACCACCCCACGCAGGTGAAGCTGTTGCAGGGCAAGAAGTGGACCATCTTCGACATCAGCAACCTGAAGAAGCAGTCTGCCAACGACGCGATGTTCCGTTTCAATGCCAAGGACTTCCCACACGCTGAGATCATAGACTTGAGATAGTTTACAGTTTACGGTTTATAGTTTACAGATGAATAGACTTAAATTGTATAGGCTGCTGCGGAAGAACACGATGCTGAGCTATAAGCGCAGCCCGATCTTCGAGCAGAACAAATGGGCCAAGGTGATGACCTATTTCGGTGCCGCTATGCTGGCGCTGTATATGATCCTTTACGGTTGTATCATCGCCCTGACGGCTGAAGGTGAGGCTGGACGGATGATCTCATTTATGCCGCTGATCCTTGTCATCGACTATCTGTTCCGTTTTGTGGTCCAGACCACGCCGGGTATGATGGTGAAACCCTATATCCTGTTGCCCATCTCCAGATACACCGCCATCGAGTGTTTCCTGCTGTCGTCGCATCTGAGCGGCTACAACTTCCTTTGGCTCTGTATGTTCGTGCCCTACTCTATCATCCTTCTCTTTGCCGGTGCCGGCTGGGCGGTCATCTGGGAGTTGGTGACCTGTCTGCTGCTGATCATGATGAACAGTCAGGTGTATCTGTTCTTCCGTACGCTCATCAACCGCAATGTGTTGTGGTTCCTCGCCGGTGTCGCGGTGTATGCCATCCCTTATATCCCCTGGATCCTCGACCCTAATAAGAAAACGGCTGCACGGCTGCTCGACACTTATGCTGAGGCCGGACGCGCCTGGTGGTTCCTGCCAGCCGTCGTCGTCGTGATAGCGCTGCTGTTTATGGTAAACCGCCATTTCCAGTTCAAGTATGTGTATGAGGAAATCTCGAAGAAGAAAGAGCGGGCACTGAAGCATGTGTCGCAGTTCGCCTTCCTGAACCGTTTCGGTCTCGTGGGTGAATATCTGAAGATTGAGGTGAAGTCGAATCTCCGCAACAAGACCATGCGTGCACGCTGCATCATGAGTCTGGTGGCGATTATCTGTTTTTCGATGCTCGTCGCCTATACGACGATCTATGACAATGTGTATATGCAGAACTTCTGGTGCCTCTACTGCTTTGCCATCTACAGTGTGACGGCCCTCATCAAGATCATGGGACAGGAAGGCAACTACATTGACCTGCTGATGATGCACCGCGAGAATATCATCGCCCTGCTGAAGGCGAAGTTCTGGTTCTACAGTGCCGTGCTGCTCATCCCCTTCCTGGTGATGCTGCCTGCGGTGTTTACCGGCAAGTTCACGTTGCTGATGCCCGTGGCATATATGCTGCTGACGGCAGGTGTGCTGCACTTCGTCATCTTCCAGCTGGCGGTATATAACAAACAAACGCTTCCGCTACAGCAGAAGGTGACTGCCAAGGGAAACTTCGAGAACGGTATGCAACTGGTGATTGAACTGCTGTCGCTGTTCGCCCCCGGTGCCATCGCCACCATCGGTTTCCTGTTGGTCGGACCTACCTACACTTTCATCTTTATGTCGCTGATCGGACTGGCCTTCATCGTCACCCATCCGATATGGATCCGTCACATCTACAAACGGATGATGCAGCGCCGTTATGAGAACATAGACGGTTTCCATACCACCAGACAATAACTTTTTTGGAAGAAAATCCCCAAAAAGAAAAGATGCACCCGTAGCTCAGTTGGTAGAGCACCTGACTCTTAATCAGGGTGTCCAGGGTTCGAGCCCCTGCGGGTGTACAGAGGAGGCAAGCGACCCTCCTTTCTTTTTGAAATTTTTGATGCACCCGTAGCTCAGTTGGTAGAGCACCTGACTCTTAATCAGGGTGTCCAGGGTTCGAGCCCCTGCGGGTGTACAAACACAAGAGGTTGCCGATATGGCTCAGTTGGTAGAGCAACGCATTCGTAATGCGTAGGTCCCCGGTTCGAGTCCGGGTATCGGCTCAAAAGAAATCAGGAAACTTTATTATTTTGCGGAATTAGCACATCGGTAGTGCACGGGCTTCCCAAGCCTGGGAGGCGGGTTCGATTCCCGTATTCCGCTCTTTTCCCCTCCTGAGTAGGAGGGGTGCCCGTCAGGGCGGGGTGGTCTGGTCATCCTCAAGCATAGCCTCTGACTTGCCCTTGCTCAGACCCCCTCTAACTCCCCCTACTCAGGGGGAGAAACTGTTACTCAGAGGCTTCCTACCTCAATCTAAGAGTATCTCCCACTCTAATCTGGTAGTCGGGCGAGAGATGGTTCATCTTGTAGAGGTTCTTCAGGCGGATGCCGTACTTCTGCGCGATGCTGTACATCGACTCCCCGTTACGGACATAATGCAACCGGCCCTTGTAGTCCTTCGGTGCCTTCGTCTGCTTCTTTTTCAGCCAGATGATCTCTCCCTCATCCAATGCAGCGTTCTTGTCACGTTCGTTGTATTTGGCGAGTTTCTTGTAACTGATATCGATTTCATCGGCAATCGACTTGAAGGTATCCCCACGACGGGCAATGACGTAGTAGTTCTTATTGAAGATCTTGATAGTATGCAGAGAGGCACTATTAACGGTGCTTTTCGTATGTTCGGCCATAAACTTATCATAATCCTTGGCCGAGTCATAGCGATAGAGCTTATACAACTGGATGATGTCTATCAGTTTCTGAGCATACTGCGGATTGGTGGCATAGCCTGCAGCCTTCAATCCCTTCGCCCAGCCCTTATAGTCTGTGATCTTCAACTTGAATAAGGAACGGTAACGCTGGCTACCGGTGAGGAACTTCGAATGATCCTCATACGACTCGTAGGCATTGTCATAGGAACGGAAACACTCGTTCCGCTCATCGTCATCGTGATAGATGCGTCGACCGCTCCAACCGTTACATTTGATTCCGAAGTGGTTATTCCCCTTGCGTGCCAGTTCACTCCTACCTGCCCCACTCTCGAAAAGTCCTTGGGCCAGGGTGATAGATGCCGGGATATGGTAACGCTGCATCTGTTCGATGGCGATATCCTTATATTGGTTGATATACTGCTGATAGGTCTGGTTCCAGCTTGTCTGAGCCTGAAGCTGAAGGGCCGTCAGCAGGGCTATTGATACAAAAAACTTCCTCATACGATAAAAATTTGTGCAAAAGTAGTGAATTCTCTCGAATTATTCGTATTTTTGCACAAAAATATTCAATCTATGAAGGAAGTAGAGCTAAAATCGGTCATTCAGGAATGTCAGATGGAGGAACTCAGTGCCGCTGAGCGCCAGTTGTTAGAACAGGCCATCGAAGCCACCAGTCGCAGTTATGCCCCCTATTCCCACTTCTGTGTCGGCGCTGCCGTACTGTTGGAGAACGGTGAGGTAGTGATTGGTTGTAACCAGGAGAATGCCGCCTATCCATCGGGACTCTGTGCCGAACGAACGGCCCTGTTTGCTGCCGGAGCACAATATCCTGACTGTGCTGTCGAAGTGCTTGCCATCGCCGCCAGAGGGACTGACGGTGAACTGACGGAAGAGCCTACGGGTCCCTGTGGCAGTTGCCGACAAGTAATCATCGAGTCGGAAACCCGTGCCAAGCATCCCATCCGTATTCTGCTCTACGGACGGCGTAGCATCTACGTCATCGATGGAATCAGGAAACTGATGCCCCTGACCTTCGCTGAATTCTAATAAATCTTAGTAACATCCCAAGCCCTTGGCGGTGGACAGGGAGTCAAGATGGAAGTCGTAGATGAGATTGTCTTCATCAATCTTCACGAAGTGCTTCTTTCCCTCGATGGAATCTTTGGGTGTCTCCCAGATGATATCGATGAAACGATCGGGATCATCTTCCACTTCTGGGGTACGCAACAGACAATTGTTAAACTCATAATCGAAGGAACTGGGCTCTTCACTACGCATCTCAGCCATCACCACATCGTCGGCATAGCCTGTCATAATGGAACCGGCACAATACACGAAGACCGGGAAGTCGCTTTCACCGTAGAAATTGGTGAAGCGGAAGGCCGCACCACGATCAGCCGAGAACGGATAGAACTGTCCGAACGTACATTGCCAGATTTCTGCGATTCCACCGTAAATAGCAAAGCAGTCGCCTCCCGTGTTCGTCAGCTGACAATGATCCAGATAGATATGGGAATTAACGGTCGTCAGACCTGCACCCTCGCAGTTATGGATGACGCACTGTTCCATCTCCAGGCGATAACGATCCGTATCCAACGCTGCAGAATCACAGACGACACCATAGAGCGGATTACGTATCTCCGTCCTAAGGAACTGATTGTCCTTAGAGGTCTCACGGATACGGATACCGTTCCACTGACCGCTGACACGATCGTAAGGCAGATAGTCAAACATATCATCGAGACGGTCGCCACGCATCACACAGTCTTCTGTGTGTAAGGTGCCATAGACGTCGAGCCCAGAACTGTCGTGGAAGTATAGCGTCGTATTCCTGATGGTCAGCGTAACGCCCTCCTCCACTTTCAGATCGCCGAAGATAATCAGCGGCACAGAAGACTCAATGACAGAATCCTTCGAAATCACTGGCGAATAGAGTTTCTTCGCATCCCACACCCAGGCTTGCAGACAGACTTTCTGTTCGACACCGCTCTCGTGGATGAACACCAGGTCGTCTTCCAAGAGCACGGGCTCCTGCTGTCCCGTCTCGCTGGCAGTCAGTTCCACAAAGACGAGAATGCTGTCATTGCGGCGTATCTCCACATCGGATGTCTGGGAACCATTGGCATTGTCGAGATAGATGCCGTCAACGTTCACCCGATAGCCTGTCTGGTTGCCACGACGAAGACGGACACGTTCCATACGGATGCCCGTATCATTCTGATTATACACCCAGAAGGTATAGGTTGACGAGGGGGTACGGCTGAAGATAGTGTCCATCTTCAACGTATCCTCCGGGAAGGTCAGACGCAGACCTGTGCTTGTCGAGAATTTATCATCATCCTGACAAGCCACAAGGCAACATACTATCGTAAGAACATAAAAAATCCGTTTCATCGTAATGATAAAACGGACAATAACGCTTATTATTGTATTAAAAACCACGAATTACACGAATTAAACGAATTAATCCACTGATTGCACAGCTTCAATTCGTGAAATTCGTGTAATTCGTTGTCTAAAAAAATACCCTGTTACTTTCCGAAGTAGCGCTTCAGAAGTCCGGCGAAGCCTGCACCGTGACGGGCCTCGTCCTTAGCCATCTCGTGAACGGTGTCGTGGATGGCATCGAAGCCGGCTGCCTTGGCGTTCTTGGCGATACGGAACTTGTCCTCGCAGGCACCAGCCTCAGCAGCAGCACGCTTCTCGAGGTTCGTCTTGGTGTCCCATACGCACTCACCCAGCAGCTCTGCGAAACGAGAGGCGTGGTCAGCCTCCTCAAAGGCATAGCGCTTGAAAGCCTCGGCAATCTCGGGATAGCCCTCGCGGTCAGCCTGACGAGCCATAGCCAGATACATACCAACCTCACTGCACTCACCATTGAAGTGGTTGCGCAGGTCGTCAATCATCTCCTGTGACACACCCTCGGGTTTGCCGTCGCCAATGCGGTGAACGGTAGCATACGTGGTCTCACCTTCGTCTTTCAACTCAGAGAACTTTGATGCGGGAGCCTTACAGATGGGGCACTTCTCGGGTGCTGCATCGCCTTCGTAGATATATCCACAAACGGCGCAAATGAACTTTTTCTTCATAATCGTATTTGTCTTTTTTAGTTAAATAAAAAATATAGTTACATTATCACCGCAAAGATACGTATAAAAAATTAATCCCGCAACTATTTTGCAGGATTAATTGTCATTTTATATATGTTTAACTTATTTCGCGTTCTGGACTCCCTTCACACGATAGGGCTTGAGTACGGGAATTTCCTCACAAAGGGCATCGGCAAGAAGGTTAGCAACGACCTGGGCACCATATATATTATAATGTGTATTGTCCTGCTTGCCTTGGGGGAGGCTGGGTTCCTCTCCGGGACGGAACCACATATGGAGTTTCTTGGAGCCCTCACGACCAAGACGTTTCTCAAGGTCTTCGGTGATGCGGTTGGCATCGATGAAATGGCAGTTCATACGACGCGCCACATCACGGGGAGCCACACGATAGAGGCCGTGAGTGTCGTTGAGCGTATCACCTTCGACAAGGTGTTCCGTATCGCTGAAGATAGTGTTACGCAACTGCTCATCGTCAGCCACCTCAGGCGGCATAATGAAGAAATTGCGACGAGCCACAGCGTTCATCAGCACAGGGATACCACCTTTCTCCCTCGTCTCACGGACATAACGGGCGAGATTATAGTCGAATGTAGAACCTGGATCGGTATGACGGGCAGGCTGTGCCTTTTCATCGTTATGGCCAAACTGAATGAGTACGTAATCGCCCGGCTGAATCTTCTCCAAAACCTTATCCCAACGACCCTCATCAAGGAAACTCTTCGAGGAACGGCCATTCACGGCGTGGTTGTCAACTACGATGAAATCGGCATCGAAGCACTGTTGGAGCATCATACCCCAACCACGCTCCACCTTTCCACCGGTAGTGTCCTTATTAGCTGCGGTAGAATCGCCAACCACGAAGATTGTAGTGGTCTTGTCGGGTGTGGCAGCGATGAAGCCGCAGATGACGCAGATGACACAAATTAGAACCTTCAGACTTTTCATCATCTTCTATTTAACCTTTTCAATAAGTTCCTCAATAGCAAGGAGTTGCTGTTCTCCTGTCAACATATTCTTCAAGGTAAACTTACCCTCTGACATCTCGTTCTCACCAGCCAGAGCGACAAACGGAATCTGCTTGGCGTTGGCATAAGACATCTGTTTCTTCATCTTCGTGCTGTCGGGGAAGATCTCCGTACGGATGCCAGCCTCACGAGCCTTAGCCACAGCGGGCAGACAATAGGCCGTCTCTTTCTCACCGAAGTTGATGAAGAGCAGTTGGGTGCCGTTGACAGCATCAGAAGGATAGCAGTCGAGGGCGTTGAGTACATCGAAGATACGGTCTACACCGAAAGATATGCCGACACCAGAGATACCTGGCATACCGAATATGCCAGTGAGGTTGTCATAACGACCACCACCAGTGATGGAACCAATCTGCACATCGAGAGCCTTCACTTCGAAGATAGCACCTGTGTAGTAGTTCAGACCACGAGCCAAGGTGAGATCGAGTTGGATCTCGTTCTTCAATCCCGTCTTCTTTAAGGTATCGAGGATATAACGGCTCTCCTCCACTCCCTTCAGACCTATCTCGCTCGATGCAAGAACTTCGGCGATGGTATCGAGTTTCTCGTCGTTGGAGCCTTCGAGGGAGATGATGGGCTGGAGTTTGGCAATCTGCTCCTCGGAGAGACCATCCTCACGCAGTTCCTGGTTCACGTTGTCAAGCCCGATTTTATCGAGTTTATCGATGGCAACAGTGATATCCACGATCTTATCCGCAGCACCGATGACTTCGGCAATTCCCGTAAGGATCTTGCGGTTGTTGATCTTAATCTGCACACGGACGCCAAAGCGGCTGAAAACCGTATCAACAATCTGCATCAGTTCCACCTCATTCAAGAGAGAGTCAGAGCCTACGATGTCACCATCGAACTGCCAGAACTCACGGTAACGGCCTTTCTGCGGACGGTCTGCACGCCATACCGGCTGCATCTGGTAACGTTTGAATGGCAACTGGAGCTCCTCACGGTGCATCACCACATAACGGGCAAAGGGCACAGTGAGGTCATAACGCAGACCTTTCTCACACATCTTTGCAGCCAGATGGAGGGCATTACGCTCTTTCAGTTCCTCGTCTGTCACCTTAGCCAGACAGTCACCGGAGTTCAGCACTTTGAAAAGCAGTTTATCGCCCTCTTCGCCGTACTTACCCATCAGCGTGCCGAGTGTTTCCATCGCCGGCGTCTCTATCTGCTGGAAGCCATAGAGTTGATACACCTGTTTGATGGTGTCGAAGATATAGTTGCGCTTCGCCATCTCCAATGGGGAGAAGTCGCGCGTACCTTTTGGAATACTTGGTTTTGCCATATTTATTTACGAACAATTGTCTGGTCGCGGTCTGGACCAATGGAAATAATCTTAATGGGAGTCTCGAGCTGAGCCTCCAGGAATGCGATATAATCCTTGAACTCCTTCGGGAACTGGTCCTCAGAGGTGAACTTTGTCATATCCGTCTTCCATCCGGGAAGTTCCTGATAGACAGGTTCGATGCCCTCCTCGATGTCATAGGGGAAATAGTCGATTTCAACGCCATTCTGCTTATAGGCGACGCAGGCCTTGATGGTATCGAAGCCGTCAAGCACGTCACTCTTCATCATAATCAGTTGAGTGACACCATTTACCATGATAGAATACTTCAAGGCCACAAGGTCGATCCATCCACAACGGCGTTCACGACCAGTCACAGCACCATACTCATGACCTAAGTCACGAATGGTCTTGCCCGTTTCATCAAACAACTCCGTGGGGAACGGACCAGCACCAACACGTGTGCAATAAGCCTTCATAATACCATAGACATCACCGATCTTGTTCGGGCCGATACCCAGACCTGTGCAGGCACCAGCGCAGATGGTATTGGAAGAGGTAACGAACGGATAGCTGCCGAAGTCTATGTCGAGCATTGTACCCTGGGCACCCTCACAAAGCACGCTCTTGCCGCTCTTGAGGATATTGTTGATCTCATGCTCAGAGTCCACGATGGGGAATTGGCGAAGGTATTCAACACCCTCAAGCCACTTCTTTTCAACCTCTGTGATATCGTACTCAAAGTTCAGCGACTTCAAGATAGCCTCGTGACGAGCCTTGGCCTTGGCATACTTCTCTGGGAAGTTCTCGAGGATATCACCAACACGCAGACCATTACGGCTGATTTTATCGGTATAGGTCGGGCCGATACCCTTACCAGTAGTACCAACCTTATTCTTTCCTTTCTGAGCCTCATAGGCAGCATCAAGCACACGATGAGTAGGCATAATGAGATGAGCCTTCTTCGAGATATGCAGACGTGAGTGCAAGTCGTGACCGCTGGCCTCGAGAGCCTTGGCCTCATCCATAAAGAGATCCGGAGCGAGCACCACACCATTACCGATGATGTTCACCTTACCACCCTGGAAGATGCCCGATGGAATCGAGCGCAGGACATACTTCTGACCTTCAAATTCCAGTGTATGGCCGGCATTAGGGCCGCCCTGGAAACGGGCCACCACATCGTACTTCGGGGTCAGCACATCGACCACCTTACCTTTTCCCTCGTCGCCCCATTGCAAACCCAACAGGACATCAACTTTTCCTTTGTTCATAATCTATCGTTTTACATTTGTCTTCTGTTTCTTCCGTTTTGTGATCTTTGCCTGGCAGGTGCTGCACACCCCATAAACATAAAGCGTGAAGCCGTCCTTACGGAACCTCTTTGTCTGCATATTCTCCACAGCCTCACTAATCTCTGCCGACTTGACCTCACTCACCTTTCCACACATCGTACATATCTGATGACAATGGCTGGTGTTGTCGTAACAAGCCTCATATTTCGTCGTTCCCTGGAAACGGTGACGGATTACAAGGCGCAGTTCCATAAACAAGTTGAGTGTATTGTACATCGTGGCCCTGCTCACGTGGAAATTCATTTCCTTGAGAAGCCTCGCATTGAGTTCCTCCAACGTGAAATGACCGTTGATGTTATAGATGGCCCGAAGGATGGTATAGCGTTCCAACGTCTTGCGATGATTGTTCATCTCAAGATAGTTGTCCAAGATACGCTCTACGGCGCTGATTACGCTTTCCTTGTTCGAAATAGCCATCGTTAATTCTGTCGTTTCCTTGAAAACCGCACAAAGGTACACATTTTCAAAGAGACAGACGATAGTTTATTTATAAAAAATCTAAATTAATCGTTTTTATTGCGCTTTTTACAAAGTATATGAAGTTGGATTTCTTTGAAAATAGTGATTTCTCTATATCTCCAAGAACCGAATTTAAGAACAAAAAGTAAGAACCAAAATTAGGAACGTATGGAAGATCAAGTGTTTTTGGATTTCGGATTGAGATTCAATTTACGGCAGAAGAAAACAGAGAAGCCGACTATCATTTATGCTGTATTTATGTGGAAAGGAGTACAGCATAAAGTCAACACCTTATTAAAAGTATATCCCTCCCATTGGGATAGCAAAAGCCAGACTGCAACTATCTCTAATAGACTTACTGAATTAGATAATCGGAATAATCGTATAGTAAACAAAAAGATTTCTTCAATAAATGCATCATTTTTAGAAATAAAGTATTACCTTTGCCAAAAATTAGAACTCAATGTATTACAGGAAGTTATAAATAGTATTAACCCGAAAAAGAGTATCAAAATGAAGAAGGTTAAAGTAGTAAAAATGACAAGTTATTTAGAAGAAATGCTTGAGTTAAAACCAACAAAAGCAGAAAGTAAGTACAGAAGTAATATTAACAGATTAAAAAAGTTTCTACAAGAACAAGGAATAGCCGATGATCTTGCCCTTCTAAATGGTGATTTACTTAACAATTATCAGCAATGGTTAGTAAAGCAGGAAAAAACCATTGGTTGCATTAGGCAATATATACAAGACATAAAGACCCTGATAAATCGTGGTAAAAAATCCCATGTTAAAATTGATATATCAACCCTTGAACTGCTGGAAGACCATCGTAGTAAAGAGCAAAAGAAGAGTAAACAGGTTCCACTTACAGAACAACAAATTTTAAGTATATATAAATTGGATAACCTTTCTGAAAAGGAAGAAGAAGCTAAAGACTTATTTATTTGTCAGTGCCTATTAGGACAAAGAATAAGTGATATGCCTAAGATTTTCAAAGGGGATTATACAACTCATCGCCACGATTCTGTTAATGAAACAATATCTTTTAATGTTCAAAAAACAGGAGATGTAGCTACATTGTTTTTATTTCCAATTGCAAAATCTATTATTGAAAAATATAGGAATAGAAGTTTTAAATACTACAATCTCTTTGAAACAGACGAGAAGAAAATCATAAATGCAGAACGAACTGTTAATAGCACCATAAAGAAAGTATGTCAGAAAGCAGGTTTAACTGAAGATGTAGGTTACACTACTCAAATTGGGGAAGAATTAAGATTTGAACGTAAGAAACTATATGAATTGATGCACACACACATAGCCCGTCATACGTTCATTACCTTAATGTGTAAGATGGGAATTCCAAAAGAGATAGTCATAATAGCAACTGCTCATACTGATGAAAAAATGATAAATGATGTATATCTCCATGAGACAGCAAGTGATAAAGGGAAAAAATTTATTGAAGCATTACAGGCTAATGGGAATAAAAGCGAACTATTTTTAGTTCCCCTTAACAAGCCTTCTAACTCAGAATCTTTGAATAAAATATTTGCTTATGACACTTTAATGCATCTTGATAGTATGATGAAAAAGAATATAGATGTATTTCATTCTGATAGTACCCAACAGGCAATGAAGACCATAAAAGATGTATCAACACTAAGTGATTATTCAAAGGAGATAGACCAAGAAAAAGTAATTGCATTAGATAAAATCGTTTTTGAACTTAGTTACTATTTTCGGGATACTCAACTATATTCTTTGTTCCAATACAAGGAGCAATACTTTGGTATCATAGATAGCATTGCATCTTATGACGACGTAAAGATAATGTTCTTGGAAGAAGATATTGAACGTCCCAAACGACAACTAGAAAGTGATATTGAAGATTATGAGAATTATCTGAAAGGAGAAGATGGGGCATATTAGCCCCCTTCTCCCCTATTCTATTCACTTCCTATTCTTCATAATCTCCAGATATTCTATTCTACAGTTCTTGCTAATAAAGTCCATACAATTCACCTTCTTTTCTGGTCTGGGTATTAGTTTCTGTTTCATAATTCAAATTATTGTTAGTTCTACACCGTCTAATCTCTTATCTCCAATGCGAATCTTAACCTTATGTGTACTGTAGCCGTATAACTTTATATCAGTACCCTTTGCTTTAGCCTTGTAGCCTAATCTATCATATATAAGTTGAATCTATTCCTTCAATTCTTTGTTGGTTACTCTATCTCCTGTATGATAGAGCTTCTATAATTCATTTCTGATTTCGTTTTCCATATTACATAATAAAAAATTGTGGTTGAGGCTTGGTAAGCATAGGTAACTATAAGTTCAACACTTTAAAGAGATATTTCCAAGTAAGATAACCATCTTTAGGCTTAACTCTCCTTATGGTCAGTTCGTAAAGCAGATAGCTATGTAATAATATGAACTTGTCTATATTCTCTCTCATCATTTTGAAATATTGATTTGGTTCTGCATCATTCATTTTTGCTAATTTAATAATATCTTTTGACAAAACAGGGTAATGTGCCCATAAGACACCTAGGCAACTATCCTCTCTAGATGGTGGATATATTTTCTTCTTCAAACACCAATTGAAAAGATCTTTGTACATATCATCATATAGATTCTTTTTAAAGTAGTACGGGTATATGTTCCTATCCATGATTGTAAGTCCATTTGGAATCTTTCTAATCAATCCCCCATCTAAGGCTTTAGAGAGGTACTTTTCTATTGTGTCTCTATCCATTTTAAATAGTCTGGATAGTTCAGCATAGTTAATACCATCTTTCCCTTTTCTTTGGAAGAAATAACAGTTAGTCCCATTTAAACAATGAGCCTTTAAGAGCAATAGCAAGCCTCTCACTTGATTTACATATTGAGTTGGAATCTTACTGTAGTTATCCAATTTAAATAGGCTGTTGTTTATATAGAAGAAGTTCTAGTAGGTCTCATGGAAGTAATACTTTAGATAGGTCTTGTTATCCTTATAGAAATACTCATGCCCTTTAAATAGGTACTTGTTTCCATATAATGTAGGTACTATGTTCTTTACTGTTTGAAGTGGAATATTCAAATGGAATGATATTTCTTCGTATGTAAGGTTATCTAGCATGTGTTCTTTGTAGTTCTCCCTGCTCTTTATATAGGCATAAATAAGTATTGCCTCTAACTTGTTGTTACCATCAATCTTGGTAATGTCCTTTGTAATTACTGTGTACTGAATCATTGGTTGCAATGTTCTATCCGTTCATAAAATATAAATCTCCATTCTTAAATGCTCTGTTGTACTTATTTGTTCCACCTAAGAAGTCCTTAGCTTCTTTCCTTGTGTGGAACACCCTTTGAGTTGGTCTGTGTAATAGCATAAGCCTTTATAAAGTAAGATGGTTAGTAATGTAGTAAAACCTGTGTAATCTGTATTCTCCATTTATGGTGAATACTATAATAGGTAGTGTTCTCCTTTAGGTAGTGTATAGAGTATCACTTTTCCCAGATTGTTCTGGTATCAGTTTTCCCAATTTTTATCATCCAAAAGAAATTGAAATTGGATGCCGCCTAAAGTGAATGTTTTGTATGTGGAAAAAGTTCTACACCTAAGTATAAAAGAAAAGGAGCACTTCTGCTCCCGTTTCTTGGCTTACCGCCGCAGTAGTAAGCATATATTATTATTTATGGACTATTCTATGAAGAACTTGAAGGACTGTATGTAACCAAATTATAATAACATAACTACAATGCCATGACTTACAAAGAAAAAAGTGTTGAGAAAAGATAATAATCATCCTTCAAGTTCCTAATACTAATATAGTAAGGACTGTCGATAAAAACAAGTCCTTGGGCGAAATAATGTTTATGTGCCCCTAAAGTCTGATTTTTCATCTGGAGCTGCACCATATAAAAAGAGAATGAGCTTAAGAGCCCATTCTACTTGATTTCTTTATAGTCGGAGCGGTTTAATTAGGTTCAGCACCATATTCATTTTCACCTTTATCTCCTTTTGGAAATGCAGCATATATCCACGATACAATAGGAATTAGCACATACCATCCAGAAGCACCAAAATCATGCAGCCGTCTTACACACTGAGAGTAAATAAACACATCTGCTGCTAATTGTAGGATTCTTCTTACTATATCATCTTCAACATTGCCAACAGCAAATATGAAAATGATTGCTCCAATAAAACTGATGATGTATTCCGTCCTATTAATCCTGCCCATAAAAGAAAACATCATCAACAGTTTCTTTAAGGCATTATTAGACCCTTCCTCTTGTTTCTCTTCTGTTGTTTCATGCGTTGCTTCTGGAATTACACTATTCTGTGCTTCCACGTAGCCATTATCCTTTGCTTTTCCCATCCAATAGGCATAGTCAGAATCTTGCCCAACACCTTTATAATACAAGGCGAGATAATACTGTGCCTCGGCATTGCCAGAGCCTGCATAAGAATACAACTCCTTAAAGGCTTTCTTATCTCCTTGTGATGCTTCTTGCATCAATCGTTCGTAATTATTCATATCTGTTGAAAGATAATCCGATTTCTATTCCTCAATTTTAATTCTAAATGGGAAACACTTCTTTATCTGTGTATCAAATCCTTCTTTTAGACGTTCAAACATATCGGATGAAGCATCTTCTTCTTTCAGCATATTAACAACGTCTTGATAATCCTTGATGTATTGTGATATTGTATCAGAAAGTTCAAAATACTTCTCTGTTGTCACTTCATATGTTGGAACATAGAAACCATCAATAATATTTCTGTATTTGGTGGAATGGTTTTGTTCTGTAAACTTTAAAAGTTCCAAAAGAGTCTCTCTAATCATTACTTCTGGTTGTCTGTTATACCACATTTGTTTGGTTGCACTTTCTTTGTTTCTATATGTACAACCAAACTTATCAATGATATTATAGTAAGACCATTGGCCATACCAATTGCCAGGAAAACTAAGGTACTCTAGTTTCCATCCATTAAAGTATACATCACCACAGACTTCTGTCATTACGTCTGCTCTATAACCATCATTACCATTTTGACTACCAGATAGGTAATCTTTAAGGATGAAGTCATATTTAGACATCTCCCCAAATGGATTTGTGGCTTCTACTGCAAAGAAATTATTGATTCTCTTTACTCCGTATAATTTAGGTGTGAATTCATTCATCTTTCAAATAAGTATAATTACCATTTAATAATTTGTATAGGTCTTCCATTTTCAAATTTAGTATTGTTTAAATCAATTGCATATCCACCTCCATCAAAGTATATATTATATACTTGTGGTACTTTTTTATATGGAGCGATTTTAATTGTGGCATTTTTACGTACTTTCTTAAATCCAATAGGTGTATAACTTTGACCTTTCATCATTTTTGAAGCTTTTAAAGCGGACAAACTGTTTTCATATTCTTTATTAATATCCCAGTCTTTCAATAATCTTCCTTTTGCCTTAAATACATCTACAACTGTTGGATATAAATCACATATATAGTACTCTACATAGCCATCATATACCCACCATGTATTTGTTTTATAATGTTGTTTTATATCCTTCTTTGATGGCGTAACGTATCCCTGTATTTGAAAGCTAAAGAAATAATCTGAAGGATGCATATGATCTTCATAGATTATAAAGCCGTCGTAATTCCCTTGAATTCTAGTATCATCCATTTCTTTCCAATTTCCCCAATAATCATTATAATAGACACTTTGTTTGAGTCTAAAATGAGAATATGCATAGTTTGATACACACAATAAAGATAGAGTGACGAGATAAAATTTCCAATTACCCATAATCGTGTCCATAATTATTTAATTACATACATTTCATTACCAGTATCAAGAAGATAATTCCCCAAGTCCATCAAGTCTAGAATCATGCTTTTTTCAGATTCACTTTTAGCATTGTTATACATGGATTGAAGAGATAAGATAGGTTTATTACATGGTTTCCAATTCTGGCCGTTCTTTATACCCATACAGGTTATATCAACACGACCATTTCTTCTTGTTTCAACATTTGCCCGAATTGGTGTGGATTGATTAGTTCCAAGTTTTATTCCATTAAATAACTGAACTTCCTTAGATACCACTTGATTTGCTTCCTCATAAGCTCTTTCTTCTGCAGCCCATCTCCTTTCAATGTTACTATACATCTCGCTATTTTTTCTATTTATTTCGTAAGGATCTGGAACACTACGACTCGGTGTTTCTGTAGGCTGATATTTTACTCCATATTTTGTGTAGTCAGGTTCTTTACGAACAGTAACATCCCATTGAACTTGTGCAAATGATGATATGCTCATCATTCCCAAAGATACTAACATAAAGAATTTTTTCATACCAATAACATTTTGTGCTATCAGTTCCCAAGATGAATAGCGAGTTAGTAGTTAAAGAGTGCGGGACTTATTGCTCACTACCGTGTGCGGGTTCTGGACGACCTGTAAGAAGTAATAAACAACAGTAACCCGCACCATTTAAGATATATTATGCCCATAAGGGTACAATAATCCTAACGGATGCGAGCCTATTGCCTACTATTTATCTTACAGTGTTGAATTGTCCAGATTCGCCACTAAATAGTATTCAATCGCTCTTTTTAAATAAGAATGAGCCCTTTATAACATGCAAATCCACGGAAATGCACTTGAAACTCGGTGTAAAGATAGCAATTTTTCAGTAAAGTTGGTATACAAACACACAATCCTTAACAAATATTTAGAAATTATGCATACATACAATAAGAAGATAGGGAAACTCCATGTGTTGAAGTTCCCCATCATTCATTATAGTGCAAAGTCTTTCTTGATTCTTTGTACTGTTGACACTCCTTTTCCTGTCAGCGTTGCTATCATTCTAATACTATAGCCTCGCTTTAGATATGAAATCACGTCTTTGTATTGCTCTTTCTTCTGTTCTATGGTCTTAACGCTTCCAACTTTACGGCCAAGTTTGCCTCCATTTCTTATATATTGTGCACGGCCAGAGTTAAGACGGAACTTAATGTTTTCTCTTTCAAGTTGGGCGCAAGTGGATAAGGTTGCAATCATTATAGGTGCAAATAGTGTTGGCTTTCCTTCTCCATCTAATAGGGTTAATTGCTCTTTCTGCATATAGAGATTAATTCCACTATCTATCAAGTCTTTGACGCAGGCTAGGACTTCAAAAGCATTTCTCCCTAATCTGGAAAGTTCACTTACTAAGAGGATGGAAACACCATTTTCTTTGCAATAGTCAATAGCCTGCAATAATATTGGTCTCTCCACGTTCTTCTTTGCTCCAGAAATCTTTTCTTCAAATATTCTGGAAATCTCTAAATTCTGATAGGCTGCATATTGCTTTAAATCAGAAATCTGTCTTTCTGTGTTCTGTCTATCACCAAGACTTGAAACACGTGCATAGATAATCCCTTTCATTTTAATCTTTGATTAAGTTGAACAAGAAAACGTATTCAAATAACTGCCGTAGTGACATTTATTTCAATACGTTTTCATTTTGTTTAAAGTTTTTACCAAGGTCTGCTGCATTGGTATAGGTCTATATGCTTACCAATAGCGAAGAATCCTTGATTTTGACGATATTCAACGGATTCAATACCCCAAATATTCTTTTGTACCTCATATTTCACCAGATAGAAACTTTTCCAAGGTTTATCTGGATTAGCTTTCAGAATCTGCTTATTATAATGTACGTCAATAGTCCTCATTAAGATAACTATTTTGTTCCTGATAATAGGATAGATTCTTATTTCTGCCCAGCCTTGAAATTTGTCACCGTCCTGAATGTGGAAATATGCATTAAGATATGCTCTTGTTTCGTAAAGGGAGTACCCGAAAGCACTCCCTAATGATGTTAACCAATGAACCAAGAATATTTAGAATCCCCATGTAAAGCATTATTAATGCCTACTGCAACATCCGTAGCATTAACTGCTCTCTGTAAGTAGGTATCAATATAGCTTGATTTGTTGGATTCCGTGATTAAGTTGTGAAAGTCAAACATTGAGATTTGATTATCTCTCATGCCAAAAGATTCATTTCGGTAATAGTCACGGCATACTGAATTAATCTGTGAGTCCGTAATTAGTAAGCGTGGAATCTTTCTTAATTGCGCCTGTGGGAGTGCTTGATATAGTCTCAAGTTCCATTGTGTTCTTGTAAATGTCCTTAACGTCCATTACCTCAAATGATAGTTTTGTTCCTTCTCCTGTAAGAATCTGATTAGAACAGATGTGAACACGCCAACCAACGAAGATAGAGAATTTCTCTGTTCCTCTTGTTTGCCTGTAGAGATTCAAATCTGAATAATTGCGGACTCCGCCGCAGCATAATTCAAGTTTTTGCCCGTTCAGAGTCTCATAAATGGTAGGGATAGTGAAAGCAAAAGCAACTCTCTGGTAGAACTGTGTTTTCTCAGATTCTAACAGTTCAGATGCTTTCTTTCCAAGTGCATTAGGTGTGCGACCTCTGACAATGTGGGAAACTCTAATTTCAGGTGAATTTAAAGTTTCTCCTTTGTAAAAGTCACTTGCAGCCTCATGGACGCAAGAGATAAAATCTTGATGAGAGATTGTTAACTCTTGATTGCCCCAAGTAGGTACTACGCAAGACGCAGAAAGTTCCTGTAAAGTGATTGCATTAGTGTTTGCATCCAAGAAAGAGACTGAACTCTGTTTGGTGTTCACTTCTGCAATAGGTTCTACTACTTCCGCATCTGCGAAATCAAAATGGCTACGACTTTCTGTAATCGTAGGCATAAGAACTAATTCGTTCATAAGCTAAAAATTTAAATGGTGAATAAATATGTGAACTAACACGAATATTCATTTGGAGTGCTTATCTGAAACCAAAGATTAGTTTGGATAAGCATTCTTTTTACTTTAGATATAGGTGGAGGTGCTAAGGGGTAGTGAGCCGTCATGCAAATGTCTTTCATGGATTCATTTCCATCAGTAAGGGGAGAGGGGGGATAGTAAAATCAGCACCTAATATATATAATAATGTGGAATAGGTGATTTTTGGTGATACTACAGGATCCAGATTCTCATATAAGATGGAATATATGAGACCTGGCCCGATTTTAACTACAGAAATTGCAGATGCTATACCATGTGATATAGATACTGATTGTAGATTAAGTTGGAGCAATATTCTGGAATTGGATGGGAGAAGTACGCCCTAATAGCCATTTTAAGTTAAATAATTCTACTTTTTAAATGGTGGAGGGGGAATTCTCAGATTTAATGCTTACTTTTGATGATTATTAACAAGCCAATGGATATGGATGATAAAGAATACATTAAGTTTTGGAAAGAAAAATGCCTACGATATATAAATGTTGATGGAATTGGAAAAATCCCATTTAATGATATGTTCTGGTTAGAAACTGAGGCTGTTCATAGGTTTTGTGCTGATTATATAGGTGGTTATGCAAATAAAGAGAATTTTTGTGGTGAATTAGAACATGATTTTGATAACAGTAAATACAATTTCAATATTGGTGCCATTTGGAGATTCTCAATGAGGATGTTTGCAAACCTTGCTCTTATTCCTGTAGTAGAGGTAATCAAGAATGAAACAGATAACGTTCTTGATGTTTTAAATAACATGAATAGTAATGAAATAGACCATGTTGAACTTGTGTATAAAACAAATGGGAGAATGAATCATGTCCAACTAAAAGACAGGTATTTGTTGAGCCTAATGGAGAATGTTATAAGGAACGAATCACCCTCTTACATTACACAAGAAAAATTAAGAGAGAAAAAAATGGATAAGGTTGTGCATTTTTCAATTAAGTACTTTGATAAAATGACATTCAACATGTGGCTGATAGACAGACTTGAACGCCTATTTGCAGACCTTCTTAATGAAGAAAAGGATTTACCAGACGAAATAAAACTATTGATTCTTGATATTCTTTTCTTATTAGGTAGGCTTGAATATCCTCATTTTAAAACAGACTATTACAGGAAGATGAAATCACTAATGAATAAAGAGCCTGAAAAGTATTTCCCTTATACTCCCAATTTTATATTACGTGAAGGAAAAGTCTTGCCAATCTTCCTTGTAGAGAACAAATCTGCTCAGAAAATAAGACAGGAGTATTTTAAATAAATGGTCTCTGTGAATTTTTGAGAAACTTCATTTATTCACGGCTTGTTTCTCAGAAATTCCGAAATTTGCAGTCGATATTATAAAAGAATGGACTGCAAGTCGCCTCATTGTGGAAAGTTCAAGTTTAAACCATCGAGGCATTAGAAGATTATGGAAACAAAAATTACTGTTGAAAAATTTAGAACTTATGAAGTGAATGAACTAATTGAAGCTGGTTACAAGTTTGCACGCTTAGCAAGTAATCGTAAGTTTGACAAGAATGCTTTAACTGCCAAAAAGAAATCACTGAAGTCCAAAGGGCTGTTACAACCTGCGATTGTTGTTCCTGCACAATGGGCTATTGATGAAGGATTAGAGGTAATCGATTTTGTCACAGAAGAACCACTAGAGCCTAATGAGGTTGACATGTCACTAGCTTTTACTGATGCGAACCATAGGTACAAAGCGCATTTAGCCCTTAAAGCAGAGAAAAACAAAGAGTATGACGGTAAATTTTATGTAATGCTCCCACTAACAGATAAGGACACAATATCTGTAGCAGATATGTTAGCAGAGATGAATATCTGCACAAAAATTTGGAGTGGTACAGATTATATACGTGGAGCCTACATGTCCCATCCTGAACTTGCTACGGACTTACTGAAATACATAGTAGAGTTGGAGAAAAGAGGTTTTTCATTGCCGGCAATATCGAAGTATGCCACATTCTCAGACGGCATCAACAAAAAGGTACTAACAGATTTTATGCAAGGTATAGTAGCCCCCATCCTTGAAAATTCAAAAAAAGTAGAGCAAAATATTGCTACGAGCCGGAAGTTATTAGAGGCTGCGAAAACATTCGACACAAAATTCCTTGCTCCTCGAACATTTCCAGATTGGATAATCAATCAATATACAACCTCTGACGAAAATGAAACACGTTCAGATGTAACAAATCGTCTTGTAGCATTTCTGTCCTCATTGTCCAAAGAACAAACAGACGATATTGGAAGTACAAAAGGAGAAAAAGGTGGTGATAGTAAAGAAGCCGCAATATTTAACAAACTCAATATGCTATACACAAAATTCAGTGAACAGTATCAAAAGTAGCATTATACATAAAGAATATAGGCAGGCGCAAATTAGCCTGCCTATTTTCATAATAATTATTAAATTATTCTTATTTCTCGATGAAATCATCTAAATTTGCAAATGGTTTCAGAGGAGACGTGCAGGAACACTTTTTAAGAACGAACTTCGTAAGTAGCTGATAATCAGTATAGGTTTCTTATAAAAAATCTAAATTAATGGTTTTTATTGCGCTTTTGGCCAGTCTTTGGTACATAAGACCGAGTTCTGCAAAGCGTTGCATACTGCTCATTGCTGCTTTCCTGACAGTCATACTCTCACCTTGAAGGGCAGCCAAAGCCTGATCGATGAATTCATTGATTCCGCGCTCGTTGGGTTCCTGTCCGTTCATAAACAGGCGTGAGAGGATATGGAAGCCGCAGAGCTGATAGAGTTCCTTGTCAGAGGCAATCCAGGTATAGGCTTTCTCAGGGGCGTATGGCAGATACTGATAGAGGTTAAAAGCCGCCTGTTCGGCAATCTCCGAATTAGGTGTCTGTTCCATCCAGATATCAATGACCTCAGGCAGCACCACATCAGCAGGCATAATCATCGTAGCCAGGATCTTACATTCCCGCACATTTTCCTTCCACAAGGCGATGGCGAGGTCATAGTTTTTGCCGATTTCATCAGCCTTTTCCCGCAGTCGTAGCATAGTGGCGCCCCAGTTCAGATGATAGTCGAGTCCCTTCTCACGCATCGACTGCGCAACCGCACCATCCATCATCTGACGGAACGACTGTTTGATGGCCTTCACCTGATTGTTGATCTCCTGATTCATACGTGTTCAAATCAAAGTTCCGTATTCCGTGCTGTATCTGAGCATCTGGTGCGCATAACTCTCACCATAATACAACTGCACGTCAACCATCTGACCATTTTGATCATAGACAGGCAGCATCATCGGGTTGATGAAACCTTTATAGGGTGCCAAATCCAAACGACGATAACGTTCCAAGACCTCCTGATGAAGTTCGGCATCCACCTGAACGGCATAACGTTCCACCAGCTGACGGGCTGCCTCGAAATCTCCCTCGCTCTTGATGCGCTGCATTTCTGCCAACAGACGGGCAAAGAGCTGTCGCAGCCCATCGTAATCAACTACCTCCACATAGGTTTTCCCATCGCGCTTGATGAGTCTGACGGCATTGCCATTCTCCAGACACCAGTGGGCTATCAGTGCCCGGTTCCGCATATGGGCCTCTTCAATCTGGTTACCTGGCGTGATACGGATGAGTTGGGTCATCAGACCATTCATCATATAGGTATAGTATTGAGACTTAAACGCCTCCATATCAGGCGTCAGGCCCAACTCCACCAGTTTGGGATCTGCGATATAATAGAGTCCGAAGAGGTCTGCCCTCGCCTCCTCGATGGTATTGCCATAGGCTTTCAGTGCATCAGGGTCAACACTAGGCAGAAGCCTTCCGCTGCCGTGTCCCAGACACTCATGCAGATCGGTATGCAAATCATCGCAGACATCGCCGTATTTCCCGATTAAATCTAACGTTTTCTGGTCTATCACAAACTCCTCACGGAACCCATTGCCATGAGCAGCCTTATTATAGGCATCGGTGATATTGCTAATGGTGATGCTCTTAGAACCATACTCTGCCCGTATCCAATCTGCATTGGGGAGATTGATGCCGATGGCCGTAGATGGATACTCATCACCGCCGAGCATGGCCGCACAGATGACATTCGCAGAAACACCTTTGACTACCGGCTTTCGGAAACGCGGATCTACTGGAGAGTGATCTTCAAACCACTGGGCATTATTGCTGATGGTCCGGGTACGTTGAGTGGCAGTTTCATCAATATACTCCACCAGTCCTTCCCACGAACCTTTCAATCCCAACGGATCACCATAGACTTCGATAAAGCCGTTGATGAAATCGATAGCAGAATCATGCACTTTCAGCCATTCAATACAATATTCATTGAAAGTCTGTAAGTTACCTGATTCATAATAACTTATCAACAAATCAATAGCCTTTCTCTGTTGTTCGCTTTCTGCCACCTCAGCGGCCTTCCTGAGCCAGTAAACAATATGTCGGATGGCATTGGCATAACGGCCGTTGGCAGACCAGACCAACTCCTTTACTTCGCCGTTCTCCTTCACCAGCGTAGAGTTCAATCCGAAAGATGGCGGCGTATCCTTAGCCGGTTCGTTTTTCTTCATTTCATCGTAGAAGGCTTCGGCTTCTGTCTGGGTGACGCCCTCATAGAAATGACAGGCCGATGTCTGTATCAGGTCTTCACCGTCAGCCTTGTTCACGCGTTTGGGAAGCACCTGAGGATCAAACATCACCGGGAAGAGTTCATCGCACATTTCATCGAGTGTCTCCCCTGCCCTGAGCGGCAATCGGCGAGCGTCCACCTTCTGCAGCTGTTCACGAAGATAGTCCGACGAGAAGCCGGGCATCATCTTCTCGCAGCCATAGTGATGATAGATGCCATTGGAGAACCAGATACGTTTCAGATACACCTCCACGGCACGAAACTCATCCGTGTCGTAGTTGATGTTCCGGTCCGTAAAAACAACCTCCATCATCTTACGAATCCTGAGGTTGTACTTTCCAAACTGATCGAATGTGATATCCCTGCCGTATAGTGTGGCTTTCGAAAGATAATAAATCAGTTCTTTCTGCTTGGGGACAAGCTTTTCAAAACCCGTCAGTTGATACCTAAGCAGTTGCAAGTCGGCAAACCGCTCATCCCGATAATTGAAATCAGGGACTTCAGCCTCCTGCCTCATGCCTCAGCCTTCTTTGCCTTTGTCTTTGCTTTAGCCTTCGGCTTTGCTTTTGCCTTGCGCGTGGGCTTGGGCACCAGCATAGAAGGATGCTGCTTGAGGTGCTGCATGCGATAATCCCTCGGGGTGATGCCTACGACTCTGAAGAACGAAGCGTAGAACGACTGACGGTTGGAGAAACCAACCATATCGCTGACTTCCTCCATACGCAGTTTCTGGTAACGCTTGTCTACGAGGATGGTCATTGCCTCTTCGATACGGTACTTGTTGACGAACGAAGTGTAGTTCATGTGGAAACGAACATTGACGATTGCAGAAATGTAGCGCGTGTTTGTGCCCAATTCTTCAGCTAATTTCTTAGCGGAATAATCCTTGTCGCGATACTTCTTCTGCATGACGATAATGTTCATTATCTTCTCCTGCATCTCATCCATCATCTTCGGGCTCACCAGACTTCTGTAGGCGGCCACCTTTTCCTTTTTTTCAGTAATGTTGTACTTCGCCATTTTACTATACGGATTGTTGATTAATGTGCAAATATAATCAAATATTTTGAATCACGCAACAAATTGCGTTCGTTTTTCATAATTTTTGTATAAAGAAGAATACTTTTTAAACTTTTTAAGTATCACTTTATTTCGCTCCAAATGGGCAGAAAAGCCAAAAATTATCCCAAAAATCCCTAAAAAAGCGCCTTTTTTTGCTAAAAAAGGAATATTCTGGCGGAAATGCGAGTTTTTTTTCGTACCTTTGCAAGGTAAAATCATCAAAGATGGCAAAAAAGAAGATATTATTCATCAATCAGGAGATATCTCCGTATGTTCCCGACAACGCATTGTCAATCATGGGCAGGGAACTGCCTAAGACCATTCAAGAGTGCAGCCACGAGATCCGCACGTTCATGCCCAAATGGGGCATCATCAATGAGCGCCGTGGACAGTTGCACGAAGTGATACGCCTGTCGGGCATGAATCTGATCATCAATGACACCGACCACCCGCTGATCATCAAGGTCGCCTCGATACAGTCGGCAAAGGTGCAGGTGTATTTCATCGACAACGACGACTACTTCGGCAAGCGCCTGATGGAGAAAGATGAGCAGGGCGAAGACTATGCTGACAATGGTGAACGTGCTATCTTCTTCGCACGTGGCGTGCTGGAGACGGTGAAGAAACTGCGTTGGGTGCCCGACATCATCCACTGTCAGGGCTGGATGAGTGCGGTCGTTCCACTCTATGTGAAGACGGCCTATCACGACGAGCCCTCGTTTGCTGACGCCAAGGTGGTCACCTCGCTCTTCTCGCAGAAGCTCGACAAGGATCTGGGTGAAGACTTCAAACAGTGTCTGGAGTTCCGTGAGACCACACAGGAGATCCTGAAGGACTACAAGGACAACTTCGATCTGAACGAACTCAACAAGCTTGCCATCGACTATAGTGACGGTATCGTACAATCAGACAGCCTCGTCAACGATGAGCTGCTGGCATATATTAAAGAAAAGAACATTCCTTTCCTCGGCTATTCCGAGAACGTCGCCGAAGCCTGTGAAGACTTCTACGAGTCGCTCTACCCTGCTGAAGAATAAGTTGAGGAGCAACATAACAGACAGAAAGAACATCATGAAATACCAATTATTTACAGCGATTGCAATCTCCGCAATGGCGTTAATTTCTTGCAGTAAAGACACAGACACGCTTGGCTCGTCGCTGACGAACAGTTCTGATCAGATACAGGCAAGTACGATGACTTACAGCGCCTACTCTCGTTCCGTGCTCGTTGATTCCGTGTACGCCCGCAACTACGATACTTACTTCGGGCGTGTTAAGGATCCCGAGACAGGAGCCTACGTCAAGACAGAGTTTATGGTGCAGTTCAATATTCAGGAAGGCATCATATTGCCAACAGTCGATGAGATCAAAAACGAGGAAGGTGAGATCGTAGCCGACTCCTGTGAGATCTGGCTGGCATTCGACAAGGAAAACTGCTATGGCGACACACTCTCCTCCCTGAAGATGAACGTCCTCGAGCTCAACAAGCCTATGAGCGAGAAGGTGGTCTACTACAGCAACTACGACCCCAGAAAAGAAGGATACATCCGCGAAGATGGTATGAAGAAGAGCATCCTTTTCAGTCAGAACAACCTGACATACTCGGACAGTATCAGAAATCTTACAGATTATTTCGATTACGTGCGTATTTCGTTCTCTGACGAATATACCGACAAGAACGGCGTGAAATACGACAACTACGGAACTTACATCCTCCGTAACTACTATGCTCATCCCGAATACTTCAAGAACTCCTACGCCTTCACCAACAACATCTGCCCCGGCTTCTTTTTTGAGCTGGCAGACGGTTTGGGACTGATGGCCAAGTTCTATTTGTTGGAGATGCGTGTCTTCTACCATTATCAGAAGAACAGTACGAAATACAACAGTTACATTGCCTTCTCGTCAACGCAAGAGGTACTGCAGACAACCCAGGTGACGAACGACAAGAAGACGTTGGCACAGTTGGCTGCCGATCAGAGCTGCACCTATCTGAAAGCACCCGCAGGCATCTTTACAGAGGTCACTTTGCCTGTGGATGAGATTACCCAGAGCCACGCGGCAGACTCGCTTCTCTCTGTCAGTATGACCTTCCAGCGCCAGAACAGCGGCGTTAAGGCCAAATATCTTATGGATGCACCGTCGAGCATCTTGATGCTGCCTACGGACAGTCTTGAAACGTTCTTCAGAAATGACAAGACTTACGACTATAAGAGTGCCTTCGCAGCAACACTCTCCACCACCAACACCTACACATTCTCAAACATCGGCAACCTCGTCACGCTGCTTTCAGACAACAAAAAGAAGGGGCAGGCTTCTGATTCTGACTGGATGAGCAAACACCCCAACTGGAACAAGGTGCTGCTGATACCGATCTCTATGACGGCGGTTTCCGCGAATTCCACTTCCGCAACATACGATATAGAGAACGAGATGGGACTTGTGAGCACGAAGCTGGAGGGAGGCCCCAACACGCCCATCGAAGTGAAGGTGATCTACGGCCGATTCAAGAATCAATAGTTATGGCTGACGGATATCTGGAGAAACATCACGACGATTATGAGGCCCGCAAGGCTGCTTGGCTCCGAAAGAAGCGCCATCTGCCCAAGACAGGACAGAGACAAATAGAGCGACCCGAAAATGAGTCGCTCTAATATTTTCTCACAATGGGGACTGTCCCTCTTGTGAGATTATCCGATAATCTTGAACTTTGCGAATTTCAGCAGCAGCTGTTTGGTGCCCGTATTGCGGAACTCAACGGTGGCCTTGGTATTCTCGCCCGTGCCCTCAATCTTTATCACCGTACCAATGCCAAAGCGCTGATGCTCAATCTTGCAGCCCTCGCGCAGCCCTTCCCCTCCTGAGTAGGAGGGGCCAGGGGTGGTCTGATCAGCCACCCTTGCTGCACGATTCACGGGACGGAAATTACCACCTGAAGGCGTGCTTGGGCGTGATGTCTGCAACGGTTTGCCAGACTGCTGCTGATAGAGCCTCTTGAAGCCTTCGCCGAATGGATCCACAGGTTTCTCAGGCTGACGGGGAGCCACGATACGAGGCTTGGGATCGGCCTTGAACTGCGTAGCCACAGGTCTCGGATTCTGCATCCACTCAGGGCCTTCACTCTCGAAGCCACGAGGCTTCCGGCTGGATAAGCCGAAGAGTGAACTTCCCCCACCCGATTCTGAATGCACATCCAGCAGTTCCTGGTCAATGTCGCGGATGAATCTCGATGGCGTGTCATACTCCATTCGTCCGTATCTGAAACGGTTCTGAGCGCACGTCAGTATGCAATGCTTCTCGGCTCTGGTGATGGCTACATACAGCAATCGGCGCTCTTCTTCTAGTTCCCGCATCGAATTGGTACACATCGGAGAGGGGAAGATATTCTCTTCGAGGCCCACGACGAACACCGTCGGGAACTCCAAGCCCTTAGCCGAGTGGATCGTCATCAGCGTCACCTTATCATTCGAGTCGCCCTCATCGCTATCAAGATCCGTTAGCAGAGCCACCTCCTGCAAGAAGTCCGGCAGATAGATTTCATCACCCATATCCTCTTCCTTGCGGCTCTCCACGAAATCCTGCATACCACCCAAGAACTCTTCAAGGTTCTCCTGACGCGAGATGTCTTCCGGGTTGCGGCCCGAGTAGATGTCCTTGCTGATGCCGGAGGTCATGATGATGTCGTGTCCCAGGGCGTAGGCATCTTCCGTATTGATGCGCCCTATCCAGCCCTCGATGAGTTCACGGAACGCCTGTATCTTCGTCATCGTGCCCTTGCTGACTTCCATCGGAAAGAGCACGGGCTCTTTAATCACCTGCCAGAGACTGACGCCATAGGTCTGTGCCGTCTGGATAATCTTACCGACGGTGGTGTCGCCGATGCCCCGCGAGGGATAGTTGATGATGCGCTTGAAGGCCTCTTCATCGTTGGGGTTGGCAATCAGCCGGAAGTAGGCAATCACGTCTTTGATCTCCTTGCGCTGGTAGAAGCTCAGACCACCATAGATGCGATAGGGGATATTGTCTTTTCGCATCTGCTCCTCAAACGACCGGCTCTGGGAGTTGGTTCGATAGAGGATGGCAAAGTCGTTCCAATTGCAGTGGTCCTGCTTCCGCAGCCGCTTGATGTCCTGACACACTATCATCGCCTCTTCCTTGTCCGAATAGGCAGGCTTCAGTTGCAGCCGTTCACCGTGCTCGTTCTTCGAGAACACATTCTTCGGGATCTGCCGCTCATTACGCCGTATCAGCGAGTTAGCAGCCTGCACAATGAGCTGCGTACTGCGATAGTTCTGTTCGAGTTTGAAGAGCCTGGCGTTGGTGTATTGGTTCTGGAAGTTGAGGATATTGTCGATATTCGCACCCCGGAAACTGTAGATGCTCTGGGCATCGTCGCCCACGACACATACCTTCTGACGCTCCTTCGTAAGCTGATAAACGATGGCCTGCTGGGCAAAGTTCGTATCCTGGTACTCATCGACGAGCACAAAATGGAACTTTTCAACGTATTTCCGTCGGATATCCTCGTGGTTCTGGAACAAAACCCACGTCTGAACCAGCAGATCATCGAAGTCCATCGCGTTGGCTTGTCTGCACCTTTCCGCGTACCTATTATATATATTAGAGACCTGCGGGCGTTTTTGGGTGGCATCGTCGCGAGCCCAACTACTCTGTGCGTAGGCCTGCGGAAGCAACAAGTGGTTCTTGGCCATCGAAATCCTGTCTGCCACCGATGCGGGCTTGTACACCTTATCATCGAGCTGCATCTCCCTGATGATCGTCTTCACCAGCGAACGGGCATCACTCTGATCATAGATGGTGAAGTTCGAATTGAAGCCTATATGCTCTGCTTCTGCCCTCAAAATACGTGCAAAGACGCTGTGGAATGTGCCCATCTGCAAGTATCTAGCCTCTTCCTCGCCCACCAATCGACCGATTCTCTCTTTCATCTCCCGTGCCGCCTTGTTCGTAAACGTCAGCGCCAGTATATTCCACGGCCGTATCGGCTCACAACCAGGTTCCATCCCTTTCTCCAGTAGCCAAGCGATCTTATACGTCAGCACCCTCGTCTTTCCCGATCCCGCACCCGCAATCACCAGACTCGCCCCGTCGCAGTACTCCACCGCAACGCGCTGACTCTCATTCAGTTGGCTCAATATCTCGTTGTTCATTTCAACCCATTCATCTTTACAGTTGCAAAGTTACAAATAAAATTTGTAACCGCCAAATTTTAGTACTAACATTATTAATAAGGTGTTAAGGGCCGATATCTTTGTGCTCGGGCACATAAAAAGGTTATTCCCCTAACCTTTTGCCTTGATTTATATCAATAAAGTGACAAAAAGACAGATTTTTGTCGAAAAAACTGATAAAATGTTTGTTATTTCAGATTTTTGATGTAATTTTGCAACCGATTTCGGAAAGAATCATACTTCAAACAACAGAGAATCATTAATTCAATCAACAAATAACACTTAAAAAAACAACAAAAGATTATGAATGCAGCACAAGTTGTAGAAGATCTCAAAAAGAGATTCCCCAATGAGCCGGAGTACATCCAGGCAGTTTCGCAGGTTCTTCCCACCATCGAGGAAGAGTACAACAAGCACCCCGAGTTTGAGAAAGCCAATCTGATTGAGCGCCTCTGCATCCCCGACAGAGTGAACGAGTTCCGTATCACCTGGGTGGACGACAAGGGCAACGTGCAGACCAACATGGGCTACCGTATCCAGCACAACAACGCCATTGGCCCGTACAAAGGCGGTCTCCGTTATCACAAGAGCGTGAACCTCGGTATCCTGAAGTTCCTCGCTTTCGAGCAGACTTTCAAGAACTCACTGACCACACTGCCGATGGGTGGTGCCAAGGGTGGTTCAGACTTCTCTCCCCGTGGCAAGAGCGACGCTGAGGTGATGCGCTTCTGCCAGGCATTCATGAACGAGCTGTACCGCGTGATCGGTCCGGACGAGGACGTTCCCGCTGGTGACATCGGCGTAGGTGGCCGTGAGGTAGGTTACCTGTTCGGACAGTACAAGAAGCTCACCCACCAGTTCCAGGGCGTGCTCACAGGTAAGGGCATCCCCTTCGGCGGTTCGCTGATCCGTCCTGAGGCTACTGGTTATGGTACCGTATATTTCCTCTGCTCTATGCTTGCTACTCGCAACATCGACATCAAGGGCAAGAAGGTGCTGATCTCTGGTGCCGGTAACGTGGCCCAGTATGCAGCCGAGAAGTGCATCCAGCTGGGTGCCATCCCCATGACGATGAGTGACTCTGACGGTTACATCTACGATCCCGATGGTATCGACCGTGCCAAGCTCGACTACATCATGGAGCTGAAGAACGTGGAGCGCGGACGTATCAAGGAGTATGTCGAGGAGTATCCCACAGCCAAGTACTACGAGGGCAAGCGCCCCTGGTATGAGAAGGCCGACATCGCCCTGCCTTGCGCTACGCAGAACGAGATCAACGGTGACGAGGCTGCTGCCCTGGTGAAGAACGGTGTGATCGCCGTGGCCGAGGGTGCCAACATGCCTTCACTGCCTGAGGCTATCAAGATCTTCCAGGATGCCAAGATCCTCTACTCTCCGGGTAAGGCTTCTAACGCCGGTGGTGTGTCGGTATCTGGTCTGGAGATGTCGCAGAACTCAGAGCGTCTGTCTTGGACGGCTGAGGAGGTGGACAACTACCTGAAGCGCATCATGAACGACATTCACGAGAACTGCGTGAAGTACGGTACTGAGAAGGACGGCTATATCAACTACGTGAAGGGTGCCAACGTGGCCGGCTTCATGAAGGTTGCCAAGGCTATGATGGCTCAGGGAATCGTGTAAAATTAAAAAATTCAGGAATTAAAAAATTAAGGAATTAAAGTATTAAAGACGGGCGGCTTTGAAAAGTCGCTCGTCTTTTGTTAATAATTCATAAATATCGCAGACGGAAAGGCTTTCATTTTTTAATCTTTTCATTTTTTAATTCTTTCTTTGTACCTTTGCAGCCGCTTTGTGCCCCAGAAGGGGCAATGGGAGCCGGAACAGGCGCTGACTCCCAGGATTATTAACAATTTAAAATATGGTCTGATGAACGTCTGTTCAGACCCCTACCCCCTGAGAAAGGGGGCGTAAAAATGTCAGAATTAACAAAGAACGTGAAGCCGCTCGACGATTTCAATTGGGACGAGTTCGAGAATGGCACGACCGCCGGCGTCAGCAAAGAAGAACTTGACAAGGCGTACGACGAAACCCTCAACAAGGTAGCCGACCACCAGGTGGTGGAAGGTACCGTGATCTCCGTCGACAAGAAAGAGGTGGTGGTGAACATCGGCTACAAGAGCGATGGTATCATCCCCGCATCTGAGTTCCGCTACAACCCCGACCTGAAGATCGGCGACAAGGTGGAAGTGTACGTGGAGAGCGCTGAGGACAAGAAGGGTCAGCTGATCCTCTCTCACAAGAAGGCCCGTCTGAGCAAGTCTTGGGACGAGGTGAACGCAGCCCTCGAGCAGGATCAGGTCATCCAGGGCTTCATCAAGTGCCGCACGAAGGGCGGTATGATCGTCGACGTGTTCGGCATCGAGGCATTCCTCCCCGGCTCACAGATCGACGTTCACCCCATACGCGACTACGATCAGTTCGTAGGCAAGACGATGGAATTCAAGGTGGTGAAGATCAACCAGGAGTTCCGCAACGTGGTTGTCTCTCACAAGGCCCTCATCGAGCAGGAGCTGGAGGCACAGAAGAAGGAGATCATCGGCAAGCTCGAGAAGGGTCAGATCCTCGAGGGTACCGTGAAGAATATCACCAACTACGGCGTGTTCGTAGACCTTGGTGGCGTGGACGGACTGATCCACATCACAGACCTCTCTTGGGGCCGCGTGGACGATCCCCACAAGGTGGTGGAGCTCGACCAGAAGCTCAATGTGGTCATCCTCGACTTCGACGACGAGAAGCGCCGCATCGCCCTCGGTCTGAAGCAGCTCAGCCCGCATCCTTGGGATGCTCTCGACCAGACCCTCAAGGTGGGTGACCACGTGAAGGGTAAGGTGGTTGTCATCGCCGACTACGGTGCATTCGTGGAGATCCAGCCTGGTGTGGAGGGACTCATCCACGTGAGCGAGATGTCTTGGAGCCAGCACCTCCGTTCAGCTCAGGACTTCCTGAAGGTGGGCGACGACGTGGAGGCTGTCATCCTGACCCTCGACCGCGACGAGCGCAAGATGTCTCTCGGCATCAAGCAGCTGCGTGAGGATCCCTGGGAGAACATCGAGACCAAGTATCCTGTCGGTTCTAAGCACAATGCCAAGGTTCGCAACTTCACCAACTTCGGTGTGTTCGTAGAGCTCGAGGAGGGTGTCGACGGTCTGATCCACATCAGCGACCTCAGCTGGACCAAGAAGGTGAAGCATCCTTCAGAGTTCACGAAGGTGGGCGATATGATCGACGTGATCGTGCTCGACATCGACAAGGAGAACCGTCGTCTGAGCCTCGGCCACAAGCAGCTGGAGGACAATCCTTGGGATGCCTTCGAGGAGAAGTACACCGTCGGCAGTATTCACGAGGGTAAGATCACCGAACTGCTCGAGAAGGGCGCCGTGGTTTCTCTCGAGGAGAACGTTGAGGGCTTCGCTACTCCGAAGCACCTGGTGAAGGAGGACGGCAGTCAGGCCGCTAACGGTGAGACCCTGCCCTTCAAGGTGATTGAGTTCAACAAGGACAGCAAGCGCATCATCCTGTCGCACAGCCGTACCTTCGAGGATCCCGCACGCGAGGAGAAGAAGGCAGCTGCCAAGAAGACCCGCGCTGCCAAGAAGGACGAGACTCCGAAGATCGAGAATGTCGCTGCAAGCACCACGCTCGGTGACATCGACGCTCTGGCTCAGCTGAAGGCTCAGCTGGAAGAGGGTGACAAGAAGAAAAAGTAAATTTTTCTACCCTACTCTATAATTCATCCCTCCGATTGTCATCGGGGGGATTTTTTTAGGGTTTCCCCTAAGGGGATTTTTGTAGGGCCAAGCCCTACTTTTTTATGCAGGGCTGTGCCCTGCTGTCCTCCATCTACCCCAACCCCTTCTTCATAAGAAGGGGCTTCGACCTTAACCCCAAACCCCTTTGCCCTCTCCAGGGCAGGGGCTTAAAAAAATAATCG
>ONCZ01000067.1 GCA_900316445.1 uncultured Prevotellaceae bacterium | reverse complement strand
GTCCCACCTCTTCCCATTCCGAACAGAGAAGTTAAGCCCGCCTGCGCCGATGGTACTGCAATGCAATGCGGGAGAGTAGGAGGCCGCCTTCTTTATATAAAGTGTGAAGCCCTGAGTCAGCAATGACTCAGGGCTTTTGTTTTCCCCTCCTAAGTTAGGAGGGGCCAGGAGTGGTCTGATCCGCCTTATGTCAATGCTTCGTATGGTAGTCCAAACACATCGGCAACGGCTTTATACACCACCTTCCCTTCCACGATGTTCAGTCCCTTTGCCAAGGCAGGATCATCTTTGCATGCCTGTTGCCAGCCTTTGTCTGCCAGAGCGACAGCATAGCGCAGGGTTGCATTGGTGAGGGCGAGGGTAGAGGTGTTGGGCACGGCACCGGGGATGTTCGCCACACAGTAGTGTACGATGCCGTCCTCGATGTACACAGGCTCGCTGTGGGTTGTGGGCCGTGAGGTCTCGAAGCATCCGCCCTGGTCGATGGCCACATCGACGAGCACCGTTCCTGGCTCCATCAGCTTGAGCATCTCTTTTGTAATAAGGTGTGGCGTCTTGTCGCCAGGCACCAGCACGCTGCCCACGATGATGTCCACCGTCGGCAGTTGCTTTCGGATGTTGTGCTCAGACGAGTAGAGAGTATGTACGTTCGGAGGCGTCTCGATGTCAAGCTGGCGCAGACGAGGCAGCGAGATGTCGGCAATCGTCACCTCAGCCCCTAATCCAGCCGCAATCCGTGCGGCAGCCTCACCCACGACTCCGCCGCCGAGTACCAGAACCTTCGCAGGACTCACACCAGGCACGCCGCTGATCAGCTTGCCCTTGCCGCCTTTCGTCTTTTGCAGATAGTAGGCACCGTTGAGCGTTGCCATGCGTCCTGCCACCTCGCTCATGGGCTGCAGCAGCGGCAGCGAGCCGTTGGGCAGTTGCACCGTCTCGTAGGCTAAGCAGACAGCACCGCTCTTGAGCATCGCCTCAGTCAGTTCCTTCTCGCAGGCGAAGTGGAAATAGGTGAATAGCAACTGACCTTTGCGCACCAGCTCATACTCGGGCTCGATGGGTTCCTTCACTTTCACGATCATGTCGCACTCACGGTACACGGCTTCGATCGTTGGCAGAATCCTTGCCCCGGCCTTCACATACTCGTCATCGGAGAACCCGCTGCCCTCGCCGGCCGTGTGCTGTACGCTCACCTCGTGGCCGCGACGCGTCAGTTCTGCTACTCCCGCAGGGGTCATGCCCACGCGGTTCTCATTGTCCTTGATCTCTTTTGGAATTCCTACTTTCATAATCATCAGGTATTTGTTAAACATTGCAATTCTGCTGCAAATATACGAAAATCTTCAATACGATGCAAGTTTTTTGTGACAAAGTTTTGGCGGTTTCTGGAAAAGGAAGTATCTTTGCCGTCAAATAGATGAAAAGGAAGTGGATCATAGCAATGCTGTCCGTGATGGTGACGGGGGCGTCAGCACAGACGGAGGTGAACGACAGTGTCATGTCGGGCAGACAGACGGATGTGGATGAGGTAAATACGCCACTTGCAGACTCTTCGCTCTATTTCAGAGAATCCTTCATGAAACCGATGATGCCCCTGAAGTTGTCAGAAGATGCCATCAAACTGACAGACAACAGGGCACTCTATGACAGCCGGCGCGGCGACTGGCAGATCAATACCCTTAACAGCACGCGTCTTTTCAATCCTTGGCGAGGGGCATTCGTTGGCGTTTCGGGCTGGGCTGACTCGATGCCGGGATTGCTCGATCGTGAGTCTGGTGCCCTGACGCTGTATCAGAATCTGGGACGTTGGTCTTTCTCTGCCTCGGCATTGGCAGACAAATACCGCTATGTGGGGATGGGATATCTGGAAACGAGGTATGGCGTAGACGGAACGGTCAGTTATTTGCTGAGCAATGCCGTCTCGCTGCATGCTTTCGGTTATTACTATGGCAGTCCGATAACAGCAGGACCAGCCGTGGCTCCCTATCTTTCAACAACCACTTACGGAGGTTATGCTGACATCAAGTTCAGTAAGTATTGGGGCACGGACCTGGGCGTGCAGCGCTACCTTAATCCGATGACGGGCAAGTGGGTGACCGATCCGATTATCAGACCTTATTATAAGATCAACGGGAAACAGAAGATTGGCATCGACATCGGACATCTCCTGAGAGGATTCATCTGGGGCAATCAGGACGATATGATGCCGAGAGGTCCTGTCAGGATGGTGCCTACTCCACAACAACAAGGAAGGCGATGATATCCCCGTATTGATTATGCGTGGAGGTCGAGGACGAAGCGGGTGCCTTTGGTGAACTTGGGATCGATGTCAAGGTCGCCGTTCATCTTCAGGGCCATCTGTTTGCAGATGGGGAGTCCGAGGCCGTCGCCAGTGGTGAGATCACGGATTTCAAGGAAAGGCTTGAAGATGTCTTCACGCTTCTCTTCGGGGATGCCGGAACCAGTGTCAGATACGAGGAACTGATAGGAGTGGGGACCACGCTTCTTGAACTCGAGGGAGATGGTTCCTTCTGCAGGCGTGTACAGAGCCGCATTGTTGAGCAGGTGGAGCAGGATATGTGATACGTACTCCTTATTGATCTTGGCACTCATGTTTGAGGCATTGACCGTCAGATTGACCTCGCTCTTCACCTTGTCGCGGATCTGATCCATAAGGCTCTCGCAGAATGCCGGTACCGGGGTGTCTTCCAACTCAATCTCGCTACTGTCTCTGTTCTCCAGTTCAGACAGCGTCTGGATGTGGTTGGAGAATTCGAGCAGGGCCTTCACCTCCGGCTGCTTGCTGTCGAGTTTCTTGAAGGTAGGCTCCAACTGTGCGGAGATATTGCTGATAAACTTAGCCTTGAGGGCGTTGCTCTCGTTGGCCAGACGGATGGTCTTCTTCTGTTTGCGGTCGAGAAGGATGAATCGCATCAGTACGATGGCACCGATGACCAGGGCTGCTGCCAGAGCGGCAGCGAGGATGCAGAGGCCGATGATGAATACCCAGCGTGTGGACAGCGAACTGTCTTTGTCGGCGATGGTGGCTTCGTTGTCGGCAATCAGCTTCTTCAGGGCGCTGATCTCGTCAGCGTGCTTCAGAGCGTCGGTGGAGTCCTTCCAGGTAATGTAGTTGCTGTAAGACTGTGCCACCATATTGGCATTGTTGCTCTTGCGGCCGTTGGCGATGAGTGTCTGATAGACCTCGTCTACCTTGCCATACTCTTTGCTGGCCGTCAGTTTATTGGCCATCTCCTTGAAGACGGCATTACCCTGTGCGTTCATACCGAAGGTGTAATAGTAGATGGCCTTGGTATAGAGCAGATCATTCTTCAGATTCTCGTCGCCGGATTGAGTGGCCTGACTCTCCATAATGTTCAGCTGATCCTTGGCACTATCGCTTTTCCTCAGCTTGATATACATATTCAGACGTTCCTTGGTGACCATATAGTGCATAGCGGCCTTGTCTGCCTGACTGTCCTTCTGGCTGGAGTTGATGGCGTCATCAGCACGGTGGAGCAGGTCGAATGCCTCTTTGTAATAGTTTTCTCTGGAATAGTAGAGTGAGGCTGCCTTGGTGGCACACTCTACGCCCAACTTCATCTGACCACGGTTGTAGTAGTCGTTGAAGGCGTGAATGTAAAGAGACCTTGCTGTGGCTATGTGCTCTTTGGGATCTGCTGCCTCAGCACGCTTGTGGAGATCACTTTTTTCCTGTGCACTAACCAGCGTAGCGCACAGAAGAAGACTTGCAAATAAAAAGAATATCTTTCTGTTCATAGTCTGTTTCTAAAGGTAAATGTATTAATTTCTTTTGAGCCTCTTGTCGGATTCGAACCAACGACCCCGAGATTACAAATCACGTGCTCTGGCCAACTTACGACCTAATACCCTTGCTGCGTTCCCACCCTGGGGGATTCAAAGGGAGCTGGCCGTACAGGACTGCCCATTTTTGCTTAGCGGCTGCAAAGGTACAACAAAAAAGTGAAAAGTGAAAAGTGAAAAGTGAAAAGTTTCACATTTTAACTATTTTTTTTGGCAAAGGTCAAGATATATGCCATAAAATGTGTAATTTTGCAGCCTGAAAGTGATAATTGTTAAATAATGACCGCTCCAGAGTACATACAATTAAAAGCATACGCCCGTCAGGACGGTTTCTTCCTCGCCCTTTTGTGGACGGCGAGTTTCGCCTGCTATATCCTGGGCATCACGAACCAGATGCTTGAGATGCTGGCCTTAGGTCTCGCCATTACGACGCCTTTCTTTGTGGCCAGCCGTCTGCGCAAGTTCCGCGATGAGGGTAGGGAAGGGCAGATCTCCTTCGGTCGCAGCTATGCTTATACGATCTTCGTGTTCTTCTATGGTGCCGTGCTGTTGGCCGTAGTACAGTTCCTCTATTTCGCCTACGTCGATAACGGTTACCTGTTGAATGCCTTCTCACGGATGATGAGTTCAGAAGAAGGCCAGCAAATCATCAGCCAGTACGGTATGTCGCAGATGGTGGAAGAAGGCTTGGCAGAGATGGCCCAGATCCGTCCGATAGATTATGCGCTGAACATTCTGACGATGAATATCATCATCGGATTCATCCTGGGTGTCCCCATCGGTCTCGTGATGCAGCGCAGTGAGGTGAAAAGGTGAAAAAGTGAAAAGGTGAAATAAATCCGTAAATCGTAAATTCGTAAATCGTAAATATAGTTGTGGATATATCAGTAGTAATACCTCTTTATAATGAGGCAGAATCGTTGCCTGAGCTGTATGCCTGGATAGAACGGGTGATGCAGGGCAACGGTTTCAGTTATGAGGTGATTTTCGTGAACGACGGCTCTACCGATGAGTCGTGGCAGGTGATCAATGACCTGGCAGCCAAGTCTGACTGCGTGAAGGGCATCAAGTTCCGTCGTAACTACGGCAAGAGTCCTGCCCTGTATTGTGGTTTCGAACAGGCCAAGGGCGACGTGGTCATCACGATGGATGCCGACCTTCAGGACTCTCCCGATGAGATTCCCGAGTTGTATCGGATGATCAAGGAGGAGGGCTATGATCTGGTGAGCGGCTACAAGCAGAAGCGCTACGACCCCATCTCGAAGACGCTACCCACGAAACTCTTCAATGCGACAGCCCGTAAGATCAGCGGCATCAAGAACCTCCACGACTTCAACTGTGGACTGAAAGCCTATCGCAAGGCCGTGGTGAAGAATATCGAAGTGTATGGTGAGATGCACCGTTACATCCCCTATCTGGCCAAGAATGCCGGCTTCGACAAGATCGGCGAGAAGGTGGTACACCATCAGGCTCGTAAGTACGGCTCGTCGAAGTTTATGGGCCTGAACCGTTTTGTCAATGGCTATCTCGATCTGTTGACGCTGTGGTTCCTCAGCACGTTTGGCAAGAAGCCGATGCACGTGTTCGGTTTCTTGGGCACGATTATGTTTGTGATAGGTTTCATCGCCGCCTTCGTCATCGGAGCCGACAAACTGTGGTGTCTCGCTAATCATATTCCCCAGCGACTGGTGACGGATTCTCCTTATTTCTATCTCGCCCTGACGATGATGATCATCGGTACGCAGCTGTTCCTCACCGGATTCCTCGGCGACCTCATCAGTCGTTCGTCGACTAGCCGTAATGACTATCAGATCGAGGAAACGATTTAGGTATGAAGAATAGGTCTAAGATTATGAGTATGGTGGCGGTAGGATTCATCTCTTACCTCTTACCTCTTGTCTCTTACCTCTTAACATCCTGTACGAGTATCGACTGCTCCATCAATAATCTGGTTCGCACTCGTTTCCAGTTTACCAACAGTGCCGGCGACTCGATCAGTCTGCAGGACACCCTGACCGTGGAGATTACCCGTAAAGACGGTAGTGAGGCGATCATATTCAGCAGCGACTCTGTTATATATAATAAAGGTGTAGGCACCTGTAAATTCCATCTTCCCATCAGCCACACCCATCCTGAAGACGAACTCGTGTTCCATTTTATCGGTGAAAGTGTGTATATCGTGGACACCCTGTGGATTGCGAAAGAGGATTATCCCCATTTCGAGTCTGTCGATTGCAATGCGAGTTACTTCCATAAGTTGACGGCCATCCGGCATACCCATAACTGTCTGGATTCGGTAATAATTGTAAACCCATCAGTGACCAATGACGATCAAGTCGTACATGTCCTCCTTTATCCAAAGGTCAGCAATTAGCCTGTTGCTGCTGGTAACGGCCACAAGTGCTCAGGCGCAGGTGAAGAAGTTCTTCTCTATGCAGAAAGACTCCATCTCGCTGTTCCGTGGATTTGCCGTATCGTTCGATATGGTTGGAGCAGGTATGGCGCTGTTCTCCGACTATGGCCATTATGAAGGTGCTTTGCGTGTGAACCTCCACGACGAGTGGTTCCCGGTCTTCGAGGCCGGTATCGGCAAGGCCAAGCACGACGACGAGGTGACATTCTTGCATTACAGCACCTCTGCCCCCTATTTTAAGATAGGTATAGACAAGAATATGCTCAAAGACAAGCACGGTCCCAACCGTCTCTATGTGGGACTGCGCTATGGCTTCACTTCCTACAAGATTGACATCTCACGTCCTGATTACCAGGATCCGGTGTGGCAGTGGGATACAAGCTATAGTATGACCGATGTCGCCTGCAAGTATCATTGGGCAGAGATCGTTGTCGGTGTCGATGCCAAGATCTTCGGCCCCCTGCATTTGGGTTGGACTGTGCGCTACAAGCAGCGTCTGTCTCATTCCGAGGAGGGAGAATGGGGTACACCGTGGTATGTGCCGGGCTTCGGTACTTACGATTCGAAGTTGGGCGCCTCCTTTAACGTCATCATTGATATCTGAGCGTTATGGATGAGAAACAGAAAAAGAAACTGATCTGGCAGCTGCCATTCCTCGTGCTGCTGATTGTCGGCACCGTGCTGATCATCAGTCATCAGCGCTCTATGCCCTACCGTCAGGTCTCTGATTTCGTGTTCGGCACGACCTATAAAATCATCTACCAGTGCGACTCAGACCTGACTTTCAGCATCCGTCAGGAACTGATGAAGGTAGACCGTTCCCTCTCGCCTTTCAATAAGGAGTCGGTGATTACCGCCGTCAACCAGAATCGTGAGGTGACGCTCGACCCCTATTTCATCGAAGTGTTCACGAAGGCGATGGAAGTGTCCCGTGATACGGAGGGCGCCTTCGACATCACCGTGGCACCATTGGTCAATGCCTGGGGCTTCGGCTTCAAGCACGAGCAGATGCCTTCAAAGCATCAGGTGGACAGTCTGCGACAGATCATCGGCTACCAGAAGATCTCCCTCACCGGTGGAAAAGTCAAGAAACAGGATCCCCGTATGATGCTCGACTGCTCTGCCATCGCCAAGGGCTTTGGTGTAGATGCCGTAGCCCGGATGCTGCGCGACCGTGGGGTTCAGAACTTTATGGTGGAGATCGGTGGCGAGGTTGTCACCTGTGGCGTCAATGCCCAGCGCCTGCCTTGGCGCGTCGGTGTGATCAAACCCTCCGAAGACTCCCTGAGTGTGGGCCACGAGTTGCAGACCATCCTCAATGTCACAGACAAGGCGTTGGCCACCAGCGGCAACTATCGTAATTTCTATTACAAGAACGGTCGTCGCTATGCCCATACCATCGATCCCAAAACGGGCTATCCCGTGCAGCACAGTCTCCTCTCTGCGACGGTACTCGCCAACAGCTGTACCGTTGCCGATGCCTATGCCACCTCGTTTATGGTGATGGGTCTGGAACGCGCCCAACAACTTCTCGAACGTCATTCCGAGCTGATGGCCTATCTCATCTACGATGACGGCCACGGAGACATTGCCGTGTGGTTCTCTCCTTCTCTTCGTAACAAAATCGAGGAATAGTGGCCGTCCTGCAGATATACGACAGACTGCTCCAGTTCCCGCTGTTTCAGGGTATGAGCCGTGACGATCTGGAGATTGTGGCAGGCCACACCCGCTTCGGATTCCAGAAAGTGACAGCCGGACGACAGATCATCCACGCCGGCGATCCCTGTACCCACTTGTATTTCCTCATCAACGGCACGCTGAAGATCGAAACCTTCAGCGACGACAGCCGCTATTCCGTTATCGAACAGATGTCGTCGCCGTACATCCTCCAACAGGAGAGCATCTTCGGCTATTACCAGCGCTACACCCACAACTTCTACGCCCTGACGGATGCCAATTTCCTCACCCTCGACAAGGAGGAGGTGGTGCGGCTCTCCGAGGACTTCCTCGTGTTCCGTCTGAATCTGATGAACCACCTCGCCACGCAGAGTCAGAAACTGATACAGATGCAGTGGCGCCGCAGTCCCCTGTCGCTCCGGGAGCGCATCGTGCGCTTTTTCTTCCAGCACACCCTCTATCCCGCAGGCCCCAAGACCTTCCACATCCTGATGGAACGCCTCGCCGAGGAGGTCAACGACAGCCGCCTGAACGTGTCGCGGGCCCTCAACCGGATGCAGGAGGCCGGCGTCCTCGAATTGCACCGTGGAAGGATAGAAATCCCGCAACTCGAACGGCTCTTGATGTAAAAAATGGATAATTGACAATGGATAATGGATAATTTTAAATAGTGGTAACATATTTTTCACTTTTCACTCTTCACTTTTCACTTTTTTGTTGTACTTTTGCACCCCAAAAGAGAGATAGTATATGAAAGCAGAGAATAAGAGGCAGAACCCGTTCTTCCTGCCTTATGGCACACCGCACGACACGGCGCCTTTCGACCGCATCACCTTGGAGGACTACGAAGAGGCGATGATGGAGGGTATCCGTCGTGACGATGAGCAGATAGAGAAGATCATCAACAACCCTGAGAAACCCACCTTCGACAACACCATCATCAATGTCGACGATGAGAAAGACGACAACGGCTACTACGATCTCCTGTCGCGTGTCAGCAGCGTGTTCTTCAACCTGTTATCTGCCGAGACATCCGACGAGATGGACGCTTTGGCACAGAAGATGAGTCCCGTGCTGACGAAGCACGCCAACGATATCCGTTTGAACGAACGCCTCTTTGAACGCATCAAATACGTACACCGTCATCACCGTAAGCTGACACCCGAGGAGAAGATGCTCCTCGACAACTGTTACGACGGTTTTGTGCGCAGCGGTGCCCTGCTCGATGCAGCAGGCAAGGAACGTCTGCGCCAGCTCACGGAAGAAGCCTCGATACTCGGACTGCAGTTCTCGCAGAACCTCCTGAAGGAAAACAAGGCTTTCACCCTGCATCTCACCGACGAGGCCGATCTCGACGGCCTGCCTGATTCCGCCCGTGAGGCGGCTGCCCAGACAGCGAAGGAACAGGGCAAGGAAGGCTGGGTGTTCACCCTCGACTTCCCCTCATATTCCCCCTTTATGACCTACAGCACCCGTCGCGACCTGCGTCAGCAGATGTATATGGCCAAGAATACGGAGTGCATCCACAAAAATTCGGAGAACAACCTTCAGATCTGCAAGCGCCTGATCAATCTGCGTCGCGAACTGGCTCAGCTCCTGGGGCATAAGACCTATGCCGACTATGTGATGCAGCACCGTATGGCCGGCAACGTCCGCAACGTCAACAAACTCTTCAACGATCTCATCGCCGCCTACAAACCCACCGCCAAGAAGGAAGTCGCCGAGATTGAGAAAATGTTTCAGAAAGATATCAAGGCTCGCGGTAATCATAATTCTCAATTTTCAATTCTCAATTCTCAATTAAAATTCCAGCCCTGGGACTTCTCCTTCTACTCCCACAAGCTGCAACTGAAGAAATACAACATCGATGCCGAGATGCTGCGGCCCTATTTCGAACTGTCGAAAGTCATCGACGGTGTCTTCGGCCTCGCCAACCGTCTCTATGGCATCACCTTCAAGGAAAACAAGGACATCCCCGTCTATCATCCCGACGTGAAGGCCTATGAGGTCTTCGACAAGGATGGTTCTTTCCTCGCCGTATTCTATGCCGACTTCCATCCCCGTAAGGGCAAGCAGGCTGGTGCCTGGATGACCGAATACCAAGGCCAGTGGATAGAGCGCCTCGACGTGAAGAAGCCCTTCGGTCCTGACAATATGAAGAACGTCCGTCCCCATGTCTCGGTGGTGATGAACCTCACCAAGCCAACGGCCGAGAAGCCCGCCTTACTGACATTGGGCGAGGTGGAGACCTTCCTCCACGAGTTCGGACACTCCCTCCACGGTATGTTCGCCAACACCCGTTTCGAGAGTCTCAGCGGCACCAACGTGTGGTGGGATTTCGTCGAGCTGCCGTCGCAGTTTATGGAGAACTTCGCCATCCAGAAGGAGTTCCTCCGCACCTTCGCCTTCCATTACCAGACAGGTGAGCCTCTGCCCGACGAACTCATCGACCGCATCGTCCGCAGCCGTAACTTCAATGTGGCCTACGCCTGTATGCGGCAGGTCAGTTTCGGCTTGCTCGATATGGCCTACTACACGCAGAAGCACGAATTCACCGACGACATCATCCGCTTCGAAAAGCGTGCATGGGAGAAGGCTATGGTGATGCCGCAGTTGCCCGACACCTGTATGACGGTGCAGTTCTCGCATATTATGGCTGGCGGCTATGCGGCTGGCTACTACAGTTACAAATGGGCAGAAGTGCTTGAAGCCGACGCTTTCGCCGTGTTCCAGAAAGAAGGCATCTTCAATCCCGCCACGGCCCAGCGCTTCCGCGACTGCATCCTCTCCAAGGGTGGCACGGAGAATCCGATGACGTTATATAAACGGTTCAAGGGTGGTGAACCCACCATAGATGCATTACTTAAACGAAATGGGATAAAAAGGAGTAAAGGAGAGAAGGAGTAAAGAAGTAAGTAGAAATGAGTGATAAACAAGAGAAATTAGACCAGCGCTATCTGCGTATGGCGAAGATCTGGGCAGAAAATTCCTACTGCGTGCGTCGTCAGGTGGGAGCCCTCGTGGTGAAGGATAAGATGATCATCAGCGACGGCTACAACGGTACGCCGAGTGGTTTCGAGAACATCTGCGAGGACGAGAACAACGTCACCAAGCCCTACGTGCTCCATGCAGAGGCCAACGCCATCACGAAACTAGCCCGCAGCAACAACAACAGCGACGGTGCCACTATCTACATCACCGCCTCGCCCTGCATCGAGTGTGCCAAACTCATCATCCAGGCTGGCATCCGCCGTGTCGTATACGGCGAGAACTACCGCCTTACCGACGGCATCGACCTCCTCCGTCGTGCCGGCATCGAAGTCATCCTGATGGAAGTGTAATCATAAAGCTCAAAGTTCAAAGCTCAAAGTTCAAAGTTCAAAATGAAAAAGTCTTCCCGCTTTACGCCGCTATGGATCGCGATGGGTGTCGTGATGGGCATCCTCATCGGAACGTTCTATGCCAACCATTTCTCCGGCAACCGGCTGAACATCATCAACACCAGCGGTAATAAACTCAACAACCTGTTGCACATCATCGACGATCAGTACGTCGATACCGTCAACGTGAACGACCTCGTGGAAAAGGCTATGCCGCAGATTCTCGCAGAGCTCGACCCGCACTCCGTGTATATCACCGCCCGTGAGGGAGAGATCGCCAACGACGACCTGCGCGGCTCGTTCTCCGGCATCGGCATCGAGTTCACCATCCGTCAGGACACCATCCGTGTGCAGAACGTCATCGGCAATGGCCCCGCAGAGCGTGCCGGAGTGCTGGCTGGCGATAAGATTGTCGAGGTGGACGACTCCGTCTTCGTCGGCAAGAAGGTTACTAACGAGGAGGCTATGCATCGTCTGAAAGGGCCTAAGGACACGAAGGTGAAGCTCGGCATCATCCGTTATGGCGAGAAGAAGATCCGTCATATCACCGTCACCCGTGGCGAGATTCCCACGAAGAGCGTCACTGCCAGTTATATGCTTGACGATGAAACGGGCTACATCAAGATCCGCAACTTCGGTGAGAATACCTATCCTGAGCTGATCATCGCTCTGGCGCAGTTGGCACAGAAGGGCTTTTCTAATCTCGTCATCGACCTCCGCAATAATACCGGTGGCTATCTCGAGTCTGCCGTGCAGATTGCCAATGAGTTCCTTTCGAAGGGGCAGCTCATCGTCTATACCGAAGGCCGCCGTTATCCGCGTCAGGAGTACCGTTCCGACGGACGTGGCTCCTACCAGCATATGCCGCTCGTGATCCTCGTCGATGAGGCTTCTGCCTCTGCCTCTGAGATCCTCGCAGGTGCCATCCAGGACAATGACCGCGGCACCATCGTCGGCCGTCGTTCCTTCGGCAAGGGCCTCGTGCAGAAGCCGATGGAGTTCTCCGACCATTCGATGATCCGGCTTACCATCGCCCGTTACTACACGCCCTCCGGCCGTTGCATCCAGAAACCCTACAACGACGGCGAGAAATACGAGAGCGACTGGATCGAGCGTTACCAGCACGGTGAGTTCTTCTCTCAGGACAGCATCCGTCACACCGGTCCCGAATACCACACTGCCAACGGCCGTGTCGTCTATGGTGGTGGCGGCATCACGCCCGACATCTTTATCCCTGAAGACACCGTCGGTATGACCTCATATTACAAGGAAGCCTCCATGTCTGGACTCATCCTGCAGTTCGCCTACAACTACACCGACGAGAACCGGGCCCGTCTGAGCAAGATGGACGATGTTCACGAGATGGAGCGGTTCCTCAAGAGCCAGAACACGCTGGAGCAGTTTGTCGTCTTTGCCGACAAGAACGGTCTTAAACGCCGTAACCTGATGATCCAGAAATCGAAGAAGTTGCTGGAGCGCTTTGTCAACAGCCGCATCATCTACAACATCCTCAACGAGCAGGCTTGGACCGAATACCTCAATCAGGATGATCCCGCCGTCATCGAGACCCTCCGTCTCTTCCGTGAGGGCCGTGCCTTCCCGCAGCCCGTCAAGGCCACAGAAGGCCAGAAGATCGTCCGCCTCTACGACTCCTCCATCTTCCGCCTCTCCCGTCGTCACTTGACCGCCGAACGGATCAATTCGTGTAATTCGTGAAATTCGTGGTCTAAAAAACATCCGTGTAATCCGTGCAATCCGTTGTTAAGGAAGACCTTCGTCGTGAGATTCGCCGTCGCAAGCAGCAGTACACCCCTTCCCAACTGGAAGAATTGTCTGAACCCATCATCGCCCGTCTGCGTCCTCTTTTAGCCGATGCCCGTGTCATCATGGCCTATTACTCTCTGCCCGACGAAGTCAATACCCATCAACTCATCGATGGCCTTGTCGCCGAAGGCAAGACCGTCCTCCTGCCCAAAGTCCTCGATACCACCACGATGGAACTCCGCCTTTACACCGGCCCTCACGACCTCGCCCCAGGCCCCTTCGGCATCCTTGAACCCACCGGTTCACCTTTTCACCTTTCCACCTTTTCACCTTTTCCTCCTTCCTCGGAAATGGTCGCCCTCATCCCCGGTGTCGCCTTCGATGCTCTCGGCCATCGTCTCGGTCGCGGTCGTGGCTATTACGATCGTTTCCTCCGCACAATGCGTTCGCGCTTAATCGGCCTCTGTTTCGACTTCCAGATAGTTGAAGTTGTTCCATTCGACGCCAACGACATCCCCGTTGATATTGTGATTTAGTTGAACCGTATGTCGGCAATCACCTGGTTGCCGACGTGTTCGTTTAGGCGGCGGACGATGTCCTGACGCTGCATGGAGAGTTCCATGCGGAGGGCTGGATTGGTGAGGTGGACGAAGAGTGTCTGGTTGCGGATGTTGAGGGAGGTGGTGTAGGAGGCAATAGTCTCGCCCATAACGACGGGCCAGGCGTCGATGAGGCGCTTCTGAAGGAGGGGCGTCTCTAATCCTTGATCCCGGAGGTTCTTGAGGATAATGTCCTTGATGAGAATGCTATTGCGTTTGAACACCGTGCAGATTTACGATTTACAAATTTACGATTTACTATTTATTTCGCCGTCGTCCACGTGGAAAATTTTGTAGTCGTGGGAGGAGGCGGCGAGGATCTGGTCGAGATGGGAACGGTTGGTGTCGGTGATGAAGATCTGACCGAATTCTTCTCCGGCGACGAGGGTGACGATCTGTTCGACGCGGCTGGCATCGAGTTTGTCGAAGATGTCGTCGAGGAGTAGGATAGGGGTGTTGCCGCCGTTGGTGCGACGGAGGAAGTCGAACTGGGCGAGTTTGAGGGCGACGACGAAGGTCTTGTGCTGACCCTGACTGCCTTCGCGGCGGATGGGATGGCCGCCGAGGGTGAAGACGAGATCGTCGCGGTGGACACCGTGCAGGGAGTAGCCCATGATACGGTCTTTGGCGCGGTCTCGCTGGATGACTTCAAGGAGGGGCCCCCGCTGACAATGTGAGATGTATTCGATGGCGACCTGTTCGCGGTTGCCGGAGATGCGTTCGTAGTAGCGCTGGAAGATGGGGGTGAGTTCACGGACAAAGGCATCGCGTCGTTGGTAGATGCGTTCGCCCTCGACGGCCATCTGTTCCTCCCAAAGGCTCATGACCTCGGGATCGGGCTCGGTTTCCTGTTTGAGCATGGTGTTGCGCTGCTGGAGAGCCTTGTTGTAGCGGTTGACGGACTCCATATAGGTGTGGTCGTACTGAGAAATGACCATATCCATGAGCCGTCGGCGCTCCTCGCTGCCACCGTCGATAAGGAGGGTGTCGGAGGGGGAAACCATCACCAGGGGGATGAGGCCGATATGCTCGGAGAGACGGCGGTACTCCTTCTTGTCACGACGGAAGTGCTTCTTCGTGCCCCGCTTCATACCGCAGGAGATTGTTGTCGAGGAGTGAGGAGTGAGGAGCGAGGAATGATAAGTGCCCTCAAGCATCAGGAAATCCTCGCTGTGGCGGATGATCGTGGAGTCGATGGGATTGGAGGCGGAGTGGCAGAAGGAGAGGAAATAGACGGCATCGAGAATGTTGGTCTTGCCGACACCGTTGCTGCCAATCATACAATTGATTTTCGGTGAGAGGTCGAGCGTGGCCTCCCGGATGTTCTTATAGTTGATGAGTGACAGTTTTTCTAAAATCATAGTGCAAAGGTACAATAAAAAGTGAAAAGTGAAGAGTGAAAAGTGAAGAATTTGCTGCTGCCGACATTTTTTTTTATGTTTCGTGTTTTCATTTCACTTTTTTTTTGTAACTTTGCAGCCGATTTTCGAAAATTAATACAATAATTATAATGGCAACAACAAAAAATCAACCTCAGGCAGCTCCCACGATGGAGGAGACCCTGAACAAGAGTGAGGCTTTCTTCCTGAAGTATAAGAAGGCCATCATCGCCGCTGTGGTGGCACTCATCGTCATCATTGCCGGTGTCGTACTTTACAAGACTTATATCGCTGAACCCAACGAGCAGAAGGCTTCTACAGCCATCGCCAAGGGTCAGGAGTATTTCGCCCAGGGCCAGTTTGAGAAGGCTCTCCAGGGTGACAGCACAGGCTATAAGGGCTTTGCCAAGCTGGCCAGTGACTACAGCAGCACGGCTGCCGGTAACCTGGCAAACCTCTATGCCGGACTCTGCAACGCCCAGCTCGGCAAGTGGGACGATGCTGTGAAGTATCTCGAGGACTATGACGGTGCCGACGACCAGATGGTTTCTCCCGCCGCTCTCGGTGCGCTGGGTAATGCCTACGCTCATCAGAACCAGCTCGACAAGGCTGTTGAGACCTTGAAGAAGGCAGCCGAGAAGGCTGACAACAACTCGCTGTCTCCTACGTTCCTGATTCAGGCTGGTGAGATTCTGGAGAGCCAGGGTAAGAAGGCTGACGCTCTGAAGCTGTATCAGACGGTGAAGGAGAAGTACTTCAACTCGATGGCTTATCAGACCATCGACGCTTATATCGAGCGCGTCAGCGAGTAATTGACAATTGACAATTGATAATTGACAATTATTGATGGCTACCAAAAACCTGTCAGAGTATAATGCACAGCAGGTGCCCGACGCATCGAATATGACCTTCGGTGTGGTTGTCGCCGAGTGGAATCCCGAGATTACCGGGGCGCTGCTCGACGGCTGCGTTTCCACGCTTGAGAAGCACGGTGCCCTGCCCGAGAATATCCACGTGAAGACCGTTCCCGGTTCGTTTGAACTGATCTACGGTGCTCACCAGATGACGCTCAACGACGGTTACGACGCCGTGATCATCCTAGGCAGCGTGATCCGTGGTGAGACGCCTCATTTCGATTATATCTGTCAGGGTGTGACAGAGGGCATCGCCCGTCTGAATGCCACCAGCAACATACCCGTAGTTTTTGGCCTGCTGACGACCAATGATCTTCAGCAGGCCAAGGACCGCGCCGGAGGCCGATTAGGCAACAAGGGCGACGAGTGTGCGGTGGTGGCCATCAAGATGGCCAAGTTCTAATCAGAGTTTTATTCTTGCTCCTTCCGATCGTCGATGTTATCGCCTTCGGTGGGCTGCATCTCTTCCTTGAAGTCGGTAATGCCGGCTTCAATCAGTATATTGTACCAGCTGATGAGCTTCTTGATGTCGCTGACGTGGACACGGTCGCGGTCCCACTCGGGCAGTACTTTCGTGAAGTAGTCCTGCAGCTCCTTCGTAGAGGCTTTCTTGGGATCGACAGTGGCTTTCTTGCCTTCGGCCACGGTCTTGAGGTTCTCCAGGACGTCCATCAGGGGGATGTCGTCAGTCTCAGTGAACATAGCGATGTCTGCCAGCGATGTGATACGGTCTGATGCGAAGGCGGGCATACGGCGATGGGTGGCGTCGAGGGCCTCGACGATGAGGTTGTTCTTGCCACGGGAAACGAGTTTGTAAAGTCCGGGCTTGCCGGAGATGGCTAAAATAGTCTGTTGCATACTTTTTTATTGTTTATTATTTGATATTTCCTTTAGAATTTCATCCAGTTGCTGGTTGAGGTCTGCGAGTCCGTCGTTGACGATCTCGAAGTCAGCCCGTTGGCGCACTTCTTCCTGTGGCAGCTGACGGCTCATCCATTCGAGCACCTTCTCACGAGAGATCTCATCACGTGCCATAACGCGCTGGATGCGTAGTTCCTCTGGAGCGGTGACAACGATGACACGGTCGACGAGGCGGTGGATGCCAGATTCGTAGATGATGGCACTCTCCATCCACTCCAAGCCACTCTCGATGAAGTCGCGGAAGACGGCGGGATGCACGATGCGGTCGATGGCTCTTGCATTGTCCTCGGATTTTAACAGAAACTCTGCTACAACCTTCTTATTCAGGATGTATTCTACTGACTCCTGACTCCCGTCTCCTGACTCCTGACTCCTGACTCCTGACTCCTCAAAATATGTTTCCGGTCCGATGAGGGCGGTGAGGCGTCGGCGGATAAAGGGTGAGGTGCGGATGAGCCGCTTGGCGGCACTGTCGCAGTCATAGACCGTGTAGCCCTGCTGTTCCAACAGTCGGCAGACGTAACTCTTGCCGCTCCCGATACCTCCTGTGATACCTATCTTCATTCCGGATCCTGTGATTCGATGAGGTAGTCAACCATATTGGTCTCCAGCTTCGCCTTTGAGATGCCGCTCGGCACGTTTTTCAAATAGACGCGACACTTCTCCGAGGGATTGCGACGGATCTCGTCGTAATCGACGATGACGGTGAAGTCTTCGGGCTTCAGGTTGCGATAGACGCTGACACCTGCCACGAAACTGACGGATATCTTGGCGGGGAACGTGCGCAGCGCCTTACCTTCGGGCATATTGATGCCGACGATGGGGATGCCGGAGATGCGCTCTTCTGTCAGCACATCGGTGTAGAACTTGACGCGCACACGGTCGGGTACCGTCTTTACGCCTTTGAGCTTCGCCAGATTACACTCCACGGTGAGCGTGTCGCGGAAGTTGGCGTAGTTGAGCTGTTCGGTGTAGACCATGCTGATGCTGTCGAGCTTTTCGTCGGACGCAAAGATGGTGACGCTGTCAGGATCGTAGGTCACCCGCGAGACGAAATAAAGTTCTTCGGGTATGACGCGACCGCTCCATCTGACGGGCACCTGCTTCTTTGAACCGTAGTTGTAGTAGAACTCGATCTTCTCAGGCTTGATGGCGTTGATCTTCGACGTGCTGCCCAGTCGCTGGTAGATACGTTTCTGTATCTCCGAGGCAGGGATGACGCCCGTGCCGTTGTTGTGCGTATAGTTGCGGAAGGGCAGTTCGATGCGTCTGAGTGCATCGCCGAATTGATAGGCTACGAGGATGATGCCTTTGTCGCGGATGGTGACACGGACGGTGTCCACCTCATCGGAAGTGAGTACGGCATTTTTCGGCACACCAACGACGGAGATGGGTACGGCGAATTCCCGCTCGTACGTCTCGTTCAGCGTCAGCGACAGCCAGAAAGTTGCTGAAAGCGCCAGGAAAAACAAAAACAACAGGATTTCCTTGCTCGTTTTAGTGAACAGGAATTCCCAGATTGCTCGCCATACGCTTCGGATGGTCATACGCAGTGGTGGCTATATCTCTCTTTATTTCTGCGTCTGTGGTGTGCTGGAGGTGTCTTTGAAGACGGAGCCCTTGTCGACGGTGATGACCACGTCGCGTGCAATCTTCACATCGACGGTGTTCTTGGCCAGGTCGATGCTCTTCACGGTGCCGTAGATGCCGCCACCGGTGATGACCTGTGTGCCCTCGGTCAGTTCGTTCTGGAACTTCTGGATCTCCTTCTGTTTCTTCTGCTGGGGTTTGATCATGAAGAAATACATGATGGCAAAGATGGCGACCATCATGATGATCATGCTCATACCACCTCCTTGTGCTGACTGTGCAGCAATGATGATGTTTGTCATTTCTATACCTTATTATATTATATATATCAGTCTTTTTTATCTTTTTTCTCGCCTTCATCGCTTCGGATGATGCGCTTGCGGTGCCTCATCTTCACGGGTACGGCATTGATCTCTGCCGGACCTTCCTTCGGGGCGTCTTCCTTGCTGCCCTTCTGCGGCTCCATATGCTTCATCAGGCGGTTGCTCTTGATGAGGTTACGGGCGATGGCGTCGAGCATGCCGTTGATGTAACCGCCGCTCTTCGAGGTAGAGTAGAGCTTGGCGATGTCCACAAACTCGTTGATGGTCACACTGACGGGGATATTGGGGAAGGTCATCAGCTCGGCGATGGCGATCTGCATGATGACGATGTCCATATAGGCCAGACGGGAGAGGTCCCAGTTGCGTGACACCTCGTTCATATAGTGCTGATACTCCACCTCGTTGAGGATGGCGGAGCGGAACAGCTTGCGTGCGAACTCCTTCTCCTCGTCGCTGTCCCATTCTGGCAGCAGCTCTTCCTTGGCACCGTTCTGCTCCTTGAAGCGCTTGATGGTCTTCAACACGAAGGTATCGACAATCTCCTTGTCGTCGTTCCAGTAGAGGCTCTGGTCTTCGAGCACGTTGTCGAGGTCGGCATTCTCCTGGATGAAGTTCTTGTAGAGCTTGCGCCACAGTTCGCGGTCGGCATCGTAGGTGTCTTCGCTGCTGGCCATATACTCCTTGTAGATCTCGCTCTGTTCGATGGTCTCGAAGAGCTGTCCGGGCACAGGTGTGTCTGCCCAGCTTGTCTTCTGGTTGCCGATGAACTCATTGAGGGCCTTGTTCTCCTGGAGTTGGATGGCAAAGCGGTTGTAGGCAAACTTCTGCGAGGGCTCTGGTGTGCCTTCGCGCTTGGCTCTGCCCTGGGTCACTTCGAGTCTGCGCTGTGCTTCTTTGGATGTTCTTGTTACCGTTTAAATAGTAGGCATAGGTTAACTGAACAATTTTGTTTCTGATAATCTCTCTGTTAATCATCTCACTTGATGTTTATTTGTTGTTTCTTGATGCAAAGGTAGTGAAAATTCCTTGTATGTGCAAGAAAAAAGGCGAAAAATCATCTTTTTTTTCATTTTTTCATTCTTTCATTTTCTCATTTCAGAAAAAAGGTGTACCTTTGCACCGCTTTTTCTCAAAGCACATCAGAAAATGTAACGTGTGATGGTGAATTAGGCAAGTATTATTAAATTCTTAATTTAGAGTAACACAAATTATGAAAGAATTCAGTGTAAGTGGCCAGAAGCGTGCCACGACAGGCAAGAAGGCAGCCAAGGAGCTGCGCAAGGAGGGACTCGTTCCCTGTAATCTTTATGGTGAGAAGAAAGGTGAGAACGGTCTCCCCGAGGCCATTGCTTTTGCAATCCCCGCTACTCAGCTTCGTAAAGTCGTTTATTCTCCCGATGTGTATGTGGTCAATCTGACCGTCGACGGTGAGGCTCACAAGGCCGTGATGAAGGAGCTGCAGTTCCATCCCACAACGGATGCCCTGCTGCATATCGACTTCTATGAGGTGAACGAGGAGAAGGCTATCACCATTGGTATCCCCGTCAAACTGACCGGTCATGCCCAGGGTGTCCGCGATGGTGGTCGTCTGAGCCAGGCTGTCCGTCAGCTGAATGTGACCGCTCCTTACAAGCAGATTCCTGAGACATTGGAGATCGACGTGACGAACCTCGCCCTCGGCAAGGCCATCAAGGTGGCTGACCTGAACTTCGAGGGTCTCGAGATCGCTACTCCCGCCCAGGTGGTTGTCTGCTCCGTGAAGGCTACCCGCGCATCGCGCTCTGCCGCTGCTGCCGAGGCTGCTGAGTAATCTGTTGACAGTTTAAAGTTTACAGTTTACAGCAGTTCATGGACAAATACTTGATTGTTGGCCTGGGTAATGTCGGTGACGAATACGAACTGACCCGCCACAACACAGGGTTTATGGTATTGGATGCTTTTGCTAAGGCATCCAATATTCATTTTGACGACCGCCGCTATGGCTTTGTGGCCGAGACGACGGTCAAGGGACGGAAAGTGTTCCTTCTGAAGCCCTCCACGTTCATGAACCTCAGCGGCAATGCCGTGCGCTATTGGCTGAACAAGGAGAACATCGACCAGTCGAGGCTGCTCGTCATCAGCGACGATGTGGCGCTGCCCCTGGGACAGTTCCGCCTGAAGGCCAATGGTTCTAACGGCGGTCACAACGGCCTTGGACATATCCAGCAGCTCATCGGCCAGGACTATGCCCGTCTGCGCATGGGCATCGGCAATGACTTTCCTCGTGGCATGCAGATTGACTGGGTGCTTGGCCGTTATTCCGATGAAGAGCTGAAGGCTCTCCAACCCGCCATCGACCTGGGTGTGCAGATCATCCAGAGCTTCATCCTCGCCGGAATAGACATCACGATGAATCAATTTAATAAATTGGGGAAGACCCACCCCCAACCCCTCCCCAAGGGAGGGGAGTCTGAATAGACTTTACGCTGAAGTATATGCAAGGAGATAAGAATCATAAAGGTAATCAATCTCCACTCCCTTTGGGAGGGGATGGGGGTGGGTTCGCCCGAATCGACAAATGGCTGTGGGCGGCGCGGATTTTCAAGACCCGTTCCATTGCGGCCGACGCCTGTAAGAACGGGCGTGTCACCATCGGCGGCATCAATGTGAAACCCTCGCATACCGTCAAGGCCGGTGAGACCGTCAGCGTCCGTAAGCCGCCAGTGACCTATTCGTTCAAGATCCTGAAGACCATCGAGCAAAGGGTAGGGGCGAAGTTGATTCCTGAGATCTATGAGAATGTGACAACGCCCGACCAGTACGAACTCTTGGAGATGAACCGTATCAGCGGCTTTGTGAACCGTGCCCGTGGTACCGGACGTCCAACCAAGAAAGACCGTCGTGCGATGGATGCCTTTGTCGGTCCTTCATTGGAAGGCGACTTCGATTCTTTCTTTGGTGACGACTTTGACGACGAAGACTAATCAATCAAACCATTAAATCGTAAATAACATGACTTGGCTGAATATCTTGTTTATTATCATTGGCGTGGCACTCGTCTTGTGGGGTGCCGACCGCCTGACGGAGGGTGCCTCCTCCCTGGCTCGTGGCATGCATGTGCCCGAGATTGTCATAGGCTTGACCATTGTGGCTGCAGGCACTTCGGCACCAGAGCTGTTTGTCAGTCTGGTGTCTGCCCTGAAGGGCACCGCCGACCTCGCCGTGGGTAACGTCATAGGTTCGAACATATTTAATACGACGCTCATCGTGGGCTGTTCCGCCTTGGTGGCGCCGATGGTGGTGCAGAAGTCCACCGTCCGCAAGGACATTCCCTTTGCCGTCGTCGCCTCGTTGCTGCTCTTCGTCCTCTGTTTCGACGATATGGACTCGCCCCACCTCTGGGGCAACGAAATCACCCGTTCCGACGGTGTTATCCTGCTCCTCGGCTTCCTCGGCTTTATGATCTACACTTTCCACACCGCCAAGAAAGACGGCCTGATGCCGACGGAAGAAGAACTCGAAGATAATGCCGAATTGCCGAAAGACTACTCCCGTCTTGGCCGCAACATCTTCTGGATAGTCCTTGGTCTGGGATGCCTGATCTATGGCAGTAACCTCTTCGTCGATGCTGCCACCTATGTCGCCCATCGCTTCGGTGTGCGCCAAAGCGTCATCGGCCTGACTGTCGTCGCCGGAGGTACGTCGCTGCCCGAACTGGCCACCAGCGTGGTTGCCGCCTACAAGGGCCGCTCTGCGATCGCCATCGGCAACGTCATCGGTTCCAACGTGTTCAACATCCTGCTCATCCTTGGAATGACGGCTGTCATCCATCCCCTGCGCATCATGGGCATCACGATTGTCGATCTCATGGCGCTGTTGGTCTCCATCGGCTTCCTCTGGCTCTTCGCATTCACCAAATGGTATGTCTCGCGCCGTGAGGGTGCAGTCCTAGTAGTCAGCTTCCTGTTGTATATGGGCTGGCTGTTCTACCTCATATAGTAACATTCAGGGGTCGACGAACACCCCCTTTAACAAAACAAAAATGCAACAACAAAAGAAACAACAACGAATCAGCGTGCTGTTCATGTTCTACAGCATTCTGTTCTGCGTCTGCCTGATTACGGCAAACGTACTCGAGACCAAGCAGATCTCCTTAGGACCTGCGAACATGACGGCGGGACTCATTGTCTTCCCCGTCAGTTACATCATCAACGACGTGGTGTGCGAGGTGTGGGGCTATGGCCGCACCCGAATGCTCATCTGGCTGGGGTTCGCCATGAACTTTTTCTTTGTGACCATGGGTGCCATCGCCGACTGGATTCCCGGCGCCTCCTACTGGGAAGGTGAAGAGGGCTTCCATCAGATCTTCGGCCTCGCTCCCCGTATCGCCGGCGCCTCCTTCCTGGCGTTCGTCTGCGGGTCTTTCATCAATGCCTACATCATGAGCCGCATGAAGCTCTCGTCCAACGGCAAGAACTTCTCCTTCCGTGCCGTGCTCAGTACGATCGGCGGCGAGTTGACAGACTCCATCATCTTCTTCCCCCTGGCTCTTGGCGGCGTCATTCCCTGGGAGGAGATGCCTTCGCTCGTCATCACCCAGGTCACGCTGAAGACCGTCTATGAGATCATCGTCCTGCCTGTCACCATCCGTATCGTGAAGTTCACCAAGGAGCACGACCACGAGGATGTCTACGACAATGGCATGGTATATAACATTTTTAAATTGAATCTGGATTAAGACTATGAACGAGCAGAATAACGAGGAAAGAGGAATGAGGAATGAGGAAGGTCTGCAGGCCCTTGGCCGTAAGACAGACTACCGCATGGACTATGCGCCGGAAGTGTTGGAGACTTTTGAGAACAAGCATCCCGACAATGACTACTGGGTGCAGTTTAACTGTCCCGAGTTCACCAGTCTCTGTCCCATCACAGGCCAGCCCGATTTCGCAGAGATCAAGATTCTCTACATCCCCGGCCGTCGGATGGTCGAGTCGAAGAGCCTCAAACTCTACCTCTTCTCCTTCCGCAACCACGGTGACTTCCATGAAGACTGCGTCAACATCATCATGAAGGATCTTGTCCGTCTGATGGAACCCAAATACATCGAGGTCGTCGGCCTCTTCACGCCCCGCGGCGGCATCTCCATCTATCCTTACGCCAACTACGGCCAGCCCGGCACGAAATATGCCGACCTCGCCGAGCGCCGCCTGATGGAATATCAGATGAGGTGAAGTCAGATGGCTACCAGCTCAGGCTTCAACAGTTGAGGCTGTTCTTTTCCTGTATCGTATGTCTCTACGGAACCTTCGACATTGAAGGTCAGTATGGCTTTGTCTAATGTGACGTCGAGTGAGCACGGTGCGCCCTCGATAAGTGGCAGACAACTGTTGCTGCCCACGGGGAATCCGCAGCATACGGGGATGTCCAGATCATGCAGGTGAGCAATCAGCATCTGCTCCACGCTGCCGAACTGAAGGTCGAACTTGATGGAGCTGAACGTGCCGAAGATAATGCCCTTCACCCTCTCGAAGTCCAGTACCAGGCGCAGCGTATAGAACAGTCTGTCAATATCGTGCAGGGCCTCTTCCACTTCCTCGATGAAGAGGATGATGTCTTGATCCAGCGGAAGATGGAACTTGGTTCCGGCTATGGCAGCATAGCTTGACAGGTTGCCGCCAATCAGGATGCCTTCTGCATGACCACATCTGTTATAGGGGGCGCTGGCGATCTTGTACTGCGGGAGATGAAACAGTTTATTTGCGGATCACGCCTCTGTTCAGGTCGAAATAGTTGGCGGGGTTCTGGGGTTTGCCGTTGACGCGCGTCTCGAAATGCAGATGGGGCGTCGAGGCGCGGCCTGTCTGGCCTACGAGGCCAATCACCTGTCCCGCCTTCACATGCTGGCCTTTTTTCACCAGGTTCTTCGAATTGTGGGCATAATAAGTTTCCAGACCGTTGGCGTGCTTGATGCGAATCAGGTTGCCGTAGCCGGAGAACTTGTCGGAGAAGACCACCTCGCCGGCAAACGCTGCGTAGATCTTATCCTTGTTCTTGGTTTTCAGGTCGGCACCCGTGTGCTGCCTGCCCCCACGCTGACCGTAGGGGCTGATGACCTTCGCGCCCGGCAGCGGGAAGTGCCAGTTGCCTGAGCCTGATACCTCTGTGGGATAATTGCGGTGCGAACATCCTACCAGCAGCACCGTCAACAACAATAGGGATAATATTTTGCAGTACTTTTTCATAAATGTAGTATTTGAGCAACAAAGTTAGCAAATTCTCGGATAAAAACACCCAACTAACTTTCAAATATAACATTTTTTGTAAATTCCGAGAATCTTTCTCCCCTACAAAAGATTAAATTTGAAATATAAAATATAGAATATAGAATATGCAAAAAAACAGCGCCGACCCGTAAAAGCCGACGCTGTTTTGATTCTTACAGCGATTTGAATTCTGCCCTCGAAAGGGCTTTGTCAAGTCTGTCAATGCACACAGCATTAATCCAACGGATACCCTGCTCAAACTTTGCCATGCCTATCAGGACAAGCCGATACTCATTGACATCTTTCCTGATATCTTCCAACACCTTATCCTTATTGATGCCTGAATATGACGAGACGAAGCCGATATATGCCTTTGGATCATTCTCAGGCGCAGGAGCCCAGTGATTGATGATCTTCTCTATCGTATTCCAACCTCTTTTCCTGTAGGTCACCGCAATGTTGATGATAGCAGCGCGCCAACCGTATTCCAGCGTATGGAACTCACAGAAGCGCAATTCCCTGCTTTGCTCTACCAGCCCTTGCCATGTGGCGGATGACCGCTCGATGTTCAACGGATTGCACAGACGGATACCTTTGGGTGCTCTGCCCTTTCTCAAATCTACATTTTTTTCCATTTCTCACTTCCTTTCTTATTACAGATTTTCTTGATTTGTTCATTCTTGATCAGGATATGGATACAAGCCTGCGCTTTTTTCCTGCTGTCGTATTTGCCTGCGCTGATGACATCCTCAAGCATAAACTCCTCGGGCAGCTGTCTATAGACATCCTTCGTCTTGGAGTTGTAGGATCCCCATTGCGATTCCTGCTTCCGTCGGGCCTTGTTGTCGAAGTACATCTGCGCATACTTGCCGAAGAACAGTTGCTGGGAGTGCAGCTGGATGTCGAGCACCAGGTTACACAACTCAATATCCCACTTGTCGCACTTGAACGACCTTGTC
>ONCZ01000064.1 GCA_900316445.1 uncultured Prevotellaceae bacterium | reverse complement strand
TGTCTACACAACGACACCTAAGAAGCCTAATTCGGCTATGCGTAAGGTAGCCCGTGTTCGTTTGACCAACCAGAAGGAGGTCAACAGTTACATTCCCGGTGAGGGTCACAACCTGCAGGAGCACTCTATCGTGCTCGTTCGCGGTGGTCGTGTGAAGGACCTCCCCGGTGTACGTTATCACATCGTCCGCGGTACGCTCGATACCGCCGGTGTAGCCAATCGCCTGCAGCGCCGCTCTAAGTACGGTGCCAAGCGTCCCAAGGCCAAGAAGTAAGGCCAAGTTGATGAGTTAGTGAGTTTTTGAGTTTGTGAGTTGGCTCGGAGAAGAGCGTCACTCAGAACCGAAACTCCGGAAGAAATGACTCAGAGACTCAAAGACTTCAGAACTCAAGAACTCAAAAAAACAACCCGTTTTGCTGGAGTTAATGTTATAAGGTTGAGTAAATGCTCACGTGAGAGCGTTGAAGAACAAGTAAGAACAGCCCTCAAGCAGAATTTAAACATTCAAAACAAAAATGAGAAAAGCAAAACCCAAGAAGCGCGTGATCCTGCCGGATCCCGTCTTCAACGATCAGAAGGTGTCTAAGTTTGTGAACCACCTGATGTACGACGGTAAGAAGACCAAGTCGTATGAGATTTTCTACAATGCACTGGAGACAGTGAAGGCTAAGATGCAGAACGAGGAGAAGTCTGCCCTGGAGATCTGGAAGCAGGCCCTCGACAACATCACCCCGCAGGTGGAGGTGAAGAGCCGCCGTATCGGTGGTGCTACCTTCCAGGTGCCTACGGAGATCCGCCCCGACCGTAAGGAGAGTGTCTCCATGAAGAACATGATCGCGTTTGCCCGCAAGCGCAGTGGCAAGTCGATGGCCGACAAGCTCGCCGCAGAGATCATGGATGCCTACAACAACCAGGGTGGTGCCTTCAAGCGTAAGGAGGACATGCACCGCATGGCTGAGGCTAACCGCGCATTTGCTCACTTCAGATTCTAAGATAGGTTCCAAGGAAAAGCTAATAAGGTAAAAAAGTTAAAAGGATAATAAAATGGCAAATCGCGATCTACATTTGACAAGAAACATCGGTATTATGGCTCACATCGACGCCGGTAAGACCACCACCTCTGAGCGTATCCTGTTCTATACGGGTAAGACGCACAAGATCGGTGAGGTGCACGATGGCGCAGCCACGATGGACTGGATGGCTCAGGAGCAGGAGCGTGGTATCACCATCACCTCTGCTGCCACCACCTGTAATTGGACGTGGAACAACAAGACATTCAAGATTAACCTCATTGATACTCCGGGACACGTGGACTTCACCGCCGAGGTGGAGCGCTCTCTGCGTGTGCTCGACGGAGCCGTGGCTACCTATTCGGCTGCCGACGGCGTACAGCCTCAGTCTGAGACCGTATGGCGCCAGGCCGACAAGTACAACGTGCCCCGTATCGGTTATGTGAACAAGATGGACCGCTCTGGTGCCGACTTCTTTGAGACCGTGCAGCAGATGAAGGACATCCTGGGCGCCAACCCCGTTGTGATCCAGGTGCCCATCGGTGCTGAGGAGAACTTCAAGGGTCTGGTGGACCTGATCAAGATGAAGGCTATCCTGTGGCACGATGAGACCATGGGTGCAGAGTACGACGTCGAGGAGATCCCCGCCGATCTCGCTTCTGAGTGCGACGAGTGGCGCAACAAGCTGCTCGAGGCCGCCGCAGAGTATGACGAGGCCCTGATGGAGAAGTACTTCGACGATCCCGACTCTATCACTGAGGAGGAGATCATCGCCGCCATCCGCAAGGGTACCATCTCGATGCAGTGCACCCCGATGCTTCTCGGTTCTTCATATAAGAACAAGGGCGTACAGCCCCTGCTCGACTACGTGTGTGCCTTCCTGCCCGCACCTGTCGACGTGGAGGTGATCAAGGGTACCAACCCCAATACCGATGAGGAAGAGGATCGTGAGCCCTCTGACGACGCTCCCACCTCTGCTCTGGCATTCAAGATTGCCACTGATCCGTACATGGGCCGTCTGGTATTCTTCCGTGTCTACTCTGGTAAGATCACTGCCGGAAGCTATGTCTTCAACCCCCGTTCGGGCAAGAAGGAGCGCATCAGCCGTCTGTTCCAGATGAACTCCAACAAGGAGATTCCCATGGAGTCTATCGATGCCGGTGACATCGGCGCAGGTGTAGGTTTCAAGGATATCCGCACGGGTGACACCCTCTGCGACGAGGATAAGCCCATCGTGCTGGAGTCGATGACCTTCCCCGACACGGTGATCTCCATCGCCGTTGAGCCGAAGAGTCAGGCCGACGTCGCCAAGCTCGACAACGGTCTCGCCAAACTGGCTGAGGAAGACCCGACATTCACCGTCCGCACCGACGAACAGAGTGGTCAGACCATCATCTCAGGTATGGGTGAGCTGCACCTCGACATCATCATCGACCGTCTGAAGCGCGAGTTCAAGGTAGAGTGCAACCAGGGTAAGCCTCAGGTGAACTACAAGGAGGCTATCACCAAGACCGTCATGGGTTATCGTGAGGTCTATAAGAAGCAGTCGGGTGGTCGCGGTAAGTTTGCCGACATCATCGTCAACGTTGGTCCCGTGGACGAGGACTACGATATTAAGGAGAACGGACCTCTGCAGTTCATCAACGAGGTGAAGGGTGGTAACATCCCCAAGGAGTACATCCCCGCCATCCAGAAGGGCTTCGAGGCCTCTCTGAAGAACGGTATCCTCGGCGGCTATCCTATGGACTCGCTGAAGGTGGTCGTTGTCGATGGCTCGTTCCACCCCGTGGACTCTGACCAGCTGTCGTTCGAGGTGGCTGCCCAGATGGCCTACAAAGCAATCTGCGCTCAGGCCAAGCCCGTACTCATGGAGCCCATCATGAAACTCGAGGTGGTGACACCTGAGGAGAACATGGGTGACGTGATCGGCGACCTCAACAAGCGTCGTGGTCAGGTAGAGGGTATGGACGAGGCTCGCAGCGGTGCCCGTGTCATCAAGGCTCAGGTGCCCCTGTCGGAGATGTTCGGTTATGTGACCGCCCTCCGTACCATCACCTCCGGTCGTGCCACCAGCTCAATGGAGTACGATCACCACGCTCCTCTCTCTTCAGCTCTGGCCAAGGCCGTGCTCGAGGAGGTCAAGGGCCGTGCAGACCTTGTATAATAGGAAAGAGCATGCCGCTGAGCAAATGACTCTTTAGCGGCACTCTTCTTTTAATTTATAATTTTATAACTTTTAAATTTTACAATCGTGAGTCAGAAAATTCGTATCAAGCTGAAGAGCTACGACCACAAATTGGTCGACAAATCAGCAGAGAAAATCGTGAAGGCTGTCAAGGCCACAGGTGCTATCATCAGCGGTCCTATCCCCCTTCCCACACACAAGCGTATCTACACCGTGAACCGCTCTACCTTCGTCAACAAGAAGGCCCGCGAGCAGTTCCAGCTGTCAGACTACAAGCGTCTGATCGACATCTACAGCTCTACCGCAAAGACTGTTGATGCCCTGATGAAGCTTGAACTCCCCAGCGGTGTTGAGGTTGAGATCAAGGTATAGTACCCTGCATCCCGACAAATATTTAAGAAACCGAGAGCTCCTAAGCTTTCGGTTTTTTTTGCCTTGAAACGTTTCTCTATCTTTGTGAGACAAAAACCTATGCTGATAAATAAATTTTTGTGTACTTTTGCGGTCAAATTCTAAAACGATATGCGGCATTTGTTTTCCATAGCACTATTCTTGTTGTACAGTTTGATGACATTTGGTCAAACTGGGCATTTCATTTCATCGGAACGTTTTTCCAGTAGTCTCATCAATGATATCTGTCAGGATAAGTACGGCTATATCTGGGTTGCGACCGACAACGGTTTGAACAAATACGATGGCTACCGCTTTACGACATACCTCTCTCAGCCTGGTGATTCCACTACCTTGAACAGCAATATTGTAACCAGTCTCTATTGCGATCATAATGGTCAGTTGTGGATCGGAACGAGAATAGGCCTGTCGCGCTATGATTATGCGACAGATCAATTTGTCCGCTACTCATTCTCTGATCAGGAAACACCTCGCGTGATTTCCATCATGGAGCGGAAGAACGGTGAGTTCCTGGCAGGAACATCAGGGCGTGGACTCTATGCCTTGTCGGGTGATTCTCTCAAGAAGGTTCCAGGCGGTTATACTACCGGTACGGGTAACTGGTATTATAACCAAATGATGGAAGACAGTCAGGGAAGGTTCTGGAAGTGCGGCTATGGCGAAGAGGTGACGATGAAAGACCATGCCGGTGTTCACCAATTCTTCGTTGAACAGGGCATTGTCGTCTGTCTGGCAGAGATGGATGGTGACATTCTGATTATCGGCTTGCATGGTATCAGCTGCTATCATAACGGCAAAATGATGAAGGCAGACATAGACTTGTCGCCTCTCGGTGGTACAGATGTTGTGATGTGTAGTGCCTTTCAGGATCATAACGGTGATATTTATATCGGCACGCGTGGTGCCGGCCTCTTCTTGCTGAGGAAAGGTAGCGGACGGTTGGAACGTGTGGAATGTAGACTGCACGGTATGGACTTGAATACGGCAAAGATATGGTGTATCAGGAATGACAGTCAGGGAAATATCTGGTTAGGCTGTCAATCGAAGGGGCTGGTGATGATTCCCCGTGTGCAGCCGCAGTTCTCATTCTGGAGTTTCTCAGCGCAAGGCTATCGTCTCAGTTCAAGCGTGACTTCGGTCTGCGAGGGGGATAACGGTATGAGTTGGTGTACCGTGCAAGGCAGCGGTGTGTTCGGGTTCGACAGTCACGGACGTATAGTGGCCCGTCCTGCCGCACCTCCTGCATCGGAGTTTATTTTCCGTGACAGGCAGGGACGGTATTGGATCGGCAATGATGAGGCTCTTTATGCATATGACCCACAGACAGGCAGGTCGCAGAGGCAGGCTTCGTTTACCTGTGAAAAGGTGAATGATATGACTGATGTCGGGAATGGCTATCTGTACGTTTCCACATATTCCCGAGGCTTCTGTGCTTATAATACCAAGGATAAGTCGGTCAAGAATTATCTGGCCACGCAGACGGATCCCGTGAGGGGGGCGCTTTGTAATAACTGGGTCTTGGCCATGATGCCTGATAAGCATGGTCACATCTGGCTGGCTACATCCTCAGGCGTTTCATGTTATGACCCGCAGAAGGACAGCTTCCGTCCCTATGGCTGGGACAACCTGTTAGACGGTATGATGTGCTACTCTCTTTGCGAGACGAAACAGGGTGAAATCCTCATTGGAACGGATCAGGGCCTGTTCAGTTACCACGCTGGTGACCAAGAGGCGAAGCGCTTCAAGTATGGCGACGGACTGGCTGACAAGACGGTGGGTTATATCGTCCAGGCCAACAACGAAGATATCTGGTGTGCCACCTCGATGGGTATATGGCAGTTTGACAACCGAAAAAAGCAGTTCATCGGTCATGTCAGTGGTAATGGCCTGAATATGAAGGAATATGTGAATTGTGTCGGGGCGCATACTGATGATGACAGGATTTGTTTTGCCAACAATGATGGACTGGTGGCGTTCAGTCCGGCCCGCGTGACAGGAAGTCACAAGGATTTGCCGGCTGTGAAGCTGACGGGTTTTTATATAGCCGGTCAACCCGTAAACGCCCTGACCAAGAGTGACGGGCGGATGATTTCCGACGGTCCTGTCATCGAGACAGACAACTATCAGGTGTCCTATCTCGACAACAGCGTGACACTGGAGTTTTCGTTACTCGACTTCAACAGTCCCCGGAACATCATCTACGAATACCGCATTAACAACGCCCGTTGGCTGCAGACGCGAGAGGGTGAGAACAGTGTCCAGCTGAGTCATCTCCAGCCCGGCACTTATCAGATCGAGGTCAGGGCACTGTCGGCAGGTGTCTGCTCAGACACCAAGACAATTTTCGTCGAGGTCACGCCGCCTTGGTACCGTTCCGGCTGGGCGTATATGATCTATCTGTTGGGCGTGATCGGCATTGTGGGCATGATGGGATGGATGTGGAAACGGAGTGCCAACCAACATTTGGACGAGGAGAAGATGAAGTTTCTGATTAATGCAACGCACGACATCCGTTCGCCGCTGACGCTGATCATGGGAGGAGTGGGGAAATTAAAAAATTTAAAAATTAAAGAATTAAAAAATGAGGCAGAGGTTCAGGCTCTGTATGATACGACTATACAGCCTTCGATTGAGGCGATTGACAGGAATGCGCAGCGGCTGATGCTGCTGGTGAACCAGATACTGGACGAACGGCGTATAGACAAACACCAGATGCAGTTGCACTGCAGGGAGACGAACATGGTGGACTTTATCAGCGGAATCTGTAAGCTGTATCAGTATAACGCGAACCAGCGGAACATTACGTTCACGTTCGAGCATGATAAGGACCATGTGCTGGCATGGGTCGATAGGATTCATTTTGACAAGGTGGTGTCGAACCTGCTGTCGAATGCCTTCAAGTACACCTTTGACGGGGGTGAGGTGAAAGTGGTGCTGCGTGAACAAGAGAAAGACATCGAAATAAAGGTTGTGGACAACGGCACCGGTATTAAAGAAGAAGACAAGGAGCGTCTTTTCACCCGTTTCTATCAAGGCCGTAACTCGGATGACCTCGGTATGCAGGGGACTGGTATCGGGCTGAACCTGAGTCTGGCCATCGCCCAGCTTCATGGCGGCAAGATTAAGGCGGACAATCGCAGCGACGGCCAGGGTGCCTGCTTTACGGTGACGCTGCCCAAGGGCAACAGTCATCTGAAACCGGATCAGATCGTTACTGACAGCCCTGCCCGTGAGGTGCTCTCTGACGGCAATGGTGACAAACGCCGCTTCCGCCAGTTCAAGATACTTGTGGTAGATGATGACCAGGAGATAGCTGACTATATCATTAACGAACTGGGCAGCCGCTATAAGTTTAATCATGCCCCCAACGGCAAAGAGGGTCTGAAGATGCTGCTGACGGAGGACTACGACCTGGTGGTGAGCGATGTGATGATGCCTGAGATGGATGGTCTCACTCTCCTGAAACGGATCAAGGATAATCCTCAGATTTCGGAGATCCCGGTGATCATGCTGACTTCGAAGGCGGAGGTGGAACACAAACTTGAGGGGCTGAAATCGGGGGCTGACGCATATATCGCCAAGCCTTTCAGCATGGAAGAGCTTCATATCCAGATAGACAACCTCATAGACAATGTGCGCCGCCTGCGCGGGAAGTTCAGTGGAGCTGTCCAACAGGAAAAACGTGTAGAGAATATTGAGGTGAAGAGTAATGACGACGCGTTGATGGAGCGTGTGATGCGTTCTGTGAATGCCCACTTGTCGGACCCGGACTTCAATATCGACGCCTTAGCCAGTGATGTCGGCATCAGTCGTGCCCAGCTGCACCGTAAGATGAAGGAGATCACGGGTATCTCGAGCGGAAAGTTCCTTCGTAACCTGCGTATGGAACAGGCAGCCCGCTTGTTGCGTGAGGGTGCGGTAAACGTTTCCCAAGTTGCTGACCGTGTCGGTTATGATGACCGGGCGCATTTCTCAACAGCTTTTAAGGCTCATTTCGGGCAGTCGCCGACAGAATATGCGGAGTCATGTAAGGACAAATGATGCATTTTCTTCAGTTTGCACGGTTTTCGAAAACCCATGAAACGTTTTCCTTGCGACGAAATCCCTATTTATAATTACCTTTGCAGCAAATTTTTTATAATCAAATAACTAACGTAAATGAAACAAAAGCAACTGATGAAGAGAACAGTCTCTGCATTGTTGATGCTGCTGACGCTCAGCCTTAGTGCATGGGCTCAGGAGGGAATCAACGTGACAGGAACTGTCGTCGACGAGAGCGGGGAACCCGTTATCGGCGCCTCTGTGGTTCTGAAAGGCAAGAGCGGCAGCGGAACGATCACCGACTTTGACGGTGTGTTCAGTCTGACGGTGCCAAAAGAGAACAGTGTGATTGTCGTCTCCTATGTGGGAATGATTTCCAAGGAGGTGAAAGCGGTGAGCGGTAAATCGATCAAGGTCGTCTTGAAGGAAGATGCCGCCCAGCTGAGTGAAGTGGTGGTTGTCGGTTACGGACAGCAGAAGAAGGCATCCGTGGTGGGAAGTATCACCCAGACGGACGCAAAGACGCTGGAGCGTCACAGCGGACTGCCCTCGCTTGGTGCAGCCCTGACTGGTAACCTGCCTGGTGTGATCACGACAGCAAGTACTGGTCTTCCCGGTGAGGAAGACCCGAAGATTGTGATTCGCGGTGCCGCTACGCTGAACGGCAGTGCTGACCCGCTGATCCTTGTAGATGGTATCGAGCGACCGATGAACACGGTGGACCTGAGCTCGGTGCAGAACATTTCGGTGCTGAAGGATGCTTCGGCAACGGCTGTCTATGGTGTGAAGGGTGCTAACGGTGTGATCTTGATTACGACAAAGCGCGGTCAAGAGGGTAAGGCTCAGGTACATATCAAGGCCAACTCGACTATGAAGGTGGTGTCAAAGTTGCCTGAGAAGTATGACTCGTACGACACGTTTATTATTAAGGATGACGTTATCCAGCGTGAGACGCCTGTGAGCGCGGGTTCTTGGGGAGCCTTCAAGGATATGGAGACTATCAGGAAGTACCGCTATCCTGCTAATTCGACGGAGTGGGACCGCTACCCGAATGTGGACTGGCAGGACGAGTTGTTCAAGAGTACGGCTATGTCGTATAATGTGACGGCGGACGTGAGCGGCGGTACGAAGGTGGTGAGGTATTTCGCTGCCATCGACTTCACGCACGAGGGTGATATATTTAAGGAGTTCTCGAACGACCGGGGCTATTCTTCTGGTTTCGGTTACAACCGTATCAACTTGCGCTCTAACCTGGACTTCGACATCACGAAGACGACGCAGTTCACCGTGAACCTCTTCGGTTCGAACGGCGTGCGTCGTTATCCCTGGGGTAATTCAGGTGGCAGTGATGCTTTCTGGGGCGGTATCTACCGGACGGCTCCAGACTCGTTCCGACCGATTAACAGCAACGGCTCGTATGGCTTCTATGCTCCGCGTGATGCCGACCAGCCGAACTCGGTGGCCAACATTACGTTTGCGGGTGACGAGCGGGCCACGAACACGCAGATTACGACTGACTTCATCCTGAAACAGGATCTGGCATTCGTGACCAAGGGTCTGAAGTTCTCGGCTCGTCTGTCATACGACAATACGATGAGGGAGACGCAGCGCGGTATTAATGACTCGAACTATCATCCGTATTATGAGTATATCAACCCAGAGTCGGGTGATATCAGCTATAATTCCCGCTGGAACCAGGATGAGGATACACCGTATAATGAGCAGGTGCTCTGGGGTACGAGTGCGGGCAGCGTGGACAAGCGTTATACGTATCGTAAACTGTATTACTCTCTCCAGCTGGACTATGCGCGACAGTTCGGCCAGCACGAGGTGACGGCGCTGGGCCTGTTCAGCCGCGACACATACGCACGAGGCTCGGAGTTCCCACACTATCGTGAGGACTGGGTGATGCGTGCGACTTACAACTATGCAAGCCGTTATTTCGCAGAGTTCAACGGTGCCTATAACGGTAGTGAGAAGTGGGGCTCGAACAACCGCTTCAAGTTCTTCCCCGCTGTGTCTGCCGGTTGGATGATCAGCGAGGAAGCGTTTGTGAAGAAGAACCTGAAATTCCTTGATATGCTGAAGGTTCGCGCTTCTTGGGGTAAGGTTGGTGACGACAACCCTGGCGGGCGCTGGCAGTACCGTGACGAGATTGACTATCCGGCGAACTACTGGAAACAGGGTCCCGGCATGGATGATAGTTCTCCTTACCGTCAGTACACGTTCACGCGTCTGGGTAACCCGGATATCAAATGGGAGACGGTGGAGAAGAAGAACTTAGGTTTCGACTATTCGTTCTTAGGCGGTCTGATTGCGGGTTCGTTTGATATCTTTGCCGACAAGCGCTCTGACGTGATTGTCGGCGGTGCCGAGCGCGCTATCCCCTCTTACTTTGGCTTCGAGGCTCCTACGTCTAACGTGGGTGTTATCAAGAATAATGGTTGGGAACTGACCGTACGCCTGAATAAGGTGTTCCCCAACAAACTGCGCGTATGGGCCAACTGTAACATCACGCACGCCGTGAATAAGATTGACTTCGCCGATGATCCGGAACTGAAGCCTGCCTACCAGAAGAAGGCCGGCTATGCCATTGGTCAGACAACATCATGGATCGATGCGGGATTCTTGAATACCTGGGATGACATAATCGGCGAGACCTCACGTGTGACGAAAGACGATTTGATACTGCCAGGTGACTACCGTATCGTGGACTTCAATGCCGACGGTATCATCGACAATGACGACCGTGCTCCTTATAAATATACTGGTACGCCGCAGAATTCCTATAGTGCTACAATCGGTGCCGAGTGGAAGGGCTTCAGCATCAGCTGTCAGTTCTATGGTGTGGATAATGTGACGCGTTACATCAACTTTGATGAATTCTATGGTGCCACCAACGGACTCTTCAAGGAAGGCAGCTATTATTATGCCAGCACAGGCTCCGGTAAACTTCCTCTGCCGCGATGGACGGCCAAGCTGGAGGAGCGTGACCAGGGTACGCGCTACTACTATGACGGTGCGTTCGTACGTCTGAAGAATGCGGAGATTTCGTATACCTTTACCCAGAACTGGCTGAAGAAGGTGGGGCTGAACATGCTGAAGGTGTATCTGAATGGTGACAACCTCCTTCTCTGGACTGACATGCCCGATGACCGTGAGTCTAACTTCAGCGGTGCCGGTAACAGAGGTGCCTATCCTACGGTACGCCGCTTCAATATGGGTATTGACTTGAACTTCTAAATTAAAAGCGTTATGAAAATGATGAATATATATAAGAAAGGTGTGATGGGCGTTATGAGCCTGATGGGCGTTATGGGCGTCATAGGCCTGGCATCGTGCACGGACTATCTGGACAAGGAGGAGAGAAGTATTATAGACGCGTCGCAGCCCTATCTGAACTTTAGAAACTTCCAGGGCTTCGTGGAGGAACTGTACACTGCCATGCCCATTATGACGGGCCACCAGTACCACAGTGCCTGGAATTTCGGTGAGGATGACTATTGGGAGCCGCAGGAGAGCCGTCAGCTACCTAACGCCATCGACCAGGGAAACTACTGGGGATGGAACGAGTGTTTCTATTCTTATTTCAAAGAGAAACAGGGTGGTATGAACACTGGTACTCCTGAGCGTATGATCAGTGACGTATCGACCAAGGGTTATCTGTATGGTCTTTGCTGGTTCGGTATCCGTAAGGCTAATATCGGTATTGCCAACCTTGACAAGCTGGTGGATGCTACGCAGGAAGAGAAGAACCTCATAGCAGGACAGCTGTATTTCTTCCGTGCCTGGAACCACTTCATGTTGATGCAGTACTGGGGAGGTCTGCCCTATATCGATGTGGTGCTTGATGCGAATTCTGTCTTCAACCTTCCCCGTCTGAGCTATCAGGCTACCGCCGAGAAGGCCGCTGAGGATTTCCAGAAAGCTGCTGACCTGCTGCCCATTGACTGGGATCAGACAGCTGCCGGTAAGGCTACCTTAGGCAAGAACGCTGTACGTATAAATAAGGTGATGGCACTGGCCTATAAGGGTAAGGACCTGCTTTGGGCCGGTAGTCCGATGATGAATCAGGAGTCGACGGGCAATGCCACCTATAACGCAGATTTCTGTAAGCGCGCTGCCGATACCTTTGCAGAGGCGCTGAAGATTTGTGAAGAGACCGGCCGTTACGAACTGGCTGACTGGGATCACTACCAGGAGATTTTCTATACCTATAAGCAGAATAAACTGAACGGTCTGAAGGAGGTGTTGTTCTGGGAGAATATGGCTACTTGTCACATTGGTGTGTGGCGTTGGAACCTCGTCAACGACTGGCGTCCGCCATTGATCAACAACTCGGGTATCAAGTGTTATCCCGCTGCTAATTATACCGACTATTTCGGCATGGCCAACGGTCTGCCAATCCCCGATATTACCAAGCCTGATGCTGCCAGTGGTTACAATCCAGAATATCCTTACAAGGACCGTGACCCGCGCTTCTACTATAACTTCATCTATGATGCTGTGAAGACCGTGCTGGATGGTAGTAAGATCCTGAAAGACGGTCTGCCCGACGAACGCAAGCAGTATGCCAGCCTCTATGAGGGAGGTCTCTATCGTACCGATACACCTTCAAAGTGCGTGTTTACCGGTTATATGAACAAGAAGTTCACCTCTCAGTATATGAACGACTTCGACGATTATAAGGAGGGTACTGTTCTGGTGATGCCGCTCCTGCGTCTGGCCGATGTGTATCTGATGTATGCCGAGTCTGCTGCTGCAGGTTATGGCTCTGCCACTGCCAGTGCTTCCGGCTACAGCCTCTCTGCTGTAGGTGCAATAGATAAGGTTCGTGCACGTGCAGGTGTGGCTGGTGTCAATTCCAAGTTCTTAGGTTCTGTCGATGATTTCATGAGTGAGGTTCGTCGTGAGCGTGCCGTTGAGCTCTCTTTCGAGGGTCACCGCTTCACCGACCTGCGTCGCTGGCTGTTGCTCGACAAGGCTCCTTACAACAAGAAGACCGCTGTCTATTTCGACCGTGCTGCTGATCAGTCGGACAAGGACCGCTATGCCAATCCTAAGGAGAATCATGTGTTGAACTTGCGTGAGGTGGTGCTCGTCGAGCGTAAATACTCACTGCCCAAGCACAACTGGTTCCCCTTCCCGCAGAAGGATGTTCAGATGTATCCTGAATTTGCCCAGAATCCGGGTTGGTGATTCTAAATTAGTAATTAGAAATTAGAAATTAGAAATTATGATTACCAAAGTAAAACATATAATTGTGCTTTCGTTGTTGGCAGGCACCTTCCTGCCGCCAGTAGCAAGGGCACAGCAGGTAGCAGACACTGCACAGGTCAATGTGGCATTCGGTACGCAGGCCAAAGAGAATATCCTTGGTGGCGTCAGCGCTGTGAGTGTGTCGGACTTGCTGAAAAAGGATTATTATACCAGTAGCCTCGGTGAGCTGTCAAGCCTGGTCGGTGGTTACAATGGTAGTGTCTGGGGACAGGATGCTCTTATCCTGGTTGATGGCGTTCCCCGCGAGGCAAGCATGGTGGATCCTACTATGATTGAGTCGATTACCGTCATGAAGGCTGCCAGTGCGGTGACCCTCTACGGTAGCAAGGGCGCCAAGGGTGTTGTCCTGATTACCACCAAGCGTGGTGCAGCCGAGCCCCTGCATATTGACGTCCGTGCCAATACCGGTCTGTATTTTGCGAAGCGTTACCCGAAGTATCTGGGTGCAGCTGACTATATGAGGCTGTATAACGAGGCCCGCACCAACGATGGTCTGGCACCGCAGTATGACGAGGCCACCATCTACAATACGGCAACTGGTGTCAATCCCTATCGTTATCCCGATATGGACTTCTATACCAGTGAGTTCCTGCGCAAGGCGTACAACCGCAGTGACGTGACTGCAGAGATCTCCGGTGGCAGTGACCGTGCAAGCTACTATGTCAATTTAGGTGCAGAGTACAATCAGAGCATGGTGAAGTATGGTGACAAGAAGAACGATGATGACCTCAACTTGCATGTCCGTGCCAATGTGGATATGAAGATTACTGACTGGCTGTCTGGCTTCACCAATGCTGCCATGAAGTTCCAGAACAACTATTCCGGTCGTGGAGACTTCTGGGGAGCTGCTGCAACCCTGCGCCCGAACTGGTATTCTCCGTTGCTGCCCATCAGCATGATGGACCAGAACGTGTCTTCTGTCTCTTCGTTAGTCAAATCGAGTACGAATATCATTGACGGCGAATATCTGCTTGGAGGTAACAATGCCAACCAGACGACGGTCTATGGTGACATGTTGAAAGCCGGCTATATCAAGTCTCGCGTGCGTACCTTTATGTTTGATGTCGGTTTGAAAGCTGATTTGAGTAGTATTCTGAATGGCCTGACCTTCAGCACCGTCTATAGCATTGACTACTGGTATGATTATAACGAGGCATGGCAGGAGAAGTATGCTGTGTATGAGCCGATCTGGTCTCAGATGAACGGACAGGATGTCATTATCGGTCTGAACAAGTATGGCCTTGATGAGCCTGCCACCAGTGAGTATATCGGTCAGGCATTTGACCAGCAGACCACTACGTTCCGTGCGCAGTTCGACTATGTGAACAGCTTCGACCTGCATAACGTTGCTGCCACGCTGATGGGCTGGGGCTACCAGCAGCAGCTGGCGCGTGACGCTGACCACAGCAGCAGTGACTATCACCGCACGAGCAACCTGAACGTCGGCCTGCGTGTCGATTACAACTATGCACAGCGTTATTATGCAGAGCTCTGCGGAACATTTGTTCATTCTGCCAAATTAGCTGAAGGTCACCGTAATGCTTTCTCGCCCTCTATAGCTCTCGGCTGGCGCATCAGCAATGAGAAGTGGTTCAAGGAGAACGTTTCGTTCTTTGACAACCTGAAGCTTACTGCAGCTTATTCTGTGCTCAATCAGGATATCGACCTCGACGGTTGGTATATGTATCAGGGTGCATACAATGCCAGTGGCGGCTGGTACAGCTGGCAGGATGGTAACCAGGGCGGTGCCGCCCCCACCTCCACCCGTGCAGAGAACCTCGAGCTGACCTATGTTAAGCGCAAGGAGTGGCGCATCGGCCTGGAGGGTAGCCTGCTGAACCGCATGATTACGTTCGACATCAACTACTTCAATCAAAAGACCGACGGTCTGATCACAACTGGTGAGGCTACACTCTATCCCAGCTTCTTTACCGGCAGGGGAAGCTTCCTGCCCAATACCAACTTCAATGCTGATAAACGCAGCGGTATTGACTTCGATATTCACTTCAATAAGAAGTTCGGCCAGGTGGAAGCATCTCTCGGTGTTGTCGGCATGTACTACACGACGAAGGCCGACAAGCGCGACGAACTATGGGCCAATGACTATCAGTATCGTGCAGGTCACAGCCTGAGCACCGCCTGGGGTTACGAGTGTGAAGGATTCTTCAATAGCCAGGAAGAAATAGACAATCACGCTACACAGACTTTCGGTGTGGTCCGTCCTGGTGACCTGAAGTATAAGGATCAGAATAATGACGGTGTCATCGACTCTAAGGACCAGGTTGACCTGGGTAAGAGCGTGGCTCCTTTCTTCTACGGTGTGAACCTGGAACTGAAGTGGAAGAACTTCACGTTCTTTGCACTGGCAACAGGACAGGCTGGCGGTATCGCCTTCAAGAACAATAGTTACTATTGTCCGACAGGTACAAGCAAGTACAGTGTCTATGCCCTTGACCGCTGGACGCCTGCTACGGCATCTACAGCGTCTTATCCCCGTCTGACTACCACAGACAATGCTAACAACACTCAGACCTCTTCGTTCTGGAAGTATTCTACCAACCGGTTCGACCTGACGAAGGTGCAAGTGACCTACGACATGCCCCAGCAGTGGTTTGAGGGTAAGTTTGTCAAGGGCCTGAGCGTCTATCTGAACGGGGAGAGCCTGCTGACCATCTCTGGTGAGCGTGAGATTATGGAGACGGTGATTGGCGCTATGCCTCAGTGTCGTTTCTACAACCTCGGTGTAAAGGTCAATCTTTAATTTGGAAATTAAAAAATTAAAAGATTAAAAAATTAAAGAATTAAAAAATAGTAATTATGATTACCAAAGTATTAAAATATACGGTTCTTTCGCTGGGTCTGACCTTTGTGCTTAGCTCTTGCGACGACTTGACGGAGCCTGCGTTGGAGAACCAGAAGGACTTGGAGGCCTTGGAGAAGGAGGCGCTTTCCGTACAGCGTCTTCTGACGAATGCCTATGCTACGCTGCCTGCTTATTATGACAACAGCGACTATGCTACTGACGATGCGGTGACCAACCAGAAGAGCGATCCTTATATCAAGATTGCCACTGGCGGTTGGACATCTGACAATACGACTTTGAGCGTATGGAGCACCTCGTATGCTGCTATCCAGTATGTGAACCTTTTCATGCAGACCAAAGACGGTCAGCGTTATGTGAAGAATGAGACCACGAACGCCCTGTTGAGCCGCCGCTTGCTGGGTGAGGCCTACGGTCTGCGTGGCATCCACATCTATTACCTGCTGCGTAACCATGCCGGGCTTGCGGGTAATCAGCTGACTGGTGTCCAGTTGTTTAACGAGGCATTGGATATCAACAGCGACTTCAATATCTCCCGTACGGCATTTGCTGATTGTGTCGCCAAGGCCCTTGCTGACTTTGACGAGGCTGTGAAGAATCTGCCGTTCGACTATGGTGATATCAACGATGACGCTGAGATTCCGGCTAAGTTCCGCGACATCACCACCGATCATTCCATGTACAACCTTGTGATGGGTAACGAGGCCCGCCAGCTGGTGAATGCCCAGATTGTCGAGTCGTTCCGCTCCCGCCTGCTGTTGCTGGCTGCCAGCCCTGCTTTCCTGAATGACGGCTGGGACAAGGCTGCCAATGCTGCTGCTACCG
>ONCZ01000123.1 GCA_900316445.1 uncultured Prevotellaceae bacterium | reverse complement strand
GGGGTGTGCCGTGAGCTCACCACGGGCCCTCATGCGCTTACCCAGTCTGAGGGTGATCTCCGTATTCATAGGTATGGCGGTCTTCAGGGGAATGTCGAGTCCCAACTGCAAGGCAGCGTATTCCTCGGAGTCGAAACGGAATCCGGCATGGAACTGTACTGACTTACGGTTACCAGCCACGATGACCACGCGCACATCGTCGCCATCTGGCACCAGTTGGCACTCTGCTGTCTGATAGAACAGATCCATGCGCATCGACGTAGTCAGTTCCTGTTGCAGTCTGGCATCGATGCTGTCGGTGCGGTTCAAGTGGAATTTCTGGCGGAGGAACTTCTCGTCCTGCGGTGTCATATTTTCAAACGTGATGTCGATGATGCGGTGCTTTTCGGTCATTACCTCCGGACGCAGCGGATGCAGGATCACGGGACGGAAAGTGTCGTCGATGCCGATGCGCTGCTTCAGGGCGACGATCTCGTCCCAGTGGCGCATGGCCTCCTCCTCACCACGGCGCACCAGCGTGTCGATGGCTGCGAGCGAGAAACTGGCGGCGTTGTAGCCCTTCGTGTCTACCGTCAGATGCAGGTCGGTGATGGCGAGGTTCTCGTCGAGTTTGTTCTTACAGTTCACGTCCACGATCTGGCTGATGATGCTCATTGCGCCACCCATGTCCTCCGCCGTCTTCGGCGCACCTTGCACCGTCACGCCGATGATGATGTCGGCACCCATCTCACGGGCGAGGTCTGCCGGATAGTTGTTCTTCAGACCACCGTCCACAAGCACCTTGTCGCCGAGTCTGACGGGCGAGAAGGCAGCGGGGATGGCCATCGAGGCGCGCATGGCCTGTGGCAGCCGTCCGCTGTGGAAGTCCACCTCTTCGTTGGTGATGATGTCCGTCGCCGCACAAGCAAAGGGGATGGGCAGGTCGCGTGTGAAGTCGAGCGAGTCGGTGTATCCCACGCAGAGCTGGGTGAACAGCTCGGCCAGGTTCTTACCTCTGATGATACCGCCGGCGTTCATGTCCTTCTTGCCGATGGTGATGCCCGTCGATAAGATGTAGGTGTTCTGCTTCTGCCAGTCGGTAAGGCTCTGGTTGCGCAGGTCCTCCTTGTCGGTGATCACGTAGCCCCAGTCCTGCACCCTCACCATCGAGTCGAGCGAGTGGGAATTGTAGCCGATGGCATACAGGCCGCCGATGATGCTGCCCATCGACGTGCCCGTGACAATGTCGACGGGGATGCCCGCCTTCTCCAGCACTTTCAGCACGCCGATATGTGCCATACCCTTCGCGCCGCCGCCACTCAATACGACGCCGACCTTCTTCCGGGTGTTACTGACTGCCATGCTGTCATTCTCCTGCACGTCAGCCGTGCTGTCACTCTCCTGTGCGTTCATCGTGCTGCACATCATCGCAGCAAACAATGTCAATACTATCTTCTTCATTGCGTCAGCAAATTTTACACTTTTCACTTATATCTTATTATTTCTGAAACTTCTTCCGATACTCCAGCGGCGTCATGCCTAAGTGCTCTTTCACATACTTGCCAAAGAATGAGGCATTGGGGAAATTCAGGTCGTTGGCTATCTCTTGCATCGTCATGTCGGTAAAGCGTAGCCGGCGCTCAATGGCCTTGAGCGTAAAGAGCTTTATCATTTCGCTTGGCCGACGGCTCATCGTCTCCTTGAGCAGTGTCGAAAGGTATTTCGGCGTGATGTTCAGTTGATTGGCGAAATCATCCACCCTGCGTATGCGGCCGTCGCTTTCTTCCACCAGACGCATGAACTTGTCTGCCAGCCGCTGGCGGTATAAGCTGCCAGTGCCCGCATTTTCCGACTCCTGCCTCCGCATCATGCAGAGCATTTCCAGCATCATCGTACTGACGAGTGATCTTACGATGTCGGAATACAACATGGGACTTTGGTCTCTCATCCGGCGGCATAACAACTGGAAATATTCATCAAGCAAGTTCACGTCATCATCGGTCAGATGCACTGTCGGGTGTTGCTTGAGGTATGACAGGTCTGCCAAGCTGACTTCACCATACATATTGATGTTCCATAGTTCGCTGCGAGAAAACCAGATCTGCCGGCAATTGAAATCCGGTGATGACATGAAATTGGTGACCACACTATGCGCCATGTACAGGTACAGGTCATTTTTATGAAGTTGTATCTGCTGTCCGTCGTAGTCAAACTGCGCTATGCCTTCAGTACAGATGACGATGAGTCCATGGTTTTCAAGACGAATTTCACTTTGTGGCAGCGAACCGAAGTTCTCCATGACCACAAGTTCGTCGCTGTCGCCCAAGCGTAGGGTGTCAGAACCACTCCTTGGTTTGAGATTTTGTATTTCCATGCTGTCCTTTTTTTCTTTTCGATGTGCAAAATTCGTCATTTATCTCCGATTTCCGCTGTTCCTATTTTCTTGAAATGTGTTCGTTTGTCCTCTTAATGTTGTTAAGTTCGTATATGGAATATTCTTTTAGAAAAACCGAACATTCAACAGAATGGTTGATTTTTCCTCTTGAAATACGTTTTTTCTCTCTTGGGTGCAAATTTAGCACATTTTGAGCGAAACGCCAAAGATTATACAAAAAAAGAGCTGACAGTACATTTTACTGTCAGCCCCCTCCTTTTACTGTCAGCCCCCTCCTTCCCCTCCTGAGTTCTTTGCAGAGCAAAGCGGCAAAGCCGAGCGAGGAGGGGTTAGGGGTGGTCTGCGCTCGGCTCCGCCGCTTGCTACCGAAGGGACGCAAGAACCGCCTCCTTACATCGCTATCGGCCCATACCCCATACAACTGGTAGTTCCGATCGCCGTTAAGAATGCTGTGAGCGCAGCTACTATCACCTTCACCGCCAGCTCAATAATTCTCTGCTTCTTCATAATTTACCTCCTTTCTGCGCTTTGAGTATTTGTTTCTCCCCCTAAGTTAGGGGGAGCCAGAGGGGGTCTGCGCTCGGCTTTGCCGCTTGCTACCGAAGGGACGCAAGAACAAG
>ONCZ01000063.1 GCA_900316445.1 uncultured Prevotellaceae bacterium | reverse complement strand
GCCCCTCCCCTGGAAGGGAAGGGGTGGCTGCGCACAGAGTATGCGCTCCCAATATTCTATGGACTGCTCATAGCGGTAGCCGATAAAAAAGACATCGCGCCATCTCTGTGCGGTAGCCGATAAAAAAAAATCATCGCGTGTCCCGCGATACCAAAACGGAAGAAAATCGACGGCGTGCTGCGATTTTCTGTGTTAAGCCCCTGCCCTGGAGAGGGCAAAGGGGTTTGGGGTTAAGGTCGAAGCCCCTTCTTACGAAGAAGGGGTTGGGGTAGATGGAGGATGGCAGGGCTCTGCCCTGCAAAAAGGGTCGTAGGGGATCACCCTATGGGAAAAACTTGTTTGTAGGGCATTACCCTGCAAAAAAGTCTGGGAAAACCTTTTAAAAAGACTTAAAAGTTTGGTCAGATGGAAAAAAATACCTACCTTTGCACGGTTAAAAACGCGTCAGCGGGCTTAAAAAGTGCCTTAAACGCGAAATTACCATATTTTAGCGTAGCAAAAAATAGTAAATCGTAAATTCGTAAATCGTAAATATTTAAGATGGATCAAACATTCGACAACGACAGAATCATTAAGATCAACATCGAGGAGGAAATGAAGTCCAGCTACATCGACTACTCCATGTCAGTCATTGTGGCGCGTGCCCTTCCCGATGTGCGCGACGGTTTCAAGCCCGTACACCGTCGTATCCTCTATGGTATGATGGGCATCAACAACGTATCTACACAACCTTATAAGAAATGTGCGCGCGTCGTAGGTGAGGTGCTCGGTAAGTACCACCCCCACGGCGATGGTTCCGTCTATGGTGCCCTCGTCCGTATGGCACAGGACTGGAACATGCGCTACACACTGGTTGACGGTCAGGGTAACTTCGGTTCCGTTGATGGCGACTCTCCCGCCGCCATGCGATACACCGAGTGCCGACTCTCGAAGATGGGTGAGCACATCATGGACGACCTCGACAAGGAGACCGTCGATATGACACCAAACTTCGACGACTCGCTGGTGGAGCCCACCGTCATGCCGACGAAGATACCCAATCTGCTCGTCAATGGTGGTAACGGTATCGCCGTAGGTATGGCCACGAATATGCCCACCCACAACCTGGGTGAGGTCATCGACGGCTGCTGTGCCTATATCGACAACCCCGACATCGACACCGACGGTCTGATGCAGTATATCCCCGGTCCCGACTTCCCCACAGGCGCCTATATCTATGGCCTCTCGGGCGTGCGCGACGCTTACGAGACAGGCCGTGGCCGTATCGTGATGCGTGCCAAGGCAGAGATCGAGAGTGGTGAGACCCACGACAAAATCGTTGTCACCGAGATTCCCTACGGTGTCAACAAGGCCGATCTCGTGGCCTATATCGCCGACCTCGCCAACCAGCACAAGATCGAGGGCGTGGCCAATGTGAACGATGAGTCAGGCCGTCAGGGCATGCGTATCGTCGTCGACTGCAAGCGCGACGCCAACGCCAACGTGCTCCTGAACAAACTCTTTAAGATGACAGCCTTACAGAGCTCATTCTCAGTGAATAACATCGCTCTGGTCAAAGGCCGTCCCCGTCTGCTCTCACTGAAGGAATGTGTCAAATATTTCGTCGAGCACCGTCACGATGTCACCATCCGTCGCACGCAGTACGACCTGCGCAAAGCCCAGGAGCGTGCCCACATCCTCGAAGGTTTGATCATCGCCGTGAACAACATCGACGAGGTGGTGCGCATCATCCGCAACAGCCAGACACCCTCCGACGCCCAGCGCAACCTCGAGAAGCGCTTCGAACTCGACGAGATCCAGTCGATCTCTCTCAGCTCACCGGCCTGCGTGTCGATCAGCTCCACCAGGAGTACGACGACCTCATGAAACTCATTGCCGACCTGCAGGAGATCCTCGACAACCCCGAGCGCTGCAAGCAGGTGATGAAGGACGATCTGCTGGAGGTGAAGGAGAAGTACGGCGACGAGCGTCGCACGGAGATCATCCCGTTCGACCACGAGTTCAATGCTGAGGACTTCTATCCCGATGATCCCGTGGTCATCACCATCTCCCACATGGGTTACATCAAGCGCACCCCGCTGGCCGACTTCCACGAGCAGGGCAGGGGAGGTGTCGGTGCGAAGGCCGCCCGTCATCGCGACAACGACTTCACCGAGTATATCTATCCCGCCACGATGCACAACACGCTGCTCTTCTTCACCCAGAAGGGTCGTTGCTACTGGCAGAAGTGCTACGAGATCCCCGAGGGCGACAAGAACTCGAAGGGCCGTGCTATCCAGAATATGCTCAATATCGATCCCGACGATTCCATCAACGCTGTGCTGCGCATCAAGAACTTCAACGACGAGGAGTTCCTGAAGTCGCACTACGTGATGTTCGCCACCAAGCAGGGTATCATCAAGAAGACCCGCCTTGATGCTTATAAGAATGTACGCGCCGCCGGTGTCATCGCCATTAACATCAACGAGGGCGACGAGGTGGTAGGCGTCCGTCTTACCAACGGCAAGAACGAGATCCTGCTCGCCAACCGCAACGGTCGTGCCGTGCGCTTCGACGAGAACGACGTCCGTACGATGGGCCGTGTCTCTACCGGTGTCATCGGTATGCGCCTCGACGGTGGCGACGATGAGGTGGTAGGCATGGTCTGCGTCAACGATCCGAACGTGGAGACCATCATGGTCGTCTCAGAGAACGGCTACGGCAAGCGCTCTGAGGTGGAGGACTATCGTAAGACCGCCCGTGGCGCAAAGGGTGTGAAGACCCTCGCCATCACCGAGAAGACCGGTCGTCTGGTAGCCATCAAGGTGGTCACCGATGAGAACGACCTCATGATCATCAACAAGTCTGGCATCCTCATCCGCCTGAAGGTGGCCGACGTCCGCGTCATGGGCCGTGCCACACAGGGCGTCCGTCTCATCAACCTCGCCAAGAAGAACGACACCATCGCCAGCGTCTGCAAGGTGCAGCACTCCGAGGAAGAGGAAGAGTTCGAGGAGGCCGAGGTGCTCAATGAGGAGATCCCCGCCGACACCACTATCGATACACCCGATACAGAGAACAACAATAACGAATAATAACATTTCTAACAAACCCAAAGAATTATGAAAAAAATCATGATGATGGCAATGATGGTTGTAGCCAGTGCTACTGCCTTTGCCGGTGACAGTGACGCTTTTAAGGCGCTGAAGAAGAATCTGAAAGGCTTGGCTTTTGCAGAGGCCGAGGCTCAGGTGAAGAACTCTATCGACCAGCTGGCCAACGCTCAGGAGAAGGCCGCTGCCTACAACATGCTCGTCGATCTCGCCTATGACGCTTTCAACAAGCAGAGCACCATTGAGACCGAGAACCAGCTCGCCAAGCAGATGGGGCAGCAGGAAAAGCCCATCGACAAGGAACTGATGGCAGAGATGGCTTACAACGCCCTCGTCAACGCTATCGAATGCGACAAGTACGACCAGCAACCCAACGAAAAGGGCAAGGTGGCATCGAAGTTCGCCGAGAAGAACGCCGGCCGTCTCTGGCTCGCTCCCCGCAATGCTCTCGTCAATGCCGGTCAGGAGGCTGTCCAGGCCAAGGACAATGCCAAGGGACGCAAATTCTGGGAGATGTTCGCCCTGAGTGATGCAGCACCCCTCTTCGCTGCTTGCGACCGCACTGCCCAGAAGCCTTACTTCGGACAGGTTGCCCGCTTTGCTGCCGTCTTCGCCTATCAGGACAAGGATATGGCCAAGGCCCTCCAGCTTTGCGACATCGCCATGAAGGATCCCGAGGAGTACGAAGGTTGTCTGAACCTCAAGCTCGAAATCCTCGGCGAAGGTCTCAAGACCAGGGAAGACTCCGTGAAGTTCATCGGCCAGCTCCGCGACATCTATGCTGAGCACAAGACCGACGGTGTGATGGAGAAGCTCTACAACGTGCTGTCTGCAACTGGCGACAAGGCCGGTGCCGAGAAGGTGCTCGACGATGCCCTTGCTGCCAACCCCAACAACTTCGTGGCCCTTGCCGACAAAGGTCTCGGTATGCTCAACGACAATCCCGCCGAGGCTGCCAAGTATCTGAAGAAGGCAGTTGAACTCAAGCCCGACAACGCCGCCCTCCAGACCTATGCCGGCACTGCCATCAGCATCACCGCCCAGAACACCGAGGATCCCGCCCAGAAGAAGGCCCTCTACCAGGAGGCCATCAAGTACTACGACAAGGCTAAGGAGCTCGATCCCGACCGTCTGAACAGCAACTGGGGTTACAACCGCTACAACGCTTACTACAACCTCTACGGTGCTGATGCCCCCGAGACTCAGCAGGCCGAGGCTGACTCAAAGTAATACCCTCTATACCCAGGTGCTTTCAAGCACCAACCTTCAAACCAATCGCCTGTCCTCCAGCGTAATGCTTGGGGACGGGCGATTCCCTTTGATGTCACGTTTGAATTTATATCAAATTGCACAATTGCACAATTGCATAATGCACAGTTAAAGGACGGTATGATTGATTCTACGATACTTCACTAACAAGACAGTCGACGGCTTCAATGTACGCCCGATGTACTCAATCCGGATCCGGGGGAAGTAAGGGCTCTGCAGCCATGAGGTACTGAGGCATATACTCATCCTCTGCATTATTCCGCTTTTTGTAGTTGACCACTGCCAAACCATTATACAGCTCCTCCTGAATATCCAGGAAGAAGGCTCTCATTTCGTTGGGCTTCAGCCCTAACTGGTTCATGGCGTCGGTCAGCGAATGATATTTCATTTCAAGGATGGTGCTGAGCTTATCGGAATCCAGCTCCTTGAAGCCGTTCCTGACATACAGGTCAAGCACATAGTTCACGAAGTCCATCTGCTGCCGGTTCAGCTTCCCGGCCTCCACCTGTCGCAGTATCTGAGCCCTGCGCTCTCGTTCTATAGGTGTGGAGTTGTAGGCAATGAACTCCAGCACATCGAGCATGTCACAGTCTTCATAGCCCATAAACTCACGCAGCATATTGAGCTTGTCTTCCTGGAATCCGCTTTCCTCTAACAGCTCGAGCAGCTGCTGACGTGTCTCTGGCTGGCTCCACCTCTCACGCAGTTCTTCATCATCCTCGAAGATACTGGGAAGCCTCAATTTGAGTTTATCAACATAATCGCCGAGTGTGATCATCTCGTCGCCAAACTGAATACGCTCATGCCAGTCTGTATGTAACAACAACTCCCTGATATGCGAAAGCCTGACCTTCACCTTCTTCTTGTTCCCACCTGGACAGGTACACGGCAGATTACCGCATACAGGACAAGGCTTCGGAGGTGGCGGAGGCGGACACTCACAGGGGAACTTTCCACACTTCGGACAAGGCTTGGGTGGCCGTTTCCTGCAAGTACACGGATAGTTGCCACATACCGAGCAGAAGGGATCGCCGTCCCAGTCTGGATCATTAAACCTCCTATGGGCTCCAACGAAATCGTAGATGGTAAAGTAGTACTTATCATCAAAGAGCCGGGTGCCTCTTCCTAATATCTGCTTGAACTCCACCATATTGTTCACAGGGTGCATCAGCACGATGTTCCTCACATTTCGGGCATCCACGCCAGTAGAGAGTTTCTGCGAGGTGGTGAGAATGGTGGGCCGGATATAGTCATTGTTCTGGAACAGTTTCAGCTGCTCTTCACCTTTTGCCTGATCGTCAGCCGTTACCCGCTGGCAATAGTTGGAGTCGGGCACTTTCTTGTTCTTATTGATCAGGTCACGGACAATCATCGCATGCTGCTGGGTGGCACAGAACACGAGCGACTTCTGATCCGGATTCTCCATCTGATCAAGGAACTCCTTCACACGGTGTTCATCCCTTTGCTTCATTTCAATGTCACCATGATAGAAGTCCTTCTCCGTATAGGTCTTCGTGATGTCGATATCTCTCTCCACATCGTCGCCCTCCTCATACTGATAGGTTGTCGATGTTCGACTCTGAGATCTTCACACGGAAGGGAGTGAGGAAACCGTCTTCGATACCCTGTTTCAGGGAATAGGTATAGACAGGCTCCCCGAAGTAGTCGTATGTATTGGCATTGACCTTTCTCTTTGGTGTGGCCGTCATACCTAACTGTACAGCAGGCTCAAACCATTTCATCAGTTCGCGCCATTCACTCTCGTCGTTGGCACCGCCTCGGTGGCACTCGTCGATGATGATGAAGTCGAAGAAGTCCTTCGGCCATTGCTTATAATAAGGCTGTCCGCTATCGTCATCGCCCATCACCGTCTGGAAGATGGTGAAATAGATATTCCTGGCTTTCGGCAGTTTTCCGTTCAGAGCCCCGTCGCCAGTCTTCTTATTCAGACGTTCTGCCGTTACGCGCTCCATCGCATCCTCATGAAACTGCTCGAAGTCGTTCTTGGCCTGATTAGCCAGTATGTTCCTGTCAGCGATAAACAGGATGCGAGGCTTCAGGTTCGTTCCTTTAGTGTTCCAGTTGGTTTCATAGAGTTTCCAACAGATTTGGAAAGCTGTATAAGTCTTTCCTGTGCCTGTGGCCATCGTCAGGAGGATTCGTTTCTCTCCGTCGGCAATGGCATTCAGCACGTTGTTGATGGCATTCTCCTGATAATAGCGCACGCTCCTGCCACCACCACGATTGAAAGGACAGAGCACAAACTTATCCCGCCACGGCTTCTGATCGGGATAGGTCATCTTCCAGAGTTCCTGAGGTGTCGGGAACTTATCAGCAGGACCTTCAGTAGAAGGAATGACATAACGCCCCTCCCTGTCCTTCACACCCATGTCGATAGCCCATATCTCATCGCCGTTGCAAGCGTAGGTGAAACGTATCTGCATCATCTCGGCATAGAGCTTGGCCTGTTCCACACCCTCGCTCACATCCTTCTCGTCGCTCTTGGCTTCGATGATGGCGAGCTTCCTTCCCCGATACACCAGCACATAGTCGGCCTTCTTCGGGTGGCGGTTCTGAGGCAGGGCGCTCACATGGCCAGGGGCAATCAGGTAAGCCCGCTGCTCTGTGAGGATCTCACTCTCAGGCACCTGCTCCCATCCGGCACTATACAGCGCAGGGTCTATCTTCTTCCGTCTGGTTGCACTCTCATCCATATTCTTATTCGCTCTTAGTCAATTCATAAAACAACGCCATCCCCTTCTCGGCCAGTAGATATTTCTGACGAGGATGACGGGGGGTGTCTGGATATAACAGACGGACATAGCCGTCGGAGATTGCCGGAGTCAGATAATTATCAATGAAATTAGGACGATGTTTGAGATGAGTCCTTTCCATCATCTGCTTCAACGACAAATGATCTTTTCCTATTACCGATACGAGAAGCCGTACTTGTTCGGAGCTTGTTCGGTACTTGTTCGGTACTTGTTCGGATGTTGTCAGATTTGGCTGCACGCTCCATTCTGCTGTGGGACGTATATGCAGATAGCGGTTGCGAAGGTCCCACTGGTCATCTAACAGCAGATTACGGAAAAACCGCTCCAGATAGACGGGTGAATAATTGATGCCCTTCATTGCATTCTTATAGTTGGCACGCACCAACGCATTGCGGAAATACCACGAATGCTGGGCAAACATATCATTGGTGACTTTGAAACCAATATGCCTCAGATAGAGTATCGTGAATACTGCTGTTGTTCGCGTATTACCCTCTCCAAAGGCATGTATCTGCCAAATACCAGATACAAAGCTTGCAAGATGGGCTATCATATCATCTTGTGAAATGCCCTTATAACTGAATTTACACTCTTGTTCGATGTCGTAACTCAATGCCATGCGAAGATCTTCCCAATTCAGGTAATTGACGGTATCACCTTCCAGCACCCATTCTTTCTTGGTGATGTCGTAGTCTCGCAACTTCCCGGCATGTTTGAAAACGCCCTCAAAGATGCGTCTATGAAGTGAAATGAGGCCGTTAGGGCTGAAATCAAAAGTATTCGATGAGAGGATTTTAGTAATATTGGCAGATGCCTTGTCTGCTTCCTGCCTTTCTTCATCATCAGGCTCTCGCACCGTTTTTGAACGATAATAGGCCTTTATCAACTCACGAGCCTCGTCGATATCTATTTCTCCCTCAATATGCTTACGGGCCGTGGCCTTCAGATAGTCTGAGGTTTTCAGACCATCCACAGCCTGCAAGCCTATGGCAGTCAGCCAATATCCTGCTTTTTCTTTTTGGCTTGGCTCACCTTGACGAATATACTCGTCAAAGTCCAAATAGCCTTCTTGATGTATCCTCTCGTCCATATCTCGTTATTCAAATACCTTTCTTAATAATGCCTGTTTCAGGGCGTCGCACTCGGAAATAATCTTCTTCTGATTCTCCTCCAACTCACGGACATGAGCCGAAAGAGCATCCAAACGCTCAACAATCCGCTTCTGCTCGGAGAGAGAGGGAATATATAGAACAACATCTTTCAAAGATGCATTTGAAATCACTGGTTGAGCTGTTTGCCTTGCATATTTTCCTAAATTCAAAAACCTTAAATATCCACTAAGGAATTTCTTGTCCACATCGATTGCTTCATTGACGATTACTTCAAAACCATTATCAGTCAACCAAAATGGATCTGTAACATAATGTACATTACCACACAGCGCACCCACTCGACCTACTACAACATTTGTTCCAACTCTATTATATTGATTATGGTAACCTGCAATTCCATTCCCGCCATATACTGGATATTCTCCAACAATTATTTTTTTTGCAGGCAAATTATCCCCACTCTGCAGTTTAATTATATTGCCCCAAATATATTTTCTCCATGCCTCTTTTGGCTCCATTGCTTTAGCGAGGGATTTCTGGAAGAGGGCGCGGGCTTCGGAAAGTTGCTTTTCGGCATTGGCCTTCAGCTCATCAATATGAGAGAACGCAGCATCAAGGCGAGAAACAATCCGCTGCTGTTCAGATAATGGAGGTACAGGAATCTCTATTTTCGCAATATCAGCAGGCTTAATTTCCATAACCTTAAATCCATGAACAAATTCTTCCTTTGCTTTATTAAACACAGGTGATTTTGCAAATAAAGAAACATAAGCTGGATTCAACCTATGCTTATAGATTGCCGCATGTCCTCCAACTGCGACATCATAATCACCCATCCATGCTGTACACTTGCATGAACCTTCTACGTCCTCACTTGTTATTGCAAATATAACATCACCCTTTGAAGCAAATCTCGTCTTTGTTCGAAGTGCTTCTGGAATAGATGTGAGATGTTCCTTGGTAACTGAACCTAATATCGTATGAATTTGTCCATAATGAATACAAGGAATTCCATTTTCCACAAAATCCCTTTTAAGGAAGCCTCCTCCGCGAATGAAAGATCCAACTTCCCCTAATTTCTTATATGTCCAACCCTCTTTCATTTGCGATTCTCTTTATATATTATTTCCTTCTTTTTGAGGAGCGCATTTATCTGGTCTGCGATGGGCTTCCTGAACTCACTCGATTTCTTTTCAAGCGCCTCGATCTCTTCATCAAGGGCATCAATCTTTTGCTTGTTATCTTCTGACAATGCTTCATAGTCCGCCTCCACATACTCATCATCATCCTTGTATTTATTGATGAGGTCTTCCATCCTTTCATACAATTTTGAAACCTTCCTCTTTAGGCTATCTCTTTCATCAGAACTGGCTGATTTCTTCATTTCTCTGAGTTCGTCAGCCTGTTTCACAAGTTCGTCATATTCGCGCTTCTCTTCTTTCGTGAGTCGGTGATTAACGATATAATCGTCGCTGTTTTCGTCGGCAAAGCCGAAAACGTCATCAATATCGTCTTTCCAGAACTCTTCTTGAAGAGCCTCCAAAATATCATCAGCCTTAGATTGCAGATTATTCAGATTTTCAAAAACTTCCTGTGGCGTGCGCTCATCCTTCTCCTCCACCTTATTCGGGTTCTTCACGGAGAGGTCACAATCCTCGCCTAAATCTCTACAGTCTACAATCCAAGAATTCTCGCTGTCGGCTTTCGTCTTCTGAAGTCTTAGGAAATCAGCCAGGTCTTCTTCATTCAGGGCATTGGTCTTGCCGAGGTTGCGACCGGGATTCAACTGATAATACCATATCTTCTCCGTCTTCTTTCCTTTCTCGAAGAAGAGCACCACCGTCTTCACGTCTGCACCCTGGAACACGCCAGACGGCAGATCGAGGATGGTATGCAGATTGCATTGCTCCAACAGCAGCTTACGAAGTGCCGAGGCATCGCCATTGCTCAGGAAGGTGTTCTTGATCACAATACCCGCACGGCCTCCAGTCTTCAGCATCTTGATGAAGTGCTGCATGAACATATAGGCCGTCTCGCTGGTGTTGATGTCGAAGTTCTGCTTCACCTCACCACGCTCAGAGCCACCAAACGGCGGATTGGCAAGGATCACCTTCTTGCGGTCACTCTCCTGAATCTGACTCAGGTTGATGGCCAGCGTGTTACCTCTGATGATATTGGGAGCTGCCACGCCGTGGAAGATCATGTTCATCGTGGCGATGATATACGGCAGGGGCTTTTTCTCTACGCCATAGAACGTGTCCTCCTGCAGCGTCTTGGAATCCTGAGTGCCATGCACCTTCTCCTTCATATAGTTGAAGGCTTCGCAGAGGAATCCCGCAGATCCGCAGGCTGGATCATAGACGGTCTCGCCGATCTGAGGATCAACGACCTTCACGATGATACGAATCAGCGGACGGGGTGTGTAATACTCTCCACCGTTGCGCCCGGCATTGCCCATCTTGGCAATCTTACTCTCATAGAGCACCGTCATCTCGTGCTTGTCCTCGGCACTCTGGAAGTGCAGTTCATCTATTTTGTTGATGATCTCACGGAGATTATAGCCCGAGGTGATCTTGTTGCGCAGTTCTGCGAAGATCTCACCAATCTTATATTCCAGCGTATTGGCGCTGCTGGCCGTCTTCTGGAAATCGCGCAGATAGGGAAAGAGCTTTTCATCCACAAACTTGGCGAGGTCAGGCCCCGTCATAACGTTCACATCGTCGATCTTCCCTTCTTTGGTCTTCGGGGCAGCCCACTGGCTCCAGCGCATATAGCCCGTGATGATGGGCTTATACTGCTTGCCGGAAAGCATAGCCTTCATGTCCCGCTCATTCTCCAGGTCGTCGAGATACTTCAGGAACAGCAGCCAGGAGGTCTGCTCCAGATAGTCCAACTCTGTGCTGCATCCCGCCTCGTTGCGCAGGATATTGTCTATCGCATTGAAAGTCTGTTCGTATTGCATATATTGTCATTTATCTCTTATCGATTTTCAAATAATCAGTTGCAAAGATACGAAAAATTCTTCAAATTTGCAAATTATCCTCAAAATAATTGGAAATCTCAATAAATTTAGGGCACAATGTGAGATCCTGTTTGAGTGCATTGTGCAATTGTGCAATTAGTGGTTTTCATTGTGCAGGAAAAAACAATCTATTATATTTAATATTATATATATATTACAATATATATATATAATATTATTATAAATTTGAAAGAATTTTGAACCAACGGATAAGACCAATTGCACAATTGCACAATGCATAATGAATAAGATGGTTGTCTTTTGAAAATAGTTTACATCTACATGATTGTGAATAGCGCAACGGAGAGAGCCCTATATAAACTCAGAGTTTGGTCTAAGGAAAGTCGAGGTTTCAAGTAAGGAAAGTCCGACTTTCGTCTATGGAAAGTCAAAGGCACGGAAATGACCTAAAAAAGGCAGCTTATGGCTGCCCGAGATATTGGTAAATAATGTTTACTTCCGCTGGAAGAAACGTACGGTGCTTGAGCTAACTTCAAATTATTTCTTTGTTTTCATAACACCTAATTCCACTTTGTATTTTCCGACGTGATCGGCGGTCTCAATGTTTGACGGGCTGACTTCTTTTACCTTCACCGGGGCATCGACACTCACCCATTTGAAGACGGAAACAGGCTTCTTGCGGTTCGACATACCACCATACAGATTGTCTTTAGTGAGCGGGATGCCTGCACCACATATGTCATTGACGAGATCGTTATAGAACTGATCAGCCTCGTTTTTAGTTTCAAAAAAGAAGTCATACCAAGTTCTATTGTCATACCAGTCATAATTACAAATGCCGATGGGAATCCCGCGATAGGTGAAATCGAAGACTACACCAGCATGAAGACCCGGGTAGAGATTAATGCTTTCGCAGTTACCAAAGATGTCTGTCACCACCTGCCAGGCCTGTTCTCTTGTGGTCATAGGGTCTTCGATACACGTGAAAGGGAAATAGAGCAAGTCGCTGATCGTGCGTTCCCTAACCTCGATTTGCGTTGGACTGGATGGCGCATTAAGATTACCTGCACGATTCTGCGCATTAGCATTTACCGGCACAAAAAACATAAATATGCCGAGTAGCGATGCAAATAGGGTATCAGTTTTCTTTTCCATAATCTTCTTTTGTTTTATTTGTTTTTCTTCTTTTTGCGCTTCTGGGGGGTGAAGAGGTCGCGGAGGCCGTTGAAATCCTTCTTCATGATGATGCCGAGGCCCTGGGTGTTGAGGGAGGACTTGGTGAAGTAGCGGTCGTTGGTCTGGTTATAGACCTTCAGGGCGAGGTTGCCGTTGGGGTTGAGGAGGTACTGCACGTCGAAGTCGCCGATGAACGACGGTGTGGCCTGCTTGGCGTTGTCGCGGTAGCCGAACTGTCCGTTGAAGAGCAGGCGGTTGTTGAGCATGCGGGCGTTGACGATGCCTTCGTATTCGGCGTTGTGCCAGCCCTCGTTGCCGGTGGTGATGTTGGCACCGAAGTTCCAGTTGTCGTTCTTGAGGAACTGGTTGAGGACGTTGTTGATCTGAGCGGAGAGCGTGCCTGAGAGGAGGCTCTGCATGGCGAGCGAGGTCTGGTCGTTCTGAGCGTTGTTGGCCATGCTGTTGACGCCCTGGGTATAGAAGCGACCGATGGCGAGGAGGTAGATCACCTGCTGGTTCATCTCCTGCTGGCCGTTGATGATGGAGCGTATCATCTGCTGTTCGTCGGCATTGACGGTGGGCATCTCGAGGTCGAAGTCCACCTGTGGAGCGGCGGCGATGCCAGAGATGTTCATGAGACAGTTCACGCGGATGGTGTTCGAGGAGAACGAGTTGCCGATGTTCAGGTCTGAGAGGCTGACACCGCTGACGGTGTGTACGGCCTGCAGGTTGAGTGCGGCCTGATAGGGGTCGCCGCTGAAGATGATGGTGCCGCCTCGGTTGAAGAGGAAGTTCTTCTTGATGATGTTCTGGATGGTGACGCCGTAGGTGCCGTGGTCGACGTTGTAGGTACCGAACATATTGAAGGCGCCCTTGTTGTGGTAGGTGGCGCGGATGTTGCCGTCGCCGTTGAGGGTGATGTAGTCGTTGGTGTTGGCGTCCATCAGCAGGCGGAGGGTGGCGTCGGGCGTGGCGGTGATGAGGAGGTTGAGGTAGATGTCGGTTCTGTCTCGGGGAGTGTGGAGTGTGGAGTGTGAAGTGAGATTACCTTGGAGGGAATTATCTGGTACAGGACTATTCTCACTCCGCACTCCTCCCTCCTCACTCCTCGAAGAATCTTCCCACACAATAAACTCCGACCGTGATACGGCATCGGGGTTGGCAGCGTTATAGACGAAGAAGGAGTTCTTCTGGGGGGTGACGCTGCAGTCGATGGACACTTCACCGGGACGACCCTCGATGTTGACGATGCCAGAGGCATAGACGGTGCCGTAGAAGGAGGACTCGCCGAAGTCGGGGTAGTCGTAGGCCAGGAGGTTGTTGGCCTCGGCCTGCAGGTCGAAGGTGAGGTGGGTGAGGTGTCGGTGGTGGATGCCGCCGGAGAGGTAGGCCATGTTACCGTCGCGGTCGTGGAGGGGCAGACGGTTCAGGCGGATGTCGTCGGGGATGAACGTGACAGTGTCGCGGTCGAGGTAGTAGGTGGTGTTCAGCGCCTCGATGGTGAGGTTGCCGCCCACGACGAGCTGTCCCGTGAGGTTGATGTTGTCGAGGGTGCCTGCCAGCCGCAGGTCGCCGCTGGTGTGGCCCGTGATCTGACTGATGAAGCTCTGGGTGAAGCTGTGCATGAAGTCGATGTAGGTGCTGTCGGCGCGGATGCCGAGGTCGATGGTGTTGTGGACGGGCGAGATGAATCCGTTGACGTAGGTGTTGACACCGGGGCCGTCCTTCGCCACGGCACGGATGTCGATCTGCTGGGCGTCCTGGTTCCAGTTGGCGTTGGCATGGAGCACACCCATGCGTCCGTTCTCGAACTTGAAGTCATCGACGCGGATGTCGGCATTGGCGGCGAATTTGTCGAAGAGTGCGCGTCCCGTAGCCCGTCCGGTAGCCTTGCCGCTGAATTCGACGGAGTGGAAATTGACGAGGTCGAGGATGTATTCCACTTCCACCTGATTGAGATCGACGGAGAGCGAGTCGTGATGGCTCTTGGAGGCGATGCCGTCGATGAGGATATGCTGTTTTCCGCGATGCACCATGAAGTTATCGACGAGCAGGTGGTGCTTATTATAAATAATGTCGGAGGGTTCCACCTCCCACAGACCGTCTTTGAGGACGATGTGCGAGGGTATGACACGCATGTGGGCCTCGGGCTCGTTGTTGAGGTTGTGGTAGAGCTGGATGATGCCGTTCATCTGTCCGCTGACCTGCTGAGCGGGGTTGTGGTTGTCCCAGGAGAGCGAGGCGTTGAGCTTGTTGTTGGCGGCGCGGAGGTTGGCTATGGCTGTCATCGTGTGTCCGTCGTCGAGCATCTTACGGATGCCCACGTCGCATTTGAGGGTGTCACCAGGGCTGCTGATGTTGACGATGCCGTCGGCATATAGTGCACCGTTATAGGCGAAGGCGGGGATGTCGCCTTCAAGGTAGATCTCCCGGGTATGGTCGTTGACGCGGGCATTGAGCATAATGGGCTGGCGGAGCACAAGGTCGATGCCAAGGAATCGTTGCAGCCAGTCGGTCTTGCTCATCATGAGACGCAGGCTGAAGTTGTTGTTCGTGTCGTCGCGTACAGGTGGCAGTCCCGGCAGGGTAGGGAGTCGGGTGCCTACGAGGCCGATGATGCTCTGTGGCAAGGTGGCATAGTCGAATTCTCCCCGGATGGTGGCGTCGGCAAAGTCGCTCTTCAGGGAGACGAAGTGAATGTCGTTCTCATAGCCAGAGGTGACGATGAAGTTGTCGAGGCGGTAGGCACGGTGGTTGGTAGTGGCGGAGAGACCGGCGTTGCTGATGCGGACGGTGCCCTGGGCGTCGTTCAGACTGCTGGCGGTGAAGTCGGCATGGATGTCGGCGGAGATGACGCCTTCTTCGAATTCGTCGGAGAGATGGAGGGCGGCAGGTGCGAAGCGTGTGATGACACCATCTACTATCACGTCGTGCCGGGCATGCCTGGCTTCAGTGATGAGGTTGCTGAGCTGTCCCATGAGGTCGAGTTTGACGTTGGGATCGTCGATGCTGACGGCACCGGAGATGGTGTTGTTGGCGAAGTCGCCGTCGATATGGATGCTCTGGTAGGGATAGCCCTTGTAGTCGAAGTGGGTGATGAGTCCTTCGGCCTGGATGTCCTTTAGAGGAGTGTGGAGTGAGGAGTGAGGAGTGAGATTGCCGTGGAGGGAGATCCGGGCGATGAGACTGCCGAGGTCGGAGGCGTTGAGCAGCTGTCGCAGGTTGAGTTCCTCGGTCTGTAACAGACAGTCGAAGTGCTGTTGGCTGTCCATCGTGCCCTGTACCTCGATGTTGCCGGCGCCAGAGAGGATGGTGCTCTGGAGTGACATCAGACCGTTGTGGTCCTGGTCGAAGGTGCCAAGCATCTGCAGGCCGTCGAGGCGTGTGATCTCCGGAGGACAGCCGGGGATGACCTTCGAGAGAAAGTCGATGCTGGCGTCGGAGAGCTGGACACGGTGCATCTGCAGGTGCCAGGCTGAGGGGTGCTGGTAGTCTTCGAGCCAGCCGTCCACGTGGATATCTACATCTTCCTCTGAGGTGTTGAGCCTGAAGCTGGGAATGTTGAGCCGGAGGTCACTTCCGTTGAAGGTTGAGGTGAGGTAGAGTGGCCTTTGGTAATTCTTTAATATCGGCTCGAAACATCTTAGGTCTGAGGGTGTTATGTATGTATCTGAGATGTCACCTGCAAAAGACAGGGAACCCTTGACGAGGTCATTTCCGTTAAGCTGATAGGAAGCCATCAGGGTGTCGATTTTCAGCTTCGTGCTGGGCATCTCCAGGAGGAAGTCACGCAACAGCGCATGCTGACGGTCGGCCTCCACACGGAATCCCAGACGGTTGACGGAGAGACCTGACAGTTCATTGAAACTGAGGCGCTTCACGGTGACGTTCAGTGAGTCATCGGTGAGGGCACGCAGGTTGATGTGGGCACTGATGTTGTCGAGTTGCAGGTGCGAGGGGTTGAAGCGTCCTTCGGTTTCAGGCTGGTCGAGCTGGTCGTAGGCGACGATGGCGTGCCGCACGATGAGGGAATTCACCCGCAGGTCAAGGGGTTTGTGGGTGGTGGTGTCATTCGAGGCGAGGGAGTCGATGAGGAACTGAAAGTTCGTCTGTGCGTCGGCATTGGGCTTGTACAAATGGAACCGGGCACCGAAGAGCTGTGCGGAGTTGATGGCGACCTTTCCTTCCAGCATCGGGAGGATGTCTATCTTCACCGACACTCGGGCGGCACGGATCATCTCCTTCTGTTGCTGGTCGTGGATCACGAGATCGTCGAGGATGAGTCGGCTCGGGAGTCCCAGGTCCACTCGTCCGACGCTCACCTCGGTGCCCAGGAGTTCACTGACAAAGCCAGACACCTTGTCGCCGAGGAAATGCTGAGAAACGGGCAGTCGGGTGACGCCGAACGCTATCACATTCAGTGCGATGACTGTCCAGAGGACGATGCTGAAAATCCACTTAAATATTCTCACTCAGTTGCTGCGAATTCTTAATCATTTTGTCAGTCCGAAGTGGCAAAAAAAAGCCCTCCGGCGCAATTATTTTGCAAAAATAATACAAATAATCGGTTTTTTTTCATTTTTCTGTCAATTTTTGTGCTTTATATACCTAATTTTTATTAATTTTGCGTCGTTTAATCCAACTATTCAACTAAATTTTATATAAATGGCAAATGTGATTAGTTTACGAAAAGGCTTGGACATCAACCTGAAAGGACGGGCTGAGGAGAAGAAGATCCAGCTGAAATCGAACGGCAAGTTTGCACTTGTTCCGGACGATTTCGAGGGTGTCACTCCGAAGGTGGTCGTCAAGGAAGGTGAGAAGGTCAAAGCCGGGGATGCGCTGTTTGTCAACAAGCAGTTCCCGCAAGTGAAGTTTGCCTCGCCCGTCAGCGGAACCGTCCGTGAGGTGGTGCGCGGTGAACGTCGTAAAGTGCTCTGCATCAAGGTGGAGGCTGATGCCACGCAGGAGTATAAGGACTTCGGCAAGCAGGACGTCAGCAAACTCAATGGTGAGCAGGTGATGAACTGCCTGTTGGAAGCAGGACTCTTTGGTTACATCAACCAGTTGCCTTACGCAGTGTCTACCAATCCGGAGACGAAGCCTAAGGCAATTTTCGTGTCAGCCCTGAGGGATAAGCCTCTGGCTGCGAGCTTCGAGTATGAGGTGAAAGGTCAGGAACAGGATTTCCAGACTGGTCTCACCGCCCTGTCGAAGATGGCGAAGACCTACCTCGGCGTGGGTGAAGGCTCATCGCTCGAAGGCATGAAGAATGTGGAGGTGAATGTGTTCAAGGGCAAGTGCCCCGCAGGTAATGTGGGTGTGCAGGTGAACCATCTCGACCCGGTGAACAAGGGTGAGGTAGTGTGGACCATCGGCGATCCGACGGTGGTGCTCTTCATCGGCCGTCTGTTCAATACGGGCAAGGTGGACCTGAAGCGTACCGTGGCCCTCTGCGGCAGTGAGATCAACAATCCCGCGTATGTCGATATGCTCGTGGGTGAGGAACTCTCAACCCTGCTGTCGAACAGCTATGATGCCTCGAAGAGCGTGCGCATTATCAACGGTAACGTGCTGACCGGCAAACCGACGACGAAGGAAGGTTTCTTAGGGGCTCACACCTCTGAGATCACCGTCATTCCCGAGGGTAACGATGCCGACGAGATGCTGGGCTGGATACTTCCCAGATTCAATCAGTTCTCTGTCAGCCGCAGTTATTTCTCCTGGCTGTGTGGCAAGAAGCAGTATGCGCTCGATGCCCGTATCAAGGGTGGTGAGCGCCACATGATTATGAGCGGTGAGTACGACAAGGTGCTGCCGATGGATATCTATGGTGAATACCTGATCAAAGCCATCATCGCCGGCGATATCGACCGTCAGGAGGCTCTGGGTATCTATGAGATTAGTCCTGAGGACTTTGCACTGGCAGAGTTCGTGGACAGCTCGAAACTTGAATTGCAGCGCATCGTGCGTGAAGGACTGAATATTTTACGTAAAGAAAACGCATAAAGACATGAGTGC
>ONCZ01000134.1 GCA_900316445.1 uncultured Prevotellaceae bacterium | reverse complement strand
TCCGACCGTTTCGACCAATTGATGGAGAAGAGTGAGGAGCGTCGCGGCTCCATTGATTTCAGTCGCGAGATAGCCGAGGCACGGGCCATTCTCTCTAAAGCAAATTTCTAATCGGCATATGAACCAATCAAGGGTCTTTGACCTCCCACACCTCTGTTTGAAAAAGATCAAAGACCTCTGATTTCATGTCCCTCTGATTTCTTACAGAGATGTAGCTCGTTTTTGTTTTGGGGTCGGTGAAATTCAGGTGAAATTCGCGACAGAAAAGTTAGCTTGTGAAATTCAGTGCAAAACACCCTTATCTTATGCGATTTCTTGCAATTTCGACTCCATTTAAATAAATAAGGTGTACCTTTGTACCCAAAATGGTTTCAATAACAAGAAAAATGAAAAAAAATAGCGTTTCCGTAAAAAAACGAGGGGTCTGAAGTGTCTTATATATAGAAGTGCCCTAAAACGGGGTGCAAATAACAAAAGACTGATATGCTTGATAAGAGAATACTTGAACAGCTTTTCCGCCAGAACTACAGTGAGATGATTCATCTGGCCAGAGTCTTGTTGGGCGATGACGGCGAGGCTGAGGACGTGGTACAGGACATCTTCCTGCGGATTGCCGACAGCGACATTCTGCCCAAGAACGATTCCTATCTCCTTATTGCCGTACGCAATGCTTGTCTAAACAAGATACGACAAATGCAACTGCACGAACGGATGAAGAACCTCCTGCCTATAGAAGACGAGACAGACCTGCAACCCATTGACAGACAATTGGAGCAACTTGAAGATATTTCGACTTTCGTGGACGAGCAACTGGAAGAACCGCATCGCAGCATCTTCCACCTCCGTTTCGACGAAGATCTGACTATCGCAGAGATTGCCCGTCGGCTTGGTCTGAATCCGAATACCGCCTACAAATATCTCGCCCAAAGCATTCAGAGAATCAGTAATCACTTCAAACATTAAAAGGTTATTGCAATGGAAACGACAAGTGAAAACATCCGCCAGCTACTTGAAATGCTCGACAACCCTGAAGCATACACTGAGCAGGAAATCCAGGACATCATCAACCGTGATGAAGATACACGTGAGACCTACCGCATGGTGGTAGAAACCAAGCGCAGCAGTCGCCAGCGTCAGGCAGAAAAGCCCATTGATGTAGATGCTGCATGGCAAAAGTTCAATCAAAAAATCCAGCCCCAGCAACATAGTTTTGACTGGATGAAGATTGCAGCCTCTTTCATCGGAGTATTGTTTGTATCAGGTATTGCCTTTGCTGCCATTCAGATTGTAAGATACACTCAGCAGAATACGCCAAAGACTGAGGAGGTCGTCAATACACCAAAGCCCGCAGACTATACTCCTACTGATACGCTGACCACAGACACCATCGCAGCACCGCAGCCTATCATCTACGACAATATTCCATTGGAAAAGATGCTGCCGGAGATAGCCGCATTTTATGTGGCATCCGCAGAAGGGCATCGAAAAAGTCGTCAGTGACCTCAATCAGTTCGAGCGTCTGAACATTACACTGAACGATAATCAAATCACCGTAAAATAGTCAGCCGCCATGAACAGATATATTACTCTCATTCTTGCCCTGCTACTGACTGTCAGTACACAAGCACAGAAGCGAATATCGCGTGAATACAATAACGTATCCCTCTCTGATGCGCTGAGACAACTCAGTGAGCAACAGACGGGTTACACCATCTACTTCCTCTACAACGAACTGGAGGACTTTCGTATCACGACAACTGTCAAGAACAAGCATCTGCCCGAAGCCATCCAGCAAATGATAGGCTTCTATCCTATCCGCGTCACTACAAGTACCGAAGAGGAAGGAAAGAAGATCTTCGTGGAATGCATACAGAAAACGGAATCCGGTCAGCCCGTTGCATACGCCAATGTTTACCTGCTTCATCCATCTGATTCTACTCTCATAGGTGGAGGCGTAAGTAACGAGGCTGGTCTCTTCGTCATCCCCTGTGAAACAAATCCAGTCCTCGCCCGCATCTCCTTCATTGGATATAAGACCGTTTACAAATATTGTCATAGTACAGAACTCGGCACAATTCGGATGCAGCCCGACAGTTACAAGCTGAAAGGTGTGGAAGTAAAAGGTTCCCGTCCGTTGGTGAGAATCAAGGACGATGCCTTGCTGACAACTATAGAGGGAACCTACCTCTCGAAGATGGGTACAGGTAATGA